>JAFXTC010000025.1 GCA_017525235.1 Bacteroidaceae bacterium | reverse complement strand
GCCTACCCCGCCCGTCTTCCAGCACTTCGACCTCATCGCCGGTCAAGTCTGTCAGGGATTTGTAGGTGAACGATTCAATCATTCCAACACCAGATATTCATGAGGCTGTGTCAAAACTTCTTAAGCACTTTAACTTTCCAAAAGTCTTTAATCGTAATTTTCTATCAGATACTTCACAAACTGTGGGTCGCAGAAGTTCCTGACCGCATGGACGACCGCCATTTGCAGTTCTATCGCGAACTGATGGGCAGCCTCTGCCTGACGATGATGTACGACATCTTCGAGGCCCATGCCCAACGAGAATCCACAGACTCGCATACAGACCGCACAACCTACATTGTGAAACAACTAATGGCACTGCTGGCTACAGGCATCAGCCGAACGGAGCGTGATGTGAGCTACTATGCCGAGCGTCTGAACGTATCGCCCAAGTATCTTTCTGCCACCATTAAACGGGTGACAGGACACAGTGTCACTTCATACATCGACCGTCATTCTATTCCCATATTAAAAGACTATCTGAATGACGAACGCCTGTCCCTCACCCAGATAGCCGACCTGATGAACTTCACGTCACTCTCTTACTTCAGCCGCTACTGCACCAAACATCTTGGCCAGTCGCCCATCGAGTACCGTCTGAGTCTTCAACCGAAATAAAGTATATTTAGCAAATACAATAAAAAAGGGACCTGCCCAAGCGGACAGGTCCCTTAAATTTATATCAGTGTGATAATTACTCCTCAACGGCAGCCTGTGCGGCTGCGAGTCTTGCTATAGGTACTCTGAAGGGTGAACATGAAGTGTAGTTCATGCCAACCTTTGCGCAGAACTTAACTGAGCTGGGCTCACCACCGTGCTCACCGCAGATACCGGTACGCAGGTTGGGGCGAACAGCACGACCGTTCTCAACTGCCATCTTAATGAGTTGACCTACACCATTCTGGTCGAGAACCTGGAATGGGTCAACCTTCAGAATCTTCTTCTCAAGATATGCGGGCAAGAAGCTTGCAATGTCGTCACGTGAATAACCGAAGGTCATCTGTGTGAGGTCGTTTGTTCCGAATGAGAAGTACTCTGCCTCCTTGGCAATCTTATCTGCGGTAAGAGCTGCACGAGGAATCTCAATCATGGTACCAATTTCAAAGTCGATGCGTACACCCTCTTCAGCGAATACCTCTTCTGCAACAGCCTTGATGATATCCTTCTGCTGCTTGAGCTCATAGAGAATACCAATAAGAGGAACCATAATTTCGGGGTGAGGATCAAAGCCCTCCTTCTTCAACTGGCAAGCAGCGCCAAGGATGGCACGTGTCTGCATAGCTGTAATTTCGGGGAAGGTGATACCCAAACGACATCCACGGTGACCGAGCATGGGGTTGTTCTCTGCCAGTGAGTTCACGCGCTTGCGAATCTCATCAACAGTTACGCCCATCTCTTTTGCCATAGTCTCCTGACCGGCATTGTCATGTGGCACAAACTCGTGCAATGGAGGATCAAGCAAACGAATGTTGACATGCAGACCGTCCATAGCCTTCAAGATTCCGTAGAAGTCAGCCTTCTGGTAGGGGAGGAGCTTAGCCAAAGCCTTCTCGCGACCCTCTACAGTGTCTGCCAAAATCATCTCACGCATAGCAATAATCTTCTGTCCGTCGAAGAACATGTGCTCTGTACGTGTAAGACCAATACCCTTGGCACCGAATGCGCGTGCAACCTGAGCATCGTGTGGTGTATCGGCATTGGTACGAACTTCCATCTTCGTGTACTTGTCGCAGAGATCCATCAACTCCTTGAAGTCACCACTCAGCTCAGCTGCCTTGGTGGGAATCTCACCGGCAAATACCTGACCGGTTGTGCCGTTCAGAGAGATGTAGTCACCCTCCTTATATACAACGCCTTCAATCTCTACAGTCTTTGTCTTGTAGTTGACATTTATGGCCCCAGCACCAGATACGCAGCACTTACCCATACCACGGGCAACAACGGCAGCGTGAGAGGTCATACCACCACGGGCTGTGAGGATACCCTCTGCTGCAGACATACCAGCGAGGTCCTCCGGAGATGTCTCAATACGTACCATGATAACCTTGTGACCATCAGCATGCCATGCTTCTGCATCATCGGCATGGAATACAATCTGACCGCAGGCAGCACCGGGAGAAGCAGGCAGACCCTGAGTGATGGGCTTCGCTTTCTTCAGCGCATCTTTATCGAATACGGGATGCAACAGCTCGTCAAGCTTCTGAGGCTCACAACGCAAGATAGCTGTCTTCTCGTCAATCATGCCTTCACGCAACAGATCCATAGCAATCTTTACCATGGCAGTACCGGTACGCTTACCATTACGTGTCTGGAGGAACCACAGCTTGCCTTCCTGAACGGTAAACTCCATATCCTGCATATCACGATAGTGCTTTTCTAGCTTGTCCTGTAGCGCATCCAACTCCTTATACAGTTCTGGCATAGCCTCTTCCATAGAAGGATACTTGGCTACACGCTCAGCCTCAGAGATACCGGCACGCTCAGCCCAACGCTGTGAACCAATCTTGGTAATCTGCTGAGGTGTACGGATACCTGCAACAACATCCTCGCCCTGAGCATTAATCAGGTACTCGCCATTGAAGAGGTTCTCACCATTACCAGCATCACGGCTAAAGCATACACCAGTTGCAGAGGTGTCGCCCATGTTACCGAATACCATTGCCATTACAGAAACAGCGGTACCCCATTCATCGGGTATACCTTCCATCTTACGATAGAGGATAGCGCGCTCGTTCATCCAGCTACGGAATACAGCGCAGATAGCACCCCAAAGCTGTTCCTTTGGATCGGTGGGGAAGTCCTGGCCGGTCTGCTCCTTGATAGCAGCCTTGAAGAGTTCAACCAACTTCTTCAGTGATTCTACAGAAAGGTCCTTGTCGAGAACAACACCTTGCTCTTCTTTTACCTTTTCAATAATAGCCTCGAATGGATCGATATCTTCCTTGTTAACAGGCTTCAAACCTAAAACAACATCACCGTACATCTGCACGAAACGGCGATAGCTGTCGTATACGAAGTGGGGATTTCCGGTCTTCTTAACCATTCCCTCTGCTACTTCGTCGTTCAAACCAAGATTAAGGATGGTATCCATCATACCTGGCATAGATGCGCGGGCACCAGAACGTACAGAAACCAAAAGGGGATTGTTGGGGTCTCCAAACTTGCACTTCATCAGATTTTCTGTGTGTGCAACAGCCGCATTAACATCATCCTGCAATAGTTCTACGATTTTCTCCTGTCCAACCTTGTAATATTCATTACAAGTGTCAGTGGTAATCGTAAAACCTGGAGGTACAGGAACTCCAATATGATTCATTTCGGCAAGGTTCGCACCCTTGCCACCCAGAACTTCACGCATCTGGGCATTACCTTCGGCTTGTCCATTACCAAAGGTGTAAACACGTTTTTGACTCATAATAATAAAATATTATATTTGTTTATTTCATTGTTTTTTGCAAATATAGACCAAATTCCTTATTAATCCAAAGAAAATGATGTTTTTTGTTGATTTATTCCATAAATTTGCACAAACTTTATCTGATAGCGTATTATGACAAGGAAAAAGAAGCAGTTACCAATATATGAAAATATAGAGATTCAGGATGTTGCCGCAGAGGGTAAGGCGTTAGTAAGAATAGACGAATTGGTGGTCTTTGTTCCTTATGTTGTACCGGGGGATATTGTTGACTTGAAGGTTACCCGTAAGAAACATCATTATGCTGAAGCGATAGCAGTGAAATTTCATAAATATAGCGATAAAAGAGCAGAACCCTTTTGTGAACATTTTGGTGTTTGTGGAGGATGTAAATGGCAATGCCTGCCATATGAAGAGCAGATTAGATACAAGCAGAAACAGGTGATGGATAACCTTACTCGCATAGGAAAGGTTGAATTGCCCGAGTGCTCTCCGATTATAGGCAGTAAGAAAACACAAGAATACAGGAACAAACTGGATTTTGCCTGCAGCAATAAACAGTGGTTGACCGAAAAGCAGATGCGTGAGGGTGTTCCTTTTGAACCGGGAATAGGTTTCCATATCAGTGGTGCTTTCGATAAGGTTTTGCCGATTCATAAATGTTGGTTAATGGATAATTTGAACAACGAAATCAGGAACTGGCTTTATGAGTATGCACGTACCAACAATCTTACCTTCTATGACCTTAGGGCTCAACAGGGTTTCTTGCGTGGTATCGTGTTGAGAAATTCTCTTTCAGGGGAATGGATGGTTACGGTGCAGTTTGGTCCCACGGCACATGTTGAGGCAAACAAAGATGCTGCTCAGGAGGAGGTTCTCTCAGAAAGCCTTTTCGATAAGGAGGAAGCTATGAAACTGCTTGAGTCGATACACATACAATTTCCTCAAATCTCCAGTCTGATGTATGTGTATAATCCCAAGTGTAATGATACATTTGGCGATTTAGATGTTAAATGCTTCTGTGGCTCTGACCATATCTACGAGCTGATGGAGGATTTACGTTTCAAGGTAGGACCTAAGAGTTTTTATCAAACCAACACGGAGCAGGCCTATATATTATATAAGGTAGCAAGAGAGTTTGCCGGCCTTACAGGTAACGAGCTGGTTTACGACTTATATACAGGTACGGGAACAATTGCCAACTTTGTTGCCAGACAAGCAAAAAAGGTGATTGGTATAGAGTACGTACCAGAGGCGATTGAAGATGCAAAGGTTAACTCCGACATCAACAATATCAATAATACATTATTCTATGCCGGTGACATGAAGGATATTCTGAATCGTGATTTTATTGATGAACATGGCAAGCCTGATGTCATCATTACAGATCCCCCGCGTGCCGGTATGTATCAGGATGTTATTAATACCATCTTATTTGCTGAACCTAAGCGTATTGTTTACGTAAGTTGTAACCCGGCAACGCAAGCACGTGACCTCCAACTATTGGATGTGTCATACCGTGTAACAAGGATTCAGCCTGTAGATATGTTCCCGCATACACAGCATGTTGAGAATGTGGTTTTGTTGGAGCATCGTTAATTTATTTTTCTTTGATGATGCCATGCTGGTAGGCATAAAGCAGTTCGCGTAACTCCTGAATCTGGCGCTGTATAATCTCGCCCTTGTCGGTATCGCGAACGCGAAGTCTTCTGCCAGTCATTACCTCGATTTGAGTACTACTCTTAATGTCGGTCTCGTTATTAATAGCCTCACGCGTGCTGGTAAACGGCTCGTGCTGTATCAACTGGAATCCACGGCTATGATAAACCAACGTATAGCCTGCGATGCCCGTAGTTTTGTGATATGCCTTGGCAAATCCACCATCAATAACCATCAGGCGCCCTCCTGCCTTTATGGGGTTCTCGCCCTGGGATGCATGAACCGGCACGTGACCGTTGATGATATGGCGGTTGTTACCTTTGACTCCAAAGGCATCCAGTATGCTGTCGCAGATTTCTGGTTTCTCGCGTAACTTGAAATAATTCCCCTTTTCCTCGTTGTGAAGGGATTTGTCTGACAGGAAATAGCGTTCAAAGGTTGTCATCTTGTCCTTGTCGAAAAGCGGACTGTCTGGGCCGCACCACAGGTACCAGAAATAATCTCTTGCCTTTTGTCGTTCAGGCTTGGGGACATCATTTTGAAAAGCTGTTCGGATATACATGCCTATATGATACATCAACTCTTTACCCTTATACATTTTTCCATTGAGTTCAACCTCTTTAAGACTTCCGTCTTCGTTGAGTGGAATAGAGGCGTGGAAGAGCAGATTGCCATTAAAGATGCCATACATACAGCCATGTGAAAGCAGACAGCGGATGTGTTTCTGTAATTTTTCTGATATGCGGAAAGAGTGATGTAATTTGTTTACGAGATCTCTTTCCTCGGGTGTCAGCATGTACGGGTTGGCAGGATCAACCGTTGGGAAAAGGCAATCTTTCAATTCGTATGCTTTTCCGTCTAACATGTATACGCCACGTTCGAAATCGATGTTTTCCAGTGTACCCTGACTGTTCATTTTCCACTCGGGATGTTCTAGTCTGGTCAGTGCTTCAAGCTTAAATTGAATGATGCTTATCGCCTTGTGCATTTGTGCTATCAGGCGGCAGGTTTTCTCATCTAACGGTTTTTCGGTATGGGGAATAAATTCCTTACAGGGATCCTGTGCATAGAACTCCATGGCAAAGGTTGCCAAAGGCAAGAGGTTTATGCCGTATCCATCTTCAAGGGTGGCCATATTTCCGAATCTTAGTGATAATCTCAGAACGGTAGCTATGCACGGGTCGCATCCAGCTGCAGCTCCCATCCACAGTGCATCGTGGTTTCCCCATTGAATATCAAAGTTCTCGCGCGTTAGCAAATAATCCATAATGATATGTGCCCCAGAACCTCTGTCAAAAATATCTCCAAGGATATGAAGTTGATCGATGCTCAGTCTTTGAATTACATTACAAATGGCAATGATGAAGTTTTGAGCCTGTCCCGTTTGTATGATTGTCTCAATGATTCTCTCGAAATAGGCTTCCTTGTCGTCATCTATTGGGCTTTCATGCATTAACTCCTCTA
The DNA here is from genome assembly GCA_017525235.1 of Bacteroidaceae bacterium. Lineage (GTDB taxonomy): Bacteria > Bacteroidota > Bacteroidia > Bacteroidales > Bacteroidaceae > Physcousia. The sequence goes on along the minus strand of JAFXTC010000025.1, from coordinate 3,136 downwards.
TGATATAGGCAAACTGCCGGGGAAGTGCCTTGCGTACTTTGCTTCGTGTGTACTTGCTGCTGACAGACTGGCATACCTGAATGAGTCGGTAGAGTGTAACGGCATAGTATTGCGTAAGGTCATCATCGGCTTTCTCCTTTATCATTTCCAGCTTCTTTTCCGGATAGTATATAAGGGTGCAGAGTTCGCGAATCTCCTTTTCAGAAAGTGACTCGTTGTAAAGCTCTTTTACCTTACGCTTAATATTTCCGCTTGCATTACGCAGAATATGCAAGAATGCCTCGTTCTCACCGTGTACATCGGCAACAAAGTGCTCTGTTCCTTTTGGAAGGTTTAGAATAGCCTCCAAGTTGATGATTTCTGAACTTGCACTACTGCTGTTGGGGAATGTTTGTGAAAGTATCTCCAACAGTCGCATATCAGCTGTCAATACTCTTGAATCCATGCTCATGATTGTGATTTCTGTTCTATAATTTGACAAAAATACTCCTTTTTTGTGTTTTGTGCAATAGATTACGTGTAAATTGTGTAACTTTGCGTTCTGTTTGAATGATTTCCTGTTGGATGAAGAATGTTTATATTATACTTTTATTGATGTGCGCCATAGCATCAAATGCCTATTCTGAGGATGGACAACTCAGTTTCAGTCATTTTGATACTTGGATTAGTCGTTATATAAAAGAAAGTGTCTTGGTTGGAGGAAATACACGTACGTTATATGAAGTTGGGCCGTCTGGTAAATTTAATGGAGCCAAAGCATTTACCAATCAAGGCGGATGTCCTTGGGCAAACAGCAACGTCTATGCAAAGGTTTGCGGAGTAGTTAAGACAAATGCAAGTGTGTATCCTGACACGCACGGAAATGGTAAGTGTGCAAAGTTATGTACACAGATTGTAAAATGTAAGGCAATTGGTGTTGTCAATATCAGCGTTCTTGCGGGCGGTTGTATTTTTACTGGGAATGTAATTGAGCCTATTACCAGTTCATCTAATCCAATGTCGAAGATTAACGTCGGTGTTCCCTTTACAAAACGCCCAAAGGCAATTAAGTTTGACTATAAATATTACAATCCTGGCACTAACACTCGCATTAAGGAAACGGGATTCAGCAAGACCAAAGTTATTGAGGGGAAGGATATGGGAGAATGTGTATGCCTTTTGCAGAAACGCTGGGAAGATACAGATGGAAATATCCACGCTCTTCGAGTTGGTACGATGAGGATGCGTTTTGACAAGACCACGAACGGTTGGGTAGAAGGAAAGGAGTTTCCCATTCACTATGGTGACATAAGTAAAGAAAGCTATTATCGTGATTGGATGGGGATGGTAACAGGTGAGCGGACCTATCATGCCATCAACAGCCATGGTAAGAATGTGCCCATTCAGGAAGAAGGCTGGGCCGATGCCAGCGAAACCCCAACACACATAATTGTTAAGTTTGACAGTAGTTATGGTGGGGCGTATGTTGGTACAGAAGGGAATACACTCTGGATTGATAACGTTAGATTCGTATATTGATGAAACCTTATTATCTTTTAGAAGAACGGTTGCTTAGGCGTAATCTGGAACTCATAAAGCATGTTGCTGATAGTGCTGGCGTTGAGATAATATTGGCATTCAAGGCTTATGCATTATGGAAGACATTTCCTGTTATTAAGGAATATATCAAGCATACAACAGCAAGCAGTGTCAACGAAGCTTTGCTTTCTCATCGTGAGTTTGGGAGTCTGGCTCATACATATAGTCCTGCCTATACAGAAGATGATTTTCAGACCATTCTTGATTGCAGCGGACATATTACATTTAATTCTCTTTCTCAGTATCAACGTTTTATGCCTCTGGTTAAATCATACCACGTGCATGAGATAAGTGTTGGTATAAGAGTAAATCCTGAGTATAGCGAGATAGAGACAGAACTATATAATCCTTGTGCACCAGGAAGCAGATTTGGTGTTTTGGCGGAACAACTTCCGGAAACGCTGCCTGAAGGTATCGAGGGGTTTCACTGCCATTGTCATTGTGAGAGTTCGGCAGAAGCGTTAGAACATACCCTTTCGCATCTTGAGGAGAAATTCGGCCGTTGGTTCAATCAGATAAAATGGTTAAATCTTGGTGGTGGGCACCTTATGACACGTGCAGACTATAATGTGCAACACCTTATTAATATATTACCGTCCTTAAAGAAGCGTTTCCCACATCTAAGGGTGATTTTAGAACCAGGAAGTGCATTTGCCTGGCAAACAGGTCCGTTGGTTTCCCATGTTGTTGATATTGTAGAGAATCACGGTATTCGCACAGCCATTCTTGATGTTTCTTTTACCTGTCATATGCCAGATTGCCTTGAGATGCCGTATCAGCCAGCTGTTCGCGGAGCAGAGTCGTTGCCTTTTAATGCCGTTAAGATAGCGAAGCCTGAAGATAATATTTATCGTTTAGGTGGTAACAGTTGCCTTAGTGGTGATTATATGGGAAGTTGGAAGTTCCCAGAACCTGTACGGGTGGGGCAGGAGATTATCTTTGAAGATATGTTGCATTACACTACAGTTAAGACCTGTATGTTTAATGGCATATCGCATCCTTCTATTGTTTTTGAACACATTGATGGTACACGTGAAGTGCTTAGAGAGTATGAATATGAAGATTATCGCAATAGAATGGATTAAAAATTTGGAGAAATGTTTGGCAGTTTGACTAAAATGTTGTAATTTTGCACTCGCAATTCAGGGGAATTGGCAAGAACAAGAAGGTTTTATATTGAAATATTGAAGTTGTCTAATAAGATATCATCCCTGCGGAAATAGCTCAGTTGGTAGAGCACAACCTTGCCAAGGTTGGGGTCGCGAGTTCGAGTCTCGTTTTCCGCTCGGAGAGCAAAACGAGCTCAAGGTTTTTCAGCATCGAGTCTCGTTTTCCGCTCGGAAATTTTGAATGCCCAAGTGGCGGAATTGGTAGACGCGCACGTTTCAGGTGCGTGTGCCGCAAGGCGTGCAGGTTCGAGTCCTGTTTTGGGCACTTTCATTAGATAACTTTTGGAGAGGTGGCGGAATGGTAGACGCGCTACTTTGAGGTGGTAGTGCCGCGAGGCGTGGGAGTTCGAGTCTCCTCCTCTTCACTTTAAAAGCGGAAATAGCTCAGT
>JAFXTC010000006.1 GCA_017525235.1 Bacteroidaceae bacterium | reverse complement strand
GTTGTCAAACCGACTATTTGATCAAGACCCTCGCATACCGAACCCATGCACTTGCGCAACAGCTCTACGCCCGGCTCCTGAATCTTTAAATCCTCCTTGATATACTCTACGGGGTCGTAGCAGAGTGCACGTGCCTCGTGCTTCTCCACCTTTACCTCACCGCCGAGATCGAGTATACGGTCGATGAACTTCTCTACCCATTCCATCTCCTCCGTGTAGTGGCCGATGTACTTCTCGCCCAGCTTCGTGAAGCCCTGAGCCTTGAAAATCTGTCCCTGTACTTTGTGTACGAATGCGCCCTCAGAGAGGCCTGTTACGAAGAACTGCAATGCTTCGATTGATTTTTGCTTGTCCATAATCTGATTAGTTTTTGGGTTAATATTAAAGTATTTTGCTATCTGGATGCAAAATTACGACCTTTTTTCCATAGAATTACAAGCCCAAACGAAACAAAAACCGACCGAAACGGAACAATTTGATTAAGCGAGAACAAAACAAAAAGCCTTTTTTGCTTTGTCAAGCGTGAAAATTGTCGATGAAATCAACAAGTTTAAAAATTATTCATATCTTTGCCCAGGGAAATAGTATTTGTATGTACAGTCTGAAGGAATTTTGGCAACTGAGAGGCTTGCCTGTGCCCGAGGGAGAGTGGGATGGAAACGTTATCTGCATAGAGACCAATGTAGAGTGGACCTTCGGCACCAACGAGACACACGGCTTCCTGTCATGCTACACCTTTACGATTGTCATGCGCGGCTGGGTTACCATATTATATAATAATCGCGAACTGACGCTGCACGTGGGCGACCTCTATACCTATTCGCCCGGCTTCGAGGTTACCGTCCTCGCAAGTTCCAGTGACTACAGCGGCATTTGCCTGCTGGCCGACGAGCACTTCACGCTCAGCCTTCCAACTGTGCGCGATGCCATCCGTACGGCCTACTTCACCGTTGTGGAACTCACCTCACCCGTAATGCCACTGAAAACCGACGATTTTCGCCGCCTGCGCGAACTGATGCAGATGATGATTCATTATCAGCAGATGGGGCTCCCGCTTGCCAACGACAGCCTGCGCATGCTCTACAACCTCTTCCTAACCGACCTCTCCACCGTCCAGCAGCACAGCATCCGCGAGCACCGCTTCCCCAAGCGCGTTGAAGAAATCTTCCTCGGTTTCCTCGGCCTGCTGCCCCAGCACTTCGCTGAGCACCACGACATCAGTTTCTATGCCGACCGCCTCTGCATCACCACCACCTACCTCTCGCGCATCGTACGCCAAGTATCAGGAGGCCGTACCGTTGTTGACTACATCAATCAGATGCTGCTGATGGAGGCCACCTTCCTTTTGCGCCAGACCTCGCTGAGCATTACCCAGATCTCCGACCAACTTCATTTCGCTGAAGTCACCACCTTCGCCCGCTTCTTCAACCGGATGAAGGGCATGAACCCTAGGGAGTTCAGGAAGGGGAAATAAGTAACGTGACTTCGATTATCGCGTCATGAACCTTTCATCCATTGCCTCACAGAGGTGCTGGAAACGGGAGCACAACGTGGGAGCCCATTTCTTCTTGTTATGGTGTTCAATCTTCGGCAGCGATGCCTCCTATTATCGAACCGGAAATTGTCATAAAAAAGGCCTGCAAGATTTTTCCTGCATGCATTCAGTGATTCGTAAACACTGAGAACGGACGGAATATAAAATAAAAAAAATTATTCGCTGTTTCATATTATATTGTCGTGCACTTACCGACCAATTTGCTTCTGCGATTGAGAGGAGCCATTGCTATATGTGTCACGTCGGATATAGGCTCCACGGCGATAGGGATTCCGCTGACCCTGCATATTGTAATATTCGGAGCGGACGGGCCGACCAGCATTCGTTTGGTTTCTTGCAGAATTAATGGTAGTGTTCCCGCCTCCGTCATCATCAGGTGTGGACATGAGGTACATGTCGCTTAGTGCGGGATATCCCTTGGCGGTCATGAGGGAATCCCAGGCGGCGGGTAGGTCGATGCTGACGGTGGAGAAACCACCACCAGGCATGGTTTGCACCTTGTTGCGCGAGGCATCGCCAGTGATGAGGAAGGCTGTGGCACCACGCTCCATAGTGGGAACGGTGGTAATGGTCTCAGCCTGAGTGTCGTACCAGACGGGAGTCGTGGTGTCCTCGCCGCCTTCTGTGCTGATAATGTGGCTGAGGTACTGGTTGAAGGTGTGCTCTCCACCGTCCTTTCTGCCGCCTGCGTTGGCATAGTAGTTGGCGAAGGCACGCTCGTAGGCTGAGCGACGGGAGGCATCGATGAGCACATCCTCCAACTGGCTGATGGAGGGATAGCCGTCCTTGAGGATATTTGCCACGGGTTCGGTCATCAGGATGACGCGATTGGTGAACTGCTTGCCGCTACCCAGAGCGAACTGACACCGCTCGGAGATGTCCCATGCCATGAGCTGCATCACACGCTCAGGGTCGATGGTCGAAGGTGCCATGTTGTTGCCCCACATCAGAGCCGACAAAAGCGTCACGGTGTTGTTGTTGATGTCCAGCCCCTGCTGCTCGTTCCACGTCTGCCATCCCACACGGCGGCAGGCTTCCTCATCCTCCACCAGACACCACGGCTGCAAGTAACCGAAAGTTCCCATACGATTCTGTCCGATGTAATAGCCTGCAAGGTTCATCAGGGCCAGTGCAAGAAAGCGGCTCAGCGACGTGTTGGCCTCGGCGTTGATTTCACCCTGCCCACTGCTGATGCCCAACTGACGCGCCACGGGGCCGTTAATCCACGAATATGGAACCCACGCATGAGTGCTCTGCAACGTGCGACGGAAGATGCCGCCACCCATCGCCTTCGTCATAGCAATCAGTATCGGCATGTATTCGGGTTTGCAACCTGCCATGCAGGCATTGACAGCCACATGCCAAGTGGTGGTGGCTCGGTTGGCTCCAGGCAACACGGCGATAGTCTCGTTCCATGCATGGTCGGTATAGTCGAGGTAGGCCTGAACTTTCTCGTAAATAGGTGGGAAGAACGGCATGCCGTCGCTCCAACCCATCGCTTTGAAGTGGGCATGAATCTCATCGAGTGTGCCGTGGAACACATCGTCGGTGATGCCTTGTGTAGCCTCAGCTGTCACGTATTCGTCCTGCGTGATTGGCGTAGTGAGTGCCGTCACAATCTGTGGCCATGTCACCTCACGGGTATTCTGAATGAGCTGCTCCTCGGTGTGTGTGGCGAATGCACCTGGATAAACAGCCACGCGCATAACTGGCACTCCGTTGTTACGGGCCGTGTAGCGGGCTTCTTCGTCGAATCCGGGGGCTGTGACGATGACCGACGGGATTCCGAACTTCTCTGCCACGATGCACGACCCTGTTTCCTTCGGCGTACAGATGCCGCAGCCGCCATTGCCTGCAATCACGGCATCCACCTTCAGGTCGATAAGCCGTTGGCGGAACAGTTCAGTCGATTGCCGAGTGATGCCTGGCGCAGGATACGGCCCGGCAAGGGGAGTTCGTCGTACATAATCACCTTGGCTTTGGGGTAATGCTCTTTGATGAGCCTTCCCAATTCAGGATGCGTGATGTTATACATAAAATCCTCACCTACGATGGCGATGGTCTTGCCGTCGAGCGTTGTCAGTCGCGGTGCCATCTCTATCGGTTCTATTGTAGAGAAGCCCACAGGACTCACTACGTTGAACTTCGCCACCCCTGCGCTACCCGGGTCGCACGATTCGTCACACACAAAACGATCGTCCTGAGCCTGAACACCCAGCCAACACAGCATCAAAGATATTGCTAATAAAAAAAGTCTCCTCATATTCGTTTAGTATTGCTTGTTTGCTATTATGACGCGGCAAAGACGATAAAGTTTAAATCCCAAAGCGATAACGGTTCGCATTGGGATTTAATGAAAATTTTGTGAATTGGAATGCCGATTGGAGAGTTGAATTGTGGCTCAGTTTCCGTCAGGTTTTGTCAGGTTGCTACCGTCGACTCTCGGCCCTGACAACGGTCTATCATAAATCTTTTCATATCATTGACAGATTGGGGGTTCTATTAGCATGATGCGCGAACCACGAAGGTGGCTGCTGTAGTAACCAAGTGCTATTCTTTGTCGGGCTTTTGACCGTCGTGAGCTTTCCAGGCACATTCGGTAATCTTCATGTCCAGCTGTTATAATTATTTCTCCATATAAACCCACGTCAATCCCGGACCAAAAGCCTTGTGTTGCAGTTCTTGAAGTTCAGGAACATCCTGTATTGTTGCTATTTCGATTTTCATTTTCATATTTTTAGTCCTAACTCGAACGCCTCGTTCAAAGCATTGGTATTTTTAATGTCACCTTTATCCTTGACCCCACGAACCAATACACGACCTGCATCCTCCAACTGGAAGAAGTTCAGGCAGAGCTGGTATTGAGCGAGGATGCTGTCAAAGAGTTCGGAAAGTGTGGCAGCGCCTACAAGCAGGAGCGCCATCTTCTTGATGGGGAAAGTGTCTCGGATGGGATTATGGCAGCGGTCGATGACGGCCTTCAGTTGTGCACTCAGTCCGTAGAAATACACGGGCGAGGCTATCACGAGCATGTCAGCATGAGCCATCTTGTCGTAGATGATCGGCATATCGTCCTTCTGCACACAAGTATTGTCTTTGCTCTTAAAGCAAGCGTTACAACCCATACAAGGATTGACCTTATAATCGTGTACTGTCACGACTTCTACATGGTGATTCAGCGAAGTTCCTTTGACAAATGCTTCTACTAGCAGATCCGTATTGCCGCCCTTCCGAGGGCTTCCTGAGAGAATCAGTATATTCATTTTTCCCTTAATTAAATTCCTTATCCTAACATTTTCTTAAATTCATTACCTTCACAGGGCGGTCATTGCCTACTTGTATCGTAATGGAAGTAGTCAACGTCTATATATCCTTTCGCGCCTCGCTCACTGAAGCAGTAGATACCAATGCGGTCGCCACGATAGAAGCCCCATGAGAGCTGGTACTGGCCAAGCGGAGTGTAGTGGTTGCCGGGATTCCGATACGTGCCGTCCGTCTGCTCGCCCCACGACTGCCATTCGCCCCAGCGTACAGCATCCTGAGCATGAATGCAGATGCTCAGCATGGTATAAAGTATGACAAAGGATAATCGTTTCATAAGCTATTCCTTTTGTTGCGTCTAATTTACAAATCCTTCAGGCTTTGACTTTGTCTCCGTCCGATCTTGATGCTGCTACCGTCATAATAAATGCTGTCTTCTTCATCTTTACGGGCAAGTATCAATACCTGCTGCCAAGACTCCTGACGGAATATTATGGGTGTAAAATTATAAAAAATCCCAAAGCAATTTGTTTTCGCCTTGGGATTTAATGTTTTTTTGGAATTTTAATCTCTAATACTCTTATAATGGTAATTGGTCCGTTGATAGGTACAAAGCCTGAAAAAACACAAAAGGCAGAAAGGTGAGTTACATTTCATCTCACTTTTTGCTCACAATTAAAACAAATCGAGTAATTTTGTAACGCAATTTGAGTAAATTTACAGAAATAATTGAGCATAATCATTTTTTTTGCAATTAGGGGTATTTGATTTCTCTGTTCGAGGGTCTTATGTATGAATAAAGACCAAAACGACATTTATGGACTACAGTAAACAAGAGTTTGAACGCCTGTTCAAGGACAACTATCCGAACATGTATCGCATGGCCTTCTTGATGGTGGAGAATGCTGACGATGCCAAAGATGCTGTGCATCAGGTGTTCGCTCAAGTCTGGAAGAACAAACCCCAGATAGCCAATGACAGCATTCGCAGCTATCTGTTGGCTGCCACTCGAAATCAATGTCTGCATATACTACGCTCTCGACAGTTGCAGCGACAGATGGAGGAAGAGTTGCAACGAGACACGGCTGCAAGCGAGAACGAGGAACGAGAAGAGCTGCTACAGCAGCTTCAGCAAGTCATCGACGACAACCTGACGGAGCAAGACCGCCGTGTGCTGAGTCTGCATTATGATGACGAGATGACCTATGAAGAGACGGCCACGGTGCTGGGCATCAGCGCTTCAGCGGTGAACAAGCACATCACCCGCTCGTTGGCAAAAATCAGACAAACCCTTAAAATTGCAAAGTAACATGAAAAGAGAAGATATCGACAAGAGAATAGGTATGCCCGACGTGGATGCTGAGTGGGCACGGTTTGAACGTGAGGTCATCGCCAAGGACACTAAGCCAAGGGTGCTGCGTGTAGCAGCATGGACAGGTGGTATTGGCATTGCTGCTACTATCGCATTGCTTTTTGTGTTCAACATGGGTAAAGAGAACTCGGAAGACCAGCCTTTGGTGGCGCAACTTGTGGAAGAGCAACCTCTTACCTCTCACCCCACACCTCTCACCTCTCAAAAGTCCGTTCCAACAACGCCAAGCATCGCAGAGCCCATCGTGTACGATTGTGACGAAATCTCGGCTCGCTTCCCTGGAGGCGATAAGGCGCTGAAAGCATTCATTGACAGTCTCTTTGTTTGTCCCAAACTGGCCATCGACTGTGGCGCACGCGGACGTGTCATCGTGACATTTATGGTTGATACGTTGGGACAGACCAGTGATTTCAGAGTAGCGCGAAACCGTTTCGTTTGCGATTCTCCCCTTCTAACTTCCATGCCCGATGAGCCGAAGGAGCAACTGCGCGAGCAACTCTCAGAGCAGCTGAAAGAGGAGGCCATACGCGTGCTCAGTCAGATGCCGAGATGGACACCTGCGAAGCAGTTCGGTAAACTCGTAGAGCAAAGATGGGCGGTGCCCGTCATCTTCAATGGTCAAGAAGCATTGCAGAGGCCCATTGCAGGGCTTGATATCGTCCCAACCTCCGCAGACTTAGGCTCAGACCGTTCCATGCGACTTGCAGGTTCGGATAGTATACGTCGCAGCGATTCAATCGTTGTAATCATTAACGGTACCATCCAGTATGTTTCCGACACGCTGGGTGAAGCATACATGCGGCAACACCCGGAGAAGATGCTCAACCGTCGCCGCATTGAAGGTTTTGTGCAGAGTGAAGACAGCCTGCCGCTGGCCAATGCCTGGGTTAGTTGCGATACATGGGAAATGGGAACAGCAACAGACAGCACGGGACATTTCGTGATGTGGGCACCCCGTACCGTCACCCAATTGAATGTTCGACATTTAGGCTATGTCCCTATCCGTCGTAACATCCAGTCCGCTGACACCATCCTGAATTTCCGCATGAAAGATGCGACAAAAATTAAAGAAGTGAAGGTGGGCTCTTTTTAATTTGTGTATGCCCCAACCGCCGCGCATACCCTTCAGGTTGCTGCCGAAGACGAAGAGATGTTATTTTACTTCACGATCATCTTTTTGCCATTAATGATATAGAGACCCCGCTTCTTAAATTGAGAATTGAAAGTTGAAAATTGAGAATTAGCTATGCAGCGGCCATTGAGGTCATAGACAGCGTCAGCACCATTTTGAGTATTTAATTCTGAATTTTGAATTGATTCAGCGCTGCGAATGGAAGTGGGGTCTGGGTTGTATTGCTCGTCGTTGGAAAGGAAGACGTCGTCAAAAACAATCTTGGTACCCTTCGGACAACGGAATACCACCTTTGATACCTGAGCGGGATTCAGGGTTGAAGAGTTGTATTTTGCGTTGTGAACATCAATGACTATCGTCGTGCGGTCGTTAAAAGTCTCACGACAGCCAATGCCGCTCTTCTTGTAGATATTTACATCGGCTGCAGGGTCTGCCGGTTCCTTCAGCTTGATGACAAGATACTTGTAGTCTGACCAATCGGCCAAGTGCGGATAAGTCCAGATGCCCTGCCCCACTCCCGTATACTTCGCCGTCAACGTGCGAGTGGCCTCATCATAGGTGGCATTGGCATTCAGCGAAAACATGTAGTCGTGGAACGAGAAATATGGCAGGTGCTGCTTCAGGGTGTACAATGCCTCGCCGGCATAGCGGGCACCCAGTTTGCGATAGCCGAATGCGTTGAAATGCCAGGGGTCTGTGCCATTGCCCGGGCAGCCTTCGCTACTGACGACATAGCTGTTCTTGACGACACTGGGCATACGTGCCACCTGTGTGTTATGACCATAGCAGGCACCGCCCTGATCCTGACGCAGCGTCTCGCCGACAAACAGGGGCACCGTGTCCGTACCTAGGCCCAAGTCTGTCAGCATGTCGTTATAGATTTTCTTCACCATAGTGGGCCAGTTCGGGTCGCCATTGTTTGAGCAACCCTGATGCAGCAGGATGCCCTTGATGACACCTACCTTTTGGGCCTTTTTCGCCATCTCAATAATGCGGCCATAGGGATTGCCACCATAGTGGTTCCGTGCCAAGATGGCCCACCATTCGTCCGGATTCTGACTCATTTTCTGCTCATACGTGTCCTTGTCGAACATCTCTATAGGACTGCCACCCATAGCCACAGGGATGACGCCGATGCGGATGCTGTCGGGCAAGCTCTCGCACATCATGCGACCGAAATAGTCAGTGGGACCAAGTCCGCCATTCGGACTTACCAATGGTGGCGTAGCCTTGTACCAAGCTCCCATGTTGCGCGATGGACTATCAAACTTACAGGTAGCCAACAGGCGGAAACGCTTGTCAATGCCAGTCTTGTCTATAGCCTCGGGTTGTGCATTGCCCTCCATGTTCGACTGTCCAAAACAGATGTAAATGTAGAAATTGGGGTCTACCGCGGCCATCATCCGCATAGCGGGAAAGGCCATCAAAGCGCAAATAATGAATAAACGTTTCATATCTAATTGATTTACATACTATCTTTGAAACCTTCGCGAAGACAGAATTCGTAAGGATTCTCATTTTAATGTGTTGATTGTCTTTTGCAACTCATCAAGGAAACGAGCGGCGTGTGCTCCATCCATTTGCGTGTGATGGAACTGAAAGGAAACGGTGAGTGTTGTCTTGAAGAAGCATCGTTTGTACTTGCCCCAAATGAGGAAAGGATTGTTAAAGATGCCGCTATACATGCCTACTGCACCATCAATGTTGTACTGCACCAAAGCTGATGTGCCGATGACCATACTGTCAGGCAAGTCATGATTGGTGCAAGTCTCAGCTACTTGCTTTGTGAGTTGAAGGTAATCTTGGTTGAAGGCAAACACATCTTCGCAGAAAGGAATATCGCACGAACTGACTTCGCCCTCTTTGTTTGCAACGATGGTGTTCACGGCAATGCTATCGAATTGCATCAACTTGTCACCTTCGGGCAACAGATAAAACTCCTTGATACCGTTTGCTGCTTTGCCGATACAGTAGCACATCAGCATATTAAACTTCATTCTTGTTTGCTTACTGACCCTTACGAGTCTTGCTACGTCTAGCGTTTTGAAGAATGTCACCATCGGCATTGGTGCTCTCATCCACATCTCGAAAGCGTATGCCCGACTTGTTTCTTTGGGATCGATTTCGTGTTTCATCTTTTATTCTCAGTTTTATTTGCAAAGGTAGTAAAAATTCCTAACTTAAATTTCTGTCATCGAAATAACTTTCTTCTTCTCTTCTTGATTTTTCTTCGAAATGACTTTCTTTCGTTTTTTTCTCATATTAATTTTGGATAATCACTCATTTCTTATTACTTTTGTAGCTCAAAATAAACAAATTTAAAACCTTTATAGCCTTATGAAACAACTTGGATTACTCCTTCTAGCATGCATTTTGGCCTTTTCCGCCTCAGCCCAACGTGCCAATTACAACATTATCCCTCTTCCAAAAGAGGTAAAGGTGGACACGACCCAGTTCTTTACCCTTGCGAACGGCATGGGCATTGCCTACGATGAAAGCGACGCCGAAAACATTCGTGTTGCCCAGTTCTTACAGGAATGGGTGAAGCAGGCTACTGGCGTTGAATTGCAACTGACAGCTGCTGACAAAAAGGCTCCCATCTGTCTGTCTTTGATTGTCCTGGCCAAGAAAGGCAAGAAGAGCAAGCAACCCGTAGAGTTGACAGAACAGCAGAAGGAAAGCTACACACTTACGGTGAACAAGGAGGGTGTTCTGATTAGTGCATACGAACCCGCAGGACTGTTCCGCGCTGCCCAAACGTTGCGTAAAAGCCTGCCAATAGCCAAAGGCAAAAGTGTAGAACTACCCTACGTGCAGATTACCGACCAACCACGCTTCACATATCGTGGTGTGCTGTTGGATTGCGGTCGTCATTTCTTCAGCGTCGAGTTTATCAAGCAGTTCCTTGATGCTATGGCTTTGCACGGATGCAACCAATTCCATTGGCATCTGACAGAGGATCAAGGTTGGCGCTTCGAGGTAAAGGCGCTACCCGACTTGGCTAAAAAGGGTAGTGTGCGCGAGAAGACCGTTATCGGTCCCAGCAGGATGCGCATCTACGACAACATCCCTTATGGTGGCTACTATACGCAAGAAGAATGTCGCGATATTGTAAAGTACGCTGCTGAACGTTATATCAACGTGGTTCCTGAGATTGATATGCCCGGCCACATGCAGAGTGCTCTGCACGTATTCCCCAACCTAGGTTGTACGGGCGGCCCCTACCCTGTTGCTCCTCATTGGGGTGTGATGCGTGAAGTGCTTTGTGGCGGCAACCCTCAGACCTTGGACTTCCTGAAGACCGTCTTTGGCGAGTTGTGCGACGTATTCCCCTCTCCGTACATCCATATAGGTGGTGACGAGTGCCCCAAGGAGCGTTGGCAGAAGTGCGCCAAGTGTCAGGCTAAGATTAAGGAACTGGGCTTGACTGCCGAGAATGTTCAGGTTGAGGGCAGCGATGGCAGAGGAAGTCAAGATGGCAGGAGTGCCGAAAATAAGCTTCAGTCGTATATCAACCACGAGATTGAGCAGTTCCTGGCTTCAAAGGGGCGTAGCCTGATTGGTTGGGACGAGATTCTGGCTGGCGGTCTAACAGAAGACGCCATCGTGATGTCTTGGCGCGGAACCAAGGGCGGCGTTGCAGCTGCCAAGCTAAACCACAGGGTTATTATGAGCCCCAACGTATTTGCCTACTTAGACCATCCCCAGCTGAAGGATTATGGCAAACAGCCTCGTACTACGGACAGCTACATAGTTTCCTGCAGCAAGATATACTCCTTTGAGCCCCTTGTTCCTGATGAACTGACTAAGGAACAAAGCGACTGCATTCTGGGTTATCAGGGCAACCTATGGACCGAGCAGGTGGCTTATCCTGAACACGCCCTCTATCAGTTGCTACCCCGCTTGGGTGCTATGAGCGAGGTGCAGTGGTGTAACCCCGAACAGAAGGACTTTGAGAACTTTAAGGCTCGACTGCCGCAGCTAAAGAAGCTCTACGACAAAATGGGGCTGGTTTATTGTAATGAAGTAGAGTAAGTTGAAAGTTGAAAGTTGAAAATTGAGAGTTGAAAATTGAGGACTATGAAAAAAGGTATATTGCTCTTGTTGGGGGCGGCATTGTTGATGTGTGCCCCTATGCAGGGTCAGAATATGGTGTGGAAGAAGGGTGAGGCTCTGCTTACAAAGAGTTCACAGATTACTTCTAACAATTCACAGAACGGGTTTCCGCCAAGTAACCTGCTGCGCCCTGAAAGCGAAGGCTACGGAACAAACGAAAAAATATGGCATAGTGCCTGGAGTGACCCTACTCCTCCACCAGCCGGCACAGATACGTATCTTCAAGTGCATTTGAAAGAGGCTGAGCAGCACATCATCTTCTCTATGATTGGCTCTATGTGGAGCTCTACATACGACACTCCGACAGAAATGATTATCCAGGCAGCCAACCTGCCCGATGGAGGATGGACAGAAATAACCCACCTGAAGAATATGGACGAGGATTTTACCTCATTCAGACCAGACCGTTATACCTCGCCTCACATCGACCTGATTAACACATACACAGACATTAGGTTCGTCGTAAAGAAAACAACAAACGCAGGTAATAGCAATCGTTACGATGTTAATGGCAATCCCTACGTATCGCTGGGAAGGTTCCAGGTCTATCGTGCCGTAGAGGGTGAGGAAGACCCTGTTGAGCCCACGGATAACATCAACTTGCTCTTTATCGGCAACAGCATCACGGCAGGAGCCACGCTTAGCAATGCCTCTACGCAGGCACCGCCTATCGTCTGCCGTGCCTTAATAGAAGAGGCAACAGGCGTTACCACAAATGTCTATAACGGCGGACACTCAGGTATTACCACCTGGGGTTATCTGCCTGGCAGGGACGACTTTACCCGCATTTCCAACAGTGCCAAGGCATTCAAGAAACAGAATGGGGGACTTGTCTACTTCTCCATCATGCTGGGCACCAACGACAGCGCCTGCACCACCACAGAAGGTGCCCCTGTCTCGCCCGATACGTATGCCAACAACATCCGTACGATTATCAATGCTCTTTTGGAAGCCGTACCCGACTGTAAGATTCTCTTGAACTATCCCATCTGGTACAGTCCCAGCACTTACAATGGTGCCAAGTATCTGCAAGAAGGTCTGGACCGTCTGTGCAGCTACTATCCCGTGCTGGATGCCATTGTGGCCGAGTACGATCAGGTGTTTGCCGGCAAACGCGACGTATGGGAGTACTTCGAAAACAATTTTGCACTCTTTACCCGTGAGAGCGGCAACGCAGGCTACTTCTACCTGCACCCCAATGTGAATGGTGCCAAGCGTCTGGCTGAGATTTGGGCCAACAGTTTACTGGAGCTTATCAAGGCCGACGGCATAGAGATAAAGAACCCGCTGCCCGAATGGAACATCTTTAAGCCCCAGAACAACAAGAAGTACAGCATGAAGACCACTCGCGGTGATATGGGTGTGAAAGACGGCAAGCTCACCAGCACCGTTAAGACAGGCATCGGTGCCACAAAAGGCGAATTCGCTTTTATTACACACGAGGGAAAGACCTATCTATATAGCATAGCGGATAAATCGTTCATGTATCGCGACCCTATCTCGTATAGTAATGACTGGAGCAACATCATCTGCTCGAATGAATACCTGCAGCCTATAAAGGTAAACTACACTGGAACTCCTGAGGCTTATCCCTATTATCTGACAATGGAAGGCTACGTGTTCAATAGCGCCAACAGTACAGAGACCGGTATCTGCGCCAACACCTATACTCCGCATGATGCTGGTAACCAAACAGCAATCACAGAAGAGGGAGATTTCGACCCAACAGAAGCGCTGGAAATCATCAGCAATTATGTAGCCAAACAACCCGTCGTCTTTCAGGTACAACTTCCCACAGGAGCAGACCTGACCGTTTTTCGTGCTGAGGAGGAGAATAACAACGGTAAGTCGGTCATCATTATTCCTGGTGGCGGCTATTCATACGTTGCTGGAAGCTACGAGGGTTCCGATTGGGCCCCTTTTTACCGTGACCTGGGCTTTACTGCCGCTGTGCTCAGGTATAACCTTCCAGGCGGCAACCCCGAAATTCCCCTGAATGACGGGAAGGCTGCCCTACAGTATCTGCGCGAGAATGCTGAAGAACTGCAAATAGACCCACAACAAGTGGGTGTGATGGGCTTCAGTGCAGGAGGGCATCTAGCCAGTACCATCGCCACGCATCTTCATGGTGATGAGCTGCCTGCCTTCCAAGTGTTGTTTTATCCCGTTATTACGATGGAGAAAGGCTACACACATGCAGGCTCACGACAGAACCTGCTGGGTGATAACCCCAGCACAGAACTTGTCAATCTGTACAGCAACGAAAAGCAAGTGACTACAGAAACACCTCCTGCATACATCTGTTGGGCCAGCGATGACAGTACCGTAAAACCCACCAACAGCCAGAGATACAGAGCGGCATTGAAAAAAGCTGGCGTGCCTGTTACAACCAAAACATTCACTAAAGGCGGACATGGTTTTGGCTTCAGCACCAGTTTTACATACCACAATCAGATGACACAAGACCTGACCAAGTGGCTTAACGGACTAGATGACACATACGATGGCATTAGCTCTCCCCTTACAAATAATTCCCATTACCCACAATCTGCCATTTACAACCTCTCTGGTCAGCGTATTGACGAAAGCACTAAAGGCATACAAATAAAAGGGGGAAGAAAAGAATATGTAAAGTAAGAAATATTCTATCTTTAGCAGAAAGAGGGAAGTTCGCGCTTCCCTCTTTTGTCTTTCTAGAAGTCAAAAAAGTATAAATAAAGAAAAGATTTTTGCAAACATTGATAATATAATCAAATAATTCAATATCTTTGCAATCTAATGATACTTTGAAGACATGTTAGAGACACTTAAAGAAAAAGTATTCCGTGCCAACTTAGATTTGGTGAAACATAACCTTGTGATTTTCACTTGGGGAAACGTGTCAGGAATAGACCGTGAGAAAGGATTAGTGGTAATTAAACCATCGGGCGTTAGTTATGATGACATGAAAGCCGAGGATATGGTTGTGGTGGACCTTGCTTCAGGTAAGGTTGTAGAAGGCGACCTGAACCCATCATCAGATACGCCCACACACCTTACATTATATAGGGCTTTCCCTGAGATAGGAGGCGTTGTTCATACCCATAGCACCTATGCCACAGCCTGGGCACAGGCAGGAAAGGACATTCCCAATATCGGTACTACACATGCTGATTATTTCCACGATGCCATACCATGTACCCGTGATATGACAGAGACCGAAGTGAAGGGACAATACGAGTTAGAAACAGGAAACGTGATTGTGGAGCGTTTCAAGAAAGACAGAATAAATGTGGTTCATACCCCTGGAGTTTTGGTTAAGAATCATGGTCCTTTTTCATGGGGAAAGGATGCAGACAATGCCGTTTATAACGCGGTTGTTATGGAGCAGGTTGCCAAAATGGCCTTCGTGGCTTTCTCCGTGAATCCCAATTTGACTATGAATCCCTTGCTAGTTGAGAAACACTTCTCCCGCAAACACGGTCCTAATGCATACTATGGTCAACGACGTTGACCATAGTATGCATTAATGGATAATTGACAATTGATAATTGATAATTATGAAGGATGATAATGTGGTTAAGGAAAAGAGTTTCGAGTTCTCTGTGAGAATTGTAAATCTCTACAAACATTTAACAACATCCAAACAAGAGCATATAATGTCCAAGCAGTTACTTCGCTCTGGCACAAGCATTGGAGCAAACATCTGTGAGGCAGAACAAGCCCAAAGTACATCGGACTTTCTTTCAAAGATGAATATCTCGCTAAAAGAATCATCAGAAAGTGATTATTGGATAAGATTACTTCATCGAACAGGTTATCTCAATGACGAGGAATATAAAAGCATTATAAAAGATTGTCGAGATCTTACAAAACTATTAGTTTCAATTGTCAAATCAACAAAAGAAAATAATATTAACTAAAATACTTATCATTAACCACGATATGAGATAGCTGGCAATTGGAATCGGCCAAGCAATGTGTTGGCTTAATTATCAATTGTCAATTATCAATTATCAATTAAAATTTTAAAACTATGTTTGAAAATTTAGAGATTTGGTGGGTGACCGGAGCACAGCTCCTTTATGGAGGCGATGCCGTTGTGGCTGTAGACGGACACAGCAAGGAGATGGTTGAAGGGCTGAACGCCTCTGGCAACATCCCTGTAAAGATTGTTTATAAGGGCACGGCAAATAGTTCTAAGGAGGTAGAGGCTGTAATGTTAGCTGCCAACAACGATGAGAAGTGCGCAGGTATCATCACATGGATGCATACTTTCTCACCAGCTAAGATGTGGATTAAGGGATTGCAGCAGTTGCAGAAGCCTCTGCTTCATTTCCATACCCAGTACAACGCCGAGATTCCCTGGGCAGACATCGATATGGATTTTATGAACCTGAACCAAAGTGCTCATGGTGATATAGAATTCGGACATATCTGCACTCGTATGCGTGTAGCCCGTAAGGTGGTTTGCGGCTATTGGAAGGACGAGAAGGCTCAGAAGCAGATTGCCGTTTGGGCTCGTGTTGCTGCCGGCGTGGCTGATGCCAAGAATGTTCGTTGCCTGATGTTTGGTATGAACATGAACAATGTAGCTGTTACCGATGGCGACCGTGTGGAGTTTGAGCAGCGTTTGGGCTATCATGTAGACTACTATCCTGTATCTTCTTTGATGGAGTACTACAAAAAGGTAACAGATGCTGAGGCAGATGCCCTTGTCGAGGAGTACAAGAAACTCTATACCATTAAGATTGATGAAAGTGGCGAGCAGGTTTATTGGGAGAAGGTTAAGAACTCTGCCAAGGCTGAGATTGCCTTGCGCCGTGTGCTGAAGGATGAGGGTGCTACTGCCTTCACCACCAACTTCGACGACCTGGGTGATGCTAACATAGATGCTCCTGATTTCTGTGGCTTCGACCAGATTCCTGGCTTAGCCTCTCAACGTCTGATGCAGGAAGGATATGGTTTTGGCGCCGAGGGTGACTGGAAGACTGCTTGTCTCTATCGTACCCTCTGGGTTATCCAGCAGGGAATGCCAACAGGCTGCTCGTTCCTGGAAGACTACACGTTGAACTTCGCTGGCGACCGTAGTTCTTGCTTGCAGAGCCACATGTTGGAGATTTGTCCACTTATTGCTTCTGATAAGCCAAAGCTGGAGGTTCACTTCCTTGGTATTGGTATCCGCAAGCAGCAGACAGCCCGTCTGGTTTTCACCTCCAAGACCGGTCGTGGCATCAAGGCAACCGTTGTCGACCTGGGCAACCGCTTCCGTCTGATTAGTCAGGAAGTTGAGTGCATCGAACCAAAACCCATGCCCAAGCTACCCGTAGCCAGCGCTCTGTGGATTCCTCAGCCTACGTTCGAGATTGGTGCAGCAGCATGGATTTTGGCGGGTGGTACACACCATAGTGCTTTCTCTTACGACATTAACGAGGAGTATTGGGAGGACTTTGCAGAAATGACAGGCATTGAGTATGTGAAGATTAACAAGCAAACCAACATTGCCGACTTCAAACAGACCCTCCGCAACAACGAGGTATATTTCATGCTGAACAAGGCGCTGAAATAATTGAAAATTGATAATTGATAATTGACAATTATGACCGCAAAACAGACAATTGAAGCAGGTAAAGCCATTCTCGGTATAGAGTTTGGCTCTACCCGCATCAAGGCTGTCCTTATTGATGAGGACAACAAACCCATCGCACAGGGCTCACACGAGTGGGAAAATCAGTTGGAAGACGGTCTTTGGACCTACTCCATAGAAGCCATCTGGTATGGTCTTCAAGACTGCTATGCCGACCTACGCAAGGACGTCCTGAAGCAGTACGATTGCGAGATTGAGTCGTTGGCCGCCATCGGCTTCTCTGCTATGATGCACGGCTATATGGCCTTCAACAAGAAACAGGAAATTCTAGTGCCTTTCCGCACTTGGCGTAACACCAATACGGGCAAGGCAGCAGCCGAGCTCTCCAAGCTCTTCAACTATAATATACCCCTCCGTTGGAGCATCAGTCACCTGTACGAGTGCATTCTGGAGGGTGACAAGCACGTGAAGGATATCAAGTACCTCACTACCCTTGCCGGTTATGTTCACTGGCAGGTAACGGGGCAGTTTGTGCTGGGCGTAGGCGATGCTTCAGGTATGATTCCCGTCGATCCCGCCACCAAGACCTACGATGCTACTATGGTGAAGAAGTTCAATGAACTGATTGCTCCTAAGGGCTATTCCTGGAAGTTGTTGGATATCCTTCCCAAATCACTTGTAGCAGGCGAGAATGCAGGTATCCTAACACCTGAGGGTGCCAAGAAACTCGATGTTTCCGGACACCTGAAACCTGGTTGTCCCGTCTGTCCTCCCGAGGGCGATGCAGGAACCGGCATGGTTGCCACCAATGCTGTTAAGCAGCGCACAGGTAATGTAAGTGCAGGTACTTCCAGCTTCTCTATGATTGTTTTGGAGAAGCCCTTGAGCAAACCTTACGAGGCCATCGACCTTGTTACTACACCCGACGGTTCACTGGTGGCTATGGTACACTGCAACAACTGTACCAGCGACATCAACGCTTGGGTGGGTCTCTTCAAAGAATATCAGCAGCTATTGGGTGTACCCGTAGATATGGGTGAACTTTACAGCAAATTGTTTAATAAGGCTTTGGAAGGCGATCCCGACTGCGGCGGTTTGATGGCTTATAACTATGTCAGCGGCGAACCTGTAACAGGGTTGGCTGAGGGCCGTCCCTTCTTTGTTCGCTCTGCTACCGACAAGTTCAACCTAGCCAATTTTATGCGTGCCCACCTCTACGGAGCCATTGGTGTATTGAAGATTGGAAATGACATCCTTTTCAAGGACGAGATGATTCGCGTGGACCGTATCACCGGTCATGGCGGTTATTTTAAGACACCCGGTGTGGGCCAGCGTATGTTGGCTGCCGCGCTTAACTCGCCCATCTCTGTTATGGATACCGCAGGCGAAGGTGGTGCTTGGGGTATTGCCTTGTTAGCCGGATACATGGTCAACTCTCAGCTGTCTCTTTCCGACTACTTGGAGGACGTTGTCTTTGCCGGCAACACAGGCGTTTCCGTCAGCCCCACCCCAGAAGATGTGGCAGGCTTTGAGAAATACATCGAGAACTACAAGGCATGCCTTCCTATAGAGCAATGCGCTGTAAAAGCGAAAAGTTAAAGTTGGTATTTCAAAAAAGAAAAGAGGCAAGCCTTTCATGGATTTGCCTCTTTTCTTTTGTCTTTTAACACTTAATCTTGTTATCTCCCTTCTTTAGCTTAATGACTTTTTGCTGACCGTTTACATGAAGAGTAATCTTGCAGGGCTGCTTGGCTGTTAGGATAAGGCTGGTAATACGGCTGTTCTGCCACGTCATGTTCACAGCAATACCGCCACGGGCACGAATGCCACTAACAGAGCCGTCCTTCCAGTTCTCAGGCAAAGCAGGAAGTAACTCGATAGAAAGTTGAGAGTTATCTTTTGAGGCCTGAAAATCGAAGGTGAGATTACTTTGCATGAGCATTTCAATCACGCCGGCACAACCGCCAAAGTTACCATCGATCTGGAAAGGTGAATGGGCATCTAGCAAATTAGGATAGGTACCTCCACCCCTGCGGGCATCAGGTCCGCGATAACCATCAGGGCTCACATAAGAGAGTAACTTGCGGAAGATGTGATAGGCGTTCTTGGCATCATGAAGACGAGCATAAAGGTTTACACGCCAGCCTGTACTCCAACCTGTGGTACGGTCACCCCTGATCTCCAACGATTTGTGAGCAGCCTTGTGGATATCCTCCACACTGTTCACACCATCAGTAAGGCTGTGACCGGGATAGACGCCAAAGAGGTGACTCTGATGACGGTGATGCGGGTCTTCGTCATCCCAGTCGTAAAACCACTCTTGTAGATTGCCTTTCTTACCTATCTTATAAGGTTGCAAACGGGAAAGAGCCTCATCAGCCTGAGCAACAAAGTCTTTGTCCATACCCAGCACACAAGCAGCATTGCGGGCATCTGTGAGGCATTCACGAATCATAGAAAGGTCGGCAGAACCACCATAGAAACTACGTCCGTGATACCCCTGAGGAGTAACATAGTCGTTCTCAGGCGATGTACAAGGACCTGTGAGCAGGTAATCGGTACCCTCTGGCTGAACGCCGAAAGTGGAAGCGGGAACCAGCCAACCCAAGCAGAATTCAGCGGCGCCCTTCAGCACAGGATAGTATTCCTGCAAGAATTCCTTATCCAATGAGAACGTGTAATGCTCCCAAATATGTGTACTCACCCAAGCTCCGCCCATGTTCCAGTTTGCCCACTGAGGGTCGCCGCCATGCAGTCCGACAGGACAGGTCATCGCCCAGATATCGGTATTATGCGCCAGGCACCAACCTTTATTCACGCCGTAGTAGGCCTTGGCAGTAAGTTCTCCTGAGCCTTGCAGTTCCTTCATGAAGGTAAGCAACGAAAGGTGCATCTCAGGCATAGCTGCTGTCTCTGCAGGCCAATAATTCTCCTCTACGTTGATATTGGCGGTGTAGTTGCACGACCAAGGTGGCAGGATGCTCTCGTTCCACAGTCCCTGCAGGTTGGCAGGCACATTGGGGGTACGGGAACAGGAAATGAGCAAGTAACGGCCATACTGGAAGTAAAGAGCTTCCAAATCGGAATTGAAAACTCTCTCGTCAACATACTCCCTCAGCACTTCTTCCGTCGTACGAGAATCAGTCTTGGCTTCTCCCAACGAGAGTTTCACGCGGTCAAAAATGTTCTTATAATCGGCAACATGACGGTCTCTCAACGCATCATACGAATAAGCCATCAAGTGTTTTAGTCTGGCATCTGCCAGCTGTTGGTAAGGCCTTCCCTCTTTCACGGGGTCTTTGTCGTATCCGTTGAACGAAGTTGCATTCACCAAGAAGATGGTTACCTCGCTGGAACCGTTCACCAGAATGGCATCCCCATCAGCACTAACATTAGAACCCTCCACCTGAACCTTGGTACAAAAACGCATACCTCGATTAGGGTCATAAGTGAAACTGTCCTTTCCTCCCCAATAGTTAGGCAAAGAGTTATAGGCAACATAACCTTCGTTGACAATCACCTTTCCTTCTTCCGTGCGCACATGATTTTTCAACTGACAGGTAAGCCCAATTCGGGCACAGACCCCCTTAGGATTATCTGTTGTAATGCGGATGACAATGCCAGAATCTGGATGCGTGGCAAAATACTCTGTAGTATATCTGTAAGCACCTCTTTGATAGGCTGTATGAGCCGTAGCATTGCCAATATCCAACCAACGGCGGTAGCCTGTGGCCGGGGTTTCAGTATCCAGATAATCTATGGTGAGTTGTCCCAAAGGCTGGTAGTTCTGACAGAAATGTCCCTGAACATCGTGCTGCAACTGGTCGGCCTTAGGATAATCACCCTGCCGTAAGGCTTCACGGATGGCAGGAATACTCTTGTGCGCATCCGGCGAGTAAACTTTCATGTTGCAAGGCTCACCCGTCCAAAGCGTAATATCATTCAAGGATATCTTGTCCTGTTCCGTACCGCCATAGATGATACCACCCATGGTGCCGTTACCTATTACCAGTGTCTCCTCGAAGAAATCTGCCGGTTTGTTGTAATGCAGGGTCTGAGCGCTCGTCTTCAATATCACCACCATGCATAGTGCCGTTAGTGCAATCACTCGTGATAGAATCTTTTTCATACCTTATTGATTTGTCATTTTCTGTGCAAAGATAGAAAGATTGTGCAAATAAAATTCCGTTTTTGCAGAAATAATGGTATTTTTGTACCGATTATTGGTCAAAAACGAACAAGAATGAAAAAGACACTCTCCCTTCTAACCCTGCTGCTACCTTTGCAGCTACTTGCTATAGGACTTTACGACCTGCGTTGCGAACTCCTTCACCAGCCTTGGGGAATCGATAACACCACCCCTGCACTAAGCTGGAAGATAACACCAGGCGAGAACGGCTTACGTCAAACAGCCTATCAGATTCTGGCAGCATCAAACCCCGAACTCCTTACAGAAAAAAAAGCCGACCTTTGGAATAGCGGAAAGGTTAAGAGCGAGGAAAGCCTGTGGATTCCTTATGCAGGAAAAGCACTCACATCACGCAGCGTGGTGTATTGGCAAGTACGTGCCTGGGACCAGAACGACAAGGTTGGAGGTTGGGCCCAAGGTGCCCACTTCAGCGTGGGTATATTAGACAAAAGCCTCTGGAAAGGCCAGTATATAGGCATGAAGCGTGAAAATCCCAAGGTGCAGCCTATGCTTTGGAAGTCATTCGAGTGTGCAGACAAGGAAAAACCTGCCTTCCTGCATATCAATACGTTAGGTTATCACGAGGTCTATCTGAACGGTCAGAAGGTGTCTGACGATGTGCTGGTTCCTGCTATGGTGGAGTTCACCAAACGCAGTCTGGCTATGACATATAACGTTACCAACTTGCTGCAAGAAGGACAGAACGACATGGTCATCTGGCTGGGAACAGGCTGGTACGAGGCAGGAAAGCCAGGCGTGAAGGAGGGAGGGCCCTACACAATGGCGCAGATAGACCAATTGGAGAATGGCGAATGGAATACTATCGTTAAGACCGACGAGACTTGGAAGGCTCGTGTGAGCGGCTATTACTTCGACGGTAAAATTGCCGCTTACGGCTTTGGTGGCGACAAGGTGATAGCAGAGGAACTGCTCCCCGACCTCACGCACCCCACCTTAGAAAAAACAGAGTGGAATGGTCAACTCTCAACTCTCAACTCTCAACTCTCAACTAAAGTCACCCCCATGATGTGTGAACCTAATAAGGTTCAGCAGGCCATTCAGGCTCAGAAGATATCACGCTTCCAGGAAGACAAATGGATGGTGGATATGGGCAAAAGCGTAGTAGGATGGGCACGCATCCATCTGGGAAAATTACGCAAGGGACAGCAGGTGAGCATCACTTACGGCGATATGCTGGGACTGGACGGTGACTTCGAACATAGCGTATACACAGACCGCTACATTGCCAGCGGAGAGGGTGACGAAACTTTCTGTAACAAATTCACCTATCATGCATATCGTTACATAAAGATACAGGGACTTGGGCATCAACCAGCCCTTTCTGACATCGAAGGGCTGAGCATCTATACAGGCTATGAGAAGGAATCGGCCTTCGTTTGCAACGACGACGACATCAATGCCATCCACAATATGGTGCACTACACCTTCAAGTGCCTGACACAGAGCGGCTATATGGTAGACTGTCCGCATCATGAGCGGCAAGGGTACGGAGGCGACGGCAATGCCTCTATCTTGGCAGCCCAGATAATGTATGATATGTACCCGCTCTACAGAAACTGGCTACAGGCATACGGTGATGCACAGGGCGAGGATGGAGAGGTGCCGCACGTGGCCCCTGCTACCTGGACTTGTGGTGGAGGCCCTTTCTGGTGTGCTTTTATCGCCAATGCGCCTTGGCAAACCTATCTGCAGTATGGCGACCGTCGTATGCTGGAGCAGTTCTATCCCCGTATGCAGATGTATGTGCAATATGCCGAGAAGTATATGCCCGACGGATTGCTAAGCTTGGAACATCGCTGGCCTACCTCCTTCCGCAAGCACTGGTTCCTGGGTGATTGGGCATTGCCCAACGAGGAGCATCAGCATCATACAGAGAGCATCGATGATGTGAACAGTTGCTCCATGAGTTGGGTATACGGCATCATGAGTCGTGTTGCCACCATTTTGGATAAACCGTCAGATGCCTCACTTTATCAACAGAAGCAGCAGGACATTAACAACAGAATTCATCAGAAATTCTATAATAAGAAAAATGGGACGTACGCGCATGGGCTCCAATTGGATGCAGCCTTCCCGCTATTTGTGGGCGCTACACCAGAGAATCTGAGAGACAAGGTGAACGGCCAACTCAAAAAGGACATCTACGGTCGTTGGGAAGGCCATCTGTTTACCGGCCTTGTGGGTATTCCCATTGTCACCCAGTGGCTCACAAAGGCAGGAGAGGCACAGGTGATGTACGACATGCTCAAGCAGCACAGTTTTCCCGGCTATCTTTACATGATAGAGAACGGCGCCACCACCACATGGGAGCATTGGAATGCCCGTCGGAGTCGTATCCACAACTGCTACAACGGCATAGGCTCGTGGTTCTATCAGGCATTGGCAGGTATTGTCCCAGATGAGAGCGCCCCAGCCTACCGCCACTTCTTTATACGGCCGCAGATGGCAGATGGTATCAGTTTTGTCCGTGCCCTGAAACCTACGCCCTATGGCGACATCAAAGTTGAATGGAACCTGTCGAAATCGTCCTTCGATATCCGCATTACCGTGCCGCCTGCCACAACGGCAACATTAGAGTGCCCCACATCGCTTAAGGCTAAGGTTGCTGAAATGCCGCCCTCCGGTCTTATGCGCTATGGACTCATCTACAACGAAAACCAACGCGACCGCATAGATGCTCCTGAAAACGAGAAATATAATGCAACCGGACCCATTCAGCTGCAAAGCGGCACATATCGCATAATATATTTGCTTCCTTAATATGAAACACACCATCATCACTTTTTTGTGTCTTGTCCTTTCTGTGCTATGCATGCATGCAGAGAGACATGATGAATCGTTAGACAAGTTGATAGGCACGGTGATTGGAACAGATACTTGGACTGGAATGGATTTGGGAACGCCACACATTATTACACGCGTGGGATGGAATCCGCATGATACCAGTTCAGGACCTAAGAATGTGATGCTGGGCCTTTTTGAGGGTTCCAACCGAGAAGATTTTGTGGATGCCATACCTTTGTATATGATTACGGAAAACGGCAATGCCGGCATGATGAATTATGCTGATGTGCATGTCTCACGCGGCTTCCGCTATATCCGTTGGTGTGCTCCCGCAGACTGCACTTGTGACATTGCAGATGTGGAGTTCTATGGTCACGAGGGTAAGGGCGATGATTCCCGCTTCTATCAGCTGACCAATCTGCCTACTCTTTCCTATCACACTTATGAGGGAATAGAGCCCTACGACAAGGTTCATGAATTGGAATCCGAGATGTGCCTTATCTATGATGATGGAACCCGTATACAGGAATATCCTACTTTGGTCAGGGAGCGTGGCAACGGCTCCCGCTACGAGGCTTTCCTGAAGCGCCCTTATCGTATTAAGTTCAACGACGGAAAGAGTCATCATATGCTCAAGGATTCTCCGCTGCAGAGTCCCAGTAAGAGCAAGAAGTGGACATTGTTGCCCAACTGGCGTGAGAAGACGCTGATACGCAATAACATTGCCTTCGAGATGAGTCGTCGGTTGGGTATGAGCTATACGCCTTGGATTCAGAATGTGGATGTCATCGTGAACGGAGAGTACAAGGGTAACTACCAGCTTAGCGATCAGGTGACGGTGGACCCCAATCGTGTAGACATTACAGAAATGCTTTCCGAAGATGTCGAAGAGCCCAACATCAGCGGTGGATATCTGTTGGAGATAACCAGTCCTGGAGGCGAGCAGTATCACTTCAACAGTGCCCAAGGTGGTATTCCCGTTGATGTCAAATCTCCCGATGAAAAGGATATCACCCAAGAACAGTTCTCGTATATCCGCGATGCCTTCAACGATATGGAGTCCCGTCTGTGGGCTTCCAACTATACAAACTTGGAAGAAGGCTATCGAAGCAAGCTGGACTTGGAAAGCTTCCTGCGCTATTTCCTTGTCGGCGAATTTGCGGGTAACAATGATGCCATGTGGAGTTTGTATCTCTATAAGGAGCGCAACGATGATCTCTTCCATTTCGGTCCTGTGTGGGATTTCGACCTTTCTATGGATAACGACCAGCGTACCTATCCCGCGAACGGGAAACCCGACTGGCTCTACAATTACGGTTCGGCTGTCTCGGGCATACGGGCCTTTGTGAGTCGTATCCTTTCCGATCCCGCAGCCAATGAGATGCTCAGCTCCATTTGGGCTGAGGCACGCGAGAGCGGGGCATTTTCCCGCGATAGCCTTTGGGCCTTTGTAGACAGCCTTGGTCAGGTGATGGACGAATCCCAAAAGCTGAACTTCACCCGATGGGACAATCTCGGGCAGTTGCTTACACTGCAACAGTTTGCTCCCGGCACTTATCAGGGAGAGCTTGATATCGTCAAGAACTATCTGAAAGAGCGCATCCGTTGGATAGACAAGAAACTGGGATATGGAGAGATTCCGGATACGCTGCAGGATATGGACTTCGTAATATCCACTCCTGAGGATCTGATGGAATTTGCCGAACGGGTGAATGACGGCCACTCCACCCTCAATGCAGTAGTCACCACCGATTTGGACTTCCTGGATTATACCATTTCTCCCATAGGTACCCAACTCAATCCTTATATGGGATGCTTCGACGGAGGAGGACACGTATTCAGCAACCTGACGATAGAATCAGGCAGCAACTATGCGGGACTCTTTGGTGTTGTCGGAGGCGGCGTTACCATCAAGAACCTCGTGCTCGACGAGACTTGTTCTATTAGCGGAAATGCCTTCGTCGGTCTCATCGGCGGTTCCAACGGAGGAGGAACGGTTACTATGGAGTGTCTTGGCAACGAGGGCTCCGTAACGGCAAAGAATCAGAATGCCGGTGGTATCTTCGGCTGTAACATGAGCGCAGCCGCAACGCCAATCTTCATCAGCTGCTATGCTACAGGCCCCGTGGTGGGAGGTCGTGAGAGCGGTCAGATAACAGGTTATGCAGGCAACGGCCAGGCTTATAACTGCTATGGCAGTGGTACTATCGAAGGCTATTATTATAAGGACATGAGTGATGCGATGCTGCGTGGCAAACCCAGATCTTCTGATTGCTACTCCACCACACCCGATAATAATGCTATACAGATTACACCAGAGCAGGTGGCAAGTGGAGAGTTGTGTTATATGCTTAATCAGAACCTCGATACTCCTATATGGTTCCAGACATTGGGAGAGGACGACCACCCTGTGCTGAATCCCACTCATGGTATCGTCATGCTTGCCGACGACGGGACATTCTACAATGATGATACAGACAGGCTGATGGCCGTTGAACATTCGTCTTTGAATGAGTATGCTGTTTATGACCTTAGTGGAAGAAAAATTAGTTCTTCACCCTCCATTCCTCATTCTTCACTTAAAAGAAAGGGGGTCCACATCATCCGCATGAGCAATGGTACAACAAGGAAAATTGTGAAAAAGTAAAATATTTTTTCTCTTGTAAATAAAATAAATCTTTTTGTCACATCATGAAAAAGCATTACCTTTGTCGGCAGTATGGAAAGAAAAGACTTTGAGATAATGGCTCCTGTGGGCTCGCCCGAATGCCTGGCGGCTGCACTGAGGGCTGGAGCAGACAGCATATACTTCGGTATTGAGAACCTGAACATGAGGGCTCATTCGGCCAGCACGTTCAGCATCGACGACCTGAAGCGCATTGCCGAGGAATGCAGGCTTTGCGGTGTGAAGAGCTATCTGACGGTGAACACCATCATCTATGGCGAGGACCTGCCCTTGATGCGTCAAATTCTGGATGCTGCCAAGGAGGCTAACATCAGTGCTGTAATAGCCAGTGATATTGCCGTGATGAACTATTGCAATCGCATTGGGCAGGAGGTGCATCTGAGCACACAACTAAACATCTCGAACATTGAGGCGCTGCGTTTCTATGCCCAGTTTGCCGATGTGGTGGTGCTGGCTCGCGAGTTGAACATGGACCAGGTGGCAGAAATCTACCGAGGGATTCAGGAAGAGCACATCTGCGGCCCGAAGGGCGAGCTTATCCGCATAGAAATGTTCTGTCACGGTGCCCTCTGTATGGCTATCAGTGGCAAATGCTACCTGAGCGAGAGCAACTGGGGCCGTAGTGCCAACAGGGGCGAATGTATGCAACTCTGTCGCAGACGCTACACAGTAAAAGACGTGGAAACGAACACGGAGCTAGACATTGAGAACAAATATATCATGAGCCCAAGAGACCTAAAAACCATCTCGTTCCTGGATCGACTGATGGATTCGGGTGTAAGGGTAATGAAGATAGAAGGGCGAGCGCGTGGTCCCGAATACGTTGATACGGTGGTAAGGTGCTACAATGAGGCCATAGAGGCGGTGTTGCACGACAAGAACCACCCCGAAGAGGCACCTCTGTTCACAGACGAACAGAAAGCCCAGTGGGATGAACGACTGAGCAAGGTGTTCAATCGCGGTTTCTGGGACGGATACTACCAAGGCAGCACCATTATGGAGTATACGGCAAACTATGGCAGTCTGGCTACGGAG
Organism: Bacteroidaceae bacterium; assembly: GCA_017525235.1. Classification (GTDB taxonomy): domain Bacteria; phylum Bacteroidota; class Bacteroidia; order Bacteroidales; family Bacteroidaceae; genus Physcousia. Next base: position 31,070 of record JAFXTC010000006.1, on the reverse strand, counting down.
AAGAAGGTGTATTGCGGCAAGGTAGTACGCTACTTTAGCAAACTGGGTGTGGCAGAGTTTAAGGTTGAAGCCTGTGAGCTGAACAAGGGCGACGAGATTATGGTAACGGGGCCCACAACAGGTTGCCTGCGCCTCACAGCCAACGAGATCCGCAACGATGACGGCCCCGTAGACATTGCCAAGAAAGGCTGGTGCATCAGCATCTCTACGGAAGGAACGAAAGTCCGTCGCAACGATAAGCTCTTCCGAATAATTCACAATTAAACACCGCGGTAGCAAATTTTTCACTCTTCATTCTTCACTCTTCATTTTCAATGAATCGTCGTCTTGAATCACTGGATGCCCTAAGAGGCTTTGATTTATTATGCTTAGTTGCTATCTCCGACCTTGTTGAGGAGTTAGCAGAGGTTGTGGATACACCTTGGATGGCATCCATTATGGAGTGTTTCACGCACAAGAAGTGGGAAGGATTCTCGCCCTGGGACTTGGTGATGCCGCTGTTCATGTTCATGGCAGGTGTAGCCATACCATATAGCCTAAAGCATCACACCACCCCCTCTATTTACTGGCGACTTTGTCGACGTGTGCTGCTCTTGTGGATATTCGGCATGATGGTTCAAGGCAACCTGCTGGCACTCGACCCTGACCGCATCTATCTGTTTACCAATACGCTGCAAGCTATTGCCGTGGGTTATTTCTTCAGTGCACTCATCTACCTGCACACAAGTTGGAAAACGCAGATCGGTATTGCCGTTGCCTTACTCTTAGCCTTTTGGGGCGCAATGGAGTTTATTACCATAGGTGATTACGGAGGAGGCGACTATACGCCTCACGGCAATTTGGCTGAGGGAATAGATATGATGGTGTTGGGGCGATTCCGCGATACTGCTCAGGTGATTGACGGAGAAGTGGTGGTAAAAGCCTCCTACACTTATACATGGATTCTCAGCAGTCTTAACTTTGTGGTGACGGTACTGACGGGTGTCTTGGCAGGGGAAATATTGAAAGGAAAGACCCCCTCTAACTTCCCCTCTAAGTGGAGAACAAAAAATAGCCTCCCCATAGAGGGGGAGGTTTGGAGAGGGTCTCTGCTTCTTCTTATTGGCCTCGCCATGGTGGCGCTTGGCTGGACGTGGGGATTGGTACACCCCGTAATCAAGCATATCTGGACGGGCTCTATGGTCTTGGTAAGCAGCGGCTATTGCTTCCTGCTCATGGGGCTGTTCTATTGGTGGATTGACTGTCGCGGACACAACAAGCATCTGACACTACTGAAGGTTTACGGCATGAATAGCATCACGGCCTACGTGGTCAGTCATGTCATTAGCTTCCGCAGCATCAGCAAGTCGTTGTTCTTCGGACTGGAGCAGTATGCGGGTGATTACTACGACTTTATCATCCAACTTAGCAACGTAACCATTCTCTTTCTGATTCTATACATTTTGTATAGGAACAAGATATTCCTAAGGGTTTAGGGAACATTTCCCATTTATTTCTTGCAGACACACGAGAGAATTCCGACCTTTGAGCCTGTTGCGCAGTCTCGAAGATAGTCTGCACTTCGGAAAAAAACAAATAAATTTGGTTTTTCGCTCAGTTTATATTAATTTCTCACGCTCAAATATACAAATTTTTGTATACTCTTCGCTTAATCGAAATTTTGCACTATCTTTGTCCCCACTTATTGACACATTATATATTTTATGAGTGCTACAACACTGAATCACCTGATGGAACAGACTGTGGCCGAGTTGTCCGAAAGCAGCTCGTTACGTGGATTGTTCCATAAGCACAACGATGGTGAGCCCCTGCCTTCTGGAGCAGTTTTATCAGAAATTGTTGATCTGTGCCGCGCAATCATCTTCCCTGGTTTTTACGGTAACTCCACCCTGAGCAGTCAAACACTACGTTATCACATGGGTATGAACGTAGAACGACTGTACACTCTGCTATCGCAGCAGATTCAGGCTGGACTTTGTTTCTGCAAGGACGAGGACGACGAATGTAACGGAGAACGCAACTGTATGGTTGCCAAAGCCCAGGAGCTTGCTGCCGAGTTCATTAGCCGTCTGCCACAGTTAAGAAGCATACTGGCAACGGACGTTGAAGCTGCTTACAACGGTGACCCTGCAGCCGAATCGTACGGCGAGATAATCAGTTGCTATCCCGTCATTAAGGCTGTTACCAACTATCGCATCGCCCACGAACTGCTTTTGCTAGGCGTGCCCCTTATCCCCCGCATTATAACAGAGATGGCACATAGCGAGACGGGAATAGACATTCATCCGGGTGCTACCATCGGCGACCACTTTACCATAGACCATGGAACGGGTGTGGTAATAGGCGCTACCTGTATCATAGGCAATAACGTGAAACTGTATCAGGGTGTGACATTGGGTGCCAAAAGCTTCCCCTTGGATGAGAATGGCAATCCCATGAAAGGTATTCCCCGTCATCCTATCCTGGAGGACGATGTCATCATATACAGTAATGCCACCGTGTTAGGACGTATCACCATAGCCAGGGGGACCGTTATTGGCGGTAACCTGTGGGTAACAGAGAGCACGCAACCCGGCGAACAGCTGGTTCAGGCAAAAAAACGCAAGAGCCACATTGTAAGGCCGGAAGACTGGGGAGGACTTTGATAGAGTTGAAAGTTGATAGTTGAAAGTTGAAAGTTTATGGAATTTGAAATGATTGCAAAGACCTTTCAGGGTCTTGAAGAAGTATTGGCAAAGGAACTTACTGACCTTGGTGCCGACAACATACAGATAGGCAGACGCATGGTTAGCTTTACCGGCAACAAGGAAATGATGTATCGCGCCAATTTTCAGTTGCGTACTGCTATAAAGATATTGAAGCCTATAAAACACTTCCGCGCCACCAGCGCCGATGAGGTGTATGATGCCATCAAAGAGATTGACTGGACAGAATACCTGACCAACGAGACCACCTTTGCCGTTGACAGCGTGGTGTTCAGCAACGAATTCCGCCACAGCAAGTTTGTGGCTTATAAGGTGAAAGACGCCATTGTGGACCAGTTCCGCGAAAAGACAGGCAATCGTCCTAATATCCGCATCAACAATCCCGATTTGCAACTGCACATCCATGTTGCAGAATATGACTGTACTCTTTCTTTGGACAGCTCGGGTGAAAGCCTGCATCGCAGAGGCTACCGTCAGGAGAGTGTAGAAGCTCCCTTGAACGAGGTACTGGCAGCAGGCATTATCATGCTGACGGGTTGGCACGGCCAGTGCGATCTTATCGATCCTATGTGCGGAAGCGGTACCATTGCCATTGAGGCCGCGCTGATCGCACGTGGCATTGCACCGGGTGTTTACAGAAAAGAATATGCCTTTGAGAAGTGGGCCGACTTTGACCAGGAACTCTTTGACATAGTTTACGAGGACGACAGCAACGAGCGGCCCTTTGAGCATCACATCTACGGCTACGACATCAGCAGACCCGCGGTCGCTATTGCTACCACCAATGTTAAGGCTGCCGGACTGAGCAAGGAGATTACCGTTCAACAACAGGATTTTGCCAACTTCACACAGCCTGCTGAGAAAAGCATCATCATTACCAACCCACCCTACGGAGAACGTATTTCGGCCCCCGATCTCTTGGGACTCTACAAGATGATTGGCGAACGACTGAAGCATCAGTTCATAGACAACGAGGCGTGGATATTGAGCTATCGTGAAGAGTGTTTCGACCAGATCGGCCTGAAGCCTTCACTGCGTACACCTCTGTATAATGGAAGTCTGGAGTGCGAGTTGCGCAAGTATCAAATCTTCAGTGGCAAGTTCAACGATATGCGTGCAGAAGGCGGTGACATAAAGACCGCCCAGGAACGCCGCATGATGGCTGACCGTAAACGATTCAAGCAACACCGCGAATTCAAGGACAAGCTGGAAGAAAACCCCAAAGAGAGAATGCGCAAACCCAAAAGAGACGAATGGGAAGACAGACGTGACTTCAAAAAAGGGAAGGGCGAACACAGGGATTTCCGTAAAGGCGGTGAAAAAGAAGACCGCAGGGATTTTCGCAAAGAAGGTGGCAAGAGCTTCGACCGTGGATTCAGAAAACCCTTCGACCGCAAAGGTGGCAACAATAAATTCGGGAAAAGATATTTCGACAATAACGATGAAGATTAAACTGTTATTAGCCTTTTTGCTCATGTTGGCAACGCAAGCAATGGCACAGAAACCGTTCACACTGGAAGAACTGAATTTTGGCGGTAAGAACTACAGCGTATCTGTTCCGCAACGTTGGAATTACAGTTGGCAAGACGGGAAACTTATCTTCAAGGATGGAGATAAGACTGTACAGGTAAACCCAGCAACAGGCAAGACTTCTGACTATCAGGAGCCAGAAAAGCAAAACAAACCCAACCCAAGAGGTTTGCTGGAATGGTGCAAGGCATCGAACGCTGCCGCCTTTCTGCGCGACAATAACCTGTGGGTAAGATATGCAGACGGACACGATGTGCAGCTATCGAAGGACGGCTCTCGCGAGATTGTCTACGGACAGAGCGTTCACCGTGATGAGTTTGGCATCACCAAAGGCACCTTCTGGAGCAACGACGGCAAAAAGCTGGCTTTTTACCGCATGGACCAGAGTATGGTAGCCGATTATCCGCAAGTGAACACCTTTAAGCGCGAGGCAGAACTGGAGCCCGACAAGTACCCTATGGCGGGTATGACATCGCATCAAGTAACCATTGGCATCTTTGATTTAGATACAGAGAAAACCATTTATCTGAACACAGGTGACCCTACCGACCGCTATTTCACAAATATCGCTTGGGCGCCTGACGGCAAGACCCTGTATCTGTACGAGCTAAACCGCGACCAGAACCATTGTACATTGGACGCCTACGACACAGCTACCGGAAATAAGATTAAGACACTTTATACAGAGACCAGTGATAAGTATGTAGAACCCCTGCACCCAATTACGTTCCTGCCTTGGGACAGTAACAAATTTATCTTTTGGAGTTGGAGGGACGGCTTTACTCACCTGTATCTGATGGATGTGAATACTTTGGAGCAGGAACAGTTGACATCCGGGAAATGGGTGGTAAAGAGTATTGTGGGCTTCTGTCAGGCTACCAAGAACGCTATCATCATAACAAAGGAAGCAAACGATTTGCAGCGCAACATTTACTCACTCTCATTGAAAACCAAAAAACGCACCTTGCTGGATAATGGGAAGGGCGTTCATCAGGCACGCCTTTCGGAGGATGGCCTCTGGGTGCTGGACACCTGGCAAGAGCCTGATGTGCCTCGTGCTTGTGCTGTTATCAATACCAAGACGGGTAAGAGTACCCTTTTACAGACAGCTCCCAATCCTTGGGAAGGTTGGTATCAGCCTATATTCGAGAGCGGAAGTGTGAAAGCAGAAGACGGAGTAACGGATTTGTACTGGCGTATGGTAAAACCTGCTGACTTCGACCCCGCCAAAAAATACCCTACAGTGGTTTATGTGTATGGCGGTCCACACGCCCACAGCATAGAGGCTTCGTGGCATTGGGCTAGTCGTAGCTGGGAAACCTACATGGCGCAGAAGGGCTACATCTTGTTCATTTTAGACAACAGAGGCAGCGAGGATCGCGGTCGTGATTTTGAGCAGGCAACTTTCCGTCAATTGGGGCAGGTGGAGATGCGTGACCAAATGAGCGGAGTGAACTATCTGAAGACACTACCCTACGTGGATGCCGACAAAATAGGCGTTCACGGATGGAGTTTTGGAGGCTTTATGACCACATCACTGATGACCACCTATCCCGATGTCTTTAAGGTTGGCGTTGCAGGCGGTCCCGTTATCGACTGGAAATGGTACGAGGTGATGTACGGAGAACGTTATATGGATACACCTGAACAAAACCCCGAAGGTTACGAGCAGACGAGCCTCATCAACAAAGCTAAGAACCTGAAAGGCAAGTTGCAGATTATCATCGGCATGAACGACCCCACGGTGGTGCCTCAGCATGCACTTCAGTTTCTGAATGCCTGCACCGAGGCGGGCACACAGCCCGATTTCTTTGTCTATCCTGGCGAGGGACACAATATGGCAGGACACAAGAGTGTGCATCTGCATGAAAGAATAACACAGTATTTTGAAGATTACTTGAAATAATTGACAATTAAGATGAAGATCTTACTTTTAGGAAGTGGCGGTCGTGAGCACGCCTTAGCTTGGAAGATTGCTCAGAGTGGGAAATGTGAAAAATTGTTTATTGCCCCAGGTAATGCCGGTACGGCAACTGTTGGTGAGAACGTAAACATAAAGGCCGACGACTTTGAGGCCATCAAGATTTTCGTGTTGAGAAACCGAGTTCAGATGGTTGTAGTAGGTCCTGAGGATCCATTGGTGAAAGGTATTTATGACTACTTCAAGAACGACCCAGAACTAAAGAGTATTCCTGTTATCGGTCCCAGCAAAGCAGGAGCTGTACTGGAAGGCAGCAAGGATTTTGCAAAAGGGTTCATGCAGCGCCATAATATTCCCACGGCAGCCTACCGAACCTTTACCGGTGAATCGCTAGCAAAAGGAAAAGCTTTCCTGAAGACACTGCAGCCTCCATACGTATTGAAAGCTGATGGTCTCTGCGCTGGTAAAGGTGTATTGATTCTACCCACATTGGAAGAAGCCGAGAAAGAACTGGAAGAGATGCTGGGCGGCATGTTCGGCAATGCCAGCAGCAGAGTGGTGATTGAGGAATTTATGAGCGGTATAGAATGTTCTGTTTTCGTGCTGACCGATGGCAAGGATTATAAGATTCTGCCCGAAGCCAAAGACTACAAGCGCATTGGCGAAGGCGATACTGGCCTCAATACCGGTGGTATGGGTAGTGTAAGCCCTGTTCCTTTTGCCACAACAGAATGGATGAAGAAAGTGGAAGATCGCATCATCCGTCCAACGGTAGAAGGTCTGGCTGCAGAAGGTATCGATTACAAAGGCTTTATCTTCTTTGGTTTAATTAACCGCACAAATACGCCCACCGGTGAACCTGAGCCTTATGTTATTGAATACAACGTCCGTATGGGCGATCCAGAGACTGAAACCGTAATGCTGCGTCTAAAGAGCGACATAGTTGACCTGTTTGAAGGTGTGGCAACAGGAACACTTGCAGAGCGTAAGGTCGTTTTTGACGACCGTAGTGCCGTTTGTGTAATGTTGGTAAGCGGAGGTTACCCCAGAAGCTATCAGAAGGGCTATCCCATAAGCGGAATCGAACAGGTAGAAGGTAGTGTCGTCTTCCATGCGGGAACTGCGTTGAAGGACGGCGAGGTTGTTACCAATGGCGGACGTGTAATTGCCGTCAGCAGCTACGGGACCAATAAGGCAGAAGCCTTGCAGAAGAGCTTCACTGAAGCTCAGAAGATTCAGTTTAAGGATAAATATTTCCGCAGAGATATCGGAGCAGACCTTTAAGTTCACTGAACATTGAGCATTGAACATTGAGACAAAAACGGTTTCAGAATAAAGTAGCAGAGAGTGTAGGCACACTGCCCGTCTGTGCGATACTGGCAACCATTTTGTGGTGGTGGCCCCAGCAGGCATTCGACTTTAACAACATCGCAGGATGGGCTGTTTGCGCATTTACCACCTATATCTGTATGGAAACAAACAGTATACAGCACATCATTCGTATCCGCTCTAGAATGATGGCATGTGTCTGGCTTGTACTCGCCTCCAGCTTGGCATTCCTACACCCATTGGGAGCACCCTCCGTCAGTGCTGCCTGTCTGACCATGAGCTACTACCTGCTGTTTCGCTGCTATCAGTTGTACAATCCTGCCATTTGGATTTTCCACTGTTTCCTTTTCCTAGGAATTGGCAGTTTGTTTGATAATGTTTTCTTATTCATGGGGCTACTTTTTTATGTCTACCTTATAGGATTCCTTCGATCTCTTACTTGGCGAGGTTTCTGGGCAGGTATATTGGGAATTATCATTCCTTACTGGTGCTGGGCTGTATGGTGCTTTATGACAGATGATACAGAGAACTTGTTGGACTTTATCAACTCGCATTTTGTGTGGAGTCCTATTTCATGGCATCTTCTACTGAATTTTTCTATTGCCTGGAAGGTTTCTGCCGGAGTGATTATCTTGCTGAGTATGGTGGCTTTGATTCACTATCTGCAAACCAAGTATAACGATAAGATTCGGGTCAGAATGATTCTTTATATCTATACAGTACAGGCCCTTCTACTCATCTTATATCTCTTCCTGCAGCCCCAAAAGTTCCAGAATACAATGGCGTTGCTGGTGGTTAGCGCCTGTCCGCTTATAGCCCACTACTTCTCTCTGACAAAAAGTTGGTTGAGCAACGCGTTCTTTATTCTATCACTGCTGCTATGCGGCACAATGGCTTATTTTAATTTATGGATGATATAATACAATATATGATGCCCTTGGGATATGGGGGAATGGGGATTGCTGCCTTTATTGCCGGCAGCGTTTTTCCTTTCAGCAGCGAGACGCTGTTAGCGGGACTTCTCATAGCTGGTTTACAACCTTGGCCTCTGTTTGTCAGCGCCACCATAGGGAATGTGTTGGGTAGCATGTTTAACTATTGGGTAGGTAGTCTGGGAAAGATAGAGTGGATTGAGAAATACCTTCATGTTAAACGAGAGAAAGTCGAGAAGACGCAACGGTGGTTGCAGGGACAAGGTGCCTGGATGGGGTTCTTCTGCTTTTTACCTGTTATAGGAAGCGCTCTAGCAGTAACACTGGGGTATATGAGAGCTAACCTGAGCCTCTCTTTCTTGAGCATTGCATTAGGAAAGGCTATACGTTATGGAATATTAATTATGGTTCTTAACATGGTTAAAGGATAATAATTTTACCGATTGAAGACAAAGAACTGAAAGAAAAATAGTAATTTTGCAGAATGCAATCAATATAAACAACAAAATACACATTCTAAATGAAACAGTTCAGATTAGTAGACAACTTGATGGGTTGGATTACATTTGCCATTGCAGCTTTCGTGTATTGCAGCACGATAGAGCCTACGGCAAGTTTTTGGGACTGCCCGGAGTTCATCACTACGGCTTACAAGCTGGAGGTGGGACATCCCCCTGGGGCACCTTTTTTTATGCTCACCGCTAACCTTTTTACGCAGTTTGTAAGTGACCCCGCGCTAGTGGCTCGCATGGTCAACACCATGAGTGCACTCTTCAGCGCCGCCTGTATCATGTTCCTTTTTTGGAGCATCAGCCACCTGGGACGTAAACTGCTAGGCGAAAACGGTCAGTTAAAGAACATGGCCCAACTGATTACTGTAGAAGCCAGTGCACTGACAGGTGCCTTGGTTTATACTTTCTCCGACACCTTCTGGTTCAGTGCCGTAGAGGGTGAGGTATATGCTTACAGTAGCCTTTTTACCGCTGTGGTATTCTGGCTAATGCTGAAATGGGAAGACCATGCCGATGAGGCTGGTTCTGACCGTTGGCTCATTCTGATTGCCTACCTTACAGGCCTCAGCATTGGTGTTCACTTGCTGAACTTACTCTGCGTGCCAACATTGGTTCTTGTCTATTACTACAAGAAAACCACAAATCCAAATCTCACAGGAGCATTGCTCTCCGTTGCTGGTAGTGGTGCACTTGTTGCCGCAGTGTTGTATGGTATTGTTCCTGGTATTGTGAAAGTTGGCGGATGGTTTGAATTGCTATTTGTAAACAATCTTAATTGTCCTTTTAACACAGGTCTTATCATATACATTATACTATTGGTGGGCATCGTTCTGTGGAGCATCTGGGAAACCCGCAAGCAGAAGAGCCGTGTGCGCATGAACGTATCCTATCTGCTTAGCGTAGGTATGTTAGGCATTCCTTTTTACGGATACGGTATCAGTAGCATTGTCCTGGGCATTATCATTTTGGCGGCCCTGTTTGTACTGTTGCGTTTCAAGAAAGACAGCAAATTATTTATTACTGCCCGCCTAATGAACACCAGTCTTTTGTGCATGCTTATGATTATGATTGGATATAGCTCATATGCTGTAATAGTCATTCGCAGTTCAGCCAATACGCCTATGGATCAAAATTCTCCCGAGGACATCTTCACCTTGGGAACTTACTTGAGCCGCGAACAATATGGCGACCGTCCGCTCCTTTATGGTCAGGCTTATACAAGTCAGGTACAATTGAAGGTTGAAGGTCAGTACTGTGTTCCTGTCAGCAAGCAAAAAGCTCCTGTATATCAGCGTAAGGAAAAAGCCAACCCTGAGGAACCCGACCGTTACGAAATTCAGCGCTACGATCAAGAGTACGTTTATCAACAGAATATGTTCTTCCCCCGCATGTACAGCAGCTCACATTCTTCAGCCTACGAGAGTTGGATGGGCGGTGTAAAGGGAACTACCAAAAGCTACGAGCGCTGCGGTGAAATGGTTCAGGTGAAGACGCCCACCATGCTGGAAAACCTACGCTTCTTCCTAAGCTACCAAGTTAACTTCATGTACTGGCGCTACTTCATGTGGAACTTTGCCGGTCGTCAGAATGATGTTCAAGGCAATGGCGAATGGGAGCACGGCAACTGGCTTACCGGTATTTCTTTCCTCGACAATCTGCGTTTGGGAGACCAGAACAGACTGCCCAGCGACTTACGCAACAACAAGGGGCATAACGTCTTTTACTGCCTGCCCCTACTCTTGGGTCTGCTGGGTCTTTTCTGGCAGTTATTCCGTAACACCAAGGAGAACAACAACGAGGGTGAAAAGCAATTCGGTATTGTTTTCTTCCTGTTCTTCATGACGGGTCTGGCGATTGTCATCTACCTGAACCAAACCCCCATGCAACCGCGTGAACGTGATTATGCCTACGCAGGTTCATTCTATGCCTTTGCCATCTGGGTCGGACTGGGTGTTGCCGCTATAGCAGATTACCTGCAGAAATTACTCAAAAACGAGAAACTATGTGCTGTGCTGAGTTGTTTATGTGTGTTGGTACCATTGCAGATGGCTGGACAAACATGGGATGACCACGACCGCAGCGGTCGGTATACCTGTCGCGATTTTGGTCGTAACTACCTGCAGACACTGTCGCAAGACAACAATCCCATCATCTTCACCAACGGAGACAACGACACTTTCCCCCTATGGTATGCACAGGAGACTGAGGAATTCCGTACCGATGCACGTGTCTGCAATCTCTCTTACCTGCAGACCGACTGGTACATCGACCAGATGAAACGACCTGCCTACGATTCGCCGGCAGTTCCCATCCATTGGAGCCGTCTGCAATATGTGGCAGGAACCCGCGAGGGTGTAAGCGTTCGTCCCGGTGTATTGGAACAGGCTATTGAAGCATACAAGAACGATTCTGTCTTGATGCATCAGGTGTTGGGTGACAATCCTTACGAGTTACGCAACATCATCAACAAATGGGTTCTTAATGAAAATCCAGAACTGCAGATTATCCCCACAGATTCTATTGTTTTTGCCATAGACAAGGAGGCTGTCCGCCGCAGCGGCATGATGATTGCAGGAGACAGTATACCTGACTTTATGCATATCAGCCTAAAGGGCAAGAGAGCCGTCTACAAGAGTGAGATGATGATGTACGAGATGCTGGCCCAGTGCAACTGGGAGCGGCCGCTCTACGTAGCTATCACCGTTGGCAAGGATAATTATGGATGTCTGGGCGACTATTTTGTTCAGGAGGGTCTTGCTAACCGCATCACACCTTTCAACACCAAGCAGAATGGCAAGAACATTGACACGGACAAGATGTATGAGAACTTTATGACCCGTTTCGCTTTTGGCGGGATTGACAATCCCAACATCTACCTCGATGAAACCGTCATGCGTATGTGCTACACACACCGCCGCTCTTTTGCGCAGTTGGCAAGCCGATTGCTGCAAGAAGGAAAGAAGGACAAGGCCGCACGCCTTATAGCTTATGCCGAAAAGGTACTCCCTTCCACCACCCTGCCTCATAACTATGCAGGAGGCTCATTGGAGTTGGCACGTGCCTGGGTAAGTGTAGGCGACAAGAAAATGGCCGAGAATATTGCCTATCCTGTTGCCAAACTTGCAGCAGAGTACATAAGGTGGTATCTGGGTCTACCCAATAAAATGCTGCTTCAAAGTCAGGACGATTGTATGTACTACATCTACCAAATGCGTTCTGCAACTGATGTGCTACAAAGTGCCGACAGTGACAAGGCTAAAGATATGGCATTGATTTTAGATGCTTACTACAAAACCATGCAAGGCAAATTGTATAGTGCCGCTGGCATTGGAACATCTGAACCTGTTGATGTTGTAGAAGAGGACGAAGTAGAAGCTGATAGTTGATTTGACTTTAGACTTTAGCTAATGTTCAATGTCTAACATTCAATGATTAATGATAATAGAACAGCCCGCCATATTCTTGCGTTGGCTCTTCCCGCATGCTTTGTGGAGGATGGACCGTCATCAGAAGTCGGTTTACCTGACTTTTGATGACGGCCCTATACCCGAGGCAACTCCATTTATCCTTGACGTACTAGACCTATTCCATGCTAAAGCCACCTTTTTTATGGTCGGTGAGAATGCCGTCAAATACCCCCATCTTCTGGAGGAAGTTCGTCGACGCGGCCACCAAGTAGGTAACCATACCTACAACCACATGTCCGGCATGCGGCACTTCACATGGACTTACCTTGCCAACATCAAGAAAGCTGATGAAGTTTTGCACACCAAACTCTTCCGCCCTCCCCATGGATGGATTAGGACAGTTCAATACCGTGTCCTCCGACACGTAGGCATAAAGGTGGTCATGTGGGATGTGGTAACACGCGATTACAGTCGGTTGCTGACTGCTGATGATGTGTTGCGTAACGTAAAACGCTACACCCGCCCAGGTAGCATTATCACCTTTCATGATTCCCTGAAAAGTATAGAAAAACTGAAACACGCATTGCCCGAGGCGCTGTCGTGGCTTCAAGAACAAGGATATGAATTCCGCACTTTTGAATAGCAACGAACTGAAAGCCCAGGCCATGCGTCTGGGTTTTGTGGCTTGTGGCGTGGCTCCCGCCGAACCCGTTCAGGAGTGGTATGCCCAGCAGTTCCGTCATTGGTTGCAGTTAGGCTTTCAGGCTGATATGGAATATATGCAGAACCATGTGGAGATGCGCCTCCAACCCTCCCTCCTGCACCCTGGCGTCAAGAGTATCGTCAGTCTTGCCCTTAATTATATGCCAGAACGTCAGCAGCCCGGCATTAGCCTGTATGCACAGGGCAAGGATTATCACGATGTTATGCATGAGCGTCTTCGCCAGCTTATGGCCAAGACTGGCTTGCAAGGCCGCGCGTTTGTTGATACCGCCCCTGTTCTGGAACGATACTGGGCCTGGCGGTGCGGCATTGGCGAGTTCTGCCGAAATGGTCTGATTTCCGTACCCGGATACGGTCCCACCGTCTTTCTAGGCGAAATTTTTGCCGAGCAGGAAGCCGACACCTACGATGTCCCCATCTCTCCAGAATCTGACAACGGCGGTGGTTGGGAATCGCTTTGCCCCGCGCTTACCCCTCAAGGTCTTGATGCCCGCCTGTGCCTAAGTTACCAAACCATAGAGAATCGGGGCGAACTGCCCCAGGATGTACACTTAAAACGCACCTTTTACGGTTGCGACCGCTGCCTACGTGCATGTCCTCAGTTCAGGGAGTCGCACCCTACAAGCGATGAAGCCTTTCAGCCCTCTTCCGAATTGTTGGGCATGCAAGAGTCTGACTGGCGCTCCCTAACCCCAGAACAATACACAGTCCTTTTCCGCAAATCGGCGGTGAAAAGAGCTAAGTATCAAGGCCTCATCCGTAACATTCTTAATTGGGAACCCTAAATCCAAAACGTCCCCAATATATTCATTAAGATTATTTACTTAATCGCCACCTTTTTCCCCCCTATAATATTTACTCCTTTTTGCGCTTTTGCAAGAATCTGACCGGAAAGAGAGTAAATCTCTCCTTCATTACGAGAGGGGCTGAGGGTAGGTCTAACTCCGGTCACATCTTCTGTAACAGTAACAGTGTTGGTGCTTTGAGCCAGATTTTCCAACTCATCTTCATCACTGAGAGGTACGTAAATCTCAAGGCTGGACTTCAACATCTTGCCGTTACAATGGGCAGTTATCTCGTCGGGGGTCATGGCAGAGCGCCAGAAGACGAGCTCAGATGCGTCTCTATTTGAACCACCCAATTCAACCTCCTTAATTTCTCCCAAACGTTCAGTGAGAACTCCAGCATTGACCTTGTCAAGATAAAGAAGGGTGCGCTTTTGAGCATAGTAGCTGGTAAGAGTGATATTGTGCCAGTTGGTGTCCGTGATGGCTCTAGTGCTAATAAGGGTGGCACCCGCTGGTGTGGTAAGCATAACCTTACCCTCATCCGTCACACTCACCGTAGCATAACCATCTGCACAGCGGACACGGAAGACCTGTCCCTCACCACCCTTCACGCGAGCCGTAACAGTAAAGGGATGTGTAGTACCCTCGGGGGTAAAATGCACTGTTCTAGCAGTATAAAGTCTCATACTCTTGGTGGTATTGCGCTTGGGCATTGGCTTGCCAGCCTTGAGCGCATCAAAGAGAGAAGGAACCATAGAGCAGAAGAATTCGTAATGCCCCTCGGTATTCTGATGATAAATATCGGACACATAGCCATCGGCCCACGTTCCGTCGCCCTTATCAATAGAGCCCAAACAGTTGAAAGAAGGTACATCCCACTCGTGAATAAGCAGGTTAAGCTTCTTGACGTAGCTGTAGTCGCTGGCATTGTAATCGCCACGCGTATAGTTGTTCATTACCACAGGAATCTTACCATCGGCACGAACCTTCTTGATAAGCCTTAGCATATTATCACGCCACTGTGTGAAGATAGCATTCTGGTCACTGGCTCCGTGAATACCCTCGTTACCCAAGGAAAGACCAAAAATAACGTAACGACCAAAGTCGCGAATCAAATCATCATATCTATTCAATAAGTTGTTGGTTGTATTTCCACCAATAGAAACATTAGAGGTATAGAAACGTGTATCTGACAATCCTTTCTCGTAGCGTTGAATCAAATGCTGACCATAAAGATAACGGTAACCCTTATAATCCGTCGCTCCCTGTCCATTAGCCACACTGGAACCAAAGACCGAAATACGGTTCTCATCAATGGGTGCAGAGATGTTGTAAACATCGTTTGTCATATCCACCGTGATAGTATAGGTTCCTGCATTCTGATAGATATTCTCTGTATCCTGCCCGTTGGCAGCCATACCCAAGGCATAGCGGGAAGATGCATCCTTCAAACGCTTGATAGCCAATTCGTCGGAATTGTTAAGGGCAAAGTACATGGTCTTGTCCACCCACTGCTGCGAAGAAGTTTCCTTCAGCATTACCTCTGATTCCCAAACGCCTCCGGCCTTATAAGCTATCTGGGGATTTCCTGATCCCATGTTTCCTCTGACATTCATAGTTACAGGTAATACATCTATGGTCTTGTTACCAGCATCGACCGTGATACGAGCTACACAGTCTTTATCTACAGTACCATCAAGGGTAATTTCGCCGTCGGCAGTCTTGCCTGTTAGAAGGAAGGTTCCCCTTGTCAATTGGGCGTATGCCTGATAGCGGTTAGAGCCCACCGACTTAAACCTGGCCTCCTCGGCATTCCCAGAAAGAATGAGTTCTGAAAATTCCCAAGGTTCCTCGGGTCGAACGCCACCCGTGTATTCCTCTATCCTCATGGCGCTGATATGCGCCATTCCCGTTACACGCTGGAAGTTGACAACAATCTCGCCAGTTCGACTGGGATAGATATAATCTGTAATAAGAATGTTGCGAACATTGCCATTGTTGCCCTCGCCTCCAACGCTATTGCCAGAGGTTACCTGACCGCCGCTCCATGTACGTTGTCCCTCGATGTTGTACTGTGTAATGCGGTTGTCAGTGTGGTTTCGCGTACCATATATATAAAACTTGTAGCAATTGTCCTTATTCAAATTAGTAAATTTAAAGGGACGTAGGTCACCATTGTCTATGAACATATAGTCCTCTGTCGCAGTCTGAACGGCAAGGTCACCCAACATTTCTTCCGACGGGCTATTGTTTCCTCCGGCATCAATTCCATTGGTATATTGGGTACAGGTGGTTACCAACCGATATCTGGATATGGTGCTGCCAGCAGCATTCTTCATTGTTATCGTCTTGGCAGGAATAGAATTGCTGGTACTGCTACCCGAAGAGAGGTTGGTCCAGTAATTGCCGTTCTTGTCTTTTGTGGTAGTCTGACGGCCGCGTGAGGTATTGCTTGTCTCACCAAAATCTATATAGAACTTCTGAGCCAAAATCAGTTCTTGGTTAGGACGCTCTAAGCCTGAAAGTTCCTCAATCTTCATGCAGTTTAGATAGACCATCGCACCCTTTGTCTTCTTGCAGACATTCAAATCTATGTTACCATTGCGGTCCGGGAAGACCGGTTCTGAAACGAGAATTTTGTCATTATTACCATTGTAGCCTCCATTGCCTATCTTGGAGCCACCCATTTGCATCTCGCCCGTCCAAACATTCTCTCCGCTGAAGGTAAACCAAGCAGCACGCACATCATCTGATGTTCGACTTCCAAAACTGTGAAACCTGTACGCTTTCTCAGGATTCAAACCAGTGAAGTGCAGTACGCCATAGTCCTGCGAGCCTTCCATAAAGATATAATCCTGCGTAGCCGTTTGTATGGCGAGGTCGCCTAATAAAGCTTTCTTTGGCGACTGCAATCCCCCATTACTGTATCCGTTGGTAGAGAAGGTGGTTCCCGTTTGCAGTTTTATGTCTGATGCCGCACCGTCGGCACTGACAAGTTCGATTGTTGTAAGCGCATAAGCTTTGTCAGGCGCCCCGGTTCCTTTACCATGTAAGTTGTTCCACTGGTTGCCATTGGAGTCTTTGTTGGTAAGGAATCCCTGATTGGTAACATTGTTCTGACCGAAGTCAACATAAAAACTGCGCTCTACCGTCTGTGCCAAGGCCATGCCTGCAATCAGAAAGAGCAAAACTGACAAAATTGTCGTTCTCTTTGTCATAGTGAATAGTGGTTTTTTATTGGTTCTTGAATATTAAATCTTTGAATTACCCCAAGGACAATTAATATTTAAACGAGCTGCCACCGGCAAACTCACGTAACAGAGACGTTGGCGGAACCTCATCGCCCGGAACGGCTCGGAAATACATCAAGAACTTACGCAAGCGGGTTGCTTCGGCATACTCCACAGCGCGTTCAGGAACCTGTTCCAAAATAGGCATAACCCTGTCACGGATAACACCCAACTCATACAGCAGAGCGCTATTGAAGGTTGCATCAGCCAACTCCTGATAGGGAAAAATCCATTTCTCCTCTCCCGCCTTCACACTGGGACAGCGCTTGATTATTTCTACTGCAGAGTAGCCACGATAGCGATAGTCACGCAGGATTCGACGAACCAAACGTATATCTACCGTTGGTATGTGGTTGTGATCGTCCAACTGAATGGTGGTAAGTGCCGAAACATACAAACGATATTTCTGTTCCTCCGGAATCTGCTTTGTAAGAATAGGATTGAGTGCATGGTTTCCCTCCAAAATAATGACATCATCTGGTCCAATCTTCAGCCTACGTCCCTCATATACACGCCTTCCTGACGGGAAGTCGTACCTTGGAAGTTCCACTTCTTCTCCACGCAGAATAGCATTCATCTGCTCATTAAAGAGCTTAGTATCCAATGCTCCTATGCACTCAAAGTCATATTCGCCATTCTCGTCCTTGGGTGTATCTTCACGATTCACGAAGTAATCATCCGTACTCAAGGTATAGGGACGAAGTCCGCATGCCATCATCAAAATTGCCAGACGCTTGGCTGTTGTGGTCTTTCCGCTACTGCTTGGACCTGCAATAAGTACCAGACGTGATTTGCGTCGCGTAATATCATCGGCAATATCTGAAAGCTTTTTGTCCTGAAGTGCCTCGCTGACATTTATCAAATCAGTAGCACGACCTGCCAGGATTGCCTTATTAAACTCTCCGACAGTTCGTACACGCAATATTTCCTGCCACTGTTGATGTTCTCGTATCACACCCAGCATCTTCTTCTGCTCAACGTATTGCTCTAATGTTGAAGGATCCTTTTCGCTGGGAATACGCAGGAGAAGTCCATCGTAGAAAGGCATCAAACCAAACAGATGCAACATACCCGTGCGGGTCAATAGCGGACCGTAGAAATAATCTATGGTGTTTCCCAGTTTATAGTAATCGGTATAGAGGTTATCCTGACTTTCCAACAGCTGCACCTTACTTGTCATACCCCTTTTCTGAAACATAGCAATAGCATCTTCTATGGGGCATTGAATACGGTGAATAGGCATATCGGCATCTATGATTTCCTGCATTCGGTTGCTGATACGCGTCACATCTGTTTCCTGAACTTTACGCCCTATTCGCAATTCGCAGTAATAGCCACGACTGGCCGGTGCACCAATTATCAGTTGTCCCTGCGGGAAAAGGTCCTCGACAGCCTTTGCCAAAACAAAGAACAGCGTTCGGGTATATGTACGCATGCCACTAGGGTGGTACAGGCTCAAGAAATTTACATCCTTATTGTTATAAAAACGGTAGTTCATGCCTTGCGCCTTATTGTTGACATGGGCACAAACGGGTCCAAAGGGCATTTCAAAGGCGGCAGCCTGAAACACTTCAAGGAGCGTACTTCCAAATGGAACCGTTATGGTCTCGCCTATATTTTTGCAACGGATGCGAACCATCCTGCTTTTCTGCTCTTCCCCTTCTTTGTATATAGATTCGTTACTTGCCATGTGTGTATCTTCAATTATTCTTTCACTTCGTTTCCGATTTCCTCCATAAGTTCTTTCATACCCTCGCTGGCACCCTTCATAATATGACGGAAGTTGCGGTCTGCATTCCACTGAACTGGCTTGGGATCTATCAAATAAATGGGTGTTGTTGGCGGTACATATTGCGTAAGTCCGGCAGCTGGATAGACATTCAAGCTAGTGCCTATGATGATAAAAATATCTGCCTGCATACATTCCATCGCAGCTCGCTCTATCTCAGGAACAGGCTCACCAAACCAGACTATAAAGGGACGTAATTGGCTACCATCCTCAGCGCAGTCGCCCATTTTTACAACGAGATGTTCATTGTCTAATGTACGTATATAACGTGAATCGTTAGGATTTCTGCTACTGGTAACCTTCATCAGTTCACCATGCAGATGAATAACATTAGTACTGCCGGCACGCTCATGAAGGTTGTCCACGTTCTGCGTAACCACCGTAACATCATACTGTTTTTCCAGTTCTGCCACGAGTTTATGCCCCAAGCATGGTTCCTTTTGTATAATCTGCGTACGCAAGTTGTTATAAAAATCTGTAACCATCCTTGGATTTCGTGCCCAACCTTCAGGTGTTGCCACATCTTCTACATTATATTGCTCCCATAACCCGTCGCTATCGCGAAACGTGCTCACGCCGCTCTCTGCACTCATACCGGCACCTGTTAATACAACAACCTTCATAAGCTCATAATCTTATAAACCCACAAACTCATATATAATAATGTGCAAAAATAACAAAAAAAATGTAATGATTGACTTTTAGATAAATAAAATGTATTAATTTTGCGCCGCATAATAGTAAATGTATTCAAAGAATGAACAAAATTAGCTATGCTTTGGGCCTTGGCATCGGTCAACAGCTCAAGAGTATGAACATTGATGATTTCAGCATTGAAGATTTCACAAAAAGCATCAGTGATGTAATGTCGGGCAAGGAAACTGCCATCAGCAGTCGTGAAGCTCAAGCAATGTTGAACGAGTATTTTCAGAAGAAAGAGAAGGAACAAGCACAGACCGCCATTGCAGAAGGCAAAGTATATTTAGAGCAAAATGCCAAGCGTGATGGTGTAACACAAACCAAGAGCGGCTTGCAGTACGAGATTCTTACAGAAGGAACAGGCAAGAGCCCCAAGGCTACTGATACCGTACGCTGTCATTACGAAGGCCGTCTGTTGGATGGTACCGTTTTCGACAGCAGCTACAAGCGCGGCGAACCTGCCGATTTCGGCCTGAATCAGGTTATTCCCGGTTGGACAGAAGGTGTTCAACTGATGAAAGAAGGTGCAAAATTCCGTTTCCACATCCCATATCTGCTGGCATACGGCGAACGTGGAGCAGGAGCACAGATTCCCCCTTACAGCACACTAATATTTGACGTAGAACTTATCAAGGTTTTATAATTCAGAACACTCTGATTAATCTGTTTACTCAGAAAAATAAACACAAACGAAATAAAAAACAAAAACATGAAAAAGATTTCTATTATTGCAGCCGTTGTTTTGGCTGCCATTATGGCCTCTTGTGGTAATGGTACCCCCAAGGCTAATTTGAAGAATGATGTTGACACTTTGAGTTACGCTATCGGTATGGCTCAGACACAAGGTCTGAAGGAGTATCTGGTACAGCGCGAAGGTGTGGATACTGCTTACATCAACGAATTCATCAAGGGCTTGAACGAAGGCGCTAATGCCGGTGATGACAAGAAGAAAACTGCTTACTATGCAGGTATTCGTATTGGTCAGCAGATTAGCCAGCAGATGATTAAGGGTATCAACTATGAGATTTTTGGCGAAGACAGCACTCAAACTATCAGTCTGAAGAATTTCATGGCAGGCTTCGTTGCCGGAACAATAGGCAAGGGTGGTTTGATGTCTGTTGAAGAGGCTGGTCAGACTGCTCAAGCTAAGATGCAGAGCGTAAAGGCTGAACAGATGGAGAAAATGTATGGCGAGAACAAGAAGGCTTGTCAAGAGTTTATGGCTAAAATTGCAAAGAAAGACGGCATACAGAAACTTGCCAACGGTGTATACTATGAGGTTATTACCGAAGGTACTGGCGAAATTCCCGCAGATACCAGCCGTGTAAAGGTTAACTATGAAGGCAAGCTCATCAACGACACAATCTTCGACAGCAGCTACCAGCGTGGCGAACCTACAACCTTCCGCTGCAATCAGGTTATCCCCGGGTGGACTGAGGCACTCACTCACATGCCTGTAGGTTCTACCTGGATGGTATACATTCCTCAGGAGCAGGCTTATGCTGAGCGCGAAGCTGGTAAGATTAAGCCATTCTCTTGTCTGATTTTCAAGATTGAACTGATTGGTATTGAGAAGTAATTGATAGTTGACAAGTTGTCGAGTTGATAAAAAACAAAATGAAAAAGATTGTTCTTTTTTCTCTTTGTGCCCTTCTGGCTTTAGGCACATCAGCTGCAAGCAAGAAAAAGGCAAGCAAGAAAGTAAAGGCACCCGTTGAGGTAGTTGATACTGTGTCTGTTGATACCTTTAGCTATTTATTTGGCAAGGCAAACACCAATGGCCTGACAAACTATCTGGTTCAGCGCATGGGCGTTGACACCTCCTATCTTGAAGATTTCGTGAAAGGCTTCCAACAGACAGAACTCACAGAAGCCGATAAAAAAGAGAAAGCCCGTTTGGCTGGTATAGAAATCCGCTCACAGGTGGAAAATCAAGTCATTGCTCAAGCCAACAAGCAGATTAACGATAGCGTTGACATTCTGAACAAGGCTCTCTTCATTCAGGGTTTCCAAGATGGTATTACACAGTCTAACATGACCATAAGCATGGATAGCGTACAGACGGTGGTTAGAAAGCAGATGGACTACTATCATAAAGTTAATATGGAAAAGAAGTACGGGGCAAACCGTATTGCAGGCGAGGAATTCCTAAAGAAGAACGCAAAGGCCGATAGCATTCAAACTACCGCCAGCGGTCTTCAGTATAAGATTCTCACTAAAGGAACTGGCGAGATTCCTCAGGCTACCGACAAGGTAAAAGTGCACTATGAAGGTCACCTCATTGACGGTACAGAATTCGATAGCTCCTATAAGCGCGATAAGCCCACCACCTTCCCTGCCAATCAGGTTATCAAGGGATGGACAGAGGCATTAACCATGATGCCCGTTGGTAGTAAGTGGATGCTTTACATTCCTCAGGAGTTAGCCTATGGCGACAGGGAACAACAAAAGATTCCCCCCTTCTCTACCTTGATATTTACCGTCGAGCTACTCGAGATTGTGAAATAAACGTCATAAAACAAGCAAAAAGACACCAAAATCCCCGTTTGGTGTCTTTTTTTTGTCCATATTCTTTCAGAAATTACATATTTGTAGTATTTTTGCTATCAAATTATTACAAACCAATAATGAGTTATGGAAAAGATTGACAACCTTGACAAGAAAATCCTTGAGATTATCTCTAACAATGCACGAATCCCTTTTAAGGATGTTGCAGCAGAGTGCGGCGTAAGTCGTGCGGCTATCCACCAACGTGTACAACGACTCATTGACATGGGCGTTATTGTTGGATCTGGATACCACGTGAATCCTGCCAGTTTAGGATACACCACCTGCACCTATGTGGGTATCAAACTCGAAAAAGGTTCAATGTACAAAGGCGTTGTTCAAGAGTTCTTAAAGATTCCAGAGATTGTGGAATGTCACTTTACTACTGGCCCTTACACCATGCTCGTCAAGTTGTATGCACGCGACAATGCCCACTTGATGGAATTGCTGAACAACCGTCTTCAGGAAATTGCCGGTGTTGTTTCTACTGAGACACTTATCTCACTGAAACAAAGCATCAAAAAGGAAGTCCCCATAGGTTTGCAACACGAGGAAACCAGACCTATATCATTGGACGAAGAATAAACCCAGTATGCAAGCAGCACGCCCTATAATAGGCATTAGTGGCAACTTTGGCACCAAAGGATGCGAGTTGGCACAGGGTTACTACGAGTCCGTTTTGCAAGCTGGAGGGATTCCCTTTGTGCTTCCTCCCTACAATGATGCCGATGCTCTTTGTCAGACACTCGACAGAGTTGATGGTATTCTTCTTTCTGGAGGAGGTGACATCAACCCGCTCTTGTTGGGCGAGGAACCCATCCCCGGTTTGCATAGCATCTGTCCGCAGCGCGACGAGATGGAATTACTTTTGGTACGCGAAGCTTATAACCGGCAAATACCCCTGCTAGGCATCTGTAGAGGTATTCAGGTTCTTGTGGCCGCTCTTGGCGGAACGCTTTACCAAGACCTTAACACACAATATTCTGGGGCACCACTTGTAAAGCACGACCAAGATTTAGACCGTGCTTATGCCTCTCATTCTGTTAAACTGGAAGCAGAGAGCACGCTTGCCCGCCTCTTTCCAGAAGCGAAAGAAAAGGGGTTACCCGTCAACTCCTTCCATCATCAAGCGGTACGCAGCCCAGGTTCTTTTTTGAAGGTTTCAGCCAAAGCTACAGATGGCGTAATTGAAGCGGTAGAAAGTAACGAGTTCAAGAGCATCATTGGTGTTCAGTGGCACCCCGAGTGCTTCATTACCAGAGGCGACCGTTACATGATGCCACTTTTTGAATGGCTCATTTCAGAAGCCTCATCCTTTGCAGAAGCAAAACGCATTCATAGCCGCATCATCACACTCGACAGTCATTGTGATACGCCCATGTTCTTCTCTGAAGGCTTCACTGCCGATATGTTTGCCAAGCGAACCGACAAAGTCCTCGTTGACCTGCCTAAGATGAGAGAAGGCTTCTTAGATGCTTCTATCATGGTAGCTTACCTAAAACAAGGGGAGCGCGACGAGGAATCACTTTTGGCAGCAACAGCAAAGGCCAATCGTATCCTTACGCAAATAGAAGAGATGGTGGCCGCCAACTGTACCGCCGTGGATATTGCCTATACACCTGCCGATATTGCACGCCTTAAACGAGCTGGCAAAAAAGCCATTATGTTGGGAATAGAGAACGGCTATGCCATAGGAAAAGACCTTAGCCTACTGGAACATTTTGCGAAACGAGGCATCGTTTACATGACACTTTGCCACAACGGCGATAACGATATTTGCGACTCAGCCAAAGGAAATGCCGAACATGGCGGACTGAGTACATTTGGCGAAAAGGTTGTTCAGGAGATGAACCGGTTGGGGATAATGGTCGACCTTAGTCATGCTGCTGAATCCAGTTTCTACGATGCACTCGAGGTAAGCCGTCAACCCATCGTTTGCAGCCATAGCAGCGCACGAGCCCTTTGCGACCATCCCCGCAACCTTACAGACGAGCAGATGAAAGCTTTGGCACAAAAGGGAGGCGTAGCGCAAGTAACCATGTACAACGGATTTTTGCGTACCGATGGCCAAGCTACTATTCTCGATGCCGTAGAACATCTTAATCACATGGTCAATGTCATGGGTATTGAACATGTGGGCATCGGAACAGACTTCGATGGCGATGGTGGCGTTCCCGGTATGGCCAATGCCTCCGAAGTTATCAACTTCACACGTCGTCTCCTGCAGGAACGCTACTCCGAAGAACAGATACAGATGATTTGGGGAGGTAACTTCCTCCGCGTAATGAATCAAATAAAAACTATTTAAGCATATACATAATTTATGAGATACATTCTATTGGCTGTCTTGACTTGTATTCTTTCTGCATGCGGCGGAAACACCAAAAGAAACGTTGGAGGCCCCGATACCATTGCTTTGGCATCCTGTCCTACTTTCAACACCGACACTTGTATGAAATACATTCAAGAGCAGTGCAACTTCGGTCCCCGTGTTACGGGGTCCAAAGAGTCAGACCAATGTCGTCAGTACCTTGTAGAACAATTCCTGCGTTTGGGAGCAAGTGTTGAAGAGCAACCCTGCAATGTTACCATTTGGGATGGTACGGTACTACAGGCCTGCAATATTATAGCTAAGGTAAACCCCGAGAATGCCGACCGTATTCTCTTC
This sequence comes from Bacteroidaceae bacterium, assembly GCA_017525235.1. Taxonomy (GTDB): domain Bacteria; phylum Bacteroidota; class Bacteroidia; order Bacteroidales; family Bacteroidaceae; genus Physcousia. Next base: position 6,230 of record JAFXTC010000006.1, on the reverse strand, counting down.
TGTGCCCATTGGGACAGTCGTCCCTGGGCCGATAACGACGAAGACGAAAAGAACCATCGCAAACCCATCTTGGCTGCTAATGATGGTGCCAGCGGTGTAGCAATGATGATGGAATTGTGTCGTCTCCTGCAACAAAAGCCAGTTAAGGTTGGGGTCGACTTCGTTTGCTTTGATGCCGAAGATATGGGAACTCCCCAGTGGGCTGAGACAGAAGAATCTACCAGCCACACATGGTGCTTAGGTTCTAAATTCTGGGCAGAAAAATCACGTGAGAACAATTATTGTGCCCGTTATGGAATCCTGCTTGATATGGTTGGTGGCAGAGGCAGCGTCTTCCCTGCCGAGAAGGTCAGCCAGGAATATGCACAACCCATAGTAAGCCTGGTTTGGCGTTTAGCAAACCAGATTGGTTACGGACACTATTTCCCATTGAACAAAGAGGGCGGTTTCCTGATGGATGACCACGTAAACGTGAACCGCTATGCCCGCGTACCTTGCATCGACATTGTGCCGAACTTCACAGACGGCCCCAGCAGCTTTGGACCTACCTGGCACACAGTTAATGATACACCAGAGAATATTGACCCCAATGTGTTGGAGGCTGTTGGACAAACGCTTACGCAAATTATTTATAACGAAGAACTATGACAATTAACGAGATACAAGACGAGATAATCGAGGAATTTTCCGACTTCGACGATTGGATGGATCGCTACCAGTTGCTCATAGACTTGGGCAGTGAGCAGCCTCCTCTCGACAACAAATACAAGACGGAACAAAACCTGATAGACGGATGCCAGAGTCGTGTTTGGCTGCAAGCCGACATGCAAGACGGACTTCTTCACTTTCAGGCAGAGAGCGATGCCCTTATAGTAAAAGGTATAGTGGCCTTGCTCATTCGGGTGTTGAGTGACCACACACCACAGGAGATTCTGGATGCCGACCTCTACTTCATTGAGAAGATTGGTCTGCGCGAGCATCTTTCGCCCACGCGTAGCAATGGCCTCTTGGCTATGCTTAAGCAAATGAAGCTTTATGCTCTTGCGTTTAAATCCATTAACCATTAAACTTTTACCGATAAAAGGTGTCATATTAATAAGGTTTCGCTAACCGCTAACCATTAACCGCTTTGAACATCGGAAACGTTAATCTTGGGGAACGTCCCGTTCTGTTGGCACCCATGGAGGATGTCACAGACATTGGCTTCCGTCTGCTCTGTCGGCAGATGGGAGCTGCTATGGTATATTCCGAGTTCGTTTCAAGCGACGCTCTCATTCGCCTTGTCAACAAGAGTCTTCAGAAACTGCAGGTCTGCCCCGATGAGCGGCCTGTGGCTATTCAAATATATGGTCGTGATGTTGACTCTGTACGCGAAGCAGCCAAGATTGTCGTTGACCAGGCACATCCCGATGTGCTCGACCTTAACTTCGGATGTCCCGTCAAGAAGGTAGCAAGAAAAGGAGCCGGAAGTGGTATGTTGCAGAATGTTCCTTTGCTTTTGGATATTACTCGCGCCGTAGTGGATGCGGTTCCTAACACACCCGTTACAGTAAAGACACGCTTGGGCTGGGACGAGAAATCGCTCTACCTTCCTTCTGGTACGCCTTTCATAGTCGATTTGGCAGAACGTCTGCAGGATTGTGGCATTCAAGCGCTTACCTTGCATGGCCGTACACGAGCACAGATGTATACGGGCGAGGCCGACTGGACCCTCATAGGTGCCGTAAAGGCGAACCCACGTATGCACATACCCATCATTGGAAATGGAGATATCACCACAGCAGAACGAGCCCAGGAGTGCTTCAACCGCTATGGTGTGGATGCCGTCATGATAGGCCGCGCCACCTTTGGCCGTCCTTGGATTTTCCACGAGATTGCACATCCAGAGAAACCGCTCTCTCTTGACCAAAAGATAGACATCCTTAAACAGCAAGTTCTTACTTCCGTTGAGCGAATAGACGAGTACAGAGGCATCTTGCATATCCGTCGGCATTTGGCAGCAACGCCCATCTTCAAGGGTATTCCTAACTTTCGCGAGACACGCATACGTATGCTCAGAGCAGAGAAGGTTGATGAACTATTCACCATTATAGAAGACATCAGACAACTTTTAAAAGCATCATAAATCATTCATTAACTTATTGAACTAGTATGGCAGAGAACAAACAGAACAGAAGTCGCCGCGAATTCCTCAAGAGATTAGGATGGGGTGGCGCATCAGCAGTAGGAATGATGGCTATGGCACCGCTGAGCACCTTTGGCAAGCCCGAAGATGAGACTGTAGACCTCGCCAAGATGGCCATCCGTGAAAATCGCAGAACAGGCGACAAAGTTTCGCTACTTGGATATGGTATGATGCGACTTCCGTCCAACAACCGTACCATTAATCAGGATATGGTGAACCAAGAGGTTGACTATGCACTTTCCCATGGTGTTAACTACTTTGATACCGCACCCGTCTATCATGGCGGACGCTCAGAGGAGGCAGTAGGCATTGCGCTTTCACGCCATCCACGCGACAAGTACTTCGTAGCTACCAAGCTTTCCAACTTTGGTCGCGACCAATGGAATCTTGAGAGTGCCAAAAAGATGCTCCAAAGCTCCATGGAGAAATTGAAAGTGGATTATATCGACTACTACCTGTTGCACAGCGTAGGCGGCAAGGGACCCGATGAATTTAAGGCTCGCTTCGAGGAAAACGGCATTGTTGAGTTCCTTCAGCAGGAACGCAAGGCCGGACGCATCCGCAACCTGGGCTTCTCCTTCCACGGGAGTATCGAGACCTTCGACTATCTGATTGACAACAACGATGATTTCGAGTGGGATTTCGTACAGATTCAGATGAACTACATAGACTGGCGTCATGCCGACTCTCGTAGGGGCAACACTGATGCCGAGTATCTGTATAACAAGTTGGAGAAAGCCGGTATTCAGTGCGTTATCATGGAGCCACTTTTGGGTGGTCGTTTGGCAAGAGTACCGGAAGACGTTCAAAGCATGATGAAGGAAGTTCGTCCCTCCGACTCTCCTGCCCGTTGGGCTTTCCGTTGGGTGGGTTCCTATCCCAATGTGCTGACAGTTCTTTCTGGCATGACTACTATGGAGGTTCTGCAGGAGAACGTTGCCACCTTTGCACCACTCGACCCCTGTACCGATAGCGAGAATACTCTCATGGCTAAGATTGCAGACAAGATGAATGGCGTGCCCGTGATTCCCTGCACCGATTGCAAGTACTGTATGCCTTGTGCCTTCGGTCTGGATATCCCAGGAAACTTCTCGGTTTACAACAAAGCCGTTAATGATGACGTGCTACCGTTACCCGATAAGACATCGCCAGACTACCAAAAGCGTCTCGATGCTGTTAATAAGATGTTCCAGAAAGGACTCAACAAGAAGCAATGGGCCACAAAGTGTACCGACTGTGAAGCGTGCCTTCCCAAGTGTCCGCAGCACATACGTATACCCAACCAGATGGGCCGCATTGCAGAAATATTAAGAAAAAGATAATGAAGAAAAGATTGCTAATTGTACCCGTCCTGGCACTCACACTCATGAGTTTTGTTCAGGACACCCCCATTTCAGAAGAGCAGGGTATGGTGGTTGTCAATACCACCACCCTCTGCCCCAATGTCAAAGGCTATACCGATGTAGTACCCGTGAAAATCTACATCAAGGATGGTAAAATAGATAAGGTTAAACCCTTGCGCAACACCGAAACTCCCAAATACTGGGCCATGATTAAGAAAGAGATGCTGCCCAAATGGGAGGGAATGGATGTCAAGAAGGCCGCCAAAGCTAAAGTGGATGCTGTAACAGGTGCCACCATCTCCAGCAAGGCGCTCTTGAAGAACGTCCAGGCAGGCTGTGATTATTATAACAAGAATAGCAAATAATGTTTGACCAAAGTCTAAGGTCTAAAGTCTAACTATGAAGTACGATTTCTCTGAGATAGTTCCTCGCATTGGTACCGACTGTATGAAGTACGACAAGGTAGATTGGTGCTGTGGTCGCAAGGATGTCATTCCCATGTGGGTGGCCGATATGGATTTCCGCACCCCACCCTTTGTTCTGGAGGCCATGCAGCAACGCCTGCAACAAGGTATTCTGGGCTATACCTGCAGCCACAATGCATATTGGGACAATATCTGCCGTTGGAACAAAGAGCAGTTCGGTATGGACGTAAAACGCGAAGAAGTCACTTACATCCCCGGTGTGGTTTGCGGCATCTATCTCTGCGTTCAATGCTTTACCCAGCCAGGCGACAAGATTCTTATCCAGGAACCTGTCTATCATCCCTTCCGCATCGTACCGGAGCATAGCGGCAGAGAAATTGTCTTCAATTCGCTTGTACGCACTAAGGACAGCTTTACGATGGATATGGACAGTCTGCGCCGCGATATCAAAGGCTGTCGCATGATGATTCTCTGCAACCCTCACAACCCTGCAGGCATCTGTTGGACGCGTGAACAACTGCAAGAGGTAGCTCATATCTGTGCCGAAGAAGGCGTTCTGGTGGTGAGCGACGAGATTCACTGCGATATGCTCTTAGGCGGTCGTCGCCACATTCCCTTTGCCAGCGTTAGCGAAGAGGCTCGACAGAACAGCATCACCTTGCAGGCTCCCAGTAAGACTTTCAATATGCCTGGCATTGTGGCCTCGCAGACCATTGTCTATGAGCCCAAGAAACGTAGAAAGTTCTTTACCTATATTGAGGGAAACGACTTCGACCTTGGCAATGTCTTTGCCTACGACTGCGTTGCTGCTTGCTACAGCCCGCAGGGATTGGAGTGGAAGACTCAGATGCTGGAGTACGTGCAAGGCAATATCGATTTGCTTTGTGAACGTTTGGAAAAAGAATGTCCGCAGATTGTACCCATCCGTCCACAAGCCAGCTTCCTCGTCTTTCTGGATTGCAGAGGCTTAGGCTATCAGACACAAGAGGAGTTGGATGATTTCTTTGCCAACAAAGCCAAGATTGGTCTCAACTCAGGTGCCATGTTCGGCCCTGGCGGAAAGGGCTACATGCGCATGAACGTAGGTTGTCCCCGCTCTATCGTCAACCAAGCAATCGACCAGATTGTTGCCACCCTTGCCTTAGTTCAATAAGAGCCGTGCTAATGGCATCAAGCTGGGCACGAGTAGTTTCGTTAATATCGTTCTGATCAGCAAGGATATCGTTCATTTCTTCCTTGAGGTTCTCTATTTCGTGTTTCAGTTCGTTATAGGCATATCCTTCAGCCATCTTCCATCTTTTTTTCCAATCCATACAACTTTTTTCTTCATTTTCTTTGCCGATTCTCTACTTATTCCTATTTTTTCAACGACTATATGGTCTTTTTTAGGCTGTTAGGTTAAAAATCTTATTGGAAAATAAACGAAGCGTTATGCTCGTCTTGCATCATGAAACCTGAGAAATTTCAAGCACAGCAAGAGAACATGATGGCTTCCATGCGTAAGCGTGGACTTAAGCCACATCTTCTGTGCAAGGTTTTCTCAGGACCCCATGATGGAGAAGTGGATACAGTTCCACGCTTCATACATATAATTAGGTCTTCTTTGGGACTGAGAGACTACGGAGGGTAAACCATGAGAATTAAAATCTTTGTTATTGCGCTACTTGTGCAACTCATTTCTTTCAACGCTTTTGCCTCCCTAACTTACATTGACGGTATCTACTACGACTTATCTGGTAGCAATGCCGTAGTGACTTATAAAGACCAAAACTATAATTCATACTCAGGTTCTGTCGATATTCCCGAATATGTTACTCTCAATGGCAAAACTTATAGCGTGACAAGCATCGGCGGCTATGCCTTCTATGGTTGCAGTAACCTGACATCTGTCACCATCCCAGGAAGTGTGACCAGCATCAGCGGCTCTGCCTTCCGTGACTGAATTTAGACAGTCAAGAACAACCATGAATAACTAAGAATAGCCATTTTTAAATTATTGATTATCAGCAATATTCTATTTTTAACACTTTGATGACTGTTTTTGGTTGCTTCGGAAAAATTCCTATAAATTTGCGACGTATTTCTACCGCAGGGAATTTACGAGGCTTTATTTTTGCCACATCGTGGACATAGTTGAACAAGGGAAGTTGCCGACCTCACGGTTATTGGAAGCAACGGGCCAGCAGGCCTATTACCGCCATGTGGGCGGGATAGTAATAGTAGAAGAACTTGCCGAGCCACTTCAGCCGTCCTCGCTGGCCGTTGTACATCGCCAGC
>JAFXTC010000024.1 GCA_017525235.1 Bacteroidaceae bacterium | reverse complement strand
GTAGTCCTCAAGAGCGCAGGTGCTGCTAAACTCCAGGTTGTAAAGGCTGTTAAGGAAGCTTGCGGTCTCGGTTTGAAGGAAGCTAAGGAGCTCGTTGACTGTGCTCCCAGCACGTTAAAGGAAGGTATGCCTAAGGCTGACGCAGAGGCTCTGAAGAAGACCCTCGAGGAAGCTGGTGCAGAAATCGAGTTAAAGTAAACTAAACCCTGTTTAACAGGTAATATGGTAAAGGATCCTCTGGTAGAGGGTTCTTTGCCTTTTTGTGTCTAAAAACTTTCACGAGTCAATCAAATCTGTTTTAGATGGCTAATATTATTAATCAAAGAGTAAATTTCGCTTCTGTTAAAAGTCCGATGGCTTATCCTGACTTTTTGGAAGTGCAGTTGAAGTCGTTCAAAGACTTTCTCCAGTTAGATACTCCGCCAGAACTTCGTAAGAATGATGGCTTGTACAAGGTTTTTGCTGAGAATTTCCCCATTCAGGATACTCGCAACAACTTTGTATTGGAGTTCCTTGACTACTACATTGACCCCCCTCGTTATTCAATAGAGGAGTGCTTGGAAAGAGGACTTACCTACAGTGTACCTTTGAAGGCAAAACTGAAGTTGTATTGTACGGACCCCGATCATGAGGACTTTGATATGGTAATCCAGGATGTGTTCCTTGGCCCCATTCCTTACATGACGGATAATGGTACATTTATTATCAACGGTGCTGAGCGCGTTGTCGTTTCTCAGTTACATCGTTCACCTGGTGTATTCTTTGGTAGTAGTGTACACGCCAATGGTACGCAGTTGTATTCTGCCCGTATCATTCCATTTAAGGGTAGCTGGATAGAGTTCGCTACAGATATTAATAATGTAATGTACGCGTATATCGACCGTAAGAAGAAGCTTCCCGTAACAACTCTTTTAAGGGCTATCGGTTTTGAGAACGATAAGGATATTCTGGAAATCTTCAACCTTGCAGAAGAGGTTAAGGTAACCCGTCAGAATCTGGAGGCAAGAAAAGGTCAGAAGCTGGCTGCTCGTGTTCTGAAGAGCTGGACAGAGGACTTTGTTGACGAGGATACTGGTGAAGTTGTATCAATTGAACGTAACGAGGTTATTCTGGATCGTGAAAGCGAGTTGACAGACGAAGCCATTGAAATTATCTTGGATAGCAATGTTCCTACCATTCTTATTCACAAGGAGGATGGTCAGAGCTCTGACTATTCAATCATCTTTAATACATTGCAGAAAGATACCTCAAACAGTGAGCGTGAGGCTATCTGGTATATCTACAGACAGTTACGTAATGCAGATCCTGCCGACGATGCAAGTGCACGCGAGGTAATCTTTAACCTGTTCTTCAGTGAGAAGCGTTACGATCTTGGTGAGGTAGGACGTTACCGTATCAACAAGAAGTTGAATTTGGATACAGATATGAGCGTTCGTACACTGACCAAGGAAGATATTATTGAGATTATCAAGTATCTCATAGAATTGGTAAACTCAAAGGCCAATGTAGATGATATTGATCACTTGAGCAACCGTCGTGTACGTACCGTTGGCGAGCAGTTGGCTAACCAGTTTGCTATTGGTCTGGCTCGTATGAGCCGTACTATCCGTGAGCGTATGAACGTTCGCGACAATGAAGTTTTCACGCCAACAGATTTGATTAATGCAAAGACCATCAGTAGCGTTATTAATACGTTCTTCGGAACAAATGCATTGAGTCAATTCATGGACCAGACCAACCCCTTGGCTGAGGTAACTCACAAGCGTCGTTTGTCTGCCTTAGGTCCTGGCGGTTTGTCCCGTGAACGTGCAGGTTTCGAGGTTCGAGACGTACACTATACTCACTACGGACGTCTTTGTCCTATTGAGTCTCCTGAAGGTCCTAACATTGGTTTGATTTCTTCTCTTTGCGTTTTTGCAAAGATTAATGACTTGGGCTTTATTGAGACTCCCTATCGTAAGGTAAACAATGCAGTTGTAGACCTCTCGCCAGAGGGTGTTCAGTATATGACCGCAGAAGAGGAGGAAGGTCAGATTATCGGTCAGGGAAATGCTCCTCTGAATGATGACGGTACATTTATTCGAACTAAGGTTAAGTGCCGTCAGGATGATGACTATCCTGTTGTTCCTCCTAGTGAGGTTAACTTAATGGATGTTGCTCCTCAGCAGATTGCCTCTATTGCTGCATCTCTAATTCCCTTCTTGGAGCACGATGATGCTCACCGTGCGTTGATGGGATCTAACATGATGCGTCAGGCAGTACCTTTGATGCGTACCGAAGCTCCTATTGTAGGAACTGGTATCGAGCGTCAGTTGTGTGAGGATTCTCGTACGATGATTACGGCAGAGGGAAATGGTGTTGTAGAGTACGTAGATGCTACAACCATCCGTATTCTTTATGATCGTACAGAAGACGAGGAATTTGTAAGCTTCGAACCTGCTCTCAAGGAATATCGTATTCCCAAATTCCGTCGTACCAACCAGAATATGACCATTGACCTCCGTCCTATCTGTAATAAGGGCGATAGGGTAGTTGAGGGCCAGATTTTGACCGAAGGCTATTCTACCGAGGACGGCGAGTTGGCATTGGGTAAGAACCTGCTGGTAGCTTACATGCCTTGGAAGGGTTACAATTACGAGGATGCTATAGTGTTGAACGAGCGCGTTGTTCGTGAAGACATCCTTACCAGTGTGCATGTTGAGGAGTTTGCTCTTGAGGTCCGCGAGACAAAGCGTGGTATGGAGGAACTCACAGCAGATATCCCCAATGTAAGCGAAGAGGCAACCAAGGATTTGGATGAGAATGGTATCATCCGTATTGGTGCCCGTGTTGCTCCTGGTGATATTATGATTGGTAAGATTACTCCTAAGGGTGAGAGTGATCCTAGCCCTGAAGAGAAGTTGCTGCGTGCTATCTTTGGTGATAAGGCCGGTGATGTAAAGGACGCTTCCCTAAAGGCAAGTCCTTCTCTGAATGGTGTTGTTATCGACAAGAAGTTGTTCTCACGTGCCATCAAGACACGTGCCATCAAGAATGCCGATAAGCCTCGTCTGGCTGCTATCGATGAAGAGTTCAATAGCAAGGTAGAAGACTTGAAGGCTATTCTTGTGGATAAGCTGTTAGAGCTTACCAAAGGTAAGAAGAGTCAGGGCATCAAGGATTATATGGGTGCCGACCTGATTGCTAAGGGTGGAAGCATCACAGCCAATGTGCTGAACAACTTTGACTTTACCGCTGTTCAGTTAAGCAACTGGACCAACGATGACCGCATCAACGGTTTGGTAGCCAAACTGATTATCAACTATCTGAAAAAGTACAAACTCTTGGATGCTGAGATGAAGCGTAAGAAGTATGCTATTACCATTGGTGATGAGCTGCCCAGCGGCATCATTCAGATGGCTAAGGTATATATTGCCAAGAAGCGTAAGATTGGCGTCGGTGATAAGATGGCCGGTCGTCACGGTAACAAGGGTATTGTAAGTAAAGTGGTTCGTCAGGAGGATATGCCATTCCTTGAGGATGGTACTCCTGTGGATATCGTACTGAACCCATTGGGCGTGCCTTCACGTATGAATATTGGTCAGATCTTTGAGACCGTATTGGGTGCTGCAGGTAAGAAATTGGGTGTTAAGTTTGCTACACCTATCTTTGATGGTGCTTCTCTCGACGATCTCTGCGAGTGGACCGATAAGGCTGGCTTGCCTCGCTACTGTTCAACACAGTTGTATGATGGTGCAACAGGTGAGCCCTTCGACCAGTTAGCTACCGTAGGTGTTGCTTACATGCTGAAACTTGGCCACATGGTTGAAGATAAGATGCATGCACGTAGTATCGGTCCGTACTCACTTATTACTCAGCAGCCACTTGGTGGTAAGGCTCAGTTTGGTGGTCAGCGTTTCGGAGAAATGGAGGTTTGGGCTATCGAGGCCTTTGGCGCTTCTCATGTACTGCAAGAAATCCTCACCATTAAGAGTGATGATGTTGTAGGTCGTAGCAAGGCTTACGAGGCCATCGTTAAGGGCGAGCACATGCCTACTCCTGGTATTCCTGAGTCATTGAACGTACTCTTGCACGAATTGCGCGGTCTGGGATTAAGTGTTACATTGGATTAACGTAGAATACTCTTTTAGAAAGGATATAAAATATGGCTTTTAAGAAAGAAACCAAGGTAAAAAACAATTTTACCAAGATAACCATCGGTTTGGCATCTCCTGAGGAGATTCTGGAGAATTCGTATGGCGAGGTCTTGAAACCTGAGACCATTAACTACCGTACCTATAAGCCTGAGCGCGATGGATTGTTCTGTGAGCGTATCTTTGGTCCCACCAAGGATTATGAGTGCCATTGTGGTAAGTATAAGCGTATCCGCTACAAGGGTATTGTCTGCGACCGGTGTGGTGTTGAGGTAACAGAAAAGAAGGTACGTCGTGAGCGTAGTGGCCACATTCAGTTGGTGGTTCCCGTTGCACATATCTGGTACTTCCGTTCACTTCCCAATAAGATAGGATACTTGCTGGGTATTCCCACTAAGAAGCTTGATGCAGTCATTTACTACGAACGTTATGTTGTTATCCAGCCAGGTGTGATGGAGAACGACAAGGAAATGCCTTTGCAGAAGTTCGACCTTCTCTCAGAGGATGAGTACATGGACATCATGGACCGTCTGCCTCAAAACAATGCATTCCTTGAGGATACAGATCCCAACAAGTTTATTGCCAAGATGGGTGCAGAAGCAATCTATGATTTGCTGATGCAGTTAGACTTGGATAAACTTTCTTATGAGTTGCGTGATTCTGCAAGTCAGGATTCTGCTCAGCAGCGTAAGAATGAGGCGCTGAAGCGTCTGCAGGTTGTAGAAAGTTTCCGTGCCAGCAAGGGACGTAATAAGCCCGAGTGGATGATTATGAAGATTCTTCCCGTCATTCCACCAGAACTTCGTCCTCTTGTTCCACTGGATGGCGGACGTTTTGCAACCAGCGATTTGAACGATCTTTACCGTCGTGTTATTATCCGCAACAACCGTCTGAAGCGACTTATTGAAATAAAGGCTCCCGAAGTGATTCTGCGTAACGAGAAGCGTATGTTGCAGGAAGCTGTTGACAGCCTCTTCGACAACAGCCGCAAGAGCAGTGCTGTCAAGACGGACAGCAACCGTCCTCTGAAGTCTCTGAGCGATTCTCTTAAGGGTAAGCAAGGCCGCTTCCGTCAGAACCTGCTGGGTAAGCGTGTTGACTATTCTGCACGTTCTGTAATTGTTGTAGGTCCTGAGTTGAAGATGGGCGAGTGCGGTCTGCCTAAATTGATGGCAGCCGAACTTTACAAACCATTTGTTATCCGTAAGCTTATTGAGCGCGGTATTGTAAAGACCGTAAAGAGTGCAAAGAAGATTGTAGACCGCAAGGACCCTATAATCTGGGATATTCTTGAATATGTAATGAAGGGTCATCCTGTATTGCTCAACCGTGCCCCAACACTGCACCGTTTGGGTATTCAGGCCTTCCAGCCCAAGATGATCGAGGGTAAGGCTATTCAGTTGCATCCATTGGCTTGTACGGCGTTCAATGCCGACTTCGATGGTGACCAGATGGCCGTTCATTTGCCTTTGAGTAACGAGGCAATCTTGGAGGCACAGATTTTGATGCTTCAGTCCCATAACATTCTGAATCCTGCCAATGGCGCTCCTATCACCGTTCCTTCTCAGGATATGGTACTGGGTCTGTATTACATAACTAAGTTGCGTCCAGGTGCAAAGGGCTCAGGCCTTAAGTTCTATGGTCCAGAAGAGGCTATCATTGCATATAACGAGAAGCGTGTTGACGTTCATGCTCCAGTATTTGTAGTTGTTGACGACCTCATGGAGGACGGAACTTTGGGTAAGAAAATGGTAGAGACCTCTGTTGGTCGTGTTATTGCCAACGAGATTATTCCTGCCGAGGTAGGTTTCTTCAATGATGTTATTTCCAAGAAGACCCTGCGTGGTATCATCACAGATGTTATCAAGACTGTTGGTGTGGCTCGTGCTTGTGACTTCCTGGATGGTATCAAGAATCTTGGTTATCGTTTGGCATACGAGGGTGGTCTTTCATTCAACTTGGGTGATATTATCATTCCAAAGGAGAAGGATGAACTTATCCGTAAGGGTAATGAGGAAATCGACCGTATTCAGGGCGAGTACGGTATGGGTTTCATTACCGACAAGGAACGTCACAATCAGGTAATTGATATCTGGACACACGTTAACAACGACCTGTCTGCTATCCTCATGAAGACTATGAAGGAGGCCGACCAGGGCTTCAACGCTGTATACATGATGCTTGACTCTGGTGCTCGTGGTAGTGCCGGTCAGATTAGTCAGCTCTCCGGTATGCGTGGTTTGATGGCTAAGCCTCAGAAGGCCGGTGCCGAGCCTGATACTATCGAGAACCCCATTATCTCTAACTTTAAGGAGGGTATGTCCGTGCTGGAGTACTTTATCTCTACTCACGGTGCCCGTAAGGGTTTGGCCGATACCGCTTTGAAGACTGCCGATGCAGGTTATTTGACACGTCGTTTGGTTGATGTAAGTCACGATGTTATCATAACCGAGGAAGATTGCGGCACCTTGCGTGGCCTTTCCTGCTCAGCCTTGAAGAATGGCGATGAAGTTATCAGCAGCCTTTACGAGCGTATCTTGGGTCGTGTGTCTGTTCATGATGTTATACACCCTGTTACTGGCAAGCTGATTTGTGCTGCTGGTGATGAAATCACAGAAGATAAGGCAATGGAGATCGAGGACAGTCCTATCGAGACTGTAGAAATTCGTTCCGTTCTTACCTGCGAGAGCAAGAAGGGTGTATGTATGAAGTGTTACGGCCGCAACTTAGCAACTAGTCAGATGGTTCAGAAGGGTGAGGCTGTAGGTGTTATCGCTGCCCAGTCAATTGGTGAGCCTGGTACTCAGCTTACACTTCGTACGTTCCATGCCGGTGGTGTGGCTGGTAATGCAGCTGCTAACGCCATGATTAAGGCGAAGTACGATGCACGTCTCGAGTTCGAAGAGTTGCGTACTGTCGATATAAAAGACGAGAATGGTAACGATGCTCAGGTTGTTGTAGGTCGTCTGGCAGAAGTACGCTTCGTTGAACCCACAACAGGTATTGTCCTGCTTACTCAGAGCGTTCCTTATGGTAGTACTCTTTACAAGAAGGAGGGCGAGAAGGTTGCTAAGGGCGATGTTGTTGCCAAGTGGGATCCTTTCAATGCTGTTATCGTAACCGAGGCTCCTGGTAAGGTCCAGTTCGAGGATGTTGTGGAAGGTGTTACCTACCGTGTTGAAAGTGATGAGGCTACTGGTTTGAGCGAGAGCATTATTATTGAGTCTCGTGACAGAACCAAGGTTCCTGCAGCCCACGTTGTTGATGAGAACGGAGAACTGCTGCGTACCTATAACTTCCCCATTGGAGGTCACATTGCTATCAAGGACGGTCAGGAGGTTAAGGCCGGTGACGTACTGGTTAAGATTCCTCGTGTAGTTGGTGGTGGTGGTGATATCACTGGTGGTCTGCCTCGTGTAACCGAGTTGTTCGAGGCTCGTAACCCAAGTAATCCCGCTATCGTAGCCGAAATCGACGGTGAGGTAACCATGGGTAAGCTCAAGCGTGGTAACCGCGAGATTATCATTACTTCTAAGGTGGGCGATGTACGCAAGTACCTTGTTCCCCTGAGCAAACAGATTCTGGTACAGGAGAACGACTATGTTCGTGCTGGTACACCTCTATCCGATGGTGCCATTACACCTGCCGACATCCTTGCCATCAAGGGTCCCACAGCCGTTCAGGAATACATCGTTAACGAGGTACAGGACGTTTACCGTCTGCAGGGTGTGAAGATCAATGACAAGCACTTCGAGGTTATCGTACGTCAGATGATGCGTAAGGTTCAGATCGAAGAGCCCGGTGATACCCGCTTCCTCGAGCTTCAGGTTGTCGACAAACTGGAGTTTGCTGCTGAGAATGACCGCATCTGGGGCAAGAAAGTTGTTGTGGATGCCGGTGATTCTGAGACCATGCAGAAGGGAATGATTGTAACAGCCCGTCGTCTGCGCGATGAGAACTCACAGCTCAAGCGTCGTGACTTGCGCGTGGTTCAGGTTCGTGATGCCATTCCTGCTACATCAACTCAGATTCTGCAGGGTATTACCCGTGCAGCATTGCAGACCAGCAGCTTCATGTCTGCTGCATCATTCCAGGAGACTACAAAGGTACTGAACGAGGCAGCTATCAACGGCAAGAGCGACTTCCTGGAGGGTATGAAGGAGAACGTTATCTGCGGTCACCTCATCCCTGCCGGTACTGGTTTGCGTGAGTTCGATAAAATTATCGTAGGCAATCGCGAAGATTATGATCGTGTTCTGGCAAGTCGCAAGACCTTGCTCGACTACGTAGAGGATTTATAATAATCTGTATACGATTAATTCATAGAAAAGAGAACCCTGCAGTATTTGCTGCGGGGTTCTCTTTTTTTTGTTTTGTAGGATTGACATTTTTATGTGGAGTGCTGGGGAGTGGACTTTGAAATGTTAAAAACGCCACGTGTGGAGTTGGCCATTTCCACGTGTAGACTTTGCAAAGTTCACGCGTCGTCTTCGCCTCTGTCACACGTAGACAAAACATTGTCAAAGGGCTGACAAAGTTTTGTCTAAACGTGACAAAGCGGTTAGCGGTTAGTGATTAGTGATTTTTTTTCGGGGCGCGGTCATTTTGGTCATTTGGTCATTTGTCAAAATCGAAAACGGATGCTGTCAAAACCGCCACTATAATATAAATAATTATTTATATATATAGTGAGCAATGACCGCGTTTCCGAAATCGATTTTGACCATTTTGACCTTGACCATCCTGACCGCAAAATTCTCTCTAAACCCTTGTTTTTGTTGAATTTGCTCCGCGGAAAGCCGTTCAATCATATTTAGGGTTTGCGGTCAATTTCTGAACAGGTTGACAACCTTCCTGACATCGTTGACAATAGCCTAAAGTCTAATTGATATTTCGCAAGAAAAAACTGGTTTTCTTTGTGTATGAACCAAGATTTGTAAACTTTAGCTTGCATCTCCTTCTTAAAAAGGATAGTTTTTCTTAAATATTTTTGTTAATCTCTCACTTAATTATATTTTTGAAACGCGGAGCCTCTTCATTATGGCCTAATGGCTGGTTCAAGAAAACGGTTATCGTTTTCGTTGAACAAGGGGCTGCTGGCAGCGGTCAGCAGTAATCTTATTGATAAATAAACGAAGCGTTATGCTCGTTCTTGCAGGGCATATCAGTTCCACGCTTCATGCATATTAGAGGGTCTTCTTTGGGGCTGAGAGACCGCGAAAATCTAACAATGAAAAAACGTTACTTTTTTTTGATGACGTTGTTTGTCCAACTCATCGTGTGTGGTAGTGTCTTTGCAGCAGACCCGCCAAAAGCAGAGTATGATGCTGCTATTGCTGCCGTCAAAGGCGGTTCCTACTACATTACCACAGAAGTAGACGGCGTCAAATACTATGTGACAAAGACTGGCTATTTGGCAATGTGGGAAGGTGGATCGGCTCAAGATTTTGAAAATGGATTGTTCGAGATTTCACAGGTCTCTGGAGGTACACTCTATGATGTCGGCTTTCTTATCGAGGGCAATACGGGACAGCACTTCTCCAATACCACTTTGGTTGACGGCAAGGCCAATTTACATCCCAATACCGGAGTCTTCTGCCTTGATGGTAATAACAACCGAGATAACTGGGAAAGACAGGTGTTCTTTATGAATGAAGAAGGCAAGATTGCCATTCGTTCCTGTAATACCACTTTTGGTGACACTTACTGGGTCGACGCTGGCCGTGCATTCTGGACCTACGAGATTGACGAAGCCGGTGACGTTGTCTATGCTGATTACGGTCCTATGCCTTGCTACAGCTACGATCCCGCTTACGTTTGGAAGTTGGAAGAGTATTCTGAGACTCCTGAGCAGATAGCAGCACTTACTAAAGTTCAGGCTTGGCCCGGATATGTTCAGAGTGCTGTTGGCCTAGTAAAGGATTACAACAAATTCTATAGTAATGCAAAAGAGCCATACGAAGGCTCTTACGAAGCACTGCTTGACGGTGATTATACTACATTCTTCCATTCTGCATGGAGTATCGATGTTGCAGACGCTCATTATCTACAAGTTGAATTGTCTAAGGCTACTCAGAAGTTCGAGTTCTACTACAAGAAGCGTCTGCAGAACAACAACAACCGTCCTACTGTGATTGTTATTTCTGCCAGCAATGACGGAGAAACCTTTGCACATGTCAAGACAATTGACTCTGGACTCCCCACTGATGCAGCCATAATTAACTATTTCTCTGATAAGATTGACCTCGGTGCTGCATACAAATATGTACGCTTCACGGTAATGGATACCAACAATCATCAAAAGCGTGCAAACAACGACTATGTATTCTTTACCTTCTCTGAGTTCTATCTGTTCCCAGAGGCAGTTGCTGAGCTTGCTCCTATTTATAATACTTATGCTTCTGCTTTGGCTGGAGACCTTACAGATGATAATATTAACCAAATCAATGAGGCCGACAAGGCTTTGAAGTCTCAGATTTCTACCGTAACAGTCACCTATGTACTTACAAATGGCACTGGTGGAATAATTGATCAAAAGGAAGTTGTTCAGAAGCCATATACAGATGTAGAGATTCCTACTACCTGGGCTTCAAATTCAAAGTTCTTCGACTATGTTGCAGACGGTACTATCGGCAATACAGATTGCACAATTACCATTGTACGTACCCTGAAGGCTGGTTATGTTGGTGCATTGTCACAGTTGTCAAACAGCAAGGCATACAACATTATCTGTGACCGTGGTGCAATGTTAACAAAGGATGGAACCATCGCTTCCACCTCACACAGCGACCTTACGAATGCCGATCCCGCTCCATTCGCAATTATCAACTACGATGGCAAGTATTTCCTTTACAGCAAGGATGATGCCAAGTTCGTGCTGAATAATGGTTCATTGTCAGACAAGCTTGTCAACGGTGAATTTGATGCTATTGTTATGGATCTTAAGACCATACCTTACTTCATGTTCTCCTTCAAGGTTGACGAGGGTACCAGCTATGGTGTCAACACAAATGGAACAGGTAATCTCTGGGGTATTGTCATCAATGATTGGATGAATGCAGACCCTGGCAACCAGTACTATATGATTGAAGCCACCGATTTCGATCCCACAGCTGCAATAGCTGCTCTGGATGCATACTTCATTCCTTTTGGCACTGTAACATACGTGGTTAAAGATGAATTTGGCAACACCATCTTCACGTCTGATCCCGAACCAGTAGAACAAGGCAGCAGCATTACCACTCTGCCTGACAAATATAAGCGTGCATACTATACTTATAGCGAAGGAACAGAAAAGGTTACCGACCCCAACACAGTTATTGAGTTCACAGCTACCTGGGATGGTCCGTTTGAGATTTCTGCTGACTTTGCCAACGCACATTGGTATAATATGGCTGTGCGTAGCACTTGGTACATAACAAGTGCTGTTAAAGATAGCGACGGTGCCTACAAGGCTCAGAATGCCAACACAATGGCTCTCGATGAAGATTCTTATCAGTGGGCATTCATTGGTGATGGCTACAATGGCTTCAAGATTATCAACAAGGCTGAAGGCGAAGGCAAGAGCTTCGGTTATACTGATGCTAACAAGGCCAATGCAGGTATTCCTACCGTTATGGATGACGCTGAAGGTCATCATGCATGGGAGATTGTTGCCAGCACAAACACCACTGTTCCAGCAGGTTCATTCTGTTTGAATGTTCCTGGCACAACTCTCTATGTTAATCAATATGGTGGCGCAGGCGGTTCAGTTAAGTTCTGGGACGGCACCTACAATGTTAGCGATCCTGGCTCTGCTTTCACGGTATTCGACATTTCAACCAACATCGACTCTGTCATTGATGATGTCGATTGGACAATATTACAGACAGCATATAGCGAAATGGACAATGGTAAGGGATGGAATAGAAAATGGACTTTTGATACAGAATCACACTCATCATCTGGACTTGGTGGAGTGAAACTTAGTAATGGCCGCGTAATAGGTATCGATCTGTCATCTAACAATTTGACAGGCTCATTTCCTTTCGTGTTATTATCCCTTCCGTATCTTGAAACATTGAATGTCTCAGGTAATCAGTTGGCTGGCGACATAGGTTTGATGATGACTGCTTTCAGACAAAAGAATCCAACAATGACAATTGCAGTTCAAAAGCTGAATGTCTCCAATAACAAATTTTCCGGAAACGTTGGTCTCTTTGCCAATTGCCTTCCAAATCTGAAATCGCTTGACGCATCAGGCAATTGTTTGGAAGATATTTATCCTATGATTCCTGCAACGGTCACTTCATTGGATATTAGCAGGCAGACTATTTCACGTGTCGTTCCCCTGTATCTCGACCAATTATCTGTCGCGGACATAGCTACGAAAATGCCAAGCATACTGCTATATGACCATCAGAATCAAACATTTAAAACAGATATCAATCTGTCCTGTACTACACCCGACGAAAGTTGGGGTATGACAATGGTTTATAATAACGGTCAATTGTCATTTCCATACGTCTCAGAGCAGAATACCTATTATGGGGAAAACGGTGACACACTCAATGTGGCCGTGTTAAATTATGATGGTACACGTGAGGGTAGCACTTTCCGCATTAGCCTTGGCTTTGACGAGGGTGACGGCAACTTCGATGGTCAGGTGAATGTGCTTGATTTGCAGACAGCCATTATATATATTATGGAAAAGTACAAGACACGTCCGTACAATTTCACAGCAGCAAACCTCTGGAAAGACAACCTTATCAACGTTCAGGATGTCATTCGTTTGGTTGATTTGCTAATGAATGTTGAACCGGCAGAATCTGCCTCCAGTCCAAGGAGGAAGGTACAAGATTTGGATACAGATGCTGATGCATCAATTTTCATTCAGAACGGGCGGGTTATGCTAAACTCCATGGAGCCTGTAGCGGCTTTAGACTTGTTCCTAAACGATGCAAGCAGTATAAAAGTGGCAGACGATTTGGAACGAATGGGAATGTCTGTTATTTCGAAAAAGGCATCTGATGGCTTGCATATCATTGCTTATTCAATGAACGGTGCTTGCATCCCATCTGGCATTTCTGTTATCGGTATAGTTGACACTAATGCAGCTACTGTCCGCAGTGTTATGCTATCGGATAGCGAGGCAAATCCTATTTCTGTTTCTCTTGATGACGTGACAACAAGCATTGAGTTCATGGAAACGGCAGGTGACGATGCCAACGCCATCTACGACCTGCAAGGCCGAAAAGTAAACACAATGTTTAATAAGGGCATTTATATCAAGAACAGACGTAAAATCGCAAAATAAAGGTATCATCTCTATACACACAAGATTATGAAAACGACAAGATATTTATTCATTACGGCTCTCTTTGTTCTTGTGAGCATGAGTGCAAACGCACAGCAGCGTAATGTGTTGCAAGTGCCTGATATCACATCGCAGATTGGCAATGTCCAGTTGCCAGTGAACATTGAAAACACAGACGAAATATTAGGTCTGCAATTCGACCTTACACTGCCCGCAGGCGTTACGGCTGAGGCAAAAGGCGTGATGAGTGGTCGCAGCGATGGTCATTCCGTTACGGTAAGCCGATTGAGCAACGGAGCCTATCGTGTGCTGTTGCATTCTGCCCAGAACCGTCCGCTTCGCGGTCAGCAGGGTGTAGTGATGTATTTGCCCATTACCATTCCGGCCTCTTTCACGGAAGGCAGCGAACATCAGATGGCTATTGCGAATGCCGTGCTGGGCAGAGCTTCGGGTGAGAATGTCCTGACCGAAGTCCTGGCAGGTGAAATCCGCATATCGAAACTGCCGGATTTGACGGTTAAGAATATCACATTGTCAGGTGTCGCTTCTGGCGATGCGATATCTCCTGGTGCTCGCATTGCGACTTCCTGGCAAGTTGAGAACATCGGCGAAATACCTACGAGTGGCGGCTGGAGCGAACAACTTTCACTTGTCAGTGAGGATGGAAAACAGAGCAAATATATTGCTATTGCTCATTATGACGGCACACTTGATGCAGGTGGCGTCGTGAGCCGACAGGTTGAAATCACGTTGCCCTCTTTGCTGGGAATTGACGGTATGACAAAGCTCCAAGTAAAGATTGTTCCCGATAGCAATGCCGGTGAATCGACCTCTGCACAGGGCAACAACACCCAACTCTCAAATGGCATGATATTTATTAATAAGGTATTGACATTGGAATTATCCCCTCGCCAGATTGAGGAAAACTATAGCGGTCAAATAGCGCTCAAAGTGAATCGCAGCGGCAATTGGACGGCAGCAGAAACATTCGTCATTACTGCAACTGCCGACAGCCGCGTATCAGTCCCTGCAAATATCACCATCCCTGCGAACCAGTCTGGTGCAATTATCTATTTCAATATGACCGACAATAATGTCCTCGACAATGACTCCATAGTCATCATCAAGGTCTCTGGAAACAACTATCCCGAGGTTTCCTCCATGCTCATCATTGAGGACAACGAATATCCCACCCTCACCCTCACTGCTTCCAAGTCGGAAGTCAGCGA
The DNA here is from genome assembly GCA_017525235.1 of Bacteroidaceae bacterium. Lineage (GTDB taxonomy): Bacteria > Bacteroidota > Bacteroidia > Bacteroidales > Bacteroidaceae > Physcousia. Next base: position 34,650 of record JAFXTC010000024.1, on the reverse strand, counting down.
GGGCGAAAGCTTCCAACTGACCATTACGGCAAGCCGTGCATCAGCAACTCCCCTTGAAGTGACGCTGACCAGCGAGAATAGCAAGCGTTTCTCGTTCCCGAATACGGTAACAATTCCTGCGGGGAAGACATCGGCACAGGTAACGGTGCAGGCTATTGACGACGAGCTACCAAGCCTCGACCTCACAAATGCCTTCACAGCATCTGCACCAAAGTATAACAAGGGCGAGGCACTTGTGATACTGAAGGACAATGACTTGCCTGTATTGGAGCTGAAGCTGACACCGACAACAGTTTCTGAAGGCGCTGGTGTCGTGGCTGTGGCTGGTGTGCTGAAGCGTACAACCAACACAAACAGCAAGATAACCGTGAAGCTTAGCGACGATGCCAACGGTGGTCTCTATTTCGGGAATCGCACTTTGGAACTGGCAAAGGGCGTGGAGGAAGTGCATTTCAACTTCGGCCCTGTAGACAATGCCTTGGTGGATGGTGACCGCACCTATACCGTTACGGCAGCAGTCTGGCTCTCTTCGTGCAGTTGCGGTGCATCTGGCGAGTCGGCTGGCTACGTCACTGCCCAGCTGCAAGTACTCGATAATGATGGCGCTGCGCTCAACCTGGCTTCTTCGCAAAGCACCGTAAAGGAAGGAGGGAAGACTATGCTCACTATCAGTCGCAATACGATGGACAATGTCGAGCCGCTCACCGTGACACTGCAAAGTGACTATGATGAAAACCTGACCTACAATCACACCGTGACTATTCCTGCAGGTCAGACATCAACAACAATTGAAGTGATCTCAAATGGTAATGACGTTCAGGGTGACAATCATACCGTCGTCTTTACCGCCAAGGCCGAAGGCTATGCCACTGGTACCTGCTACTTGATGGTCACAGACCAGACTTTGCCTGATGCAAAGGTAGAATTACTTATTACAGAGAATAGTATTGAATTTGGGAATGACTATACTGTTTCTGCATTAATAACAAACAAAGGCTTTTCCTCTCTTCCTAGTCAGACGCAGATAACTCTCTATATGGAAGGTGTTAATGGAGCCATAGGGCATATGTATACACAAAATGTTATAGGCCCAGGAGAGACGGAAGTGATTTCCAAAACACTACAGTCGCCCTCACTAATTGGTGAGTATAAATTGTTTGCCATTATCAATGAATCTGTGGAGGTTAAAGAAATACAATATGATAACAACACTTCAGAATCAATAACCCTATGTTTCCTGTCCCCATACAAAACAAACGTTGAGGTTGAAAAACCATATTATATGCCTGGTGAGACCATTACAATTCGTGGGAATATTGAGGGGAAAAGGATTGCCAGTCAGGAAGTAGAAATCTATATAATTAATAATGGGCTGAGACAGTCCTTTACGATAACAACTGATAATTCTGGTGTGTTTAGCCACAGTTGGGAACTATATAAACAACAAAAGGGCCATTTTATTGTTGGTGCTTGTGCACCAGGCGAAAATAAACTTACAGAGCAATCGTCTTTTGATGTTATAGGCTTTACAATTGCAAATGAATTTACTACTGTTGAAGTATCTAAAGGTGAAACGTATCACGGAAGCATTGATGTTGCCAATTTATGTAGTATTCCCTTAACAAACGTACAAATAGCGCCCGTTTCGTTGTCTGATAGCATTGTCTTTTCTTCCGAACATGTTCAAGCTATAGCGGCAGGTGAAAATGCGTCTATTAAATTTAGCATCGAAGGACTTATTGAATCAGAGGGTAACGAATGGTTACAATTGCCATTGACATTATCATGTTCTGAAGGAGGGCAAGCAGCATACATAATATATTACTATATCCATACGCCCATGGCTAAGTTAGAGTCCAACATTGCCTTCATAAAAACAACAATGGTCAAAGGGAAATATAAAGATTACCCCTTGGTTATAAAAAATATAGGAAAAGGCAAGACGGGACGAATAACTGTAGATACAGAACAGGCTAATTGGATAAGTTGTGTTACATCCTCGCAAATGCCATCCTTGGAATATGGGGATTCTACAACAGTTGTTCTTCGTTTTACTCCAACAGACGACATGGAACTGAATAATCCTTTAGACGGATATTTAGCCATCAATTGTGAACAAGGATATGGTTGCATGATTCACCTAAATGTTGAACCTGTTTCTGAGGAAACAGGAACTTTGACGTTTGATGTTTGTGATGATTATACCTTTAATAGTGTTGATAAACCCCATGTGCAGGATGCGACATTGAAGGTGATGCATCCGATTACACATGAGGTAATAAAAACGTCTACTACTAATTCTGAAGGTATATGCTCAATTGTCCTCCCAGAAGGATACTATTATTTCGAATTGAGCAAGGAGCGCCATCAGTCGTATTCCAACTATATTATGGTTGATGCTGGAAAAGACAAGAAAACGACAATAACCCTCTTAATTAATACGATTCAAATTGATATACATTATGAGGAAACAGATATAGAAGACATCTATAATATCACTACGACATTAACATATGAGACAAATGTTCCAACCCCCGTTGTAATTGTAAGTATGCCAGACAGCATATCAGCTTCTTATATGCGTTGTAATGAGTCTCTGTTGTTTAATGCGATAATGACAAACAAGGGCTTGGTAAAAGCCCTAGATGCTCACTTGGATTTTCCCGTTATACCTGGGTTACAGTTCAAGATTTTAGAAAACGAAATGACAGACATATTACCGCAACAAAGTATACAAATCCCTGTTATGGTAACACGGGTTTGCGGCGGTGGCGGTGGCAGTGGTAGTAGCGGTGGAAGCGGTGGAAGCGGTGGAAGCGGCGGAAGCGGCGGAAGCGGTGGAAGCGGTGGTTCAGACCCTAATACACCGGATCCTTCAGATTTGCCATGTTATATACCAGTGTATGTCTCTTATGGTGTCCCATGCGATAACAAACAAGAACAGGGTTATTGTAAATATCTTGGATTGAAACCATGTTCTTCTCAATCTTTATCCACACAAACACAAACACAACCAACAAAGCAAAGCACCCAAAAACCAGATCATAGACCTAATTCTTCTGATAGTAGTGATGGACCAGAGACAAGAATACGAAGTGGTAATATACCAATAATAATACCGGATTGTGACACCAAATACAATAATCCATACCAATACTTATCAAAGTTTATAGAATGTCTTGTAAAGGGAGTATATGGAGCCGTAAATTTTGGCATGGCCTTTGCATTTGTTATTGATGATATTGAGCAATGGTACAAAGATAATCTTTCAAATGCAGGGTTAGCATATTCTATTGTCGGCGGTGTGACTTCTATAAAAGTTTCTGGAATAGTAGGGGGAGTCTTTAAGACTATCTCAATTATCTCACCATTTACCTCTTTCTTCATGTGTAAAAAGAATCTGGATGATTTCTATAACGCGGCAAATAATCCATACGGTGTAAAACTATTATATTCACACAAAGTAGGGGTTGATATTGTTATACCAGAATATATTCGCGTGTGTCATGAGCGCATGAATTATATTGGTATGGCTTTTCAGGGAGAATATGATTATCTGCAGGAGTTTTTTGGCAATGAACGTTTCTTACAATCAGAAGGGTTAGCTTTATATAAGTTGCTTGGTGCTATATGCGCTGTAAAGGAAGATGAATTGGTGAACCTATCAGATGTTGAAGCATATAAACCCGACAACATCTCAACAGATGAGCTGATTCTATTCGTGGAACGTATCAATAATACTAAGCGAAAAAATAATAACGAATCAGTATCCTCAGGCAATTATATTCATGAGGAGAAACTAGAAGCTGCCATTAATCTTGTAGCAACAGCCCAACAGTATGCCACAAACCTTGGCTTCAATTCTATTGATGAAATGATAGTTGCATTGGTTGATGAGATGGTTGAAAGATTCCACGAGTTTAGCAGCAATGTATGTGCTACGGTGTCTATGAAATTTGACCAAAGGCTGGCGATGACACGAAAAGCAATCCGTGGAACACTTTCGATTGGAAACGGCCATGACAGCAATTCAATGACAGACATAAAGCTTAATATGGTTATTACTAACAAGAACGGGGATGTGGCTACATCTCATGAGTTTCAAATTAAAGTTGAAGAATTAGAGCAATTTAATGGAGAGAACACATTAGATGGCGGATGGGAGTTGGATGCCCAGCAAACAGGTGTTGCAACCATATTATTTATCCCGACTAAGTTCGCTGCTCCAACAGAACCTACCGATTGGTCATTTGGCGGTACACTTACATACACAGATCCTTTTACTGGAGATGAAATGACACGTATATTATCGCCCGTCACTCTTACGATTAATCCCACGCCGGAACTTGATTTGACATATTTCATGCAGCGCGACATCTATGGTGATGATCCGTTGACGGAGGAGGTTGAGCCAAAGGTTCCTGCCGAGTTTGCCCTGCTAATTAACAATATCGGCAATGGCGATGCCACGAATGTGCGCATGGTGACACAGCAGCCTATGATTCTTGAGAATGAGAAGGGACTTCCTGTTGATTTTGAAATAATCAGTTCACAACTCAACGGCGGAGACAAGTCGCTGGCACTTGGCGGCAGCGTAGCTACTGACTTTGGCACCATTCCAGCTCATTCACAGGCTTACGCCCAGTGGTGGTTGACGAGTTCGCTGTTAGGTCACTTTACAGAATATGATGTTCAGGCTACGCATGTCACTAGCTACGACAATCCAGAACTCTCGCTGCTGAACGAGGTGACCATTCACGAACTCATCCGTAGCATTAAGGTTGATGATGGCGAGGTAACTGGCTTTGTGGTCAACGATCTGCCGGATGCCAAAGACACACCGGATATGGTTTACTTCTCGGACGGAACTACAGCGGACGTGGCAGTAGCAACCAATGCAATCTGGGAGAGGCTGGGAATCACAGAGTTCCAACTAACAGTTATACCTTCACAGGCAGGTTGGAACTACGGTCAGGTTATCGATCCGACTTTTGGTTACGCTGTGCTTACTGGTATCCGCAGACAGAGCGATGGCAAAGAGATTAACCTCCGCAATTTCTGGCAGACAGACCGTACGCTGCGCGACGGAAAGGACTGGCTTTACGAGAATAAGCTACATTTTATAGATAATATTGCAAATAGCACCGAGACTTACATCCTGACTTTTGAGCCACGACCCGATGTTGAGTTGCAGGTGGCATCCTTCGATGGTGTGCCAGAAGAGGGTGTTGTGCTACATGAACCTTTGCAGACCGTGACAGTCACCTTCAACAAGGCCATTGACGCTTCGACCTTCACTCGCGAAGATATTACTCTTACCTGTCAAGGTAAACACGTAGAAGGTTCTATCGGTATTATTCCTATCAGCGAAACGCAATTCACACTCGATCTGAGTCAGCTCACGGCGGGCAACGGCTACTACGTCCTTACCGTGCAGACTACCGACATTACAGACTTCGAGGGATTCAACGGTACAGCAGGCAAGACGGCTTCCTGGATTCAGATTAGCAATTACTTCTCCACAGTGGTACTCGACGAGAATTCATCTGATGCAGTTGTTGCCGGCACATACGAAAAGGTTATCCTGAAACGCACCTTCGCAGAAGGTTGGAATACCGTCTGCCTGCCTTTCAATGTTGATAATGTAGAGAACTTCTTCGGAGTAGGAGCAAAGGCATTCGGTTTCGATGGTTTTGAGGATGGTGAACTCAATTTCTCGGCAGTCACATCGCTTGATTCAAGTCTTCCATTTGTTGTATATGTACCCGAAGCAATAACGGAGGGTATCACATTGGAGGATATATTCATTGACGATGAGGATACCGATGCAAACTATGTCTATTTCCAGAACAAGTATTACTTCCGTGGTACATACGCTCCTATTGCTGCAGGCGGTTGGACGAAGAAAGACAGTACAGATGACATCTATGGCTTAATTCCAGATGGTCATATTGTCAAAGCGGGTCCAGAAGCCAGCATCAAGGGCTTCCGTGCATATTTCGATTTGCCAGTTAATGCAGCAGTCAAAGGCTTCCGCATCGATGACATAGAAGATGCCGTAACCCTCATCCCTGTACTGCCAGAAGAGGGTACTATGTATAATTTGGCTGGCCAGCGCGTTAGGAATTCACAATTGCAGAAAGGTATTTATATCGTGAACGGGAGAAAGATTGCGATTAAGTAAATTGTTAAAATACAAAATTGTATATAAACTGTATAAAGTAATTCACAAAGATGAAAAAGACATATATCCAACCCAAGACTACGACTGATTTTGCGCTTTGTGAGAATCTGGTAGCCGCAAGTAAATTTGATGCCATCAATGGTAATTCACAAAAAATCTCGCCTTTTGACGATGATGAGTATAATGGTATATTCGCAGTTAAAGGCTATACTTTTGGCGATGACTTAGATGACTAGCATGTGTTAAAAGAATGTCTTTCTATGACATTTCTATATGATACTCTATAAGTGACAACAACAGCAATGACTTCATTTGAATTTATTGCTGTTGTTGCCTTATTGAACTTCGTTCGAGCCTGCGCACGCTTGGAATAATACAAATATTTGTATTTCTCTCGCTTAATTGCTGCCTTCTTCAATTTTTTATGTTTTTGAGACCTTCTTCTCTAAAATACTCACGTTGACTTCGTCTTCCTCATTCACGACTCGGCCAAATGATAATAAATTCTCTTTGGCTCTCGCTGTTTTTTCGGTTCGCAAGAAAAAATAGCCAATTTATTTTGTTCTTCTCTCACTTAATCGTATTTTTGCATCGTGAAGCCTCTTCATTGTGGCCTAATTATAGGTTTTCGTTAACGTTATCGTACGAAGTCTTTTCGTTTTCGTTATCGTTTTCGTTGAACAAGAGGCGGCTGGCAGCGGTCAGCAATAATCTTATCGATAAATAAACGAAGCGTTATGCTCGTTCTTGCAGGGTATATCAGTTCCACGCTTCATAAATATAATATCTGCTCTTTAGGGGACTGAAGGGGGCATGAATAACTAACAAACCATGAAACAAAGACTACTCCTTACGATTTTCGTGATGCTTTCTTTCTTGTGCATAAGCACAACGGTACAAGCGTATGACGCAGAGATTGACGGTATCTATTACAACTTCATTTCTGAAACTGAAGCAGAGGTAACCTTTCTTGAAGGAGATGGTGTTTATATGGTCTATGCATCCAATTATGCTGGACATGTAGTCATCCCCGAATCTGTCACTTACAATGGGAAGAAATTCAGCGTGACACGTATAGGTGACCTTGCCTTTGCATACTCAAAAGACCTGACCGCCGTCACTATTCCTGCCAGCATTACCAGTATTGGTTACGATACATTCAGCTTCTGCGGCAATTTATCTGCCATAAAAGTTGACGAGGGGAATGCATGTTTTGACTCACGAGATGGATGTAATGCCATCATTGTGAAAGAAACAAACGGACTGTTTGTAGGGTGTAACAAAACAGTCATTCCTGATGGTGTGGAGGGTATTTACTCTTATGCTTTCGTTGGTTGTAAAGGTCTGACATCCATCACTATTCCCAGTAGCGTAAAAGCCATCGGCAATTATCCCTTCGTTGAATGCTATTTTGCTCGTGACTCACTTATTAATAATAGTTCTGTGGAAGAGTGGAATCCTGGTGCTATTATATGTGACAAAGAAACAAAGGAAGGGCTTTTAATAACCAATAACGAGATTGTACTCTGCAGGCCCTGGGCCACTGCTCCAATTATTCCTGACGATGTGACGAGCATCGGTAGTAATGCCTTTAAAAATTGCAGCGGCATGACCTCCATTACCATCGGAAGTGGATTGACAAGCATTGACTACGGTGCTTTTGAAGGTTGTTATGGCCTTAAAGCTGTTCATGTTTCTGATATGGCTGCATGGTGCAACGTCTCTTTTTATGACAATGGGGATTATGCTGTACAGAGATATTGGAGGGGGAACCCAATACCCTCCCAGCCCCTTTATTATGCCCATCATTTATATTTGAATGGTCAAGAGGTAAAAGACCTCGTTATTCCCGAAGGGGTGACAACGATTAATGACATAGCTTTTCTGGCTTGCAGTGACTTGACCTCAGTGGCCATTCCTGGCAGTGTTACCAAGATAGGAACAGGGGCCTTTTTAGGTTGTGATTCTTTGAAAGCTGTGCATATTTCCGACATTGCAGCCTGGTGTAACATCTCTTTTTCTTATGGTAGTTCTAATCCCCTATCCATCGCTCAACATCTATATATGAACGGGGAGGAAATAAAAGACCTTGTTATTCCGGGGAATGTTACAAATATCGGCGATGGAACTTTCTGTTATTGGTTAGGTCTAACCTCCGTGAACATTCAAGAAGGTGTAACGGGTATTGGACATCAGGCTTTCAGTGGATGCTCAGGCTTAACCTCAGTCATAATTCCTAACAGTGTGACGACCATCGGCATGGAAGCTTTCTATTATTGCACAGCCCTAACATCTATCACAATCCCCAGCAGTGTGACGTATATAGGCGATGGCGCGTTTGCAGGGTGTACTTTTTCAAGTGATTCTTTTGTTAACAACTCAGAACTGACAAGCGACAATTATTGGGGTGCAACTGTATATGACGAAATAGTTGGCGATGGTCTGTTAATAAAAGATGGCGTTGTTGTGGAATATCGCGGAACCTCAACATCTGTTACCATTCCAGATGGTATAACAGGCATTGGCAGCACTGCGTTTGCTTATTGTAGTTCCCTGACATCAGTTAATATCCCTGCGAGTGTGACAAGTATTGGCAGTGGTGCGTTTTCTAGCTGTAGTTCCCTTGCATCTGTTACCATTCCAGATGGTGTGACAAGCATTGGCAGCAGTGCATTTTCTGCTTGTCGTTCCCTGACATCTGTCAATATCCCTGAGAGTGTGACAAGTATCGAGGACTATACTTTCAGTAGCTGTAGCAATCTAACATCCATCAACATTCCCGAAGGGGTGACGAGCATAGGTAGTTGGGCGTTTTCTAGTTGTTGTGCTCTGACATCCATCACCGTTCCCGAAGGTGTGACGAGCATCGGTAGAGGCGCGTTTTATGACTGCACGGGCTTAACATCAATTATCATTCCGAAAGGGGTGACAAGCATTGAGAACTATGTTTTCGAAGGCTGTAGCAATCTGATATCTATCAGCATCCCTGAGAGTGTGACAAATATTGGCAGCAGTGCGTTTTCTGGTTGTAGTGCTCTGACCTCCATCAGCATTCCAGAAGGTGTGACGTGTATAGGTGGCAGCGCGTTTTCTGGTTGCACCGGCTTAACATCAATTATCATTCCGGAAGGTGTGACAAGCATCGAGAACTATACTTTTTCTGGCTGTAACAATCTAACCTCCATCAGCATTCCAAATAGTGTGACGAGCATAGGTAGCAGTGTGTTTCAAAACTGTAGTGCCCTGACATCCATCACCATCCCTGAGAGTGTGACGAGCATAGGTAGTGAGGCGTTTTCCGGCTGGACGGGCTTAACATCAATTATCATTCCAGAAGGGGTGAAAAGCATCGAAAACTATACTTTCTATGGCTGTAACAATCTAACCTCCATCAGCATCCCAAATAGTGTGACGAGCATAGGTGGCGGTGCGTTTTCTGGTTGTAGTGCTCTAACATCCATCGCCATCCCAGAAAGTGTGACAAGTATTGGTGGTGGTGCGTTTTCTGGCTGCACCGGCTTAATATCAATTATCATTCCGAAAGGGGTGACAAACATCGGATACTCCACTTTTTATGGTTGTAGTAATCTAACATCTATCAGCATTCCAAATAGTGTGACGAGCATAGGTGGTGGCGCGTTTGAAGGTTGTAGTGCTTTAACATCCATCATTATTCCAGAAGGTGTGACAAGTATTGGCTCTGGGGCTTTTAAGGATTGTACAGGTTTAACAGAGATTTATTGCTATGCTCATAAAACGCCACGCGTGTATTCAGAAGATGTCTTCGAGGGAATGGATGTAAGCAATGTAACGTTGGTTGTGCCCAGTGATGCCGTAGAGGATTACAAAGCACATTCCGTATGGGGAAAATTCTATATCATGGATATGGAGACCGTTGACGGTATCCGTTCAATGGATAATGGGAAATTAATAATTGATGATTCTGCTTCCGTATACGACCTGAATGGTCGTCAGGTTAATTCTCAATTAAGGAAGGGCATTAACATTATCCGCATGAGTGATGGGACTACAAAGAAGGTCTTGGTCAGATAAAGACTTAGTGTTTTAATACTGTTTCATGCCTGATTTCGTAATGGAGTCAGGCATGTTTTTTCATTGTCCTTCAATACCAAGAGAATTGTGCGTAAATTTGAGGAGTTTGAAGGCGCAATCCGAAGGGTTTGGAGGCTCCAAACTTTTTGAAGCTAAATTGCGATTATTTTCAAGTTGATTTTGATCAACAATCAACTTAAATTTTAATCTTTCTAAGTTGATTATTCTTCCAAGGTCTTTAGGGCCTGATAAATCAAGATGTCGTTAGGGTAGGTAAGCTTGAAGTTCATGATGTCCCCTTGTGCTATGTGAAGGGGCTGGAAACCAAGTTCGTTGGCTAGGGTAAAGAGGCTTTGAGCCTTGGTAATTCCCTGCTCAATGGCTTTTTCCATCATCTCTTTCAGCGTTCTTAATGGGAAGGTATGAGGTGTTTGAGCTCTGAGTAGATTCTCCCGAGGAATGTAACTGTTGCTGCTGCTACCGTTCTCGCTGACCAAAAAGGCTTCTTGGCTCCTAACGGCCGTTATGGCATTTCCGTGTGTCAGGCAAACGGCAATATTACGGCTGATAACATCCTGACTGATAAGCGGACGTACAGCATCATGAACCAAAACGATAGACTCTGTATCTTTTACTTCCTGTAAGAGATACGTGATGCCGTTCTTCAGAGATTGGAACGAGGTGTCACCACCAATGATGGCTTGGCGAAACTTGGTTATCTCGCCGCTCTGAGCTTCATCACATACAGTATCTTCCCAACCACGGGCACAGACCACGTAGATGTCTTGTATGAGCGGATGAATCTGGAAAGCTTTCATGGTGTGCTTGAGGACTGATTCTCCGTTCACTTCAATATACTGCTTGGGGCGGTTGGTATTCATCCTTGACGATTTACCGCCAGCCAGTAACAGGGCTATGTGTTTGTTATTTTTCACTTTGTTCTAGTTGAAAATTAGACTTTAGGCTTTAGACCTTAGACTTTAGCTCTTAAACTTCTTAAACCTCTTAAACTTCTTAAACTTTTAAACTTCTTGAACATTTATCTCATCAAGGTATTTCTTGCAGAAAGATTCATGCGTATGTATCATCCAGTAACGGAGGATTTCCAATGCAGTTGCTTCGAACACAAAATATATCCATGGCATTCCAATTAAGACAGAGAGGAACAGAACGCCGGCTCTGGTGTCGAAGGTGAGAATGTTCGTGATGGGCATCAGCGGAAGGCTGTCCTGACGAAAACGCTGTCTCATGTCAACGGAAACTTTACCTCCCAGTTTCTCTTGTATGGCTTGGAACAGTTTTTGGAAAATGGGAGTCTGATCTTCCTGACTCTTAGTATACCTTATATAAAAGAATAAATATAGTTTGTGGAACCATTCTCGGCTATGCCATTTCAGATTTCGGAACTCCTCTTTCTCTTGTTGGCTGGTGGCTAGTTCACTGCCTTTCTCGCCCAGAAAGAACCATAGATGGATGTTGCGGTAGTAATCCCCGATGGCACACTGTCTGCCATGACAGCGCAGACCGGCCCAAGCTGCCAACAGCCAAATCCAAATGCCCCATTGGGGTGTGAGTCTTAGACAAAGCCCTAGATAGATACAGAAAAACCAGACATCTCCGGCAAAGCCGTCAAGGATGCGGCCAATAAGCGTTTTCTTGCCTGTCATACGCGCCAATTGTCCGTCAGCGCAATCATACCAGTTGGCCCAAATCAGCAGGCAGATGCCTATGAGGTTCATTTTAAGGTCTGTCTGGTAGAAGAAGTACCCGCTGGTAGCCCCGATGACGATACTCATAAGTGTAACGGCTATGGGATGAACGCCTAACTTCTGGAACAGACGGGCCCACAGATAACCCGGCGTGCGGGTGACGTAAAGTTCGAACCGACTTTCTGTATCGGTCGACTTCATCGTTTGCAAGACTTTTTCTTTTAGTTTCATTTACTTGCCTTCAGACCTTTAATAACGCTGTTTGTAAAGCCGTTCTCTTCCATAGCGTTCAATCCACGGATGGTAATGCCACCTGGTGTCGTCACGCGGTCTATTTCTGTTTCGGGGTGACTCTTGTTTGCCTTTAACAATTCCACAGCTCCCAAGAGCGTTTGCTCAACAATATGTTGTGCATCTTTGGCGTACATGCCAAGTTCTACACCTCCTTCTGTTGCTGCGCGGATGTATCGCATGGCGTAGGCAATGCCACAACTGGCAAGAGCCATTCCTGCCCCCATCAGTCGTTCTTCTATAATCATGGCTTCTCCCAGTTCCTTGAAGATGAGCAAAATCTCGCTATCCATATCGGGAGTGGTGTTTTTGCGGGCAATGAAGGTCATGCTCTGACGAACAGCAATAGCTGTGTTGGGAATAATGGTATAGATGGGGTGTTGACCAAACATGTTTTCTATTTTTTCTGTACTTATGCCAGCAGCCATACTTCCCACAATTACGTTCCCGTTCTTTAGGTGAGTAGCTATTTCCCAGGCGACCTCTTCCACCTTCCAAGGCTTAACGGCCAAGATGACCATATCTGCATCCTTGATACATTCCTTGTTATCCTGCGTGATGTTTATCTCTGGGAATTCAGTCTTGATGGCATCTAACTTGCCCTTGCTAGGGTTGCTGATAAAAATATCTTTTGCACTTACATGTTTACTCTGTGCCAATCCTTTCGCGGTGGCACCTCCCATGTTTCCTGCTCCTATTATTGCTATTTTCATATTTGGTTTACCGTTTACTGTTTACTCTTGAACTCTTAAACCTCTTAAACTTTTTGAACCTTGGCTCCCTCTCTTTTGGAGAGGGTGGGGAGAGGCTTTTTATCTTTTAATTACTGCTCTTATGACAAACCAGCCGTGGGCGGATATTGCCTGTGTCCATCCATAATGCATGGCCATCAGCTTCAAGCGCTCCACAAGGGATTTGCGATGATTCTTGGTCGTCATACCTTCATTGAGGTAATCCGTAAGAATCAGATGGGTGTTTATTATTTTTAATCTGCGTTGGGCTGCTTTCTTCATGATGCGAATGCACCAATCGTAATCGGCAGAATATCGGTAATTCAGATTGTAGCTTTCGCTTTTTGCTATGTCGGTACGGACGTAGAACGACTGGTGGCAAACCCTCATGCCGCTTAGGAAGTTTTTCCACGTCAGCACTTCTGGAGCAGTAAGACGACGGTGACGAACGAAGTTTCCTTCATTATCCACCAAATCTGTCTCGCCATACAGAATGGCAGGATTGCTGTTTCTGCCTTTTTGCCAATGGGAACATTTCACTATTTCTGAAATGGTGTCTTGGCTATGCAACTTATCTCCCGCATTCAGGAAAACAATATAGTCTCCTGCAGCTAGCATCAGTGCCTTATTCATGGCATCGTATAATCCCTCGTCGGGCTCGCTGGTCAAACGTATCTGATGCCTGTTGTTATTCTGCTCTACATACCGCTGTACAAGGCTGAGGGTCTTGTCGGTTGAAAGTCCGTCGATAATCAGATGCTCAATCCTATCGTAACTTTGAATCGCCACACTATCTAATGTGCGCTGTAAAGTAGCCCCAGCATTGTAGGTGACGGTGGCTATGGTTATAAGCGGTAGTGATGTATTTTGCGTTTTATCTTGATTCATAAACATTAATATATTTCTGGGCGACGTGTGTTTCACCGTATGCTGAAGCCGCTTTGTGAAGAGCCGCCTCGCGCATATCATGGGAAAGAACATACTGGATGCCTTCTGCCAAATCAGCCACATCTTTGTATTTGGCAACATAACCGTTTTGCTGATGGTCTATCATTTCGGGAATGCCTCCCACATTAAAACCTACGCAGGGTGTTCCGCAAGACATGGATTCGGCTATGGTGTTGGGCAGGTTGTCTTGCAGGCTAGGTGTTACGAACACATCTGCCGCAGCATACATGGTAGCCATCTCCTCCGGACTGTTGATGTATCGACCACCCTTGCCCACACATATAGTTGAGAGTTGAGAGTTGAGCGTTGAAAGTTTCTCCAGGGCTTGTTGCAGATAGGTGTAGCCTTTTCGCTCGTCATTCAGCTTCTGGGCGCAGAAGAGGATAATTTTCTTATCGAGGGGCAAATCCAGTTTCTTACGTGCCTCTTGCTGATTTATGTAACGGAATATGTTGTGGGGAATGCAGTTGTTTATATGAACAACCTGCGCCTCTGGCATCGCCTGTAGGGCTCTTTGGGTAATCCATTCGCTGCATCCAACAAAAGTAATACTACCTTTCTTGTATAGTTCCTGTTTCTTGAGGTAACGCTTGTGGACTATGTCGCCAGGTAGGAGCGGACAGTTCCTGCATTCTGTTTCCTGACAGTCACCTCTGTAATGGCAGATACCCAGGTAAGGCCATTCGTCGTGCAACGTCCAGACAATCTTTTTACCGTCCTTAATCATCTTCTCCAGACAAGATAGCGATATCATTCCCTGGTTAATCCAATGCAAGTGAATAACGTCGGCCTCTTTGTATTCATCGGTCTTGGTGACGTTAATACCAAACTCCGCTGTGTCGGCCTGCCAAAGTTTACCTTTCATGTACGCCATAATCTGCAGGCGCTCCAATATCTTTGGGATTTTTGTTCCTGCTTGGATAACGGTTACAGAAGTTGACAGTTTGTCACGTACCAACATCTTAGCCTTAACGCCGTTGTTGTTCAGGGCTTCCATCAGTCGGTAGGCAGCAATGGCACCTCCACCTGCACGGTCACTTGTACTTACCAAAAGGACTTTCATCTGTATGCCTTTTTACCCATCCATTTTTGGATGCGTCTGTTTAGGGATTGGAAGATAAAGCGGAAGTTGCCATAACGCAGATTCAGGAACAACTCTTCAAAAGACCTGCCAACCTTCACGAGCGGGTTCATCCATCCCATTATCTTATAGGCCCTCTTGCGGTAAGCAATATGTTCCATGACATATGTGGGATGCAGAAGTGGAGTTTCCTGTTCATATCTTTTCATGGTGAAGATACGACGGTAGCCATGAGGTAGCGTTTCCAAAGATCCGCCAAAATGAGTACTGCCAGCTATTGCCCCAAGATTGTTAATCATATTGCGGCGTGGTACAATACAAAGCCCGTTGTTCATCAGCAGGTGTGACCAGAATATGGTCTCGTAATACGGCTTGCCTGATGCTCGGTGCTGGGTACACATTGGCAGGAAGTCGTCGCGGTATCCTCGTTCCTTTATAATTGCTTTTAGTTGGGTCACAGCCTGTGGTACATCCATCCATGTGTAGTGTTCATCCCATTGATCTATCACTCTTTTCCACGAAGCCCATCCCCAGATACTGAAATTTGTTGTGAAGAAATAATCCTCTTTTATATCTGAGGTTTGTTCTTCAGCATTAAACCCTGATATCATCGTAATGCGTTCGTCATTCTCATAGCGGTCGAGCATTTCTTTGCAAAACGAGAAGAAAGAGACAGCAGGGATAGAGTCATCTTCAAGGACTACGCACTTATCTGTAAGGCTAAAAGCCCATTTGTGAGAAAGAAAATTAGCAGGGTCGCATCCGTAGTTGCGTTCCTGATAGGATTGATGTACCTCACATTCCCAGTCGATTTGGTTGACAACTTCCCTACAGGCAAGAATGCCTTCCAAATCCTTCTCAGAGCGGGGGCCGTCTTGAAACAAGAAAAGTCTTGTGGGGCGCGCTTCCTTAATTTGCGCAAAAACCTGCTTCAACGGTTCTGGTCGGTTGAAGAACAAAATCAGTACGGAAACATCAACAAGTGCTTGTTTCATGATGCAAAGATACTCTTTTTAAATTGAAAATTGTAAATTGAAAATTGAAAATTGTTTTTATAGCACTTTTTTCATAATATTGACTATCGTCGAAGGTACTCACGCCCTACAATAAAAATAAAATCCGTTTTATTTTGTATTGTCTTCGCTTAATCGTACCTTTGTCCTCATGAAAGAGAGGAATCATGCTTTTGACTTGCTCTGCGGACTTTGCATTCTCAGAATGATAGTCTTGCATTGTGTCAGTATGTGCGGTTTTAGGGGATGTACGATGTGGTTCGACAAACTGATGGCCTGGTCCTTCTTTTTTATCTGCTTCTTTTTTTTCAAGGCAGGTTATTTCAATAAGAGTATTTCCGCACCAACTCGTTTTTTTCTGAAAGACAAGTTCAAACGTTTGTTTATCCCTTATCTGGCATGGGGTACTATAGGTAGCATCTTTTATTTTGGCATCCTGATGCTGTTCCCCAATGAGCTGCACAAATATTGGGACAAGTTGGAGTGGAGCCACGTATGGATGCAGAGTCATTTCTACGGCAATCCGCCTGTGTGGTTTCTGTTTTCTTTCTTCTGTATGTATGTGGTGGTGCATTTCATGCAGAAAGTTCCTTATTTGGCATATCTAGCCCTCCTGTTCCCTTTGGTCAGTTGGGCATTGGCAGAATATAAGGTTCAGGTGCCTATGAGTTTGGGTAATGTCTTTATGGGCGTTTACTTCTTTTATTTAGGTAAATGTTGGTATTGGATGTTACATAAATCCCCCAAGTTCGTCTTTCTTACTCTCTCTCTGGCTTTACTCTTTGTCTTTTTGGTCGGGAATCATTATTGGCATGGCGAGTATGATATGAGTTTGAACCACTGGGTGCATCGCCCATGGGGAGCAGTTGTGAATATTACATGTGCGCTATGTGGCATCTCCGGCGTTCTTCTGTCATTGCCTTCCTTCCGTGTGCCTTTTGTAGAGTATATAGGTGAGCACAGTATGGTTTACTTTGTACTCCATTATCCCATTTTGTTGTATTACAGCATGGTGTATGGCGTAGCGGGTAGGGGAATGAATAAACACTGGGATGATTTTATCTTGGTTTTCATTCTGATTATATGTATCTGTACCTGGTTGGTTCCTTATATAGAGCGTGTGCCGTGGTTAAGTGGCAGATGGCCTAAAACAGTTAACAAGGTTGCAAATGAAGAATAGAAATCATACGTTCGATTTTCTGTGCGGACTTTGTATCATTCGTATGATAAGCTTGCACGTTATGGACTTCTGTGGAATGGGAGAGGTTCAGTGGTGGACGCATGTTATGGAGTGGACGTTCTACTTCATGTCGTTCTTCTTCTTTAAGGCTGGATATTTCAATAAGGGCGTAAATGAAAAACCTACCAGAGATTATCTCATTGATCGTACCAAACGACTTTTCGTTCCCTACATGTCGGCTGGTATCATTGGTCTGGCCATATACTTTGCCTTTCTGCCATTCCTGCTCGATAAATTCCATAAGCCTATTGAGCCATTGTATTGGTCGCACATTTGGGATACCAGCAGTTTCTATGGTAACAGGCCCACTTGGTTCCTCTTTTCTTTCTTTGTGACATATCTTGTAGTTCACTTTATTGAAAAGGTGAAGGGGCTGCATTGGTTTGTTGTCCTGTTTCCGATGATGGCATATTTCCTCTTTCTGAATGGAAATCCGTTATGGATGGGCGTCAATAATGTATTCATGGGCATTTTCTTCTTCTATCTGGGCATGTTATGGAAGCACATGATGAACAGATTTTCCCGCCAGATAATCCTTTGGCTCTCTGTGGCTATGATCTTGGCGTTTATCGTCTTGAACGCAATGTATCACGGAGAGTATACAATGTCCATCAATGAATTCAAGGGCAACTTTGTAGCAACGGTTTTGAATATGGTGCTTGTGATATGCGGTCTGGTGGGCATCATGTCTTGTCTGAACCTACCTCGGATTCCTGTCATCTGCTATATAGGCGAACATAGTATGGTCTACTTTATCTCCCATTATCCTATGCTTTACTTCTACAAGTTTATGCATTTATGTTTTGGGCGCAGTATCTGGAACAGACCCGAGGAAGTGTTCATTCTTATTCCTGCCGTCTTTTGTCTTTGTACATGGATGGTTCCTCTCATAGAACGCATTCCATGGCTGAGTGGAAGGTGGAAAAGTATTCATTGTTAATTTATATATATTATGGTAATTGGATATACTGCTGGAGTTTTTGATTTGTTCCACATTGGACATCTCACATTGCTGAAGAATGCAAAGGCACTCTGTGATAAGTTGATAGTCGGCGTTACTGTCGATGAGTTAGTACTCTACAAGGGAAAGCATGCCATGATTCCCTTCTCTGATCGTGCCGAGATAGTAAGGAGCATCAAGTATGTAGATGCGGTGGTTCCCCAGTATGATATGGACAAGCTTTCTGCTTGCAAGAAATTGGGTGCCAGTGTCTTGTTCGTGGGCGATGACTGGTATGGAACGGAGAAGTGGAGGAAGTACGAGGAGGAATTTAATAAGGAGGGAATAAAGATTGTATACTTTCCTTATACAAAAGGTATTTCCTCAACCAAAATAACAGAAGCCTTGAAAGCAACTCGCGGATGGACCTATGGAAAAGATGCAGAGGGAACAGAAGATAACCATTTAAATAAATAAGGATATGATTGACAGAAAGTTTTGTTTAAGTTCCTATATGGCATTTCGCTATATATGGAAAGACGGTGTTGATTTTGCAGAAGGATTTCAGCATAAGAATATCCTTCCTGTGGAAGATAAGGAGCGTATTCCCGTTAAGACATCTGAGGATATTGACAGGGAAATTCAGAAGCAGTTCGATGACTTGTATGCTAAGTACAACAACATCGGAATCCTGCTTTCTGGCGGTATGGACAGCGCCAATCTTGCTGCCTACCTGAAGCCAGGTAGTCATGCCTATACATTCAATTCCGTTTCAGGAGAGTTTGATGCCGATGTGGAAAGGGCAAAGAAATATTGCCAGAAGCTGCAGCTACATCATCATCTGATAGACATTACGATGGATGATTACAAGAAGTACACCCCCATTGTTATGCGTTATAAGTTTGCCCCCGTTCATTCCATTGAACCACAGATATACAAGGCTGCAGAAATGGCCAAGCAAGATGGCGTTCAAATTATGATTGTGGGTGAGAGTGCCGACCTAATCTTCGGCGGTATGGATAAGCTGATATCACCTGAATGGACTTTCGACGGATTTGTAAAGCGCTACACTTTCTTGGAGCCTACGTTGGTACTGAAGAATCCGGTTTCTCAGGATGACTTGTATGAGAAGTATCGTATAGATGCGGAACATATCGATCTCATGAAGTTTATGGACGAGGTGTTTGCCATTGAGAGTAGCAGCTCTTATCTGAATGCATTCGGGGCTGCATGGATGCCTTACTACGATCCATATGCAAAGCTGGTGATGGCAGACCCTCTGGATATGACGCGTGTAAGAAATGGAGAACCCAAATATCTAGTTCGAGGGCTGTATGCCATTAAATACCCCGATTTGGAGATTCCTTTCAAGATTCCTATGCCTCGTCCCGTTGATGCTGTCTTCCGTAACTGGGAAGGTCCTAAGCGTCCAGAGTTCCGTACAGATATTCCTATGGATACGCTTACTGGCAACCAGAAGTGGCAATTGTGGTGCGCAGAGCAGTTCCTTAATCTTCTTGACTGATGGATCCGTTAAAGACTCGCTTGCTGGAAGTGCTCCAATTTGCAAAGGAGCTCTTCCAGCGGCATAACTTTCGTTACATTGGCTGTGGCGGAACAGTTTTGGGTGCTATCCGACATAAAGGTTTCATTCCTTGGGATGATGATATAGACATCTACATGCCTCGTAAAGATTATGAGCAGTTACTGAGTCTAAGGGATGAGTTCCTGGGTAGTGGGTATGAGCTCTTTAGCTGGGAAACGACACCTGGGTATTATATTCCTTTTGCCAAGATTTCTGACTGCCAAAGTACGGTGTGGGAGTTCAAACATCAGCCTTTCTTATTTGGTGTCAGCATAGACATCTTCCCTCTTGATGAGTTCGACGAGCCGGACGATGTGATTACTGCACGTCAGTATCGCAGTCATTTTTATTTCGACAAGTACATGAATGCCGTCAGCCATTATACCTTTTCGGATATGGTGCGGTCGTTGTGTAAGGGCGATGTTCACCGCTTGGGCGTACAGGTCTTGAGTAAGTGGCGCAACCGCTTTCCACAGAAGTACCTGCAGGCATTCCGCCAGTTCGAGGAAGGGTACAAGCACAATGGTTCAGGTCCCAAGTGTGTCTGTGTAACGCAGTGGGAGGGAAGAATCTTTCAATCAGAATGGTTCCGTGATGTGATAGAAGTACCTTTTGAAGACACCACGTTATTTATCCCTCGCGCTTACGATGCCTATCTTCGTCTACTCTATGGCGATTATATGCAACTGCCGCCAGAAGAGAAACGTGTTGCTCATCCGCATTATTTCTTGGATTTGAACAGAAGGCTCACGCTCGAAGAGATACGTTTATAATGGGTGGTGGGGTGTTGTAAAAAAAATATTCACAGAAATCTAATGATGAATAAACAAAAACTACGTCTTTTGTCGACCTTGTTCCTTCTCCCTCTGTTTCAGCATATTTTCGCCCAGACCGTTGATATGCAGGCCGACACATGGGTGGCATCTGATGCGCTGGGACGCGTTATGCCTACTGCTATAGAGGCACCATTACGAACAGACAAGCCTCGCACTGTTGGCATTTTCTATATCACATGGCACGACGAGGGTAAGTTCAATCTCCGTGCTCCTTATGGCGGCGATGTTACTCGTACCCTACAGGAAGCACCAGAAGCCCGTCTTGATGCATACCATCCTGCGTGGAAGGAATGGAGTCTGCATTGGGGTGAGCCTGAGGCAGGTTATTTTCTTAGCCAGGACCGTTGGCTCATCCGTCGCGATCTTTCCATGCTGGCCGATGCTGGCGTTGATGTACTGATATTGGATGTTACCAATGCAGTCCTGTATTGGGACGAATGGGCCGTTCTCTTTGATGAGATGCAGAAGATGCGCTCATTGGGCAACCCTGTTCCCCAGTTCTGTTTCTGGGCCTTCAACGGAAACGTTGTAAGTGTAGTCACCCAACTATTTGAACGTATATATAAGAAAGGTGTAGGGCGCGACTTCTGGTTTCAGTGGCAAGGAAAGCCTCTGTTGCTTTACAATGCAGAGCCCGACCACGATGCCAACGGAGGCGGCTACAAAGGGGGCTCCTACCCACAGGAGATTTATGACTTCTTTACCCTGCGCAATATGTGGTGGGGATACTACGAATGGGGCGGGCACCGCTATGTGGGTACAGAAGACAGTTGGAGCTTTGGCTATGAGATGAACGACAAACGGGTGGCAGATATGCAACCACGCGACCTTGCTTCACGTCATCAAGGACGTCTCGAGGAAATGGCTGTCACCCCAGCCCAACACCCTGTCAGCATTACAGGAAAGAGTTGGCGTCGCGAAACAAAAGAGCCTACCCTCAACCAATATGACCTACCCGACTCAGCTTATGTTCCTTGGTTGGGTAAGACCGTTACAACCCCCGAGGGTTATGGCATTTATTTCCAAGACCGTTGGGATGAGGCTCTTAGCGTAGACCCCGATTTCATCTACATCAACGACTGGAACGAATGGACGGCAGGCAAATACCGCTCAGGCCTTGCTCCAGGAAGTGAGACCGCCCCAGGTCCCACCACCTTCCTGGGCAGAGAGAATCCTTTTTATTTTGTAGACCAGTACAATGCCGAGTTCAACCGCACCATTCAGCCCATGAAAGGCGGCTATACCGACAATTATTATTTCCAGATGGTGTAGAACATCCGTCGTTATAAGGGTGTAAGGCCGCAGCCTGTTATTCACGGCTACAATATTCCGGCTACCTATTTTGATACTCGTGGAGACGTTATTCATCGCGACCATAATGGTTACGGAGGTCTGCATTATACAGACAACACAGGAAGGAATGACATCATAGAAACCCGTGTCAGCGTAACCAAGAAAGATATTATCTTTGAGGCCGTAACGGCAGAGGCACTCACCCCAGCTACAGATAAGAACTGGATGCTTTTATTTCTTGATATAAATACGCCTAATATAGGTTGGGAAGGTTTTGACTATCGGATAAGCGGAGGTAAGCTTCAACGTTATGATGCTGTCACCCAACAGTGGCATGCCGTAGCCCAAGTAGCTATGAGCACAGAAGGCAACCATCTTACCATAAAGGTTCCCAGGAAGACCATTCATCTGAAGGGTAACGCATTCACCTTAGATTTCAAATGGGCCGATAATCCCACCGAACCATCAGACATTATCTCCGTCTCTACCACAGGCGACACAGCGCCCAACCGTCGTTTCCGCTACCACTTCCAGTGGCAGAGCAAATAATCAAAACCATTTGGGGGCTTTTACTTCACTACACGAGTCCCTAAGGGAGAACATGTCTCCATGTTTCCTGTCCCCTCTATGGCATCTGTCTTGGCACTGAGGTTGTCGAGCATATTCACGATGATAGCTTCCTGAGTGCAGGGCAGCACTGGACTTCCGAATTCGCGTGTCCCATGGTGCGAAAGGATTACATGTATAATGCGCTTAATCTCTTCGCCGTCAATGCCTTGCTGCTCCAGTACGTTTTGCAACTTGTGGGCACCTATGAAGATGTGTCCAAGCAGGAACATGTCAGCCTGTGCTTCACCTTCTGTGTTATATTCGTAAACCTTTCCGTAGTCATGAAAAAGGATGGCCAGTATGCAACGTTCCACCTTTATCTCGTAAGGCAGACAAGGATAGAGTCCCTCTAGCATGTGCAGCATCTGGTAGGTGTGGTTTGTCAGACCGCCAGGGAAAGCATGATGTACGCTGGTGGCAGCAGGATATTTGCTGTAAGGCCCGTATAGCTTGTCAGCAAAATCACGAATGATGGGGATGAGGCTTTGGTCAGAGCAGAATCCAATAAGTGCGTTTATGGTTTTGTCCCAAACGTCTCTCCTAATGGGTCTTGGCAGCAAGTTGTATAAGGGGTGATCCATCAACGGCATTGAGCCGGGTCTCATGTCTGTAACATTGCACGATTTCTTGCCGGCATTGTCTTTTATGGAATAGAAACTCACCAGTTGCCCTACCTTTGGCTCTGCTGTGGGCTGCAAGTCCCATACTGATATGTTCATGGTTTCTATCAAATCAGCAACTTTCAGTATGGCGTACGGTGAACCTGTACGTGTGGTTCCGTTGCTTCTGCTTAAAACAAGATATTCTTTAATCATATTGATTGTATTTTCGCATTTTTGCATCTTACTAACTGCAAAAATACAAATAATAACTGAAGAATGAAGACTGGGAAATGAAAAATTCTTATCTTTGCATTTGATTATGAGCAAGAAAACAAAACAAAAGCATGTGCCGGCTCAGGCTCCCAAGGTTGAGAGCGTGGAGAAGAAGGGAAGAACTCTTACCTTCCCCCTATGGCCTTTACCTATAATTTATAGCTTAGTATTTGTGGTGTTTGCGTGGGTCTTCCTGATTGGAAAGAATGCCGACACCTTGTTTTTCATGCAGGACCGTGGGTACTGGAACGACTCGATGGTGTACTTCGACCATTGTATGCGTATGCCAGGCGGATTCCTTTCATGGATAGGTTCCTATTTTACACAATATTTCTATTATCCGGCTTATGGAGCAGCCATGCTTATCCTGTTGTGGATGTTGAGTTTCTGCGTGGCGTGGCGTTCGTTTCACGTAAGGTTGGAATTGACTTTCCTCCTGTTTGTCCCACTATTAGCTTTATTGTGTACAGAGGTACAGTTGGGCTATTGGGTTTATTTCATGAGGGACATTGATTACAGTTTCTATCATTCTTTGGGCTTTTTCTTTGCACTGCTTTTATCCATCAACTATACAAGGAAAATTAAGTATGGCGGATATATCCAGATGATTCTGGTGTCCGTGCTGTTCTATTATCCCTTGGGTATATATGCGCTGTTGGCAACTGTGCTTATTGCTCTCCGCTTGTTCTGGGATAATTGGCGCAAGGAATGGAAAGCCCTCGTGTTGCTCATTGCTTTATTGGGTATTGTTCCCCTCCTGGAAACTAGCGGCACCACAATAATGCGTCTAGATGAGTGCTGGCTCTTCGGCCTGAAACGTTTTGAATTGGGCTCGATTCGTGACTTCAGGCTTGAGGCACCATTGTGGTGGGTGATATCATCCTCGTTGGTAATCCCTTTCATTGGGAAAAGGAAATATGGTTCATTCGGCATTAAGGGGTTGGTAGCAAGTCAGCTATTAATGGTGGTGGTTGCCATAGGAGCTTATTATATTATTAATGAAAGAAATTGTTCGGATACCAACTATTATGCCGAACTGAGAATGCTGCGTGCCGTAGATGAGCAGCGTTGGGATGATGTTTTGAACGAGGCTCGTGCAGCCAAGGGTAATCCTTCCAGGCTGATGGTAATGTATCGTGATATTGCTTTGATGAATAAGGGTGAACTGCTGAATCGTTATCAGTACAACAATCGTCCTGCCAAACCTTCCGTGATGAGTGATTCTATTGTTGTGCGTTTGTGTGATACTACGGGTGACTTCATATATTATAATTTTGGAGAAACCTGCTTCGGTATTCGCAGAGCCATAGAACGTAGCATGCACTATGGTTTTTCATATTACACGATGCGTGTGCTTGCTCGTTGTGCGCTGATTAACGGCGAGTATGATAATGTGCGCAAATACCTGCGTCTGCTGGAACACTCCACATTTCAAAAGAAGTGGGCAAAAGAGATGCGACCCTATCTGGAAGATACAACGCTTATTGCTTCAAGCCCTCGCTTCGGTTTGGTAAAGAGACTTTACAATGGCGGCTCTTCTATGGTTGGCAGTGACGACAATTTTGTAGAACCTACGTTGATACACAAACTGGCTCATACGGCCACAGATAATCCAGAGATTCTTGACTTGGCCTTGGCATATTGTTTGCAGAGTAAGGATATGCAATGCTTCTGGACACAGGTTTGGCAGTACAACAATCTGTTCCCCGAAAAGCCCTTCCCGCGTTATATCCAGGAGGCTATGTTGCTCTACCATTACGAACTGAAGACAGGTCCTGAGGAGATTAATTCGACTTACCACATAGACCCGCAGATTTTCGAACGATACAAAATGTTTATTGCTCGGGTTAAGGAATACGGTCAGAGTGGGATGAATGTAGAGCAAGTGGGTGCTGCCCTTCAACCAGCGTTTGGCGATACCTACTGGTGGGACTATTGTGTGCTGAGGGAGATACAGTCGTATTAAATTGAAAATTGATAATTAAATGAAACAATATACATTATGTTTCTTGCTGGTTGTTGCGCTGCTTAGTTCGTGTTCGCATCCTTCGTTGCCACAGGATTATAGGCAGGAAAGTGGGCAACCTGAGATATATCCTGATTATACCGATGTGACGGTACCTGTAAATATTGCGCCACTGAACTTTATGGTGGAGGAGGCTGATGAGGTGGTAGCGCACATTCAGGCTGGTGATGTTGCTTATAATTATGGAAGGGGCAATAAAGTGATAATTCCAGAAGGGGAGTGGCGGAAACTTTTGGCTTCTGCTAAAGGTGGCAAGATGCAGGTGGATGTCTACTGTAAACAGCAGGATAAGTGGAGCCGCTATAAGCCTTTCTCAATAGAGGTGAGTCCCGATAGCATTGACCCTTACATCTCTTATCGCGCTTTAGCCCCCACATACGTCGGCTTTGAGCATCTGGCTATCAGACAGCGCTGTCTGGAAAACTTCAAGGAGAGCGACATCTTCAATACCCGTCAGATAAGTACCGAAAAGGAAGGCACCTGTATCAATTGCCACAGTTATCAGAATTACAAGACGGACAATATGATGTTTCACATTCGTATCAGTCACGATGCTACCATGATAGTTTCCAATGGTAAACTGAAGAATATCTTTTTAAAGACGCCCGAGATGCTTTCTGTTGCTGTTTATCCGTATTGGCATCCAATGCTACCGCTGATAGCTTTCAGCACCGACCGCACCATGCAGTCGTTCCATACCCGTGATATTACCAAGGTTGAGGTAATGGAATCGGCCAGTGATATTGTCTTCTATGATGTGGAAAAGAATACCATGCAGACTGTTTTAGCCGACAGCATAGAACTAGAGCTCTTCCCCTCGTGGAGTCCTGACGGTAAATGGCTGTATTTCTGTTCGGCACGTCATGAGTTTGAAGACATGAATAACGGCATGAACGAGACGCTGAACCATTACCGTCAGCTACAGTACAACCTGTACCGTGCACCGTTTGATATGGAGACTCGCACGTTGGGAGAGCCTGAACTTATCTATGATGCCAGAAGCAAGGAGCGTAGTGCTGTGGAGCAGCGCGTGAGCAGCGATAACCGTTATGTGCTCTTTGCAGAGGGCCCTCACGGACTTTTCCATATCTGGCATCCAACAGCCCAGATTGAGATTCTCGACCAACAGACAGGGCAAATGCTTGATACCAAGGCCATGAACAGCGATAGGGCTGAGAGCTATCCTTCTTTCTCAAGCACCGACCGTTGGATCCTTTTTGAAAGTCGTCGTGACGACGGCAACTTTACACGCGATTACTTGGCGTATTTCGACAGAAAGGGAAAAGTGCATAAAGCATTCCTCGTGCCTCAGAAAGACCCAGAGTTCTTCCGTATGTCTCTCTTCAGTTGGAGCCGTCCCGAGTTTATGACGGAGCCGGTCAAAGTTACTCCTAAGATGTTTCAGGAGCAAGCGATTAAGAAGCCGGGGAGGGTTAATTTTTAGTCTTTTTTCAATGAAGCCATTATTCACATCCTTGCTTGCAGCCATTCTTCTGTGCCTTGTGTCCTGCACAGAAAGCATAGACGTGTCATCACGTTATGTCTTTAAGGAGCATACTGTTATCAGCTATTTGGAGTCTCACCCTGATTATAGCCAATATGTCGACCTTCTTAAGCAGGTTCAGGTAAGCCAAAGAAGCCAAACCACCGTTTACCAGTTGCTTACAGCTCGTGGTAATTATACGGTGTTCGCACCGACAAATGCGGCCATAGAGCAGTATCTTCAGAAGCTGGCCGATGAGGATGTCATTCCAGCTCCTTCTTGGGAGTCTATCACTGACAGCATAAGGTTAGACTCTATCCGTAAAGTGGTGGTTCATAATAGTGTGATAGATGGTGGCGACCTTTCAGAACAGATTTTCTATACGTCAAGATTCCCTGAGGTTAACAATGGTGAGTTGACTCTTCCTAATATGCTGGATCATAAGATTGCAATATCTAACAAGCCGAAGAATGATACAATATTTATAAATGGTGAATGTCCTCTTGACACCAGGAATGTTGATATTCCTGTGATTAATGGCGTTGTTCATCAGGTACATAAGGTAATAGCGCCAGACGACATAACAGCGGCACGTTATCTGGAGCTATTGATTGAAAAGGACATAGAGGGTTATCTGGTAATGGCTAAGTGCATTCAAGCCTGTGGCCTGTTTGATACCCTTTCTGTTATGCGCGACGAAACGTATGAGACCTTATATCAGTTAGGAAAGATTCCTGACCTTCTTAGATATATGAGTCACGGTTTCACAGATGCATCCGGTAATGCCTCATCAAATGCGCTGGCTCCGGAACACCGTAAGTGCGGTTTCACCATTTTTGCAGAGCCTGATTCCTATTGGCGTTCCCAAGGTGTCGACCCGCATGCTCCTAATGTGCCGGAGCTGGTGAAACAATGGATCCTGGATAATGGTATGTACCTTTCGGATGATGCCTGTACAACAGATGCCGATTATCACAATCCCAACAACGTCTTGAACCAGTGGACTACCTATCATATTCTGCCTATGCGAATAGAGGCCGATAAGTTGGTGTACCATTGGAATGAAACGGGCTATTCGCGAAGCAATAAGATTCTTACTATTCCTGTTATGGAGTGGTATGCCACAATGGGCAAGCGCAGGCTCATAAAGATATTTGAGAGTAAGGAGAGTCAGGGCATATATCTGAATCGTTTCCCTAACATCAACAGGGAAAGGACGGGTGACGGACACGAGAACTCTTGCGATTTGGATAAGCGTGGCTGTATGATAGAGAGAGAGAGCGAGGATGCCGTTGTCAGCGATATGGTAAATGCCGTTATTTATCCGATAGATGCTCCCTTGGCATACAATAATGCTACTCGCAGTAATTTGGGTAAGGAGCGCCTGCGCTTCGACTGTTTTTCCCTCTTCCCGGAAAGTATGACCAACGGTATTCGTCGTGCCGACTCCTCGGCTGATAACCTTAACCATGTATATATTCCTGCTGACCAGTATTACCGTTATTTCAATAACATGAGTATCATGAGTGAGGATACGCACTATATTCACTTCAACGGCTTTAATGTGTCTTGGGAGAATTATGATGGCGATGAAGATAAGTGGATTGGCAGATACGATGTCATGTTCACCCTTCCGCCTGTTCCCAAACGTGGTACGTATGAGTTGCGTTACAAGGTGTTGGCAACAGCGGCTCGTGGGGTGGTGCAGATGTATGTGGGCAGCAATCCAAATAGCCTCCCTGTATCAGGAATCCCAGTTGACCTGACTAAGAGCATTCAGGACCTTTGGGGGCAGTCGGCTACCGTAACGGATACGGACGACCAGGATTATAATGCCGAAATCGACAAGAAGATGCGTAACAACGGATATATGAAAGCCAGCCAGTCGGTTAACAGTAATTCCTACAAATGGGAACGTGGTAATGTCGTCTGCTCCCGTCGTATTATCTGGCGTGGCACGATGGATCCTAACCTTACCTATTATGTTCGCTTCAAGAGTGTCTTGGATTCCGATAAGAAGGAACTCTACATGGATTATATGGAACTCTGCCCCAAGGAGGTCTATGATAATCCCGAGGAACCAGAAGACCTCTGGTAATCTTATATTATTTACTTCGTTTTATATGGGTTTTTGTCACGCGTAGACAGAACTCTGTCAACACTGTGACAAAAGTTTGTCAACGCGTGACAACGGTATCGATTAACGGTTCATGATTCATGGTTAATGGTTAATGGTGACAGTATTCTATTTAAAGTTTCATTCGCTAAAGCAATATTATTCTTAGTTTTGCGTTCTTCTTATTAGATGGGTATTAGTTTTTAAGCTAAGGTTAAACACATGATTAAGCAAACAATCATCGCATAATCCGTTTTTTTTATGAACGATTTGACGTTTCGTGTGTATGCAGTCAAAACAAACGGACTTCGTACGAAAACAAAAATGAAAACCAAAACAAAAAGACTTTAGGCGTTAGACCTTAGTCTTTAGAAAAAACAAAAAGTATGAAAAGAACAGTTTTGACTATGCTGGCCCTCTTCCTGATACTGATGGGAGCCAGCGCACAGGGAAAGAAAGTGGTAAAGGCTACGGTTGTGGCGGTAGGGGCAGGCCCTTACCAAAGGTTGGATTCGCTGGAGCTAGACAGTACGTACAACTATTGGAATAACTATGTGACAGAACACCCGAAGGATGAAAAGGCTTGGCGCACCCTAAAAGAAGTGGATAACCGAATGTTTACTAGAATAGACGGGAAAAACAGGGAAGCGGCTCTTCGGCGCTCCAAAGAAAATAATGTGTTTAATCGTATGGCTCAAGCAATTCCTGGCACCTATACCTTTTATAAATATGCATACGGGTATCGATGGGCAAAACACAGGGAATATGCCGATTCTGCCATTGCCGTGATACCATTAGATGCTCCTGCCCGCGATTATGAAGAATGGACAAGGCATCTGTTATATGAAAACGATACGCTGAAACTTACCAAACTGCTTACCCAATATTACAAGAGCGGACAATACCCATCAGAATGTCTGCAATACCACTATAACGAGTTGCAAGGTATGGAGAAAGGCGGTGTCTATCTGTGCCGTAGCGATGTCAATATGATAGGAAAGTTTATACTACAGTTCGTCTTGGGTGTGCACAAGGATAAGATTATCTGTGATGTGAATGGGGGAGGACCTTTTACAAAGTTGGAGTTTGAGCGCATAGGTGTTCCTTTCTGCGAAGAATTATATGATCAGTTGAGTTCATCAGAAGGGTATTTCAGGGTGATTGCACGCATCATACGCTATGTTCTTGAAAATTGTAAGCGGCCCATTTATCTGCCTGCCTCTGATGTGCAACACATGTTTAAATACGGGGGTGAGTTCGATGACCTGAAAGCCTGCCTCTACAATGAAGGACTGACCATGCGTTATTCCAAAAAGCCTTACGACAATATGGCTGTGAAGCGCCGCAACGTGGAGAAACGGTACCAAATGGAGTACCTGGCTATACCATTTCAGCCGGAATTGGAGAACGTGGAGGAGTATAAGGCTTTACCCAGAGGGCTGGCATTCAATTATGCGTTGCTGCTCAACGACCTGATGCCGTATTACAAAAAGCATAATCGTGAACAATATGCAAAGCTGAATCGCATTTTCACCAGCATTCTCAAAAGAATACAATATCACGGATATGGTAACTATTCTGTAGAGTATAAAACCGATGGTGGTCCTCATTACGAGTTTGTGGAATATGTACCTTTCAGAAGTGACCCGAATGATGATCTGGCTACAGACAGAAAGAAGTACGAGGAGCATAGGAATAAGAAGGAAAACAGACGAGTACTCATTATAACAGACCCAATAGAAGAATGAGCATCTTCCATCTTAAACCCCTGCGCCACCAGTCTGATGAGCAGCTGATGGCGAGGGCTGCGGCAGGCAGCGATACAGCTTTCGAGGAGCTGTATCGCCGCTATGCCCGTAGGTTGAAGGGCTTCTTCTTTATGCAACTGGGTGGTGATGAGGAACTGGCAGCCGATTCTACGCACGATGTCTTCCTCAGAGCCTACGAAGCCCGTAGTCGTTATCAGGAGGGCAGCAACGTCAGTACGTGGATTTTCACCATTGCTTACAACATCTGCCGAAACCATTACAGGGACAATGCCTACGAAGCCCAGCTACTGGCCAATTTGGATGCCGAACCTATATCGGACCAACAGATAGAAGTAGAAATGGATGCTGCTACGCTGGATAAGGCGTTGGAGCAAGTGCTCTCGGAACTGCCTGCGACGCTGCATCAAATCTTCTCGTTGCACTACCAGGAGGAGCTGACCATTCCGCAAGTAGCTGAAATTGTGGGTATTCCTGCCGG
Source organism: Bacteroidaceae bacterium (assembly GCA_017525235.1). Taxonomy (GTDB): domain Bacteria; phylum Bacteroidota; class Bacteroidia; order Bacteroidales; family Bacteroidaceae; genus Physcousia. Next base: position 3,390 of record JAFXTC010000024.1, on the reverse strand, counting down.
AACGGTAAAGTCCCGTCTGTATAAAACAATGAATATAATCAGAAAAAGGTTAAAAGGTTATAAGGTTAAATAGTTAAAAGGTTAAACAATATGCGAATAACTAACGAAGACATTATCCAGTCGGCCAAGCGGCAAAGACAACTGGTGGAGAATAAGATGAAGACCCCCTCTAACTCCCCCTTTATGGGGAGAACTAAAAGGCTCCCATTATGGGTGGTGGTGGGGTCTATCGCGGCCAGCCTTGTAGGTTTCATTGCAGGTTTCTCGCTTCATGCCAATATGCCAATAGCCAATAGTCAACAGCCAACAGCCAACAGCTTAGTGATTCAGCATGACACCATCATGCAGGTTCAAACTGTCCGCGATACCGTCTACCAGACACGTATCGTCACTAAGTATGAGAAGCCCATGCTGGCAAAGACAGATCCCACTCCGCCAGAGCAGAAAGCCTGCTCTATGTTGTGCGATAACATTCCCTACGAGTTGCTGGCAGCAGGGAAGTAAAACGACAGCAATAGCAAGAAGTAAAAACAAGGGCCCACATCTCTGTGAGCCCTTGCCTGTTATTATTAATGACTAAAGTCTAGTGTTTAACGCCTAAAACCTAATAACTTTCTTCCCGTTGACGATATACAACCCTTTCTTCAATCCGTTTGTCACTTTACGACCAGAAAGGTCATATACCTCCCCTCCATTACGGGAGGGGTCGGAGGTGGGTACTTCATTTAACCCGTCGGGGTCGTTGCCACTCTGGTGTATAATCTTGACACCATATATCTTCAGGCCTCCGTCTGCCGAGGCTGCACGGCGCATGTTGGGGGATGTATTGATTGCAGGATAGGCAAAGAACCAAGTGTCTGCATCGAGGTCGTACTCAATGTTGATGGTTCCCTTGGTGGTCTGCGTATAGTTGCCAATCAGGTAGCTGCCCTTCATCACGCTCATCTGGTAGCTACCCAGCGTCTCGATGTCAAGTTCGATGGTACCTTTGCCAGCGGGCAATTCGAAATATATGCCTTTGAAGGTTTCGGCAAAGTCCGAAGAGCCTGGGTCCACATTCTCCATCAGCTGGTTTACCTGGTCGGCAGTCATTGCCGTATGCAAGGTTATGCTACCCTCCTCGGGATTCACCTCGTCTTCGCTGCCCAGCGATGTGGTGATGCCGCTGACTGTAGTAGCAGCGCCTACAGTAGCTGCAGAGGACGGTCTCACTATGATGGTATCAGAGGTTTCGGTAGATTCCGGCTTGCTGCCTTGATATTCGCGCCAGCCATAGTAAATGTCCATCCACTGCGGTGTCCATCCCTTGGCCTTGGCTGCTGCCACCTGTATGGTGTTCATCACGTTCTGCTCGTTTTGATAGTAGAGAACGCTAATAGTGCCGTTGCTTACGGTGGGCAGGCTCCGCACAAGGGCATCCATGCCTTCTCCCTTAATTTGGTTAGAATAGCAGTTCAGCGTGGTCAGATTCGTGCAGTTTGATACGTTGAGTGTGGTCAGCAGGTTTCCTGTGCAGCTTATAGATGTCAGAGCTGTGTTCTTCGACACATCGAGTGTGGTCAGCAGGTTGTCTGAACAGCCCAGAGATGTCAGGGCTGTGTTCTTCGACACATCAAGTGTGGTCAGTCGGTTACTGTTACAACTCAGATTCGTCAGGGCTGTGTTCTTAGATACGTCAAGCTCGGTCAAATGGTTGCGGTAGCAGAATAACGATGTCAGGGCGGTAAAGAACTCTATCCCCTTTAGGCTCTCGATGTACCTGTCGGTCACGCTGATGCTTTTGGTATTTGCAATCTCACTCTGTGTGAGCACACCGTCATAGCCATACATCTGGTCGAACAGCCAGTTGCGGAATCGGGAGTCGGGGAAGTTCGTTGCGTTTATTTCGATGTCTGATGTTGGTTCGGGTGGATTAGAATCTTCGCTGCCCTCATATTCGCTCCAGCCATAGCTTGGGTCCATATACAGGGGTGTCCAACCCTTGGCCTTGGCTACTGCCACCTGCGCTTTTGTCATCACGTTCTGCTCGCTCATGTTGTAGATAACATTCATGTAGCCATAGCTCGCATTGGGAAGGTTCCTTACAAAAGCATCCATACCATCGTCCTTAATCCGGTTACAGTAGCATTCCAGAGTGGACAGTTTCTTGCAGGCTGACACATCGAGTGTGGTCAGTTGGTTGTTTTGGCAGTGGAGACCTGTCAGCGCCTTGTTCCCCAACACATCGAGCGTTGTCAGAGAGTTGTTGCTACAGCTTAGGTTTGTCAGGGCAGTGTTCTTCGATACGTCGAGCATGGTCAATTGGTTATAGTGGCAGGTCAACGATTTCAAGGCGGTAAAGTGTTCTATGCCCTTCAGACTCTGGATGTTTTTGCTGCCAACATCAATGCTCGTGACATTCTCAATCTCACTCTGTACCAGCACACCGTCAGTCCCGTATGACTGACTGAGCAACCAGTTGCGGAAGTTCACGTCGGGGAAGTTTGTCTCGTCTATCGCTACTCCATCGCTTTCCAGCATAAAGGAAATCTTGTGGAGGCCGGTCAAGGTCAAACTGACGCCTGGATCACCGCTTTTCAAATCTACACTTTGGGCATCGCCTTTCCAATAAATCCCAGAGATATCACTGTACCATTCAGCCGACGGGCTGGTGGTAGTGCCGGCGTAGATTTCTATCCGTTTGAAGTTTCCCACGGATGACTGAAAGACCAGTGTACCGTTCGACTCCATGTCGCCTTTCTCGACATTAATGTGTGTGTCCTTAATGCCACGAATAGCCAGGGTGATTCCGTCCTTAGTGAAAACCTCACCAACTCCATTATAGTTTTTTGTAACATAATTATGGATTTCCATTGCCTGCAAGGTGGAATAGTCCCAAACGATGGTCTTCGTACCTGCGTTGGCTGCCAATGTCGTGAACATGACAGCTAAAATAGCGAGTAAATACTTTCTCATTCTACTGTGGTTTTGTTTTTGGGTTAATTCTGCTTACAAAGTTAAACAGATATCTTTAACTTGCCCCCTTCTGTTTGTTAAACTGTGTTAATTTGTAGGATTTCGCCTTTCCTTACTTTAGCTAGGTAGAAATTCGGGGTATATTTCCTCCTTTTTGTTAAAAAAAACAAGGGCCCACATTTCTGTGAGCCCTTGCGTTATTGCTAAAGTCTAGCGTCTAAACTCTAAATTACAACTTTGGACCAGCAGCTACGAGAGCCTTGCCAGCCTCATTGCCTTCGTACTTCTTGAAGTTCTTGATGAAGCGGGCTGCCAGATCCTTAGCCTTCTCTTCCCACTCAGCAGCACTTGCGTAAGTGTCGCGAGGATCAAGGATACCCCATGCCACACCGTCAAGCTGTGTGGGAACCTCAAGGTCAAAGTACGGAATCTTCT
>JAFXTC010000023.1 GCA_017525235.1 Bacteroidaceae bacterium | reverse complement strand
GATTATTCTCTCACACCAGCAATAAGAGAAGGATTTGTGTGTATGAAGTATCCTGCCAATCCCCATCATCCTCGTCAACGTTATTTGCTGACGATAAAAGGCTTGATGTTGTTGGACGGAAATAATGGTTAAGTACTCAATAAGCCAAAAGCATTTGTCCGACACTATCCAAAAAATTTTGTAAGCTTCGGACAAATGGTCAAACAAAAGCAGGCATCTCCAATTTGGGAAACACCTGCTCATTATTATATATACTTACGTGCGAGGACTATTTGCTCAGCGACCGTTTGAACCTATTGCCTGATGCGAAGGTACCCTCCCCGAGACTGCATTTGCACCCTCCCCGAGGCTACATGTGTAGACTCTAGGGGGAAACACGTGTAGACTCCCGAGGCAGCAAATATAAATTTTGGCAATAAAAAAAAGCGTGCAGCCCAATAGAACTGCACGCTTTTCATATCATTTATGCGTTATTACTTCACCTCCTCGAAGTCGGCATCCTGGATGTCGGGACCTGCCTGTGAACCACCCTGAGGACCTGCCTGCGGACCTGCGCTCATATCAGGACCGGGCTGTGCACCGGCCTGCTGAGAAGCCTGATACATCTTCTGAGCTGCATTGTTGAGTTCTGCGGTAGCAGCATCGATAGCTGCAAGATCCTGAGCCTTGTGAGCATCTTTCAGCTTGTTCAGGGCAGCCTCAACCTCAGACTTAACGTCTGCAGGAAGCTTGTCACCACTCTCCTTCAGCATGTTCTCTGTCTGGAAAATCATGCTGTCAGCCTGGTTCAGCTTATCAACACGCTCACGCTCCTTCTTATCGGCATCGGCATTAGCCTCAGCCTCAGCCTTCATACGCTCAATCTCCTCCTTGCTCAGACCAGAGCTTGCCTCAATACGGATGGCCTGCTCCTTACCGGTAGCCTTATCCTTGGCACTTACCTTAAGGATACCGTTGGCATCGATGTCGAAGCTAACCTCAATCTGAGGAACACCACGACGTGCAGGAGCAATACCTTCCAAGTTGAACTGACCAACACTCTTGTTCTGACTGGCCATAGGACGCTCGCCTTGCAGCACGTGGATGGTAACTGCAGTTTGGTTATCAGCTGCGGTAGAGAATACCTCACTCTTGTGGCAAGGAATAGTCGTGTTGGCATCAATCAGCTTAGTCATTACACCACCCATGGTTTCGATACCCATTGACAGAGGAGTTACGTCGAGCAATACAATGTCGCTCTTATCACCTGCCAACACAGCACCCTGGATAGAAGCACCTACGGCAACAACCTCATCGGGGTTAACACCCTTGCTGGGCTCCTTACCGAAGAAGTCAGCAACCAACTTCTGAACGGCAGGAATACGGCTTGAACCACCTACCAGGATTACCTCATCAATATCGCTATTGCTCAGACCGGCATCCTGCATAGCCTTCTGACAGGGAACCTTACAAGCCTGAATCAGGCTGTCGGCCAACTGCTCGAACTTAGCACGTGTCAGAGATTTAACCAAGTGCTTGGGCACACCACCAACGGCAGTAATGTAAGGCAGGTTGATCTCTGTAGTAGTAGAGCTTGAAAGCTCAATCTTAGCCTTCTCGGCTGCTTCCTTCAGACGCTGCAGCGCCATAGGATCCTGCTTCAGGTCGATACCTTCCTCAGCCTTGAACTCGCTGGCCATCCAGTCGATGATAACCTGGTCGAAGTCATCACCACCCAGATGCGTATCACCATTGGTAGAGAGCACCTCGAATACACCGCTACCGAACTCCAGAATAGAGATATCGAATGTACCACCACCCAGATCGAATACGGCAATCTTCATATCCTTGTTAGACTTGTCCACACCATATGCCAGAGCGGCAGCTGTGGGCTCGTTCACGATACGCTTAACATCCAGACCGGCAATCTGACCAGCCTCCTTGGTAGCCTGACGCTGAGAATCGCTGAAGTAAGCAGGAACTGTGATAACAGCCTCTGTAACTTCCTGACCCAGATAATCCTCGGCAGTCTTCTTCATCTTCTGAAGAATCATAGCACTGATTTCCTGAGGAGTATACTTACGACCGTCGATATCAACACGTGGTGTGTTGTTATCACCGCGTACAACGGTATAAGGTACGCGTGCAATTTCTTTCTGAACCTGATCATAGGTCTCACCCATGAAACGCTTTATAGAGAAGATGGTCTTCTTAGGGTTAGTGATAGCCTGACGCTTTGCAGGATCGCCAACCTTACGCTCGCCACCATCTACGAAAGCCACAATAGAGGGAGTAGTACGCTTACCCTCGCTGTTAGCAATAACTGTGGGCTCATTGCCCTCAAATACGGATACACAACTGTTTGTAGTACCCAAGTCAATTCCAATAATCTTTCCCATAACTTTATCTTTTTTTTATTTATACTTCAAAAATTAATCTCACGTCGAGTCATATCAACTCACCACAAATAAAACAAAGGGTGTGCCAAATGGCAAAATGGCACAAAATGATGACACAATGACACCAAATAAGCTACGATGAGATTAAAGAAACTTCAAAAAAACCAAAATATCCTTGGAATTAAGCATAAGAATCCCTACCTTTGCCAAGCCTATCAAACGAATTGAAGGTTTTCGTGTAAACTACAGAACAAAAGCGTTATTAACCAATGAGAAAGACTCTAATTGTAGCTGCCATATTCCTCGCCGCCTTGTCGGGTCAGGCTCAGGAGAAGGTCATGAACATCCTGAAGACGGACGGAACAAGCACTCAGACCCGTGTGGCAGATATAAAGGAAATCAATATTCTTAATGTAGACAAAACCACAATGATTATGAAGGGCACCAATGGTGCCATCAACCGTATCGATGCGGAGAATGTGGATGATATATCATTCTCTGATACGGTGTTCAACCTCAATAGTACCGGTTACCGTATTCTCGAGGCCAACGAACTCTGCTGGTCCGAAGACCGTCTACTACCCCACTTCCTTCCACCAGCACCCACAATCAGGTCGCTCGATATGAGCGCAGCCTCACTCAGCGGTGAAGAGCGCGTCATGTTCTGCACCCTCCAAGGTATCATTAATCGTACACGTCCGCGTATTCTCCTTTATAACCATAACGAGGAACCACAAAATACCTGGCCTTCAGCACACAGCCTCAAGGTCGTTGCTGTCCCCAGTTCCTCGCCCTATAACATGGTAAAGCTGTTCAAGGAAGAAATCAAGGGTCTGGTACTTTACAGCAATGCGCTTACCAACCATTATTCCAACCTTGCCGTAACCATTGCAGGACTAGACCGTCTGCTCCCCGTAACTGCCGAAATCAGGGCCAAGCTTGTGGCCAACGGTATGGATTTCCCTGTAGTAGAGGACCTTACTTCGCTCACAATGTCCACAGCGTATGCTGTCTACAACTATCTTTACAACAACTACTGGAGTCGTTGCAACCACCGCTTGCTCATCAGTGAACGTCCCACCATACCTTATGTGCATGACATCGGCGCTGCCTGTGGTTCGGCTTGTGTATGGCTCGATCCTCGCACCGCAACCGAACGCTCGCTGCTCGACAAGATGCTCAAGGATATGACACCTGGTCGTGACATCGTTTTAGGCTGGTATCCCGAGGAACGCTCCGGTGTAGGGGAAGCCACCAAGTACGGCCTATCTACCGTGCCCGCCGACTTCTTTGAGAATACCACGGTCTACACAGCTGTCAACAATCCTGTCAAGATAGCCCCCGTGCCCAAACGTCCGAAGCTGGAGAACAAGGTTTATGCAACCATATACATCAGCGACGGTGATAATATCCAATATTGTCAGCATGCAATGGCAAAGATCTTTGAACAGTCGGGCCGTGGAAAGATGGCCATGAACTGGACCATCAGTCCTGCTTTGGCCGACTTTTCGCCCATGATGCTGAACTACTATTACCGCAAGGCATCAACCAACGATTGCTTCGTCAGCGGTCCCTCAGGTCTGGGCTATGCCATGCCATTCAATGGGCTAGGCTCTGGCAGCGGCACATACTACACATCGTCAGGTCCAACACTTACTCCTTACACCAAGCTAACCCAACGCTACATCGAAAAGGCAGGACTGCGAGTCATCACTATTTGGGACAATATCAGTGCACCTCAACGCAAAGCCTTTGCCGACAACTGCCCCTACCTTTACGGACTTACCATCAATGACTATGAGAGACAGAGTGGCAGACTAGCCTATACAGTACAGTCGGGCTGGCTGCCCATCGCACCCCAGTACCCCTGCTATCGCGGAGACATAGACGGGATAACTGATTTCTTCAACCGCGACATCAAGAACTTCAAAGGCACAGCACCCATGTTCGTCACAGGACAGGCTGACGTCTGGAATCTGAAGCCCGACCAACTCATCGCCTTGAAGGACAGACTAGACGCGCTCTCGCCAGGCAATGTCAATATTGTCCGTGCCGACCACTGGTTCAGCTACTACAACGAGGCTCACCATTTGCCATTCAACATCACCTTGTTGCAGGATATGGAGATTACTTCGTCACCGGTAAGGACAAATGTGAAATTCGCTGCTAACGGATCGCCTTCCGAAGGTTATATGTGGATTTCCAAAACAACAGACGGAACAGGTTGGGTGCAGTTAGACTTCAAGGAACCCTATCAGATTAGTCGTTATGTGATACGGCATGCTGAGGCTGCAGGAATGGAGCCCCAACTCAACACTCGCGACTTCACAATTGAAACCAGTCTTGACGGAGAGACATGGACCACAGCAGGTACTTATACCGATAATACCGCCCCTGTAACCGACGCTTCCATCACTCCCATCGAAGCAAGATACGTGCGAGTAAATGTTACTAACGGAGGGTCTGACGGCTACGTTCGCATCGGCGATATCGAGGTCTACGGTTCACATTAACAAAAAATAAAGCCCTGGAATCCAGGGCTTTAACATAAGCTTATAAAACTAATCCTCTATATTGGCTAGAGGAGCACCCTTTGCATTTATAACCTCGTAAATCTTGGCGGTAAGTTCCTCACACAACTCGGGATTGTCCTTCAAAACCTTCTTGGCAGCTTCTTTTCCCTGAGCCAGTTTGCTTCCGTTATAGCTGAACCAAGAACCGCTCTTCTCAAGGATGCCATACTCAACACCCAAGTCGACAATTTCGCCAACACGACAGATACCTTCTCCAAAGAGAACCTCGAACTGGGCACGACGGAATGGAGGAGCCACCTTGTTCTTGACAACCTTTACCTTCACCTCGTTACCGATTACCTCGTCGCCATCCTTTATGGCTGCACCTTTACGGATATCCAGGCGAACACTGGCATAGAACTTAAGGGCATTTCCACCTGTTGTTGTTTCAGGATTGCCAAACATAACGCCAATCTTCTCGCGCAACTGGTTGATGAAGATACAGGTAGTGTTTGTCTTGTTGATGGTGGCTGTGAGCTTACGGAGAGCCTGGCTCATAAGGCGTGCCTGAAGACCCACCTTGTTGTCGCCCATATCACCTTCAATCTCAGCCTTGGGAGTTAAGGCCGCTACAGAGTCAACCACAACAATATCGATGGCAGCACTGCGGATAAGCTGGTCGGCAATCTCCAATGCCTGCTCACCGTTGTCGGGCTGTGAGATAAGCAGATTGTCTACATCAACACCCAACTTAGCTGCATAGAAGCGGTCGAAAGCGTGCTCAGCATCTATGAAGGCAGCGATACCGCCAGCCTTCTGAGCCTCAGCAATAGCATGAATGGCCAATGTGGTCTTACCAGAAGACTCCGGACCGTAGATTTCTATGATACGCCCCTTGGGGTAACCTCCTACTCCTAAAGCCACATCCAACGATATAGATCCGCTGGGTATTACCTCTACATTCTCTATCTTCTCTTCGCCAAGCTTCATGATATAACCTTTTCCGAAGTCCTTCTCAATCTTATTCATTGCTTCCTGAAGGGCCTTTAGCTTGGCAGCCTTCTCATCGAACATCTCTCCTGTTTCTTTTTTTGCCATAATTTTATATTATTTTAATTCGTAATTCGGTTAGCGGTTAGTGGTTAGTGGTTAGTGGTTAGCGTGAATCCGTATTTCCGTATTTCCGTAGACTCAGACATCAGACATCAGACATCAGCCATCTTCCCCTATTAAACTATTAAACTATTTAAACTACTAACCTAACAACCTTCCCCCTATACACCACCTCCAACTTCTTCCCTTCCGGGCTAATGATGGTAAAGTGACGTGTCTCCAGCATACCTGGATAGTTGCCTTTGCGTTCACCTATTGTTAAGGTATGTGTGCGCTCCTTCCAACTGATGGGAATGGTAGCGTAAACGCCCTTCTCGTAGTTGTAGTTGTCACCCTCATCCTCGTATAGCGTAAAGGTGGCATCAGCACCAGGATAAACATGCAGTTCCAGATTATCCCACTTCTTCTCCCCTACATATTGCATAACGGGGCCCAGAGGCAGAATACTTCCGGCACGAACGAACATAGGCACGCGGTTCAACTGTGTCTCTAATGTCACAGCCTGTCCACCCTGATAACGCTTACCCGTCCAGAAATCATACCAGTCAGCCCCCTTAGGCAGGTACTTCTGTGCCGTCTTGTGTTCAGTCCAATCAACACCTCTTACATCTTCCTTCTGACTTCCTACATCATTCTTGTTCCATCCCGTCATCGCGTCGGTACGGATAATCTTTTCTTCTGTATACTGAGGGTCAACGATAGGTGCAGCCAGAATGCTACGACCGAACATAAACTCGTCTGTCATATCCCACACACGGCGGTCTTGAGCAAAGTCGCTGAATAAGGGTCGCAGATAGCTATCGTTGTTGCTTGTTACCTGCCAAGCGGTACTGTATAAATAAGGTAACAGGCGATAACGCAGCTGAATGGTCTCTTCTATAGCATCGTAGACGGGCTCTCCCTTTTTGCCGAACTGCCATATTTCGCGTGGTGCATCAGCACCATGACTGCGAAAAACAGGACAGAAGAGTCCGTACTGCATCCAGCGCACATAAAGTTCCTGGAACTGCGGATTGCGTGGAGCAGAACCTCCACCACGTGTATTGTATGAGCCGCAGAAGAAGCCGCCGATATCTGTATTGAAGTTGGGGTTACCCGTCAGGGAGAAGCTCAATCCTGCAGGAACCTGCTTACGCAACATATCCCATGACGAGTTAACATCACCGCTCCACATATTGGACCCATAGTGCTGCTGACCGGCAAAGCTGCTTCGCGTCATGATGAAAACTCTTTTTCCTGTTTCCTGTTGTGAATTGCGCTGAGCCTGGTATACCCCTCTGACGGTTTCCAAGGGGAAGGCATTGCGCAGAGAGCGCCATGTGCCGCCTTCCTGACCAGCCTTATGAGCGTATGTAGCAGGAGAACCGTCGAAACAGTCGGGATCGGTAGAATCCATCCACCATGCATCTGTACCATAATCATAGAGCGTCTTCAGATACTTCCAGTAGATGGCTCTTGCCTCGGGCGAGAAAGCATCATACACTTTCACACCAGAGGGATAGTCCTTACGTGGAGGCCAGAAGGTGAGTCCACTCTGCGGCCAAGTCTCAAAATCAAAAAGCAAATCCTTTTCCTTAAGTTCCTGATAAGCCTTGGTCATGGGGCCGAAGCTGGCCCAGATGCTTATCATGAAGTGAGCACCCAGTTTATGAACCTCATCAATCATCTGACGACCGTTAGAGAACTCCTCTGAAAGGAAATCCATACCGTTCCACAGATAATTGGAGCCCCAGTACTGCCAGTCTTGGATGATTCCATCCAAGGGAACACCCAACTTACGGTATTGCTGCACAATGCCCAATGTCTCATTGGCACTCTTATAGCGCTCCTTGCTCTGCCAGTAGCCGTATGTCCACAAGGGGAACATGGGCACATCGCCTGTAAGGTAACGCATCTGGGCAATCACACCATCGGCAGAGCCTCCGTACATGAAGTAGTAGTCGATAGCCTCGCCCACCTCGGATGTCAGCGACATGCCGTTCTCATCATCGTCGAACTGCGTAGGCGAATAGTTTTCCCAATACAAGCCCCACCCTTTTATGCTTTGGATGACGCTTTGGAAATCCTCCAGATTCGACTGCTCCATGCGCTTATGCTCACCTCTGCGGTTCATCTTGCCGTTCTGGATGGTTCCCAAGCCATAGATAGCCTCATCCTTGTCGAGCTTGAATACTTGGCGAACACCGTTCCATTCACCATAGTTCAGAGAACACGCCGTTTCCTGCAACAGCACCTTGCCTTTGGCAGTCAGGAAAGTCAGACTGTTAGATGAGGGATTCAGCTTCACCGTCAGTTCACGGCTCTTCCATGTATTGCCGCTGTAGCTCACAGCTACCTCCTGTGGCTTTGCGATTACCACAAGGCTCTTGGGCTGCTTGCCGTCGACCGACTTCACCACATGAACAATACTGGGCGTGATAAACTCTATCTTTGTCTCTTGACACCAGACGAGCGTTCCACTCACCAAAGCGACTAATATTAGGAACAGGCGTCTCATTGGGTAATTCTTTAAGTAATGGTTATTATTAGAGTTCCAAATCTACATCGTGCAACTCGTGCCAGGGCAAACCCTGCTTGTTCAGCTGCTCCATGAATGGATCGGGATCAAACTCCTCAACATTGTGTACACCCGGCTTGCTCCACTTGCCAGTCAGGAACATCATGGCACCAATCATGGCAGGAACACCTGTGGTATAGCTGACGCCCTGCATGCCTGTCTCCTCGTATGCGGCCTGGTGCGAGCAATTGTTATATACATAATAGGTATGCTCCTTGCCATCGTTACCGATACCACGGATGCGACAACCGATGCTGGTCTCACCATCGTAGTTCTGACCCAAATCCTGTGGGTTGGGTAATACAGCCTTCAGGAACTGCAAAGGAACAATCTTAACAACCTCTTCGCCCGTACCGTCAGCCTTGGGAGCCTTGTATTCCACCTCATCGATACGACTCATACCGATGTTCTGAATCACATCCAGATAGGTCAGGTACTGCTGACCAAAGGTCATCCAGAAACGAGCACGTTTGATGGTGGGATAGTTGATAACCAAAGATTCTATCTCCTCGTGGTGCAGCAGATAACTCTCCTTAGGACCGATATTGGGATAGTTCAAGGGCTTATGAATCTCCATAGGCTCCGTCTCTATGTACTTGCCGTTCTCGTAGTAGAGACCCTTCTGGGTAATCTCGCGGATGTTAATCTCGGGGTTGAAGTTGGTAGCAAATGCCTTGTGGTGGTTACCCGCATTGCAGTCAACAATATCCAGATACTGAATCTCCTTGAAGTGATGCTTTGCTGCGTATGCCGTAAAGATACTGGTGACCCCCGGATCGAAACCGCAACCTAGGATAGCACAAAGACCGGCCTTCTCGAAACGCTCGCGGTAAGCCCACTGCCAACTGTACTCGAAGTGAGCTTCATCCTTAGGCTCGTAGTTAGCTGTATCCATATAGTTACAACCTGTCTGCAGACAAGCCTCCATAATGGTCAGGTCCTGATAAGGAAGGGCCAGATTGATCACCAGTTCAGGCTTGTAAGCACTCAGCAGAGCAACCAGCTGCTCCACGCTGTCAGCATCCACCTGAGCAGTCTTTACCTGTGTGCCATATTTCTTGTTCAGCACATTTGCCAAATCGATGCACTTCTTTTCTGTACGACTGGCAATCATCACCTCCGTAAAGATGTCGCTATTCTGGCAAACCTTATGTGCAGCCACTGTAGCCACACCGCCAGCACCAATAATAAGTACTCTTCCCATAATCGTTTATTTTACTTCTTTTTGAATTTGCTTGCAAAGTTACGAAAAAATCGAGAGCAGAACAAAAAGAATTTATTCTTTTTTTTGCCGAGACGGAGTAAGTTCGCGATTTCAATCGCAAAGTTACGAAAAAGTGAGCGGAATACAAAACAAAATAGGTTTTATTTTTATTCCCGAACGTGAGTAAGTTCGGCGTAGCCAAATTTACAAAAAAACAACCATAGTAGCAAAACTTCAGCCTCCTTTTTTTCGTGTTTTTATCGGTTCGCGCAAATGTTAAAAACGCCACGTGTAGACTTTGCAAAGTTCACGTGTAGACTTTGCCATTTCCACGTGTAGCGTTTGCCGATGCCACGCGTCGTGTTTTCAACGATAACGAAAACGATAACGAAAACGATAACAAAAACGATAACAAAAATTTTCGGCTCCAAACCTCGAAAAGTGACAATGGACAAGTGACAATGGACAACAGGGGTATGCCCGATTCCTCGACAATAATATAGATATATTATAGATATTAATATAATATAATAGATAATTT
>JAFXTC010000022.1 GCA_017525235.1 Bacteroidaceae bacterium | reverse complement strand
GTTCAACGTTGTCGAAATTACACTGCCAGAAGTTGGCAAGCGTGTAAAAGTGCAATTCCAGGGCCTTTCCAAGGAAAAGGTGCCAAGGGACAGGTACCTGTCACCAGGTTGGTTACATGTACCAGTCCCTCGTCAACCTCGTCACCTCAACGTTGTCTTTGGATGAAGCCTCGCCCGATTCCGGTGAGTCTTTGTAGCTGCCGCACGGTGGCACCGCCTTTCCGGAGTTCTCTTAGTGCTTGACGCATAACTTCCTTTTCAAGTTTCTGGAAGTCTGTGGGGTTGGTGGCTCCGGTAAGGCTTGTTATCAGTTGCCAAACCATATCATCGTTAAGGGTCTTAGAAGGCCTTTCACTTCGGTTGTCTTCCAAAAAACAAAAGTCATCCGGCAACAGGTCATTTACCCATGCTTCCAGTTCCGAGAAGGGTATTCTTCTGAGGACTGCCTGAGTGTCGCATAACTGGACTGCGGGGTTTACTTTTCCTTCATATTCAGTCCAACTGCTGTATTCATACTCGCTGACGCACTTGACAATTCCTGCTTTGACGGGGTTCTGGTGAATATAACGCATAAGGATGGTGAAATATGCCAGATCGTTGACTGGCTCACTCTTGAAGCGTTCCTTGAAAAGGTGTCCGTCGCGTCCATACTTGTGATTATAATAATAGACGTATGATCCTGCGATGCGCTTGATGATTTCAGCAATGGTTTCTTCCCGCTCTCGAATGAGCAGGTGAACATGATTTGACATCAAACAATAGGCATAAAAAGTACAGTTGATTATGGTGGGCTGGCCATCGTCGTCATATAACATTCTCATCTTGTCGATGGTACTGAGAAACTGGTAATGGTCTTCTCTGTCCTCAAATATGTTCTGGTGATTGATACCACGCATCATGACATGATATATTCCTGTTCCTGAAGATAATCTTGGCTTTCTGGGCATGTTTATTTAAAATTTGGGGGCAAAGATACGACATTATTTCATATAGATAAAGTTAAAAAGAATTAATTTCTAAGCAGGTTCTGATTAAAACAGTGGTGCCAAGGGACAGGTACTGAAGTGAACCCAGAAAGTTGGACACAACTTAAAGGTTCACAATGAAACGGAAATACAGTTTAGAAGAAAAATTGGCGTTTATCAGTTTGGTCGAGCAGGGGCAATCAGCTCGTTCCGTGTCAGACAGGTTTCATTTAGGTCACCATATTCTTTTTGAGTGGTTAGCAGCCTATAAGGATCTTGGTATTGATGGTCTTAAATCTAAAGAGAAAAGACCAAGAAGGCTCTCATACGAAGAAAAATGCAGAATTATTCGTGAGTATCAGGAAAGTGAATTAACTTTGTTCCAGCTTTCGGCAAAATATAAGGTGTCAAGCTCACAGTTAGGCAATTGGGTTAGGCTAGCCGAGAATGAAGGTTTTGAGGCCCTGATCCCTAAAAAGCAAGGACGTCAAAAGACTGGTATGAAAAGAATGAAACGACTCCCAAAAGAAGAATGCGAGAAGGAGAATGAGCGCCTTCGCAAGGAGAACGAACGCTTAAGGCTGGAGATTCTTCTGCTAAAAAAAGTGAGAGCCTTAGTCGAGGAAAGAGAAGCCCAAAACAGAGCGATTGGGCGCAAGCCATCGAAGAACTAAGGCGTGATGAGCACGCAGACCTCGGTCTGTTGTTGGATCTCAAGAAGATGGCACGTAGCACGTTCTACTATCACCTCAAGCGTAGCAAGAAGAAAGACAAGTACAAAGAAGTAAAAGAGATGATATATACTATATTCCATAAGCACAAAGGTCGTTACGGTTATCGGCGTATAACGCTGGAACTCCGTAATGAGGACCGTTTTATCAATCACAAGACAGTGAAGAGGCTTATGGATGAACTTGGACTGAAAAGTGAGGTGAGGAAGGTGAAATACCGTTCCTATAAAGGCGAAGTGGGCAAGACGGCTCCCAATATCATCGACAGGGATTTTACAGCAGATAGACCTTACCGGAAGCTTGCAACGGACGTGACCCAGATGACAATAGATGGACGTAAGATCTACCTGTCACCTATACTTGACATGTGCGATGGCGAAATCCTCGCATATTCAATTACAGAGGCACCAAACATGGAAATGGTACTCGGTATGCTCAACCAGATGTACAAGCGTATAAAACTGCCTGAGGGTGTAGTATTACACTCTGATCAAGGATGGCATTACCAGCATCTAGCCTATCAAAATAGTCTAAAGAAGCATGGCATTATCCAAAGCATGTCTCGCAAGGGAAACTGTTTGGACAATGCCATGATGGAGAATTTTTTTGGTCTGATGAAGTCGGAATTGCTTTATCCTGGCAAGTACACATCAGCAGATACCTTCATCAAAGACCTGACAGATTATATAGAATACTATAATAACGAGAGAATAAAACTGAGGCTTAATGGCATGTCGCCTGTACAATACAGAAAGATGCTTACAGCTTCAATTGTTTAACCGTCCAAACTTTGGGGTTCACTTCAGTACCTGTCACCAGGTTGGTTACATGTACCAGTCCCTCGAGACAATCGACCAGACCAGGCATATTACTTGACAGAAAAAGGGTTGCAATTGTGGTCGGAACTAAAATAATTGAAGACTATGATATTGAAATTTTTGTTTGACAGGATTGTGGCATTTGTGGGATTGATGTTCCTATGGCCGGTGCTGCTGATTGTGGCAATCTTGATTAAGATAAAGATGCCGGGCGGGCCTGCGTTCTTTGTGCAAAAACGTGTGGGCAAAGATGGTAAGCTGTTTAATTGTCATAAGTTCAGAACGATGACGGTGAAGCACAATGGCAGCACGGTGAGTGTGGCGGGAGATAGCCGCATCACGCCCCTTGGGGCTAAGCTGAGGCATTATAAGCTGGATGAGCTACCTGGGCTTTGGGACGTGCTGATTGGTAACATGAGTTTTGTGGGACCAAGGCCGGATGTGCCTGGGTATGCGGATAAACTCGTTGGCGATGACAGGGACGTGTTAAAGTTGAGACCGGGGATTACTGGACCTGCTACGTTGAAATATAGACTCGAAGACGAAATGATTGCGGACTTTGTCAGCAATCAGAGGAATCACGGAGCCACGGAATTAGGGAAGTACGGACTTTCTGAATCGCAGATTCAAGGAATGAGTGATCAGGAGGTGGCGGTGTGGTATAACGATAATGTGATATATCCGGATAAGGTGCGGATTAACTGCTATTATTACCGTCATTACTCGTTCATAAAAGACATTCAGATGCTCTTCTGTACTGTGCTGGGCAAGAAGATGATGTATGCGGGGGAGGAGATTTGAATGGTTAATGGCTACTTGTGGTTAATGGTTCATGATTAAGGGTTAATGGTTAATGGTTAAAGGTTAATGATTAAAGGTTAATGGCAACTTGCGGTTAGAGACCTTCGGTACGATAACGTTAACGATAACGATAACCGTTCAAAAGTTCAAGGGTTCAAGCGGTTCAAGGGACCTTCGGTACGATAACGATAACGCTAACGATAACCTTTTTTTATTGAAAATTTTATTTTTATCTCACACGGATATCACGGATATTCACAGAATTTTTTCGCGGTAGGTTCTTTTAAGAATGGAGGCTTACTCCGTAATCCTTAACACTCTGCTTTACCCTTGTACTTTTAAGAACAAGCTCTTAACGTCCAAGCCTAAACCATACCGCCATTCACTTTGTGAACTTCCATTCTTAAAAGAACGATTATATCTAAAAATAGGTTAGAGGTTAGCGGTTAGAGGTTAGAGAACATCTTCCCTCTTCCTTCTTACATCAGCCATCAGACATCAGACATCATACATCAGCCATCAGACTTCAGACATCAGACTTCAGACTTCAGACATCTTTCGGGTGATCAGGGGACGGTTGACTTTCCCTTCGGCCGTCGAGCTAAACCTTCTTTGATCACTTCGGGTTGTGTACCATTATCAGGGTGGGCTTCACGCCAGAAGCTGTGCTGGGGTTATTGAAATAATCTTTTGAAGTGCCAAATTGGCATTTCAATGCCTGAACCAGAATATGAAGTGCGCGG
>JAFXTC010000009.1 GCA_017525235.1 Bacteroidaceae bacterium | reverse complement strand
TCTATGACTCAAACCCTCATTAGTCACCTCCCCTTTGGGGGAGGATTGGGAGGGGTCTTATATGAGATACATTAAACCATCTTTAAAGATTGAAGAAGCTGAAGTTGTCAGCATGCTGGCAGAGAGCTTGCCAATTAACAGCGACACCACAGTAGACGGTGGCGATGCACTGACAAAGGAAGACGATTGGGGTGATTGGTCTGACGAGGATTAATTCCCTACATTGTTAACAATAAAGGGCCCCTATACCTCTTATTTACGGAAGGTATAGGGGCCTTTATTTTGTTGCATGTTGTATTATCACTTCATCTTGCTGCATTGATAAACCGAAAGGGCAAACCAGCTTACTGTGAGTGCACCAACGATAAGAGAGAACCCTCCAAACAGAATGACTCCCACAAAACTGAGTTGGGCATTGAGCATATGTAAAGCTCGTCTGGGAGAGACCTTCTCGCCACTTACCTTAGAGAAGAAACGGGCCATACGCAAGACAGCATTTGACTGAAGCAAAGATGCGCGTACAGACTTTTTTGCTGAAATCTCATTCAATGTACATGTTGTCGTGGTCATAACTTTATTGGTTTTAGTTTGTAATTTGCTTTTGTTTTACGACCACAAAATAAGGTGTCCCCTATACCAATAAGTGGGACACCTGAAAATAAGATGTACTTTTTATCTTGCAGTTAAGATTTTTTAACCTTCGCGTATAAGATGAAGGATTATCCTAATGTTTCTATCGCATAATTCATGCGTTTCAATGTTTCCTCTTTACCTAGGAAAGCAGCCAGTTCATACATATCAGGTCCTTGGCCTGCACCAACAAGGCAGATGCGCCATGCATTCCAGGGACGTAAACCAGAGGTCTCAGTCCATGGATCCACCACAGCCTTCATGCCTTCAACGGTAAAGTCCTGAATGTTTGCCAGCAGTTCACAGAACTGTTGCATTTCGGCAGCGGTTGTCTCTGTCCAGTTCTTGCGGATGAACTTGTCTTCACGGTCGAAGCTGTCGGGTGCGACAAAGAAGAAACGGGTAAGTGGCCAAAGGTCGGAAGGGAAACTGATATTGCGCTTACGCTTATTACCTTGTCCGTCTACATATTCTATCACCTTTAGTTTCATCATGCGTACCACCTCTGCCTCCTGCTCGGTAGTAGCATTGATACCTTCTGCCTTCAGAATTTTATCAAAAGCAGGAGCCCAGGCCTCGTCGGGTTGCTGGATAAGGTACTGATGATTGAACCATGCAGCCTTCACGTAATCAAACTTAGCACCGTTCTTGGAGCATTTGCTTAAATCGAAAAGTTTTACCATCTCGTCAAGTGTCATCAGTTCTTGATCGTTGCCAGGGTTCCAACCCAAGAGGGCCAGGAAGTTGACAACGGCTTGAGGCAGATAACCTTTTTCACGGTAACCGCTAGAGATTTCGCCCGTTTTAGGATCATGCCACTCCAATGGGAATACAGGGAATCCCAGCTTGTCGCCATCGCGTTTACTAAGCTTACCATTCCCTATGGGTTTAAGCAGAAGGGGAAGGTGAGCAAAGCGTGGCATCGTGTCTGCCCAACCGAAAGCTTCGTAAAGCAGAACATGCAACGGGGCGCTTGGTAGCCATTCCTCACCGCGAATGACATGGGTAACCTCCATCAGATGGTCGTCCACAATATTTGCAAGGTGATAGGTGGGAAGTTCGTCGGCACTCTTATACAGGACCTTATCATCCAGAATACTGCTGTTAATGCGTACCTCTCCACGGATAAGGTCGTCTACCAGAACATCCCTGCCCGGTTCAATCAGGAAACGAACCACATATTGTTGACCGTCGGCAATGAGTTTGTCAACTTCCTCTTTTGTCATTGTCAGCGAATTACGCATCTGCATACGTGTGCTGGCATCGTACTGGAAGTTTTCTATCTCGGCACGCTTGGCATCCAATTCCTCCGGGGTATCAAAGGCAATGTAGGCTTTTCCATTGTCCAAAAGCTGCTGAACATACCTCTTATATATATCCCTTCGCTCACTCTGACGGTACGGTCCGTGTGAGCCTCCAAAGCTGACGCCTTCATCAAACTTAATGCCCAACCAGCGGAAACTTTCGATAATATATTCTTCTGCACCGGGTACGAAGCGGCCGCTATCGGTATCCTCGATACGGAAGATTAAATCACCACCATGCTGACGGGCAAAAAGGTAGTTATATAACGCAGTACGAACACCGCCGATGTGCAGCGGTCCTGTGGGACTTGGGGCAAATCTTACCCTTACTTTTCTATCTTGCATAAGCTAATGTTGTCAAAATTCGTGCAAAAGTAAACATTTTTTTTCTAACAAAAGAGTTTTTTTTGTATTTTCGCACTCAGAAAGAAGCAAAAACAATGAGTCGATACAATAGAAAGAGAATAATCAACAAGAGGGAGTACCTGTACAGAATAGCCGGGCTTATCGCAATGATAGCCGTTTTGGCGCTCTTTCTGCCCAAGGGAGGTTATACCAAATACGAATATAGGGTAGGGGAGCCTTGGGATGATGTGCCAGTGATTGCCCAAGACAGTTTTCCCGTTTATAAGAGCGAGGCCCAGTTGAAGCGCGAGAGCGACAGCCTGCGCAATTATTACGAGCCTTACTTTGAAGTAAAGAAATCTGTTTACGAAAAGCAGGCAACATTATTGAAGGAGAACTTCATGAAAACCCTTCATGATGTAATCCCCGCCTATTATCTCCCTCATTTGTTAGAGAAACTGAGGTTTCTGTATACACAGGGAATTGTGGATGCCGAGGACTATGATGTGTTGAAAAAGGAAA
Source organism: Bacteroidaceae bacterium (assembly GCA_017525235.1). Lineage (GTDB taxonomy): Bacteria > Bacteroidota > Bacteroidia > Bacteroidales > Bacteroidaceae > Physcousia. Next base: position 12,476 of record JAFXTC010000009.1, on the reverse strand, counting down.
ATACGCATCAGGTCTGGCTTTTTGAGGGCTATGAGTCTCAACCCCGTTATGTAAAGCAACTTTATACCGAGAAGACGGCTTATGAATATATGATGGCCGAGGAGGACAGTGTGCGCTTTAATCATGGAAAACTGTTACGCTGTGGACTGGAGAAGTTCGTTCAGCCCAATTTGGTATATGATGCAGAGAAATCCTTGCAGCAGCGACAAGAGGTTGATGCTCAGTTGGTGCCTTATATCGGTCAGGTGCAGGTGGGACAGAAACTGGTGGACCATGGTCAGATTGTGGACGATTATACATACTGCGTGTTACAGTCAATGGAACGCTTCCAGCAGACCCGTTCACTGAGCATTACCGAAAGATTGCTGCAATTAGGCGGACAGGTAACATATATTGCCATTATGGTTATCTTGTTGTTGTTCTATTTTGAGCAGTTCCGTAGTGATTATCTTGCCAATCTGCGTACTGTAATGCTTGTAATAAGTTTGTTTGTCCCGTTCCCCTTGGCAACGTATGCACTGATGTCGCATAGTCTGATGAGCGTTTACGTTATTCCGTATTGTATCTTACCTATTTTTATACGTGTGTTCATGGATAGCCGAACGGCCTTTATCACACATACACTTTGCATACTCACATGTGCTGTAGCACTTCACCATCCATACGAGTTTATTGTAACACAACTGGTGGCAGGTCTTGTGGCAATATACAGTTTGCGACAACTCTCACAACGCAGTGAGTTGGTACGTGCCGCCGCCTTGGTAACTGTGACCACCTTAGTAACGTACTTCTGTATTGAGTTGTTACATGGAAGTCCATATGGTTCTAATGGATTCGACAGATGGACGTACATCTTCATACTGATGGCAGGCATTCTTTCTTTGTTATCCTATACGCTGCTTATGCCCATAGAACGTATCTTTGGATTTACCTCGAATGTAACGCTTGTAGAACTGTCAAATATCAACAATGTCATACTTCGCAGGCTTTCAGAGGAAGCTCCCGGAACTTTCCAGCATAGTATGCAGGTGGCCAATCTGGCTGCCGAGGTAGCTAACAGCATAGGAGCCAAGAGCCAGTTGGTGCGTACCGGCGCTTTGTATCACGATATAGGAAAACTGGAGAATCCGGTCTTTTTTACCGAGAATCAGTCTGGTACGAATCCCCACGACAATCTGCCCTATGAGCAGAGTGCACAGATTATCATTCAGCATGTAAAGAACGGCTTGCGTCTGGCTGACAAATATCAACTGCCTTCAGTAATAAAGGAATTTATTTCCACCCATCATGGACAGAGCATGGCTAGATATTTCTATGTGTCGTACAAGAATGCGTTCCCGGAAAAGAAAGTGGATGAGCGTGTGTTCTCATATCCCGGACCAAATCCCACAACACTGGAGCAGGCTATCCTTATGATGGCTGACTCCGTAGAAGCAGCTTCACGCAGCCTGTCGGAGTATACCGAGGAAAGTCTGAACAACATGGTTGACAGAATTATTGACGATCAGATTACGGCGGGATATTTCAACCAGTGTCCTATCTCGTTCTTGGAAATTGCTGATGCAAAAGAGATTCTGAAGACAAAGTTACGTACCATGTATCATACCCGCATACAATATCCTGAACTTATGGGTAAGTAACAAAATAACAAAAAATCAGGCAGAAATCTTTTTAATGAGGAATTTTTGTTATCTTTGCGGTGTGAATCGTAATAATAAAGGAAATAATACAGAACATAAGAATTGAATACTATGAAAAAGAAATTATTAATGCTACTTCTGCCAATATTTATGATTGGTGCATTATCCTTGAATGCACAAGATCAGGAATTGGTCGGAAAAATAATATCTGTAGGTGATAATGCGACTACATTACAGACGGGAAAATGGTATCTTTTGTACAATCCATACACGTTGTCGTACACCAAGGAGGAGTCAGGTAATACACTGGTGGTTTCCACAGAGAGCCCTATTGGGACAGATGCGGAAAGCAGTGCCGGCTATCTTGTTCAGTTGGAATCAACGGGAGAAGAAGGCAAGTATTATCTGAAATCCGGATATGGGAACTATTACCGCTCCTTAACTACAACCAAGAATAACGGAACTGAGGCAACCACGCGAGCCACTAATTCTTATACAATTGCACAATTTGGCAGCGAGGGGCACTGGAGTCTGAGAAATTATGACAGGTATTATCTGCAAAGCACGAACGGCAAACTGTTAGGAGGTAATGGCGAAGGTACGGCAGGAGGAGACCGTGACTGGGTGTTCCGCGAAGTTGTCTTTACTGGTGGCGAGAATTTGGAGGGTGCAGCCTATGTGAAGTACATGCTTAACAAAGGCGGACTGATACGTATCACCAACCGTAGAAGCTCCTCAGTTAACCTTGCTGACAATGGTACGAAGACTTTGGGTGTAAGGGCAAGCAAGAATACTTTGCAGCAGGTTTGGATTTTGGAGAAGAAGGGTGATGGATATACACTCCGAAACGGAAGCACGGGCAAATATCTGTCTTCTGATGACAATTACCGTTCGCCCAGTGCAACGGCTAAGACATTGTATATCCAATACAGCCCCAACAATCCATCAAATAAGACAACCTACATAAATATCTCCGAAAAGAGCGACTTCAGCGGAACTTCCTGTCTGAATCTGAATGGCGATGGTACCACTTTATATAAATGGTCTTATCAAGGTGATCAAGGTTCTGACTGGACGATTGGTGAAGTGGATAACTTTTCTCTGGAAGAGGTACAGGAAGCATTGTTGGCCCAGAGTGGTTTCAAAGTGCCGACGGCAGGTAAATACTATCGTATCCGCAATCTGGGCTATGATACCTATATGACAGAGGATTTTGCTGCCAACACCATTAGTTGCGAAGGACAGAATGACGACAAACTTTCACAATACTGGACACTTGTTTCTGCAGGATCAGACAACAAATATTTCCTACAGAACCTTTGCACAGAACGTTACATCACCCGTCAGGGCGGTACGTTCAGTACGCAATACAAGACACAGACCAGCAAGCCTTCTGTCGGTTTCACTACTACCCGTACCGATGATGCAACCAATCTGCTATACTATATTGTAGATAATGGCAACGTAGCTTTGCATTGCGATGCCCAAAGTGCTGTGGTGGGTTGGTATACAAACAACATACCTGGCAGTACATGGGGGTTCGAAGAGGCAGATATCTCAGAAGAGTTTATTCAGAACGGTCGCAGCAGTCTTAACACGTACCTCGAACTCAAGAAGAAAATCGGAACCTATAAGACTGCACTTGCCAATCTCTTTAAGGATAATGCCTGCACAGAACTGAAGGATGAGATTCAGGCACTCTCTGATGATGCTTTGGCAGAGAATGAGGATTTTAAGGCGGTGAATGCCGACATTCAGGCAATGATTCTGAAGGTAAAGAATAATACATGGGAAACTTGTATCGGCGCTAGCGGGTATAGTCGTGACTTTGAGAAATTCTTCCGTGTACGTGCCGACTATCAGGTATACAGTCATTTCCAGAAACTGACCAGCAATGAATACTGCGGCATGAGCAATGCTTTCGGAAAGCTTTCCGGTCCGACGGGAATCTGTGGTAATTCGGGCGACATTATCTATATTTATGTCGATGAGGAACCCAGTTCCGACTGTACGTTGCAGGTAGAGGTTATTGCTGACAGTGAGAGCCCTGGTGACCATCAGACAGGTGCCACTACTGATTTGCATCGTGGGCTTAACGCTATCGTTTTGAGCAACAAGAGCACTATATACATCTTCTACCAGCTCAACAATCCAGAAAAGTATCTAGCCAACTATCCCAATATGAAGATTCACATTGAGGGTGGACAAGTACAAGGGTATTGGGATGCTACACGTGGCATGACAAATGACGACTGGCTCCTCCTGCGTGAGAAGATGCTCAATAAGAGCAATATTCTGAACCTGAAATGTCAGCGTTTGGTTTTTGTAATGCTCAACGACTTGGTTCAAAAGGCCATCAACGCAGACAATAATATGGAAGGTTTGATGCGTGTCTGGAATACCATGTTACAGAATGAGGAAGACCTGATGGGCTTCCAGGAAAAGGTTGAAGGTAAATTCAACAATATCTGGAACTGTTTCTCTATGAATCACAGCTACATGTATGCCACCACATACGGAACCTATTATGAGAACAGTACGCTTTCCACCGTCATGAGCTATAAGGCGCTGACAGAAACGGGAGGTGGAGCACTCTGGGGACCCAGCCATGAAATGGGACACAACCATCAGGCATGTATCAATGGTGTGGGAAGTACAGAAACCAGTAATAACCTGTTCTCTAACGTTAATGTATACTTGCATGGTGTAAGTACCAGTCGTGGTGATGCAGCAGAAACTTGCTTCAATGACTTTGCTGCTGATAAGTCGTGGGTAGAGCGTGGCACATGGGCACAAGCAAGATTCTATTATCAGTTATACCTTTACTATCATGCCACAGGACGTAACACCAATTTCTATCCAAAGCTCTTTACGCTACTGCGCCAGGATCCCATTAATAAAGGTTCTTGGGATAGTTCGCTGGAAGCCGACAGTGATGGCGATGGAACCATGGACGTGAAGGGAGGTTACAGGAGCTATGGTAAGAATGATTATCTGCATATTGCCAAGAAGATGTGTGATGCGGCAGGTGAAGACCTGAGCGAGTTCTTCGAGGCATACGGCATGTTCATTCCTGTAAGTAATCTCTATGTTGGCGATTATTCCAATTACTTTGTAACCACCACACAGTCAGATATAAATGCTGCAAAGAATTATATGCATAAGTATCCAAAGGCCGGCAACATCATCTTTATCGAGGACCGTATCAAACAGTCACCTTCTGTTTCCGATGGCCCGTTGGAGGGTAAGCCCAAGAGTCAGTACCGTGTACCTATCAGTGATGAGGATTGCAACCAGATAGGTAAGCATGGTGATGTGGGTCAATATACCGACTATGTTGATGAATATGTCACCGACGGATATTATTACCAGACTACCACAAGTTCAAGTGTTACTACTTATAAGATTGTTGGTACGGGAGCCGTGGGCTTCAAGATATATGATAACAATGGCAAGTTGATATACCTGAGTAACAAAAAGAGTTTCACACCGCCCACAGTTGTGCAGAAGAAGATGAAGGATGGCTTCAAGATTTATGCAGCCGAGGGTAATGGCTATGATGTACTGGTTCCCTTTGGTCCTGCCTTGTATCGTGGCGAGATGACGGCTTACTACGAGGGTAATCCCACTCCCCATACCTTATATTATTATGGAACTGGTACCAGTGGCAAGAGCGATATAGGCGTATTGCCTCCCAACTCTCTGGTTTATATCGCACCTGGCCAGACAGAAAAAAAACAGCCTACCGAGGAATTGCTGCAAAAAGCCAATGTGGTAGGTCCTGACAGTGTGGCACAACTACTTCAGATTGATGGTGACAAGCCCTTCTTTATTCCCACGCAATTTACGGCTCAGCAGGTATCCTTTACCAAGGAAGGTACAGATTATCAGGCACTCACACTACCTTTCGACATTACAGAGGCAGAAGCAGAAACTATTCCTGCAGGTGAACCTGTGATTAAGGAAGGTAAGGTTGATATTAATGCTAATAACAAAGTGATAAATCCTGGCAACTATGATGTAACAGAGAGTGGCTACATTCTTGCTCCCGATGGCAATTCGTTCATTTATGCAGAAAACATCTCTCCCTTCACCTACGTTTGGGATGACCCCAATAGTATCAATGAAGTGCCGGAGAAGCCTAACTCTCAACTTTCAACTCTCAACTCTCAGCGAATCTATAACCCCTCTGGTCAACGCCTACAGAAGTTGCAGAAAGGCATCAATATTATCAATGGTAAAAAGATTATTGTACAATAAAAGGACTAATGAGTAAAAGATCATCTCAGCCATCGCGAAAAGCGGCTCAACAGAAAGAAACTGAACCGCCAGTTAGGCACAAGCAATGGCGCTTGCCAGTATTGCTACTATTCTTTGTGGCAGTGCTGGTATGGGCAACCTATTATTACGGAAGCGTCTTTCAATTAAGTCGTGAGTATAGTTTCTGGGTATCAGACACGCGGCAGCTCGATTTCATTCTGTCATGCTCGTTTGGTATCTTACGCTATGTGGGAAGAGCCTTGCTTATGACCTATAAATATCCGTGGTTGGGCGGACTCCTGATGGCTTTCATACTCACTTTAGGGACTTGGCTTGTAGGATATTGTTGGCGGCTCAAAGCTAAATGGCGTGCCCTGCAATATTTGCCTGCTCTGGCATATATGGGTACTGTTACGTACTATGGACTCGACATCTTCTTCGAGGCAGAGACAGGCTACATTATGGGAATCCCCTTCTTAGTGCTGCTGGTACTTGTGATTTGGGGAATCATGATACGGAGTTTTAGTCGGAAGAAGACTCCTTCGTTTATAAAAGTTCCTTCCGACGAGACACATCGCGACAACCTGATCCAGTTAGTCGTCTGTGTCTTGGGCTTTGCTGCGATTGTTGGTTTTAACGAGTTGAAGCGTCCCTATGTGCGTGTCATAACCCAGTTGGCTTTAATGGAACAGGAGCAGGACTGGGAGGGCATCCAGGCGTTGGCACGTGCCAACGCCTATCAGAGCAATCGTCCTATGGCCTGCATGTATGCCATCGCACTTGTTCATACCGATCAGATTGCCGAGCGTATGTATGACATACGTCTTGATTACGACTCGCTTTATTTGCACGGGATGGATAAGACGCTAAATAACGGCAGCAGTATGTATATTGCAGAAGGTTGTTATCATGGCGGCTTCCCGGAGTCTTGTATGCATTCCTGTATGGAGCAGATGGTAATGCAGGGACCTACACTGCGTCTGATGAAACTTTATATTAAGAGCGCCTTGATGCGTGGTGAGTGGGAGCTCTGCCGCAAATTTCTACGTATTCTCAGTGATGTTCCTTTCGAGGGAAGCTTCTGTAAAAAATATGGTGCTATGGTTGGTAACGATTCTTTGGTGGATGCCGACCCCGAGATTGCCAAGATTAGACTCACCGAGCCCCTTCATGACAGTTTTGAGGGAATGTACCAACAGCCTGTCTTCATGGGTTACAACTTGGCATTAGTGGAGGGACGAAGTGCCAATGCTTTGTACAATTCGCTCTGTGTCTGTCTTTATACCAAGCTGATGCCTAGTTTCCTGGAGCGTCTGGAGCCTTTAATGGGACGCACGCCTCCAGACATTATTGCCGATGGTATTCTGTTGACTGCTACCAAGAATCCTGGTCTGGAGAATAAGTTCACGGGTCTTAATCTGCGTATTCCACGAATACAGGGTTTCATGCAACAGATTCAACCCTATATGAGCGACCGCCCTGGTCATGCTTATGAATTGTTCGGGAAATACAAGGGCTACTATCCCTACTATTACTTCTTTGGCAACCTAAAGGCAACCAAGAAGGGATATACGGGAGAGGTAACTTCTAATTCTGGTGTAAACTGATGGTATGAATATGAAGAAATCATTATACATTATTATATATAGTAGCATCATATTGCTATTGGCTGCTTGCGGAAAACCTACTGCACAGGTACCCGCACAGTTTTCTCTGTTAGAAGAGAAGGCAAACATCTATCCTGATTATACTGATATAGTGGTGCCGCCTAATATTGCCCCGCTCAACTTTATTGTGCGTGATTCATTGGCCGATGCCTTTGTAGTCCATTTGCAAGGAAAGGGTAAAGAGTTGCTCTCATCAGCGGGAAAAAATGGTACCATTCAGATGGATATGGCAGAATGGAAGGAACTGCTGGCTGTTAGCATTGGAACAGAGGTCCGTGTTACCATCTATGCCAGAAGAGGGGAGGCGTGGTTCTGCTATAAGCCTCATTCTTTTATGGTAGCAGAAGAACCCGTAGACGCTTTTTTAAGCTATCGTCTTATTCAGCCCAGTTACGAGTTGTACCGCCAGTTGGGTATATACCAACGTAACCTTACCAACTGGGATGTTCACACCATTTACGAGAATAACCGCGAGTTCGACAACAAGTCCAATCATTGCATCAACTGCCATAACTATCGTAGCAACAGTTCGGCTGATATGATGTTTCATGTCAGGGCCAATCATAGTGGAACTGTTATCGTACAGAACGGTAAGGCACATAAGGTACAGATGAAGGATAGCACAATTATCACGGCAGGAGTCTATCCCTCCTGGCATCCCACGGAGAACCTGATTGCTTTTTCTACCAATAAGACGGGACAGGCTTTTCACATTTATCATGATGAAAAGATAGAGGTAATGGACGAGTCAAGCGATCTTCTTTTGTATGATGTCACCAAGAACGAGATATGCCACATCTTACGTACGCCCTACGACCTGGAGACTTTCCCATGCTGGGCGCCAGACGGCAAGACACTTTATTACTGTAATGCAGATATATCGCCTTTGCTGAACCTCGAGTTGCCAGACAGTACGCGCAGCCATCAGCTGATGTTGCGATACGACAGCATCTATTATAATCTGATGTCTGTAACCTTTGACCCTAAGACACGTCAGTTTGGTGAACCTCAGATGGAGGTGGAAATGGCCCCTATGCACAAAAGTATCAGTGTGCCCAGGGTGAGCCCGGATGGGAGATATGTGCTGTACACATTGGGTGATTACGGTCAGTTCCATATCTGGCATAAGAGTGCCGACCTTTGGGTAAAGGATCTTCAGACAGGCAATTGCTATGCACTTAACGAAGCTAACAGTAAGGATGCCGAGAGTTTCCATTCCTGGAGCAGCAATGGCAGATGGATGGTATTTGCCAGCAGAAGGATGGACGGCAACTACTCAAGGGCATTTCTGGCTTACTTCGACAAGAACGGTAAGGCTCATAAAGCTTTTGTCATTCCGCAGGAAGATCCCGAGATGAATATTCTCCTGCTTAAGAGTTTCAATGTGCCGGAACTGACCAAAGACTCCGTCACGTTATCAACAGCTGATATCAGCAAGTGCATATATGAGACAGAAGCGGAGAATGCAAAATACATTCCAAACGATGCTACCTTCCGTCATCAGAAACCCCAAACAGATGCCGTGACAGGTGCAAGTCCAAAGAGAAAATAGTTTTATTATTAATAACCATAGACCCACAGCCCTGTTTTGTCTATCCCTGACGGGAGTAAGGAGGGGGCTAAAACAGAATGAGAGTAATCATTAATCCTGATTATGCCACACTTTCAAAGTGGGCAGCAAACTATGTTGCAGCAAAGATCAATGCTGCTAAACCAACACCCGAGAAGCCCTTCAAGTTGGGCTGTCCCACAGGTTCGTCGCCTCTTGGTTTGTACAAGGAGCTCATTGCCTTGAACAAGGCTGGCAAGGTTTCCTTCCAAAATGTAGTTACCTTCAACATGGATGAGTATGTGAACCTGCCAGAGGAGCATCCCGAGTCATATCACAGCTTCATGTGGACCAACTTCTTCTCACATATTGACATCAAGAAGGAGAACGTACATATCCTTAACGGAAATGCTCCCGATTTGGCAGCTGAATGTGCTGCATACGAGCAGGCTATCAAGGACGCTGGTGGTATAGATCTTTTTATGGGTGGTATAGGTCCTGACGGTCACATTGCCTTTAACGAGCCAGGTTCTTCGCTTACTTCACGCACTCGTGTAAAGACACTTACTACAGACACTATCATTGCCAATTGCCGTTTCTTTGACAACGATGTTAACAAGGTTCCCAAGACAGCGTTGACCGTTGGTGTCGGTACAGTTATGGATGCTAAGGAGGTTCTGATTGTAGTAAATGGTCATAACAAGGCTCGTGCTCTCCAGCATGGAGTTGAGGAAGGCGTAAGTCAGATGTGGACCATCTCTGCACTGCAGTTGCATCCCCATGCTATTATCGTTTGCGACGAGGCAGCCTGCGGTGAACTGAAGGTAGATACCTATAAGTACTTCAAAGACATTGAGAAGGACAACATGTAATTAAACATAATTTCCCTTAAAGTGTTTGATATAAATCAATAAAGACATGGGGAAAGAACTTATTTAACTTGAAAACGTTGCAGGGTTACTGAAATGAATGTACCTTTGCAACGTTTTCATGGTATTAGTTTAAGGTTAAGGAAAGATTGGTTGTCGGGATGACAACCGTCTTTTTTTTATATATATCCGTTGTATATTAAGATCAGATAGTTTTTGCTGCTTTATAACCGCTTTGCACAGCAATGGGCAGACCTCCGGACATGAACGTTCTCATACCGGCAAAGTGAAGCCCGCGTATGGTACTGCTCTTGGCAGGAACGCGTGGCGGCATGGTCTTGGCATGCCAGATACTCATATATCCACCCCTGTAGCAACTGCAATAACGCTCATAGGTAATGGGTGTTGCAAGGTCGGTTACCGCAATGTTTCCCTTTATCTCAGGCAGGTATTCTTCCAACAGTTGTATTGCCCTCTGTGTAAATTCCTCTTTCAGGGTCATGTAGGTGTTCTTATCCTTGGCATTCTTCCAGTAGTCGTATGTGTCGCCTTGGAAGAGTACTGTCAGAGAGGAGCATCCCTCAGGAGCATATCCTTCCTGACTGCTGTAATGGTAAACCCAGAGCGTGCTGTATTCAAGTCCAGCCATTTTTACAGGTTCATTTATGTGTATACGCATGGCAGACGGTAGATAGCTGAGGTCTTTCTTGATACCCAAGGAAAGTAATGCACAGTGTTCAGAGTCAGTTCTTTTCTGCAATTTCCTGGCCCATCTCTCATCCAGCGGCTCGTCGAAAAGTGTCTGCAGAGCCGTACAGGTATCCATAGCCACAATTACATGGTCTGCCTTTTGTAACATACCGTTCACAATAACACCTGTTACACGGCCATCCTCAATGCATATTTTCTCCACTTTGGAACGATAGTTAATCTGGCATCCTGCTGTCAGGGCAGTCTTTTCCATATTGTCTGCTAGCCGTCGCGAGCCTCCTATCGGATATCCATTATCCCCCAATGTATAACCCGTCAAGGTTCCTATAATGGAAAGAGCATTCTGGTCAAGATTCAGGATAGAAGAAAACATCTCTCTGATTGCAGGATTGGAGAAACGTTCTGTGTATTTCCGGGTTGAGGTGCATAGCAGATATACCATTAGCGGAATAAACACAGGCAGGCGCAATATAATCATAACCCAGTCCCAAAATCTCTGAGGAGCAGGCATGTAAGTACCTATGATTTGAACGTGACGTTTCAATGCCTGCAAGGCTTTCCGGTCTTCGGGTGCAAAGTCAACGAGTTCCTTTATCAGTCGGTCTATGTCGCGCCAAAGATGCAGCACCACATCGCCGGTTTTGAAGATAAACACAGGGTCAGCATATATCACATGGTTGTTTTCCTGTAAAGCCCCAGTCTCTATCCATCGTTTGTGGAAAGGCTGAAAACGTGAGGAACTGCCAACTAGCCAGTGAATGCCGCCGTCAAAGGTATAGCCACGACGTACCCAACTGGTTGAGACACCACCCGGGCATGTCCCCTGCTCAAAAACCGTTACATCATGTCCGGCTTTATTCGCATAGATAGCTGATGACAGACCAGCTACTCCGGCTCCTATTACAATTACCTTTTTAGGCATAGTACTTCCTTAGGTTGATTAATGAATGTTGTTGCTCCATGTTCTTGCAGGAAATCTTTGTCGCGGAATCCCCAAAGCACACTGATACATGGTACTCCTGCGTTACGTGCTGTCTGGATGTCTACATCGCTGTCGCCTATATAAACGGCCGATTCAGCCTCCACACCAAGCCGTCTTAATGCTTCCAGCACCATATCAGGTGCAGGTTTCTTTCGTATTCCCTCGGCTTCATTCTCCCCCATTGCCACTTCAATCTCTGGAAAAAAATGAGTCACCAGTTCTTGTGTGGCAGCCATCATCTTATTGCTTACTACAGCCATTCTGTAACCACGTTTCTTCAGCTCCTGAAGCATTTCACGAATGCCTTCATAGGGACGTGTGGCATCCAGGGAATGTTTCATATAATAAGTACGGAAGGTGGCAAAAACTTTGTTCAGTTCTGAAGCATCTGTTTCTTCGGGTACAGCCCTTTCAATGAGTTTCCTCACACCGTTTCCTACGAACTTTCTGATATCATCTATGGAGTGCTCCTTCATGCCATTCTCTCGCAGCGCATAATTTACCGACGCGGCAAGGTCCTGCAAGGTATCCAGCAGTGTTCCGTCAAGGTCGAATATATATGTTTTTGTATTCATATAGAATATATGCTGAATTCGATGAGTTTGAAGCCTGAATTCAATGGGTTTGGAGGCACAATTCTCTTCCTACTCCAATTCCAGTGTAGTTCGCTGATTTAGGTTGTCAGTTTTCTGTCTTACGACTAGAGCAAGTTGACGGGTTAATACTTTAGGACTTCTTTCAGTTGACAGCCGTCCGCGGTACGACTGTTTTCTGTTTACTACGATGCGTCTCGTTGTA
>JAFXTC010000021.1 GCA_017525235.1 Bacteroidaceae bacterium | reverse complement strand
TTCATTTCGCTCTATCTTCGTACCTTTGCATTGTCAATCATGAGAGACAACATAACTTAAACATTAACCATTTAAAATTACAAAACGCATTATGGCAAAGATTTTTTATTTACTGAAACAAAACAAGGCACAGGGTTCTAAGATTTACGGCAAGTGGTTTGCTCACGGCAAGACCATCGAGACCCTAAACACACGAAAGATGGCTACTCACATTGCAGAGCACGGCTCTATCTACACACCTGACGTGGTGTTTGGTGTGCTGGAGAAGTTCCGCAGCTGTCTGCTGGAGATGCTCCTGAATTCGAAGCGTGTGAAGATTGACGGTCTTGGCATCTTCTACACCACTCTCGAGAATGAGAAAGGTGGAGCCGACCAGAAGGACGACTTCAGCCCAACCAAGAACCTGAAGGCATTGCACATCCGATTCTTGCCCGATCAGGAGGCTGAGACAAACATCAGCTCGCGTGAGTTCATCAAGAAGGCTGAGTTCGTAAATGCAGAGGCATTGGCAGGTCAGCTGCTGGAGAGCGATTCACCAAGCGGCTCAGGTGGCGGAAATGGTGGTGGTGGAAACACCCAGCCATCGGGAGATGTCCCAGGCGAAGGCGATTAAACTAACGGAGGGGTAGAACCTCTACCCCTCCAAGTTATCAACCTTTTTAATTTAATCAACCATGACAAAAAGAGAAACCATTAAATTCATCGTACAGATGATTGCGTCAATCGCAACCGCGATTGTTACAGCCCTCGGCGCAACGAGCTGCATGGGTATGTAGAGAAAGAAAACAGCGAGCTTAAAGCCCGCTGTTTTTGGTTTTTAATAACTTTCTTACGTCACTTATGGTATTAATAATCATTAGTAACATAAAGACCATCCAAGTATATTTATACATATTACCTAAATCCTTTGTGTAACTAATCCAAAGCATACTTAGAAAGAATACACATGAAATGATATCTAATACTAAAAGGATATAGCGCTTCTTCATCTTGTTTATATGTCCTTTTGTATTATTTTACCACCTTCTTTCCGTTGATAATGTATATTCCCCTTGGTAGGGCGGAAGGGTTGGTGCCGCGAGGGCGACCCTGCAGGTCATAGATGTGCAGGTTGGGCTGTCGATTAGTTATGACAGGTCGTATATTTGTAGTGTATTGCTTAGGATTGGCATCTACGGTATAGGATCCGTCAGAGCCTTTGACCACTGCGTAATACATCTTGCCTGTGTTTTCGCCACATCTGAATGGTTGAAAACGTTGTTCTTTTACATCCTTGCTACCAAGAAATACTTTATAGCTGCCTGCCGGCATCTCTATGCTGTTTACTCTAGCGAAAGGAATCTGATCTAATTCATCGGAGCCCCAACCCCAGAATCTGATACCCTGATAATTTTCAAATCGGTCTTCATCTAGCGTAACTTTATACTGCTGTCCATTCTCTTTGTCTTCCTCAAAGATCAAGGCAATAGTACCATCGAATGGTAGCCAACTGTAATTATAAAAACCACCAAGGTTCTTGATGACGAAACTCTTACTTGATATTGTTAGTTTATATGGTTTCCCACTAGCCCATAAAGAAGTGTATGCATCTTCAGCATCAGGTTTCTCTTGCAGCTTATATCCTACAATCATCGATTGTCCACTACTGAAATTATAACCATGTGCAAACCCAACAGTTCGTTTAGGCGTTAGTCCGTCAATAGCGTAATAACCATTACAGTCGCCATCCCATCCCCAGTTCACATGTACAAGTCCTTCTGCATTAATTCCATCAACAACAAATGCATGTCCACCATATCTTGTGTCTTGTCCGCAGTATAAAATGGGATGGTTAGCTGCTAATTCTTCTTTTAGCAATGTCATCCATTCAGCGTTGGTAAAGTGCTCACGCCTATAACAGTGTAAAGCCAATGAATCATAGCGAAAAAAAGTAGTCATGCCGTCAGTTGCGTCATATTCGGTGGCGCCACTACCGTCGGCATTATAGTTCATCTTTACCGCAGCACCACAATGTAACAACAAGGTTGATATAGCTTCTTTCTCTTCATCTGTCAGATTTTCCAGTGTGGTGGCATCATACTTATTTTTCATAATATCGTAGCGGTAAGTGACGCCATAACGGACAGACCAAGGACGGAAACCACCCAAAACAGTATAGCTGCTTGTGCCCTTACCAGTTTCTGGATATTTGAAATAGTATAGTATCTGCGACATGGCTGTGGCAACACAGCCAGATGGTGTTTTTTTCCCATCTAACGTAGGGCATAGCAGATTGAACGGTTCACCCTGCCCCCATTCTGTTGTCAATAATGGTTCTACCGCATTGCTGCCCCCACGCGTTGTTGTTTGGATGGCAGATTCCTCTAAGGTAGAGTTTATAGCATTGAGCCACCACCTCATGCCACAAGGTATTCTGGCCTCATCGTATGGTGTATCCGAATAGCCAAGAATGGGGATGTTTCTTGTATCTTTGCTCACTATGGCATAACTATTGTGAGTTGCATAAATGCAATAAGATGTAGCATCAATGATTTTTTCTACATTATATCCTCCACTACGTGTCGTTCCGCCTTTCAGTTGCCTCAACTGCTTTTCAGCGATACGACGCATCTCTTGGTCGGTTCTTCCTGAAGCCGCCAGTGTTAGATAAGTTGATATTAATATGGCTAAAAGCAGAATTTTCTTCATTTCCATTCTATAATTGTAAAAAGGAGGTACACCGCTCTTGCTGTGCACCTCCATTATTATCTATAAAATCAGTATCGGAGGCTTAGTAGCCAGGATTCTGAACAAGGTTTTCATTAACCTTCAGTTCATAAGCAGGAATAGGCCACTGCCAGTGGATATCATCGGCAGTCATGCTCTTTCCAACAAAAGCTGCGCTGCTCTGAACAGCCTGTTCTGCGCCATCCTGTGCGGCACGTCCGTCAAAGCCTTTGCCCCAACGCTTGAAGCAATTGATACGCAAGCCTTCACCAACAGTCTCCTTGAACCACTCGTTCTCAATGGTCTCCTCGGTGGCCTCAGTTAGCGAAGCACCACGGGCAGCCTGCAGAGCATTCAGAGTGGTTTTAGCTGCATCTGTTTTACCATCACGGAAATCTGCCTCAGCGGCAATCAGATACATCTCGCCGATCATGAAAGGCTTAATAAGCTGACGAGCATTGGGAATACCTGTTGAAGTCAGCGAAGGATTACCTAAGTACTTAACAAAATTGTAGAACTGACCTGTAAGGTCTGCACCACCAAGTACGCAAGTGAATGCATTGGTAAACCATGCCTGGAATCGCAAGTCTGTTGCCTCGTAACTCTCAACCAACTTTTTTGATGGGATGAAGTATGGACGCAAATACATTCCGTAAGTCTTGTCGTTTGTTGTCATTGTATAAATGTCGTTTACAAGGTCGTTCTCGACATTATCAAACACCTCTGTAGCGCCGCTCTCTGCCAAAGATCCTGCCAGCTGCATGATAGGTTCTGTACCTTTATCGTTAGAATATTCAGCATCCATAGCTTCGAGTGTGGTGGCAAGTGCATAGCCTGCAGCAGAGTTGATGACCTTCTTGGCTACTGTAGCTGCATTAGCATAGTCTTTAATATCGATATAGTAACGAGCAAGAAGTGCGTTTACAGCATCTATAGTAGGAGTCATAGCGCCAATTTCTCCCTTTACGCCAGCTAGTTTTGTTGCTGCAACATCAAGGTCGGCCTTAATCTGTTCATAAACAGCGGCAACGGTAGCGCGTGCAGGCTTCTCTTGCTGGTCATACTTCAGTACCAAAGGTACTGCGAGATCTGATGTTGAAGATGCACCGTAAGCCTTACCAAAGTGGCGTACCAGTTGCAGATAAGAAGCTGCACGGTAGAAGTGAGCCTCACCATCGGCTACATCGGCATAAGCCTGCTCGCTGGCATCCGCGCCCTGGAACTTAGCTACATGCTCAATGAAGAGATTGTAGTTCTTGATAGCCCAATAGTTGATAGCCCACATATCGCGAGTATCATAATCACTTGAACTGAATGAGTTGTCGGTACGGTGGATACTACCGAAATTATTACCATAGTCAACGGTTGCGTTAAAACCATCACACATCACCTCATCGGCCTCAGAGATTTGACCATAGTGGGTTACACGGTATGACTGATTCAATCCATTCTCCAATCTAATAAGGTCTTCGATATTTGTAATCATATCCTTTCCATCTACATACGAGATAGAAGTCTTCGGCAGTTCTTCCATGTTGCATGAAGTCAGCGTAAACGCACCTAAGCCGAGTATCAACAAATATTTATTATATTTCTTCATAACTATTTCTTTTCTTATTGTTTATTCTTTGTTACCAACACTTTAGAATGTGATCTCAGCACCAATCAGATACTGTTTCGAGTTACCAATCTTACCCAGTGTCAGGTTACTGTTAACCTCGGGGTCGATACCACCATAGTTGGTGATTGTCCACAGATTACGTCCAGTCAATGTGATCTTCAATCCCTTAACAACATTCTGGAAGCCAAGGAGCTTCTTGGGGAAGTCGTAGCCAATCTGCAGGTTCTTCAAACGCATGAATGAAGCATTCTCCAGCAGATGGGTATCGAACTGCATTACGTGATCGTTTGTCCAGCATGGGAACTTAGCGTCGGTATTCTCAGGAGTCCAGAAGTCAGCACACTCCTTACTAGTATTATAGAACAGGAAATTACCTGGGTTCTGATAGAAGTAAGCGTCGTTGTTGATGAGGTACTTACCCAGTACATATGAGAAGTCGGCGGCGATTGACAAGCCCTTCCATCCACCAGTGATGCTGAAACCACCGTTAATTGGAGGATAGCGCTTCTTACCTGTGTTCTGCTCAAGTGCAGCCTCGTCGAAATCCTTGGTTGTCTCTACTTCATGGTTCTCATCGATATTGTTACCAGGAACGTACCACATTGGTGCACCATCAGCTGGGTCAACACCAGCATATACTGGATAATAGAACATTACTGGGCTACCAACTACATAAGCTACACCAGTATTGGCAATCTGCCAACGATCACGGCCCTGGAAGAGCTCAGTAATCTTCTGGCTATTGTAGTTAAAGATAGTACGGAAGTTCAGATAATAGTCCTTGCCCTTCAGGATGTTGAAGTTCAACTCGATATCAATACCCTTGTTCTGCAGAGTACCTACGTTCTCAGTAATCTCTTCGAAACCTGTGGTATATGCATATGGTACGCCCATCAGCATGTCTGAAGTTTTACGTACATAGTAGCTCACGTCAAAGTCCATGAAGTTGAACAGACGACCACTAACACCTATGGTCAACAACTTCTGCTTCTCCCATGTCAAGTTAGGGTTACCTGGTGAAGTATATGCCCATGTTGGTGAATCATTATACTTAGAGAGGGTTCCAATGCGACCGATTGCTGCGTAGTCGCCGATAGAAGCATTACCCTGAGTACCGTAGCTCACCTTGACGTTCAGGTCGTTAACCCACTTATAGTCCTTAAGGAAATTCTCTTTTGAAATCTTCCACATAGCACCAGCCGACCAGAATGTAGCGTTACGGTTGTTCACACCGAAGCGCGAGCAAGCATCGTTACGGATTGATGCGTCGACGAAGTATTTCTCCTGGAAGTTATAGTCCAAACGGCCGAAGAATGAGAGGAATTTGCTCTTGGTAGAACTCTCACTCATAGCGTATGTTGATTGCAAACCATTCTGCAGGTTCATCAGGCGGTCATCGTCCTGACCATTGCTTCTTGCATAGAAGTAGTCATAATTGTTCTCAACACCTTCCATACCACCGAGAACAGTGAAGTTGTGTTCATTGGCGATATTGAACTTATACTCAATGGTATTAGTGATAGTGTTGCTGTAATCGAAATCCATTGACTTACCCTTTGTTCCACTACCATTGGCACCTGGGAATGAAGGATATGTCATCCAATTGTCGCGAACAAAGTACATATCAGTACCGATGCGCGACATAATCTTCAAATTCTTAATTGGCGAAATCTCAACATAAGCATTACCTACCAAACCATAACGGAGATACTGGTCAGGGTGAGTATTCATGTAATAAACTGGGTTCCAGAGGTTGTTGCCGGGGTAACGATTGTACTCATTACCATCCTCGTCATACTGAGGATACAATGGGTTCTGCAGCATTGACAGACCACCTGCCAAGTAGTTAGCATTACCTGAATCAGAATTACCCCAGTTTGAGTTACGCTGACGCTTGTCGTAAGACAAGTTTACGTTTACACCAACCTTCAGCCAATCCTTTGGACGACCATCTACGTTGGCACGAGCAGTGTAACGATCATAATAGTTACCAACAGTTGTTCCATCCTGATGGAACTGAGAAGCGCCAATCATGTACTTAACCTTCTCACCACCACCTTCGATAGAAATGTCGTTCTGAGTCTGAACAGCGTTCCAGTTCTGCAGAACCTCATACCACTTGGTATCAGCTGTATATCCATTTTTGTCGAAACGATTCTGCAGATACTCCTCTGTTACACCCCAATCACCGAATGCGTCAATCCAGAACTGACGGAGCTCACTGGCATTCATCATGCCCTCATAGAAGCCTTTATTAGCCAGTGTGTTACGTCCGTACTGTGTGCGGAAGGTAATCTTGGCGTCGCTGTTGAACTTACCCGACTTTGTGGTTACATAAATAACACCGTTGGCGGCACGCGAACCGTAGATTGAAGTAGCAGATGCATCTTTCAGTACGGTAACGCTCTCGATATCATTTGGGTTCATAGCCATGATGGTACGGCTTGAAGATGGGATACCATCAATCACATAAAGTGGAGTAGAACTTGCACCCAACGAACCGATACCATGAATGTTCATACTAACAGCATTATCGCCTGACTCACCTGAAGAGGTAAGTACGTTCAAACCGGCTACCTGACCTTGCAGAGCATCGAGGGCAGAAGCAGAAGGCGCTACGCTAAGTTTTTCTGAACGAACGGTTGTTACAGAACCTACTACAGTACCAACTTTACGGCCAGAACCATAACCTACAACTACAACCTCGTCAAGGGCAGCGGCATCTGATTTTAGGAAGATACGCATTCCGTTCTTTGCAATCACTTCCTTTGGCTCGAATCCGAGATACGAAACTTTCAGGGCATTCTTTCCTGCAGGAAGCGTAATTGTAAACTTACCGTTTACATCAGTTAACGAACCTGTCTGAGTTCCGATAACCTGAACAGCAGCACCGATAATGGGCTGTCCATCATCTTGTGAGAGTACCGTACCGGTAATCTTCGTCTGAGCCAGCGCTGCTCCTACACACAGGAAGAGGCTGACAAAAAACAACGTTAGTCTTTTTTTCATAAAATTCTCTCTCTTTTTGTTAATTATAAATGTTAAAACTAAATATTTCTCTCGTGTACATTATATATTTAAGCACTATTAGGTGGCGGAGTTGTGATATTTTTACTATATTCGTAGCCGTAATTTTAAATGAAGGTATTATGGGTGTGTCAATTAAATTTGAAATCAAAATCTATGTGAGTAAAGGCGTTGCTATGGATAGTGGTACAGAAAATGCGGTTTCGTCTGGTATGTTCCTGAAATCTGCTGCTAAAGAGATGAGTTCACTCAAGAACTCTCTAAGTTATTCTACATTAGAAAACTACAAGACAGCATTGCGTGCATTAAAGCAATATTTGAAACATGATATTAGTATAGACCGGATTGACAAACTAACATTAAAAGGTTTTGAAAGATGGTTACGGGCAAAGAATCTATGCATTAATACGACTTCCTGCTATATGCGCTCTATCAGAGCCTTACTGAATAGACTGTCCGTAAAAAATAAAGACCATGTCTTCGATGGTATTTATACTGGACGTGCGAAAACAGAAAAGAGAGCAATAGCTGAGGCTGACATCATCAGAATCAAACGACTCAAACTCCGTCCTGGCTTGTTTCAAACCCTTGTGCGTGATATCTTTTTGTTTTGCTATTATGCAATGGGAATGCCATTTGTTGATGTTGCTTTCCTACGGCGTTCGCAGATATGTGGCAACCAACTGGTTTATTATCGCCATAAGACGGGGCAGCGTGTAGTTGTTCCTCTTGAGCCATGTATGTTGGAGATTATTGAGCGTTACCGTTCTGATAGTGACTATGTTTTCCCGCTTCTTAAATCTCTCAATCCTCAAATGGCTTATCAAGAATATCTGAAGAAACTCAATAGCTACAATCGCAGCTTGAAATCTATTGCCAAGAAGGCAGGATTGACGATTCGCCTCACTTCCTATACAGCCCGCCATACTTGGGCTAGTGTTGCTTATGGCTCTAATGTTGAACTGCCAGTCATATCTAAGGCTTTAGGGCATTCTAATCCTCGAACTACCCTTACATACATCAAGGATATTAACGACAACCGCTTGGCTCAGGCTAGTCATCTGATTCTTAGCAGGGTGCAGAATGAAATTTGTTAGTTGTGGATTTTATGTTTACGGGGCGTGAATACAAAATTTCTAAAGGACAAAGATTTTTCTGATAGGCTGAGACATTTTGTGTTTCAAACTTATATCAAACAAGCTTGTTTGGTATCAAACTGTAAGTTATACATTTGTTCTGCTTTCATATTGGCTTAAAAGTAGTCTTTTTGGTTGATTTACATCAATTAGAGCTTGGGAAATGTTAAAAAATAAAGAATAAATGTGTCTTTTTTATAATTTTATTCGTTTTTTAGAATCATATGCATTATTTTTGCAAACTGAAAGTGCGAAAAATGGTGCAAAGTGTCACAACTCCGCCACCTAATAGTGCATATATATATAATGTACACGCGAGAAATATTTAGTTTTAACATTTATAATTAACAAAAAGAGAGAGAATTTTATGAAAAAAAGACTAACGTTGTTTTTTGTCAGCCTCTTCCTGTGTGTAGGAGCAGCGCTGGCTCAGACGAAGGTTTCTGGTACAGTTTTCTCACAAGAAGACGGTCAGCCCATCATCGGTGCTG
>JAFXTC010000020.1 GCA_017525235.1 Bacteroidaceae bacterium | reverse complement strand
TATGAATTATGAATTATGAATTAAAATAACTATCTTTGTCCCCATGAAATCGAAGTTATTACACATTATTATATTTATAGGGGTTATTTTTGCATTCTCCGCATGCAACGACAGCATACCTCTTCCCGAACCAGAATCTGTGGCTTACAAGAGCATTGCCATTGTATACTGGATGGGGGACAACACTCTTAGTTCCGCTGCAGAAAGTGATATTCAGGAACTTGTTAAGGGCAAAGACAACATCCCCGACAGTTGCAAGATTATCATTTATGCTGACAGAGTAAATGATTTTCCTGTCATCTATGAACTGGATGCAGCGAACGGACTAAAAGAATGGAAAAAATACACCAAGGAGGAGGACTGTACCGATTCACTCACTCTGCTTTCTAACCTTCGTACTATCGTCAAGAACTTTCCCGCCAAGACTTACGGACTTACCTTTGGATCACATGGTTCGGGATGGGTAATGCGACAGCGCAGAGCCTTGGGCCCCGACCAGAGCCATAATAGCAACTGGATGAATATACCTACTCTGCGAGGTGTATTAGAGCATTTGCCTCATTTTAGCTACATCTTCTTCGATGTATGCTTTATGCAATGCATAGAGGTAGCATACGAACTGCGTGACGTTACTGATTGGGTAATAGGTTCTCCTGCTGAAATTCCAGGTCCCGGAGCAGACTATAGAACCATTACAGGAGCATTATGCAAAGGAGACATTGAAAGCATTGTGGAAGGTTACAATAATGCTTACCCTACAATCCATTTTGATGGTGTGATTCTTTCAGCAACAAAATGCAGCGAGTTGGAAAGTCTCGCCGCTATTACCAAAACATATATCACAAATGCTTTTGCCAACCGACAGACAATCTCCAGTGGCGAAGCCCAGAATATTCAAAAATATTCTTCTAGTTTCAGTGACTACACGTATTGTTATGATATGAACTCTGCCATGAGTAACATTCTGTCAACAGCAGCCTACGATTTATGGATTGAAGAGTTCAAGAAAGCCGTTCCTTTGCGTAAGAAAAACACCGGCAGGTGGTCATCGCCTAGCGGCATTTGTAACAACCCCACCATTTATGACTCAGAACACTTTGGCGGTATTTCCATGTACATCCCCCAAGACGACGAAGAGGGTAACAAAAAAAATACGGAACTGAGACAGTACCAATGGTACAAAGATGCTGGATGGGACCAGACTGGATGGTAATCCTTTATAATTCTTAATTCGTAATTCATAATTCATAATAACTAACATGCTTTTTGAAAAACAGACATACGTACAGCGTCGCGCTGTACTGAAAGAGCAGGTAGGCTCGGGCATTATTTTGCTACTGGGCAACAACGACTCGCCAGCCAATTACCCTTCTAATGCCTACCGTTTCCGTCAGGATAGTTCGTTCCTATATTATTTCGGCCAACATCGTGATGGTCTGGCAGGCATCATCGATGTAGATAACAATCGTGAATATCTGGTTGGTAACGATATAGACATCGAAGACATTGTGTGGTTTGGCAGTGTTGACAGCGTTGCCGATATGGCAGAACAGAGCGGTGTAGCTAACACCTTAACAATGGCTCAGATGGCAGACTTCCTGAAGAAGGCAAAGAGCGAAGGCCGCGTCATCCACTTCCTGCCTCCTTACCGTCATGATTTGATGATTCAACTCATGGATATTTTGGGTATTCATCCCAGTCAACAACGGGCACAGGCATCCGTTAAGATGATCATGGCTGTAGTAAACCAACGTGCCGTGAAGACTCCAGAGGAGATTACCGAAATAGAACGCGCTTGCGCCATTGGATACGAAATGCATACCACAGCCATGAAAATGTGTCGTCCTGGCATTACAGAACAAGACATTAGTGGCCGTATCAGCGGAATTGCCAGCAGCAAAGGATGTATGGTTTCCTTTCAGAGCATTGTCAGTATGCATGGTGGGATTATGCACGGTTACCCAAGCCCCCGTCCTTTGGAGGCAGGTCGCTTACTGCTTTGCGATGCAGGTGCCGAGACCAACGAGAACTATTGTAGCGACAATACACGTACTACTCCCATCAGCGGCCATTTCACACAGCGCCAAAAAGAAATCTACAGCATTGTTGAACAATGTCACGACTATGCCCTCTCCCTTGCGGCTCCTGGTGTTAAATGGTGGGATGTCCATTTTGGCGTATGTCGCATGATGACAGACAAACTGAAAGAACTTGGGCTTATGAAGGGCGATACCGAGGAAGCCGTTCGAGCTGGAGCCCATGCCATGTTCATGCCTCACGGTTTGGGGCACATGATGGGTATGGATGTACACGATATGGAAGGACTGGGGCAGACCTACGTAGGCTTTGATGATGAAGTACAACCCAACATGGAGCAGTTCGGTACTAATTGCCTGCGCTGCGGTCGTCGTCTGCAGGAAGGGTTTGTCATGACAGATGAGCCTGGTATTTACTTCATCCCTGCCCTTATTGACGATTGGAAAGCCAGCGGTCATTGTGCAGAATTCCTGAACTTTGACCTTTTGGAGACGTACAAAGACTTTGGCGGCATCCGCATAGAAGACGATATTCTTATCACATCCAACGGTTGCCGTTATCTGGGTAAGGACATAATCCCTTATCACATTAACGATGTAGAAGAATTTATCAACAAATAATAACATTATAATATTATGAGAAAAATTATCATTGCAGCTTTGGCAACTTTGGCTATCATGCCTGTCGATGCCAAGAAAGAGAAGAAAGAGGCAGATAAGGACAGCCTTATCTTTACCACCATTATTGCGAACCCTGTTACCAGCATCAAAAACCAAAACAGCAGTGGTACATGCTGGAGCTATTCTTCACTGGCCTTTCTGGAGAGCGAGGCTATCAAGAAGCACCCTGAGATGAAGGATGATTTGGACCTCTGCGAATCTTTCCTCATCAGTAAGACATACGTTGATCGTGCTGACAAGCATGTCCGCACACATGGCGATGCCAGTTTCAGTCAAGGTGGCTCCTTCGAGGATGCCCTTTACTGCATGGAGCATTATGGTCTTATCCCTGAAGGTATTATGCCCTACCCCATCACAGAGTACGGCGATTCCCTCTTCAATTTCGGCGGTCTCTTCCCACCAATGACGGCTTATTTAGAGAGCATTTCCAAGGGTAAAGCAAAAAAGATTTATCCGAAAGCATGGAAGTCAGCACTGCAAGCTATGCTTGACGGTTATTTCGGCAAGTGTCCTACCGAGTTCGAGTACAAGGGCAAGCGCTATACACCACAGTCTTTCGTCAAGGATTACCTCACGCTCGATCCCAACGACTATGTAAGCTTGACCAGTTACACACACCATCCCTTCTACAGTACCTTTATCCTCGAGATTGAGGACAATTGGCGTTGGGCAAGCAGCTACAACCTGCCAATGGATGAATTGGTACGCGTCATGTACGAAGCTGTTAAGAACGGCTGGACTTTTGCCTGGGGCGCAGATGTCAGCGAAGACGGATTCAGCCGTCGCAGCGGCAAGAACAAGAGTGTGGCAATGGTTCCCGACACCAAGTTCAAAGCTGGCGTTGGTAGCGATCAGGCACGCTGGACTGGCGAAAAAGCTTCAGAAAAGGTTGAGATTGTCAGCGCTAACGCAGAGAAGAACATCACGCAGGAAATGCGTCAGGAGGCTTATGACAACTGGGAAACCACCGATGATCATGGTATGCAGATATATGGTCTTGCCAAGGATCAATACGGCAAAGAATACTTTATGATGAAGAACTCATGGGGCGAGAGCGGCCCATTCAAGGGCTTCTGGTACGTAAGTCAAGCCTATGCTGCTTACAAAACCATGAATATTGTCATCAACAAGAACGCAGTACCTGCCGACATCCGTAAAAAACTTGGCTTTTAATTATCAGAAGAAGCCAATCTGACAAAAACTCCGTCCGTCATCAGTTCTTCCTTGGAACGCATATAATCCAATGCCCAAGTAAGACTGTGCGGGCGGATTCCTTTTATATCCAATTCAGAAACCTTAACGGGACCATGCTGTAACTGGCCTATTATCTGCTCCCTTATCTGCAGATATTCCTGCTCAGTAATTCCTGTTGTATCTTCCAACTCACACACATCACAGATTGAGCACCTATGGGTGTCTGTTTCGCCAAAGTAGCGTAGCAGCAAACGGCTACGGCATTCCTCTGTATTCAGGCAATAAGCCTGCAAGGCACTCAAGCGAAACTCATAAGCCTCCTTGCGCATAGCATAGATTCCATACGGGAATTCCAGTTCTTCCTTCAATACCCTGCGCTGCAAAAAGGTTATCATCGGTACATGCTTGCGTGGTATATAGCTTATCAAACCACGCCGGTCAAGTTCTTTTAGGTCCTGATAAATGATGTCCATGCTCAAACCGGTATCCCGGCTTATCATATCCTCATCAATAAAAACAAAATCCACGAATATACCTCCATAGCGTCTGAGCATAGCAAGTATAATCTGTTCCCCTTGATTATCAAGCACCTCAAACAACTGATGTCTTGTGGCATCAATACGCATACGGCTCGTCCCCTCCTCTGCATCACGATATGCTATATAACCAGCCTTATCAAGAATATCAAGGGCACTTGTCAACATCAGTGGATGATAGTGGAAGGTCACACAGAACCGTTCCATATTAAACTCACGCGTGACATTCATGCCATCTCCCACAGCCAACAGAAGGAAGCAACATACATCCTCATACACCTTTCGTACAAAGTCCAATTCAGGGAAATGCTGTTTGACACGACGTTTAGACATCTCCAGTTCCTTTCCGTCCATCACGATTACAGACCAAGCAAGCTTTCCATCTCTGCCCGCTCTGCCTGCCTCTTGGAAGTATTCCTCTATCGAGTCGGGAAGGTCAACATGGATGACAAGCCGCACATCAGGCTTATCGATACCCATACCAAATGCATTGGTAGCTACCATGATACGATAGTTGCCTCTCAGCCATGAGTTCTGTCTTTCATCTTTCTCCCCAGGCTTCAATCCTGCATGGTAATAAGTAGTTGTAAAGCCATATTCCATTAATTGCTTGGCTAAGTCTCCACACTTCTGCCTGTTTCGGGTATATATGATGCAAGAGCCCTCAATAGCATTCAGCAACTGCAGAACACCAAGAATGGTAGCGTCAGCATGAAGCACCTTGTATGCTAGGTTGGGACGATAGAAACTCATCCTGAAGACATTCTCCTCCTTGAAGCGGAGATTCGTTTGTATATCCTTGGCAACTTCTGGCGTAGCGGTAGCTGTTAGGGCCAATATGGGACAGTTCGGTTTTATCTTACGCACCTCTGCAATATTAAGATATGAAGGTCGAAAGTCATAACCCCACTGGCATATACAATGGGCCTCGTCAACCGTTATGAAACTGATGTTCATGTGCCCTAGTTTCTTCAGGAAAAGTTCCGACGAGAGTCGTTCTGGTGATATATATAAAAACTTATACGCATTGAAAACGCCATTCTCCAATATTACCAGCGTCTGTTCATGTGACAAGCCAGAATGTATGCATGCAGCTTTTATACCCCGGCTATTCAACGCTTCTACCTGGTCCTTCATCAAAGCAATGAGAGGAGTAATTACCAAGCACGTTCCCGACTTGGCAAGAGCGGGAACCTGAAAGGTAATACTCTTTCCACCACCTGTCGGCATAAGACCCAAAGTGTCATGCCCGCTGCCAATACTTTCTATAATATCACGCTGAATACCGCGGAAATCGTCATATCCCCAGTATCTTTTTAGAATAGAGAGATAGGTGTCCATCTTCTTCTCCCTTACATAGCCGGCTTGATGTCCTCTATCTGTAGCTGAACCTCACCGTGCTTATGAATATTTTCCTCAAGTGAGTAAACAATATCAAAGGCCTGCTTGGTTTTAATATAGCGAGCTTGAGAACTCTGGCCAAAGGCTATACCGTTCATAACCCGACTGCTCTTGCTGTCAACCAGTTCCAACTTTATATGTTCCTGCTCCCGCCCAACCACGCGGCTTGTACCATAGTCATAGACCTGTTCCGTGCAGAACATCGGTTTGGGATTCTCTGGTCCGTAAGGACTAAAACGCTTCAAATCAGCGAAGAAACGATAGTTCACATCCTTGAAGTCAATTTTTGCTTCATAGGTAAGTACGGCATTTGTCTGCTCTGGGAGAATATATTTATCGACATATTCCACAAATCTGCGTTTGAACTCCGGTACATTTTCTACCTTCATGCTCAGACCTGCTGCATAAGTATGACCGCCGAAGTTCTCCAACAAATCTCTACAACTGTCTATGGCACTGTATACATCAAACCCTGCAACGGATCGGGCAGAGCCTGTGACAATATCATCAGTACGTGTCAATACGACGGCAGGGCGGAAATATATTTCCGTGAGTCGCGATGCAACAATACCTATAACACCCCTGTGCCACTCCTCGTTATAAAGCACAATAGCCTTATGTTCATGCTGATGATCCAGAGAGGCAACAATCTGGTTAGCCTCTTCTGTCATGGATTTATCAAGGTCCTTGCGCTGTTCATTATATTCATTAATGGTGGCAGCCTTCTCCTTTGCAACCTTACTGTCCTTCTCTATCAACAGCGATACAGCTTCTTTTCCGTTCTGCATACGGCCTGAGGCATTGATACGCGGACCAATCTTAAAGATAATATCGTTCAGCGAAAGTTCTTTGCCCGTCAGCCCACAGATATCAATAAGAGCTTTCACACCCGTGCTAGGATTCTGGTTTAACTGACGCAAGCCATGATAGGCAAGAATCCTGTTCTCGCCCATAATAGGTACAATGTCAGAAGCAATGCTTATGGCACATAGATCAAGCAAAGGTATCAAGTTACAAAACTCTATGCCATTGTTGATGGCAAAGCCCTGCATCAACTTAAATCCAACCCCACAACCGCAAAGATCCTTATAAGGATAGGTGTCATCTTCGCGTTTGGCATTCAGAATAGCCACAGCAGGAGGCAACACAGGATCGGGAACATGATGATCACATATAATGAAGTCAATTCCCAACTCCTTGGCATAGGCTATTTCATCAACTGCCTTAATACCACAGTCAAGCACAATTACAAGACCAACACCCGTCTCGTGAGCATAATTAACACCCTGACGGGAAACACCATAGCCTTCTTCATTACGACTGGGAATGTAATAGTCTATATTTGAGTAATACTGCTGCAGAAATCTGTATACCAAAGCCACAGCTGTACAGCCGTCCACGTCATAGTCGCCATACACCAGAATACGCTCTTTCTTTCCCAGTGCTTCGTTCAGACGGTCAACAGCCTTCTGCATATCCACGAACAAAAATGGATCTAGAAGGTTGGTCAATTGGGGACGGAAAAACTTACGAGCTTCCTCCTCCGTACGGATACCTCTGTTCACCAACAGCGTACCCATTACAGGATTGATTCCTAGGCTGTTAGCGAGGTCCAATGCCGTACTTTGCTCAGCATCCGAAAGTCCATTATATTCCCAAATATAACTCATAGGGTGTAAAGTTACAACAAAAAACACACTTATCACACAAAAGCTGTTATTAATTGCACTTTTTTAACAAAACGGGCATCAATGGTTATTGGTTAAAGGTTATTGGTTATTGATTATTGGTTAGGGGTTAAGGGTTAGCGGTTAGAGATTTATTGAGGTAGCCTATTAACGCAGAAAACCCTCCGAGATTTCTCTCGAAGGGTTTCTTCGTTAAAAAACGGCGGCTACCTACTCTCCCACGGGTGTGCAGTACCATCGGCGCGGGCGGGCTTAACTTCTCTGTTCGGAATGGGAAGAGGTGGAACCCC
>JAFXTC010000005.1 GCA_017525235.1 Bacteroidaceae bacterium | reverse complement strand
CCTATAAATACAAATAAAATAAGACGTACTTTAATCATACCGTAATTATCCTTTCTAATCATTTCCTGAGATACAAATTCCTAAAACGCCGATGGATTAACGCTTGGCACGCACACCAAAGTCCTTGCGATATTCATCGTTAATAACTCTACTGGCCTTATGACTATCGAAACGGGTAGGACCTGTAATGAAATCGGGCACATTGAAAGAAAGGAAACGCTCACGATAGAAACGGCGGGGATTCCGCTGCGGTAGCATAAAGGCCTTGCTAACTACACCCTTGGCATCGACGTGACAGAAATAGGGACGTGTAAAGAGGCCGTCGTCGCGACGGGAACTAAGCACCAACCAACGGGAGTTGGTGCTCCAGTTGTGGAACGATTCAGTATCTTCAGAGTTGGCCCCAGCCATGAGGCGGCTCTCTCCTGTAGAGAGATCGAGCAGATAGAGGTCGGCCTCGTGATGCCAAATGCTGAATTGTCCGTAGTCGGAGAGCGTGTAGCAAAGGAAACGTCCGTCATAGGAGGGACGAGGAAAAGATACCGACTTATGCTGAGAAGCGGCATCGACAATAACGTCTATGCGGTCGCCAAAGTTGCCCGTTGCGGGATCGAAATCAATACGGCAGAGATTATAGCGAATGGAATCGAGCTGATGGCTGCCTTCAGGGAGTGCACATGCCGCACAGAAATAGAGCGAACGGCCGTCAGCCGAGAAGACGGGATAGGTCTCATAGATAGAGTCTTGCTTGAGAAGTGGCGAAAGCAGCAGCTCATTGTTTTCAATATCGTAAACTTGAAGGTCGGAGGCCTCATCGAAGACCTCTATACGATTGGGGTGTACACTATGGAATGTCTGCCTAGTTGTATTGGTAGAATAGGCAATATAGCGCCCCGAAGGGTGCCAGTAGGGATAGACACACAAACCGAGCGTCTGATCAGTTTTGGTGTTATAAGCTGTGATAGAACCATCGCCCTTACTCAACAGCGTAGCGCCATGCGGACCACGGATATGAAGGCTCATATTGGCAGGGTTTCCCCGATTAAAGCTATGGCAGTTGACACAACCCTCAAACTGAGTATTCTCTATCAACGGACGTTCATCGAACGAGGAAAGATTGCGTTCATAAATGCCCATTTTGCTCCATACCTCATAACCTGGCTCGATGAGACGATAGCAGATGCCGTAGTCGATGCTGTCAGGGCTGACATATAGAGTGAAAGGGAGATAGGTATGCCAACCATCGGCATACTTGGCAGAAACGGTGACACTGAGTGAGTCTCCACAGTTCTGACCGAGCAGAGCATGCCAGACATCAATGTCGAAGTCAACAGATTCTTCGCCTTGGCTATGCAAGTTGTTTCCATGACGGTCGGTAATGACGGCATCAATGAGCAATGCCGCCTCATCTGCCATATTGAAACAGAGTGGAGCTATATTCACGGGAATAGTGACACTGAGGTAATCAGGATAAATCTGAGGCAGAACATTCTCCTGCTTGGCATCCTTGACAGTTTCGGTTGTACAGCCCATTAACCCAATGATCATCAATATGTACAGAATCTTTTTCATTGCATTTTGGATATCAAGTTATTATAGCCTTCGCGGTCGCCCGTCAACAGATAATAGGCCAGAAGATATTGATAGGCCAAACGATTATTGGTGTTGCTGAAGTAGAGGTTCTCCAGCATCTCTGGGGTAACATGGTCACTGAAGTAGAAATCTTCCTTATATGCCATCTGGCGCAGGCGTCCATATTCGGGATGTTGGGCTATTGCCTTTTCATTGCCCAACAGCGGCAGAGTCTCATTGGCCCATTCCTTATAGAAGAGGGTCTTTTGTAGTGCCGCGAGATATTTGCGAGCCACTTCGTAGTTTCCGTTGATGAGATTGGTCTGAGCCAGTCGTTTATAGCATCGGCCACTCTTCTGGAAGTCAAGAATCGCTTCTTGCGCCTCGAATACCGACCGTTGAGCCACATTGATCATCCCCAAATGATAGAAAGCCTCTGCTGTAGGCAAAGGACTGGTGGCGTCTTCCTTCACATCGGGCAGAAGCCCAGCAATCCCGTTCTGGTTATAATCGAACATGCGGTCCAAGAGCATGCCGTGCATCGCCAGGGCAAGATTCTGTACCGTCACGCCTATCTGGTTATTAGGTTTCTCGTCATTGATGGTTTCAAGTATGCGGTTCCATTGCTGATGACGAGCCATAAAATCGTATTGCATCACCTTCTCTGCCTTGAAATTGGCATTCTTCCAAACAAGAGTGCCCATAACGACAGAAACCAATATAAAAGAGGTGAGGGGTATGAGGTGAGAAAGGCTACGGGGCGGCGAGCTTTGACCGGGAATAGTGAGAGAATTGTTCTGCTGCTGGGCATTCTCTGACTTCCTGCCTCTAACTATAAACCACATCACCAAGGGGATGATGATGGCAGAGAACCATGCAGCATAGAGAAGCGTGGGGAACACATTCGGGTAACGATAGTAATGGCTACCACCGAAGGCTATCCAATAGAGTATCACAAAGGCGACAATCACCAGGATACGGCGCGCCCATCCGTCTGGCAACCGGACCAATCCCCAGATGGCGAGTTGCGTGAGCAAGACCGCCCAAACACCACCCAGCAAAGCATTCTCGTCGAGCAAAAAGAGCCAAAGCAGAAACGAAGGCACAAAACTAAGACCGTAGAGCCATTGAACGTTGAACTTTGAACGTTGAACTTTGAACATGCGGAACGACAGGAGCTGTACCGCCGAGAGCAGAACCGCAATGATAAAAGCCCCCACCCAGGCAAATAGGAAAAACTGTGTACAAAAACGGCCCAGCAGGTCGGCTATGCCACCAGGTCGCTTAACAATCTCCCACACATAAGTGCTGTCGAAGAGAAATAGTTGGAACTGCTCCTGATAATGCAGATGATGCGGATAAGCCAATCCGAAAAAGAGGAGAACCGCTACAAAAAACAGTATAAAGGTAAAAAGGTAAAAAGGTGAGAAAACATTTCCCATCTTTTGCACCTTATTATCTTTGCTCGCTTCCACTTTATTCCTAATCATGATGGTTCCTTCCCTACCCTTTTATTTGTCAAAAACCTTGCTGAACTCATTAACACTTATTCTCACCGGCTCAACCATAAACTCCGGACGGTTGTAGCTCTTCAGAAGACTGATATGCATTTCAGGATCTTCTTGAGGCATGAGGAATGCTTTCTTTACTTTCCCATTGCTGAAATAGGCAAAATATACGCGGCTGTAATTACCATCGTCACGGCGACTGGCACACATGATCCAATGTCCGTTACTCGACCAGCTTGGGTAGCTATCGGGAGCATCCTTGCCGTTCAGCATAGTAAGATCGAGAGGAGACGGCTGTGGGGTGTCGGGTGATGGGGGGGCAACGAGCGGTATACATACTATGTCTGCATCGTGATGCCAGATATGGAAACAACCATACTGTCCCAATGCAAAGAGCAGATAACGACCATCAGGGCTGATGCGTGGTAAAGAAACACTCTTGTCAACCGATGCTGCATCATACACCAGTTCTTCTTCACCGAAGACATGCGTTGCCACATCGAACGAACGTCGATAGAGGTTGTACTGAATCTTAGAGTAGGTGGCCCTGATATCCTTGTCGCGCATCTCTTCAGGAAGAGGAACGGACTTGCAGTAATAGAGGTATTTGCCATCAGGCGACCAGGTAGGAAATACCTCCAAAAGCGTGGAATCGTTGCTGATGACACTTACCGAATCGGTGGCAATGTCGTAGAGAATCAAGTCGCTGGCAAGATCGTAAACCTCTGTTTTGTTGGGATGTGCCGTATGGAAACTCTGATGTGTCTGGTTGGTCGAGAAGGCTATCAGCTTTGCGGAAGGATGCCATGACGGATAGACTCCCGCAGAGATGGTATAGTCACGCTTCAAATCTACTTTTGATATTTTACCATCATTCACAATGACTGTACCACCACGGGTGACACGTACATGAAAGAGCATGTTGTCGGTCTTGTAGTTTTGATAGCTGTGGCAGTTGATGCACTGGCCTTTGGAATCATCGCATGTAACCTTGTTGTTGAATATCTGTGTCTCCTCGAACGTGGTGAGGTTGCGCTGGGCTATCTCCATATAGTCATATACGATATAAGATGGCTCGATAAGGCGATATGACAGATATTCGTCGATGGGTTCTTCGGCTATATGTATTTCAAATGGGCTGAACGACAACCATTTGCCCTCTTTTTGCCCCCAAACCTCCACTTTGATACTCTTGCCCTTCGAAGCATTGAGCATAGCGTGCCATTCCGACTCAGGTATCTGAACCTTCACACCATGACCGTAGGTCTGCTGCTGGCCATCAGAGGTAGTAAGACGTGCCACACACTCATCGTATTCGTCAGCAGGGAGCATAAAGTTGAGTGGCGCAATATTGTAAGGCACTGTGACATCGCAATAATCAGGGAAAATAGGTGGTAGCACAGAGGACGCAGAGGTATCAGAGGGCACAGAGGGATGATTTGCGCACGATGAGAGAAGCATCACGGCAAAAGCCTGCAATATAATGTAGGAGGATATATATCTTTTCATTGTTTTCTTACGATTGAATTTCGTTAGCATTCCTATCAGATGTATTGGAGTATTGTCTTCCGAAGAAGTAGTAAAACCAATAAGTATCTCCCCATTCTCCACGCATTTCTTCAGCTACCTGTCCAAAAGTCTTTCCTGGTTTTACCTTTTTCGCCATAACATCTAATAATTTTATGTAGCGATTGTAAACCGTCTCTTCAACGGGAATCATAACGCGTTTCTCCTCCGGAGCCTTATCCATGAACAGGATATAAGCCTCCTGCGCATGCACAGGGAAAATATCTCCTTCGTGTAATGTCAAGTATTTACGAAGCGATGGCCAGAAGCGATGGGAGTCGCAACTTATCATGGAATAAAACAATGCCTGTTCTGATGCGGCCTTACTGTCGGATTCGTACCAAAAGCTGATATTATTGACAATATAACTATCGCTGTTCTCAACACCACTGAGCTCGTCAGGGAAGGAATGTTGCAGTTCATTCACCTTTGCCGTTACCGGTGCCGGTTGCCAACCGATGGGGCAATGAGAGCCATCGTGCTGGCACGAATGGCCAAGTCGCGACAGAGGAAGGCGAAGACAATTGCCGTAGAATGGATGATGATGCAGTATTGTGGTATAGCGTTCCTCCAGCTTTTCTTCTCCCTTAGCCAGTGCACAGCGGGAAAGTACCTTCAAGTAGAAAGGCGAAAAACCGTAATGAGTGGCAAGTTCGAAACTCAGGCGGATGGCCTCATTTATCATGCCGTAGTTGTAATATACCAACGGAGAGGCTATTTCCAAAAGGGTAACGTGGAGAGATTCGGGGTTCGTGATTGGGAAACCAATATTTCCACTTTTAAACGAGCGGTCAAGCAGCCCTCCTTCGTTCATTAGGGCGACGTTCTTGAGGAACACCATCGTGTGTGTCGGCTTTTTGTTCACCTCCGCAATACGAAGTACCTCCTTCCAATTGTCATCTTCGGCATAGCGCACCATCCGCATCTCGTCGATGTAGTTCTGGTCGCGGAACATGAACGAACAGGTGAAAACAACACCTGCAACTGTACATACAATTGGCAAAACCAAACGACCAAAAGACCAATCCACCAAACGACCAATCCCCCAATCGGTCAAACGACATGAAACAAGCAATGAGACTGCACCAAGCACCCAAAACGGGATTGAAAGACGTTCAGTACTGTCAATTGTTGTAGCGAAGCGAGGCAGTCCTGCCAGCACGACATCGCTGAAATTTTGATTCGAATAGAGTTGAGTATGCCAGATATTGGCAGTAAAGACAAGCAAGACTATGCCTATAAGTTCACGCCATGTCAGTTTCTCAGTAACCACCAAGCAAAGAACGAAAAGCAAGGCGAACCATCCTAACACTGGATAGATGCAAAAGGCCAAAAGATACCAAACAAGATGCCATTTGCGTGGGGTCTGGCGGGCCATCCACAAGAGCAACAGCATAACCAAATAACCTACCGACTGCGAAAACCAATAGCCTCTAATCGTGGAAATATAAACCCAATAGCCCAAATCTACAACCGATGTGAGCAGACATGCTATAGGCAAGAGCATTAGTGCGGAGGCACTACCCTTCAATCTAAATGCTTTTACCCCCACAAAGAAGATAAGTGCCCAAAAGATCACCAATACACCAGAACCTAAAGCCGGATGACAAAAGAGTTGTGTAAGCCAAGCTCCCACATACCGCATCAAACCAAAGGGCTTCGACAGGAGGGTATGGAAGAATGGTGCTCCGAAGAGGAATTCAGAACGGTCGTGTGCGGTATAAAACACCTCTCGGTTGATGTATAATATATATACGACAAACAAAATGAAAGCCAATAGGCTTAAACTGAGAAGAGCCTTAGAGACTTTATTTTTGAGCGTCATTTCCATTGAATATTTATGCAAAGTTACACATTTTTTCTTTAAGCGAGTGAGGAGAATCCAAGACTTCATCCTTTCCGAAACCGGATAAAGGACATACATGTAATCTCCCTGGCTTTACCTTCGTGATTGACTGCAAATTTACAAGTTATTATTTGAAAACACAAACAATTATCCAAAAAAGATTATCCAATCCGGATAATACGTGTTTTATATAGGCGGAGCCTTCCATTTGGGAGAAATAAGATGGATAAAACGCTCATCTCCCTCTACCCTTTTGAGTGGTTTTGTCAGAAGCCGCATCTAAGGTTGTCACTTGTGGCATATGAGGCTGTTAGAAGCCACATCTGACACGCTTACATGCCACATCTGAGGCCCTCAGATGCCGCTTATGACACAAAAAGAGGATGTGTCATAACAGGCACATCCTCTTTTATTAATTGTATTACGATAAGGAATGATTACTCCTCATAGTAAACAGACTTAACTGTAATAGAACCACGTGTCATCAGGATGTCCAAGTCTTTGCCATCACCACCCTGAGCACACTCAGCTGCAATTTGATCGGTGATAGGAACTTCCCACAGACCTACAGAAAGTGGTACGTTGTCTGCATAAGTAGAACTCCACCAACCGTTCATGACGCGGCAAGTACAACCAACGTCTGAACCCCAGATGAACGGACCTTCTTCTGTAGCAATGATATCAAAGATAAGAGTCTTCTTACCAAAGTAAACATCATCAGAGAGATATGGGAAGAATTTACCCTCACCATTGCTGAAACGTCCAGCTGCAGCGTCACCAGGACCAAGTACAGCAGGATTTGCATTATCAGCACTACCGAAAAGATAAATCTTCTCAAGTGGATTAGTGATTTCCTGACATTCAACGGGGAATTCTGCAGTGAGTTCAGTACCATCAGCACAAAGGGCTTTCATAATTACGGTATGGCTGCCGAGTTTCATCTTTTTCCATGCGTAGTTACCAATGAAATCCTTACCACCGATATTCCATGCTGCATTTACCGGTGCAGAGGTAGAACAGGTAATTACGTTGCCGTTCTTGCCACTGGAAGACTTGTCAACAGAGACAGTTGTCTTTGCCAGAAGTTCATCAAGAGTGATGTGCCCGCCATTGCTGATATCCTCCGAAACAGGATCACATGCTATGAACACACATACTGCAGCAAAAAGCAAAAATATCTTTTTCATATTGATTACTAAATAATAACATTAATAAAGTGTCTTATATTGTGTCTCAGGATTAGCAGCATCCCAACCTGGGTTCTGCTTGAGTTTACCGTTCTTCACGACAATCTCGGACTGAGGTTTAGCCAAGAATCCGTTGGTGTCAGTATAACGCTTGGTCCAAGAGCAAGTCATGTGTTCCATCGTACGCTTGTTAGCCTTGTCGCCCAAGCAAATAATCTGCTTGCCGCGCTGAGCCTGAAGAGCAGCAGGAGCATACTGGCTGTTAGAGCAATCCTTACCTGTCCAACGACGCATATCATTAAAGCGAAGTCCCTCGAATGCAAACTCCCAACGACGCTCGTCCTGAACGGCCTTCAAAGAGTAATCTGTCTCAGGAACGCCTGCACGACGCTGAACCTGGTTCATGTACTGTTTGTCGCCAGTGAGCTCGGTGAGCATCAGGAGAACGTCAGAATAGCGCATCAGGTAGAGGTCCTGGAAGTGGTCACCCTGCATTTCGTTTCCAAGTGAACTGCTTGAGTATCCCTCACACTTATCCCACCATGACTTGTTGTTTGCATCGTTTGCATCAAGGTTAACCTCAGCATACTTCTTTACAGAATAGCCAGACTCCTCACAGTCATCCTTCTCATAGGTATAGTTTTCGAGTTCATTGTCAAGGTCAATCAAAGAAGCCCTCTTACGGAGATCGGTATATTCTTTACCTGCTCCACCACTTCTCTCTGCTGCTGACCAATCGTCCCAGATATTACATGAAGGAGTACCCTGACCCCATCCCTGGTTGAACGGATAAGTGAAGTTGCGGTCACCATTCTGTGCGGTAGAACCGTTACGAAGCCCCCAGAACACTGAGATATAGTTAGAGTACATACGCTGAGCGTTATATGTACCACCGATGTTCCAGCTAGAAGCATTCATGAACTGAACCTGGAAGAGTTCCTCGCTGTTACCGTTACCCATGCCAGGCTGGTCGAAGCAGTTCTTGCGGTCCATGTCTGCGATGAACTCATAAGCATGGCCTTCACCATCGTGAGCCTCGTCCCAGAGCAGACTATTAGAATACTGCCAGAGTGAGCGGAAGTCCTCCAAAAGTTTGTAACCACCATTGCTAACGATGTCTTTCAGACCAGTGACAACATCGTCCTTAGAGAGAGAAGCCACGTTACAGCCTTCCTGCTCAACAAGTTCAATTGCAGGAGCAGAACCCTTAGCGAGTTCGCCAACACCCTGATAGAAACCAGCCCAGAACATATATGCACGAGCAATGAAAGCCTCGGCAACATACTTATTGGCGTGTCCGTCACCATGGCCTCTTTGGGTACCCATGAGGTTCTTTGCTGAAACCATATCAGAGAGAATCTGTGGGTAGATTTTCGTTGCAGCGTCAGATTCCTCTTCCATTTCTGGAGTAATGACAGAAGAGGTAATCAAAGGCACGTCACCAAACAACTGGGTGAGCCAGAGGTAATAGAGACCACGCATGAAGTAAGCTTCGCCAAGGAGCTGGTTACGCAGAGATTTCTGACCGTCAGTCCAGGGCACATTGTCGATAGTCTCAATAGTAGTAGTGGCACGAGCGATACCGCCATAGAGAAGCTCGTAAGGCTTAGCATACTGATTTACATTCATCTCTACAAGATGGTGGAGAGACTTCACTTTGTTGTCCTGCAGACCGCCACTGCCATAGCAGTCGTCTGACATCACTTCCCACCAGAACCAAATATTCTGGTTATCAGAGTCGCCACCACCCATAGTATTCATGATAGCATAGGTAGCTGAAAGTTCAGATTCAACATCCGCAACCTTACCTGGGAAGACTGCATCGGTAACCTCAGTTTTACGAGGATCTGTATCCAGCATGTCGTTGCATGATGTGAACACTGTTGCTGTCGCGAGAACAGCCAACGATGATAAAATATATTTTTTCATAATTATCTATTTCTATTATCAATTATCAATTAGAACTTGATACTTGCACCAATCAGGAAAGTACGAGCTGGTGGATAGAGACCCAGGTCAACACCAGATGCCCAAGACACGTCACCACCTGCTGAACCAACCTCAGGATCGAGACCAGTGTAACCTGTGAAGGTGCAGAGGTTCTGAGCCTGAACATAGAGACGGAGTTGCTGGAATGGACTTGTCTTCCAAACCTTAGTGAAGTCGTAACCGAGAGTAACGGTCTTAATCTTGAAGTAGTCAGCATCCTCCATATAACGTGTAGAGTTCCAGAGAGTGTTCGGATGACCAGTTGAAGAAATACGCGGCTGGTCGTTTGAGGTACCATCACCATGCCAACGGTTCAAAATTGTGGTGTCATAGTTCTGATAAGGAGTGTCAGCATATGAACGGTAAGAACGCATGACCTGCATACCGAATGCACCTGCACCGTTGACAGCGAAGTCGAAGCCTTTCCAAGCCAAACCAAGATTGATACCAAGAGTGAAGTCTGGGTTAGGATCACCAATCTCGTGACGGTCGCAAATGTCATTACCATCAGCGTCAAAAGCCTCAGCATGAGTAATCACACCATCATTGTTCCAGTCGTCCCAAATGCAGTCACCAGGCTGTGCATCGTCAAGAACTGCCTTGCCTCCTGCACGTGCTGCGTCAATCTGTGCTTGGTTCTGCCAGATGCCGCTGTAAGACATGCCATAGAAATAACCGATAGGATGACCTTCCTCCATACGTGAGATGTATTCTGTACCCTGTGAGAGGATACCACCATTACCATTAATATAGTGGTTCAAGTTGTTTACTCGAATTACCTCGTTCTTATTGGTAGCGAAGTTCACGCCTACATTGTAACTGAAATCCTTACCAATTCTGTCGTTCCATGTAACAGCAAGCTCAATACCAGTATTACGGATGTCACCACCATTGAAGTAAGGAGACTCCTTACCTAAGTCATACTGAGGGTCACGAAGGATAATCAAGTCCTTTGTTGTCTTCCTATACCAGTCGAAGTTCACACCCATACGGCTGTCGAGGAAGCGAGCGTCGAAACCGAAGTCAAGCTGCTCGGATGTCTCCCATGTAAGGTCAGGGTTAGGAACGTTCTTGGCGTATGCTCCAGAACTAGGAGAACCTGCAACAGATGTAGCCAAATCTGAACCGAACTTGTAACCGCCTACGCTAGACAAAATGATAGGAGAGATGTACTGGTATCTAGCAACATTATGGTTACCGTTCTGTCCCCAAGATGCGCGGAGTTTGAAGAAGTCCATCCAGCTCTTTGTGCTCTCCATGAATGGTTCGTTAGTTACCACCCAACCTGCAGATACAGACGGGAACCATCCCCAACGCTTGCCGTCGGCGAAATGGCTTG
This sequence comes from Bacteroidaceae bacterium, assembly GCA_017525235.1. GTDB lineage: Bacteria > Bacteroidota > Bacteroidia > Bacteroidales > Bacteroidaceae > Physcousia. Next base: position 5,694 of record JAFXTC010000005.1, on the reverse strand, counting down.
AACCATCATAACGTAAGGTAGCAGTAGCCATATAGGTCTCGTTCCAGTCCCAGCTTACACGGCCGAACCAAGAAGCGAGATAGTCTTCATCGTTTGGACTACCAGTCAGAGTAGCGTCAGTAGCATTTTCAAGAAGGAAGTTCGTAAGCCATGCAGAATCCCAATCTCTTAAAGAAGCGAGTTGCTGTCCATAAGCAACCTTGTTGCTTCCACCGAGGTTAGTACTCCATGCTGTACTCTCGAAACTCTGGCCCAGCAAGGCAGTAATCTTGTGACCATTAAAAATAGGGAAGTCATAGGTAAGAGTGTTGGAAACAGACCAGTTGCTGTTAAACCAAGCGCTCTGACTCATACTATAAAAACTACCATGAGTTGGCTGAGAGTTCTCGTTACGTGGTGTATCAAAGTTTCGATATGCACCAGAACCCCAGTTGTAGTTGAACTGTGTGCGCCACTTAAGATCCTTAATCGGCTGGATAACTACAAATGCTGTAGCAGCAGCATTGATGTTGCGGCTCTCGGCCATAGAGTTGAATCCACCCTTAGAAAGGTTCTCCCATGGATGGTTGAACATAGCGTTAAGCCATCCTCTACCATTAGTGACTTCACCATCAGGATTCTGGTATTCGTAACTATTGCCATTGGCATCAAACTGTGGCAGGAGCGGACAGGTCTGCATCAGACTGTGGATATAACTCCAGTACATGCCGTCCTCAGCCAAGTCGTGGCTCTTGTTATAGCCGATAGAGATGTTCTCACCGATGGTGATGGCATCGAAGTCTTTCACTCTCAAGAGCACATGATCGCTGTTGAAGCGAATGGTATGACGCTTGTAGAAAGATGCCATGTCAGCACCCATGATACCTTCGTTACTAGTAAAGGTGTAAGAACCCATGAACTTAGAACGGTCTGAACCACCAGTCAACGTGACAGAGTGATTCTGCTGAGCAGCGTTCTTGTTTGTGAACACATCCCACCAGTCGGTGCCTTCCCAACCGTTAGCAACCTTGTCGAGAATGTCCTGAGGAACAGTATTTGGCCAATCCATCTTTACGCCATTTGTGTTGAAAGAATACTCGTCCATGATAGTCATGTACTGCTGAGCATTGAGAAGCTGTGGACGCTTGTAGACGTTAGACCAACCTAAAGCACCATTGTAAGTGAGCTCAATCTTACCGGCCTTACCTTGCTTTGTGGTAACGAGAATAACGCCGTTTGCAGCACGAGCACCGTAGATGGCAGCCGAAGCAGCGTCTTTCAGCACGTCGATGCTCTCGATATCAGCTGGATTGATGCCGTCAAGGTTACCACCAGCTACACCGTCGATAACATACAATGGAGTAGTGTCACCATTAGTACCTTTACCACGGATGACAACATTGTATCCTTTACCAGGCTGCGAAGAACTCTGGGTAATCTGTACACCAGGAGAACTCGACTGCATAGCCTCGAGTGCATTGGTGGTGTTCAGCTTGGCGATTTCATCACCCTTCACCTGAACAGTGGCACCAGTCACCAACTTCTTTTTCTGAGTACCATAACCGATGACCACCACATCGTTCAACGTTGTGTTGTCTTCAACTAAGGTAATGGCGATGTTGCTTCTGCCACCAACATTTACCTGCTGGGGAACATAGCCCACGTAGGAAATGTTCAATGTAGCATTGGAAGCTGCCTTCACACTAAAGTTACCATCTAAGTCAGTAATAGCGCCTTCGCTACTTCCTTGCACTTTGACGGTGGCTCCAATTACAGGTTCGCCAGACTCATCGTTTACCGTTCCTTTTACGATGCCCTGAGCCAGTGCTCCAATTGGGAACAAACAGAGCAGGAACAATAAAGCCAATGGCTTTTGTAGTAATTTAAAATTCCACATACTTTGAAAATTAATTAGTTAGATTTTAGATTGTTGTATTTAGGTGTTTACTATCCACATTATTACTATATTATACGCATACGCGCAATTTCACGCTGCAAAGATACTTTTATCATTCCAAACTTTCACCCCGATTTGTTCCAATTACTTTCTAGAATGTAACATCATGGCCGAACTGTACACTTTTTTCAACAGAATGTAACAAAGCATAAAAAGGATTACACCTAATTTAAATATATTTGCAAAAAGAAAAGAAAGAAAAATCTATACAACTAAACAGTTAATAAAATGAAACAAAAACTTGTTGGCATTTGCCTTTTTCTTCCCACGCTGGCGATGGCGCAGAACCCGATCATCACGGACTTGTTCTCCGCCGACCCCACAGCGCGCGTTTTTAACAACAAGGTGTATGTGTATCCATCGCACGACATCCTGCCGCCCGAGGGGCAACGGCAAGATTGGTTCTGCATGGAAGACTATCACGTGTTCTCTTCCGAGAATCTGACCGAATGGACAGACCACGGTATGATTGTCACTCAGAACAAAGTGCCCTGGGTGAGACCTAACTCTTATTCTATGTGGGCGCCCGACTGCGTTTACAGGAATGGAAAGTACTATTTCTATTTCCCATCTTCTCCTGCTACGGGTGGCGGCTTTGCTGTTGGTGTAGCCATTGCAGACAAACCAGAGGGACCTTTCGTTCCTGTGGCAGAGCCTATCAAGGGTGTCAATGGTATCGACCCTTGCGTGCTGCAAGCTTCTGACGGTAACGCCTACTTGTTCTGGGGCAATGGACGTTGTGCCAAACTCAAAGAAAATATGATAGAGCTTGCCGACGACAATCCAAAGGAAAAAGTCAAGTGGGGCAACCGCGAGATGGAAATGATTGGCGTTAACTGCCTCCAAGGTCTGCCTAATCGTCAAGCCGAAGGCCCGTTCGCATTCGAATACAACGGCAACTACTACCTTACCTATCCTTATGTGAGAGAGAATACTGAAGTTCTCGGATATGCTATGAGTAAGAATCCTATGGGCCCATATGAATATAAGGGGCTTATCATGGCCGAGCATGCTAATGGCTGCTGGACCAATCACCACAGCATCATCAATTACAAGGGTCAGTGGTATCTATTCTATCACCACAACGACCTCTCACCAAAGGATGACAAGCGCCGTTCTGTCTGTATCGACAAGTTGTTCTTCAATCCCGACGGAACTATCCAGGAGGTGAAACCCACCATGCGTGGTGTAGGTATCAACAAAGCTACGGAGAAAATCCAGATTGACAGATACAATAGCGCAAGCGACGGTGTGACAACTGCACTTGTTGACACCACCAACGGTTTCCGCACTTTGCAGGCAACACTTCCCAGCAAAGGCAGTTGGATTCGTTATAACGATGTAGATTTCAGCAGCCTCACCGACGGCTATCTGATTCTCAATGCCAAGGCCAGCGACAACACCGAGTTCTGCATCCGCGAGAAGAGCGAAAAGGGCAAGGTTATTGCACGCATCAAGATGACGGTAGCGCCTGAGCAGCCCGCAGCTGGTCAAGGCGGTCCCGGTGGTGGTGCGCCTCCAATGATGATGGGCCGTATGCGTCGCGACATGCGTAACCAATGGCTCACACAAACCGCTACGTTAGAATATGTGCCGAACGGTGTCACCGACCTCGTTATCACTAATGAGGGCAACGGTGCCGTCAGCGTAGACTGGGTGCAATTCAAGAATCGTCCCAAGTACTTCTCGGCAGTCACCACACCATCGGCACAGCCCGATAGCGAAGGTTTTATCCATCGCTGGTTGCTCTTGGAGCCCATCGACAAGCCCAATAGCGGCAACACCGTATTTACCGACAGCTATCTGCGTGAGCATTTCAACAGAGAATATTTCAAAGGCCAGCAGACCATCGTACCGAAGAACGGCCAAAAGGTTACGGCTGTGTTCAAGCAGGAGCAGGCTCCAGCAGGCTTCGGCCGTGGAATGGGTGGACAGGCTCAGCCCGCTCAACCTGAGGTTAAGACCGTTAAGCAGACTCTCACTTGGCATGCACTCGATAGCGAGAACTACAACGTGAAGCTGTTCCGCTTTGCCGAGAAATGGGGTGAGAAGGTTTATGGCGTGCTCTTCTGGGCTGTCACCATCATCGACTGTCCTGAAGACATAGAGAACGTTCGCCTTGCCGTCGGCTCCAACTCTGCCTCCATGTGGTGGCTCAACGGCGAAGAAACGCTGCTACTCAGCGGTGACCGCCGTATGGTAAAGGACGATGCCATGTCGAACCGTATAACTCTCAAGAAAGGCCGCAACATCCTGCGTGGCGCTGTCATCAATGGTCCTGGCATGAGCGACTTCTGCGTCCGCTTCCTCGATGAGAAAGGTAACCCAGTAACTAACTATTCAATCAAAGCACAATAATATGAAAAAGAATATCATCCTATTTGTCTCTGTGTCCCTGTGTCTTTGTGTTCAGAATGCCACTGCACAGATTGGTGAACCATTCATCCACGACCCGTCGACCATTGCCGAGTGCGACGGCAAGTACTACACGTTCGGCACTGGCGGCGGCGGTCTTATCTCTGAAGACGGTTGGAGTTGGCACAGTGGTGCTGAGCGTCCTGGTGGCGGTGCAGCCCCCGACATGATTAAGATTGGCGACCGTTACCTCTGCATTTACGGTGCAACAGGTGGTGGTCTCGGTGGTGGCCACGCAGGCCGCATCCTGACCATGTGGAACAAGACACTCGATCCGAAGTCTCCCGACTTCAAGTGGTCAACAGCCATTGAGGTCTGTGCCAGCGACGGTATGGAAGACCAAGATGCTATTGACCCGGGCATCTTGCTCGACCCAACTACAGGTCGTCTGTGGGCCAGCTACGGAACCTACTTTGGCAGCATTCGCCTCATAGAACTCGACCCCACGACTGGTAAACGCGTAAGTGGAAACAAGGAAATCGACATCGCTATCGACTGCGAGGCCACCGACCTTATCTACCGCAATGGTTGGTACTACCTCTTAGGTACCCATGGCACCTGCTGCGACGGTGTGAACTCCACCTATAATATTGTAGTAGGCCGCGCCAAGAGCGTGCAAGGTCCATATCTTGACAACGTTGGCCGCGACATGTATCATGGTGGCGGAAAGATGGTGGTTGCCGCTGGCGACCGTAAGACTGGTGCCGGACACTTTGGACGCACCATCATTGACGAAGGCGTAGAGGTTGCTTCCTTCCACTGGGAGGCTGACTTCGACATGGGCGGCCGTTCCACATTGGCCATCCGTCCTCTGCTTTGGAAGAACGACTGGCCATATTGTGGCGAACAGTTCAAGGGAGGTACCTTCGAAATTGAATCTGAGCGTCGTGGCTATGCCCTCGAACTGGCTGTCGACTTCGTACGCATGAACGTTGCACGTGGTGGATTCGGTGGATTTGGCAGACCTCAGCAAAATGCCGCTCCTCCTCAGCCCGTTGCCAACCAGAAGTTGGAAGATGTCATCAACACGTGGCCCTCGGGTGAAATCCCCGCCCGCATCGGCGACTATATGTTCCGTCCTCACCAGCGTTGGACTGTCTCACCCGTAGAGGGTAAGGGAGCCTATCTCGGCAACACCTACTTCAAGATTGTGATTGAAGGAACTGAGCGTGCACTCGCCGCTACCGCTGACAAGGAAGTGACAACCGTTCCTGCCTACACAGGAGCTGACGAACAACTCTGGCGCATCGAGCAACTCACCGATGGAACCTTCCGTATCATGCCGAAGGTTATTCCTGGAATTGAGGGCATCAACAAAAACATCTGCCTCTATTCTGCCGGTG
>JAFXTC010000019.1 GCA_017525235.1 Bacteroidaceae bacterium | reverse complement strand
TCCCTTGATGATGGCGTTCTTCACGTCTTCCTCATATTTGGTGGCCTGTACGGAGACCTGGCCGGTAGCCAGTCCGGTGAGAATCTTGCCGACGGCCTCGCCTGTCGACATCTTCTCGTTGTGGTGGGCATACTGCACGTTCCCCAGCGTGATATTGTACGTCTGGTTCCTGTTCTCTTGGGCATTCATTTGGAATGCGATGACGCATATCAGCGCCACGATTGTTACGATTCTCTGCATAAATATATTCTTATTATGGTCTATTTATCTTCATATATATCAACTGATTATGAAAGATTTAACCTATTCTGATTACAGATTGCTGGCAAAATTGACGTAAATCCGTTTCAAAAGTAACAAAAAAGAGGCATCCATGCAAGAATAGATTCATCAATTCTTCATAGATTTCGCAATTCTTACGACATCCATTTTTCGAAAAGTGACAAGTGACAATGGACAAAAGGGGTAAGGGTTAGTTTCGCGAGACGTTCTTTACGCCTTTAACGGTTTTGATTTTCTTTAATAACTGTTGTAAACGACTGGTATCGTCGAGCATGACGGTGAGGGTGCCGGAGAAGAGCCCGTCGTGACTGTCGATGCTGATGCTACGCAGCAGAATACCTTCCTTGGTGATGATGCTGGTGATATTGTTGACAATACCCAGGTCGTCGTTACCTATAATACGCAGGGTGATGGGGTATTGGCTGCCTCGCTTGCCTGCCCAGCGTGCCTTGACAATACGATAACCAAAGCGGGCTCGTAGCTGAGGGGCGTTGGGGCAGTTTGAGCGATGAATCTTAATGCCGCCTCCGCTGGTGACAAAGCCAAAGACATCGTCGCCATAAACGGGCTGGCAGCATCGTGCCATCTGAAAGTCGAGCCCCTTGAGGTCTTGGTCGATGACAACAACGTCTGAGCCGTCCAAACCTCCCCGAGGGGAGACGTTATCCTGTAGCACAAACTGGTCGGCAGAAGGACCCTCTCCTCGGAGAGGGGTTTGGGGTGAGGCCTTTCCGTGGTCGTGCAGTTGCTGTTGGGAATAAGCCTCGAGTACGGAGTTCATATCGAGCTTACCGTCGGCCAAGGCTGCATAGAAGTCTGTGACAACGCGGTAGCCCAACTTGGTCATGGTGTGCATCAGGACGGGTTCCTCGTAGTCGAGCTTCTTGTTTTTCATCTTCCGCTCCAGTTCTTCCTTGGCGAGCAGAGCTTGTTTGCTCTCCATTTCCTTGAGGCTCTGGCGTATCTTGTTGCGGGCCTTACTGGTCTGAACGATGTTGAGCCAGTCTTGCTTGGGTGTCTGGTTGACGTTGGTGAGAATCTCTACCTGGTCGCCGCTCTGTAACTTCTGACGTATGGTTACGTTCTTATTGCCAATTTTTGCACCCACACATGAGTTGCCCACCTTGGTGTGAATGGTGTAGGCAAAGTCGAGTACGGTAGCTCCTGCGGGGAGTTTGAAGAGATCGCCCTTGGGGGTAAAGACAAACACTTCGTCTTCTGCCAAATCCATGCGGAACTGGTCCATGAGTTGCATATCATCGTTGGTCTCCAAAGCGCCGCGCACATTGGCCAGCCATTCCTCGATGCCGCTCTGTCCGCTCTTGATGCCTTTATAGCGCCAGTGAGCTGCCAAGCCGTGTTCGGCAATATCATCCATACGCTCGGTACGTATCTGCACCTCTACCCACTTCTTGTCGGGGCCCAGAACGGTTATGTGCAGACTCTCGTAGCCGTTGCTCTTGGGTACGGAGAGCCAGTCGCGCATACGCTTGGGATTGCTCTGGTACATATCGGTAATGATACTGAAGACCTGCCAACAGTCTTGCTTTTCCTTCTCGGGCTTGGAATCGAGGATGATACGGATGGCAAAGAGGTCGTATACGCCATCGATATCCACCTGTTGCTTCTTCATTTTCTGCCAGATGGAGTGGATGCTCTTGGTGCGCCCCTTCATGTGAAACTTCAGACCGGCATCACGCAGCTTCTCGTCGATGGGCTTAATGAAGCGCTCGATGTAAGCATCACGACTGCGCTTGGTCTCGTTCAGTTTTTCCTTTATGTGATAATAGGCATCGTGCTCGAGGTATTTAAGGCTGAGGTCTTCCAGCTCGCTTTTGAGCTTATAAAGTCCCAGTTTGTGGGCGAGGGGAGCATAGAGGTAGGCCGCCTCCATTGAGACTTTCTGCTGCGCCTCGACGTAAGGTGTATCCTTAATCTTACGCATGATGAGCACACGGTTGGCTATCATGATAAGGATAACGCGCAGGTCCTCGGCAAAGGTGACAAGCAGGCTACGGAAGTTCTCGCTCTCAACGGTTGCACTCTTGGCGTAGAGGTCGCGGATGCGCAGCATACCGTGCAGGATGTTGGCAACGTCCTCGCCAAAATCGGCTTTTATCTCATCGACAGATGCCGCTCCGCTCAGTACCACACCGCTGAGCATAACACCCAGGATGGAGGGGCGGTTCATTCCTATTTCCTCGGCCACAATCAGGGCTGTCTCGCAATCGTTGATAATGGGATTGAGGTTGAAGGTATCGCGTTGCAGCAAACCCTTCTCGATAGCCTCACGTATGTAGAAACGGACCTTCTGGTCGTCGTTGGGCAGTAGCACATCCTTCGACACCGTATAGAGCTGTTTGTACAAATCTGTTATTTGCGTTTGCTCTTCGGTGGTAAAGAAATTGTCCTTTGTCATATATATGCGTTCTTTGTTTATTTTGTACAAAGGTATGAATTTTTCTGTGTTTCGTTACGATAATTGAGATTTTTTGTTTAATTTTGTGCGCTAAAATAAAAACAAAGGTTATGATCTTTACGAAGGAAGACAAGGAACTTCTTAATAAGAAGGGTATAAGCGAGAACAAAATTGAGGCACAGTTGAAGGACTTTGAGAAGGGTTTTCCCTTTCTGAAGCTACGTGCAGCGGCATCTGTAGGCAATGGTATTATTGCTCCCTCGAAAGAGGAGGCTGACAAATATATTAAGATTTGGAACGAGTACAAATCGGAGGGTCACAGCATCACCAAGTTTGTCCCTGCCAGCGGAGCAGCCAGCCGTATGTTCAAGAATATGTTTGAATTCCTGAATGCCGCCTACGATGTTCCCACAACCGATTTCGAGAAGACTTTCTTTGCCGAGATTCATAAGTTCGCCTTCTTTGATGCGCTGAACGATGCCTGCTTCTTGAACGAGGGAGAAGGAGTTGATGCGCTGATTGAGGAGGGTAAATATAAAGCGTTGGTTTCCAATATGTTAAACGAGGAAGGTTTGAACTATGGGCAGTTGCCAAAAGGCTTGCTTCAGTTCCATAGCTACGAGGATTGTGCCCGCACTCCGGTAGAAGAGCATTTGGTGGAAGCTGCGTTGTATGCAAGCAGTCAGGGTGAGGCCGATGTACACTTTACGGTCAGCACAGAGCATAGGGAACTTTTCCAGGAGCTGATAGACCGTGTATTGCCTGAAGCAAGCAGCAAGTACAAGGTTAATTATAATGTAAGTATGAGCGAGCAGAAGCCCAGCACGGATACCGTAGCCGCCAATATGGACAATACGCCTTTCCGTACCGAGGATGGCAAACTTCTGTTCCGCCCAGGAGGGCATGGAGCGCTCATAGAGAATCTGAACGACTTGCAGAGCGATGTGGTATTCATCAAGAATATTGATAATGTAGTGCCCGACAGACTGAAGGAGGATACCGTTTTCTGGAAGCAGGTAATTGCCGGTGTCTTGGTGGAAGTACAGAAGCAGACCTTTGCTTATCAGAATCTTTTGGACAGCGGTAAGTTCACCCATGACGATCTGGAGGATATTATCCGTTTTGTCCGTCATACCTTGAATACAGATGTTCCGGGCTTGAAGGATTTGAATGATGCAGAACTGCATGATTTCCTGAAGAAAAAACTGAACCGCCCCATCCGCGTGTGTGGCGTTGTAAAGAATGTGGGTGAGCCTGGCGGCGGTCCGTTCCTGGCATTCAACCCTGACGGAAGTGTCTCGTTGCAGATCCTTGAAAGCAGTCAGATAGACCAGAACAACCCTGAGTACATGAAGATGTTTACACAGGGCACGCACTTCAATCCTGTAGATTTGGTTTGTGCTGTTCGTAACTATAAAGGTGAAAAATTCAACTTGCCCGATTTTGTTGACCCTGCTACAGGTTTTATCTCCTATAAGAGCAAGGGTGGCAAGGAGTTGAAGGCGTTGGAGTTGCCCGGACTCTGGAATGGTGCCATGAGTAACTGGAGCACGCTGATGGTTGAGGTTCCCCTGAGCACCTTTAATCCAGTGAAGACGGTGAATGATTTGCTGCGTCCTCAGCATCAGGGGTGAGTAAAGTTTAAAGTTGAGAGTTTAAAGTTTAGAGCTTAGAGTTTTGAGATGGTTTACCGTTTACGGTTTACTGTTTAGTGTTTTTTAATGAGCGAACTAGAGCAACTCCATAACGAAGAAACTAACGACACCTCGTACGATCACGTTCTGAAATACACGGGTGTCTTTGGCGGCGTACAGGGCCTGAAATTGCTGGTGTCTTTTGTGCGTAATAAGCTGACATCGGAATTTCTGGGTAAATTTGGCGTCGGATTAATATCAGTATATAGCTCCATCTCGGAATTCCTGGTAAGTTCCAGTAATATGGGTGTTCCCTTGAATGCAACGCAACGTTCGGGCGAATTGTTTGAAGAGGGAACAAACGAAGAGATTGAGCATTTTGTAATGGTTGTAAGGACATGGGTGCTCTGGACGGCTCTTTTTGCAACACTGTTATGTTTGTGTGCCTCTCCTGTACTAAGCTATTTCTTCTTTGAGCATAGGTGGGACCGTTATAGCGAAGTCCTGCTGATGATTCCCGTGGCGGTCTGTTTCTTGTTGGCAGAAGGTGAATGTGCTATTCTGAAAGGTCTGAGACAGGTAAGGAGAGTGGCATTTATAGAAAGTGCTGTTGCTGTTCTTACCTTGCTCTTGACGGTTCCCTTCTATTTCTATATGGGAATAAAAGGTGTGGCAATAGGACTTATCTGCAGCAATCTGGCTTCCTTGATAACACATGCCTTCTTCTCCTTCAGGCTGGTTTCGTATAAAGTTTTACCTTTTAGCAGAAAGGTGTTCCATGAAGGATTACCGATGGTGAAGAAGGGTATTCCGTATGTTCTTGCAGGAATCTCGACGGCAGGTTTAGGCATGATAATACCGGCTATGATTCTGGATGCAGGAAATACGACACTGGACGATGTGGGACTGTATCGGGTAGGATGGACATTAACGGCAGGCTATGCAGGTATGATATTTGTTGCTTTAGAGGCAGACTATTTCCCTCGTTTGTCTTCTGTTAATCAGAATACAGAGCGTATGAATCAGACCATCAATCAACAGGTGGATGTGTGTCTGCTTGTTCTCACTCCTTTGTTGATATTGTTCTTACTTTTTCTACCTGGTTTGATACGTCTGCTATTTACAGAGGCTTTCATGGGTGCATTGGAGATGTCTGTATGTGCCTGTTTCTATACCTTCTTCAGAACATTGTCGCTTCCTGTGGGTTATACGACTTTGGCTAAGGGAGACAGTGTGGTTTTTCTGGCATTGGAAGTGGCCTACAATATTTTCTTTGGAGTGCTTGTCTGGTGGCTGTACAATGCATACGGACTGACAGGAGCTGGTATTGCGCTTTCCATAGGTGCAATTTACGATGTCGTAATGGTTTTACTTGTTTGTGGTTACCGATATAAAGTGAAGATAAACCGTAGCACATGGCTGAGATTTGTTTTTCAGTTTATCTGTTTAGCGATAACCTTTATGCTATGTATAACCACGAATCTCGAGCTTAAATACTTTTTTGGTGGTGTTGCCTTCGTGATTTCACTTTCATTCAGCATCTTCCATCTGTCAAAGCGAAGTGATTTCCTGCGTAATGCTGTACATCGTTTTATCCATTCCTCGGGCGATTGTTGCTAATAAGGGATAGAAAAAAAAGAACCCAAGAAATCTTGAGTTCTCATGAGGTGCCTGGCGGATTCGAACCGCCGTGCACGGTTTTGCAGACCGGTGACTAAGCCACTCATCCAAGGCACCATTTCAAAAATGCGTTGCAAAGGTACGATGTTTATTGCAATCTACCAAATGTTGCCGCATCTTTTTTACTTTCCAGAAAAAATGTCGGGGTGACCCGACTCGAACGGGCGACCACCTGGTCCCAAACCAGGTGCGCTACCAACTGCGCTACACCCCGAATCTTTTCGCGCTCTCGTGAAAAGCGATGCAAAGGTACTTCTTTATTTTCAATTGTGCAAGAATCTTTGTTGTTTTTTGCACTTTTTGTTCTCTTATGCCATTTTCTCTAAAATATAATAAGGTATATGGCAAATTTTATGTATTTTTGCATGTAAAATGATTGTAAAAAGGAAACAAAGGATTAACGACAAATCAACTTATAAATAACAAAATGAAAAAGTACAATTTTAATGCTGGTCCATCCATTCTTCCTCGCGAAGTGATGGAGGCAACTGCTGCTGCTTGCCTTGAGTTTGAAGGTAGCGGTCTTTCTTTGATGGAAACGAGTCATCGTGCCAAGAATTTCCAACCTGTTGTAGACGAAGCTGTGGCTCTCTTCAAAGAGTTGTTGGATATTCCTGAAGGTTATAGTGTCATCTTCCTTGGTGGTGGTGCCAGCCTTGAGTTCTGTATGATTCCCTACAACTTCCTTGAGAAGAAGGCTGCTTATCTGAATACAGGTGTCTGGGCTACTAAGGCTGAGAAGGAGGCTAAGTTGTTCGGTGAGGTAGTAGAGGTTGCTTCTAGCAAAGATAAGAACTTTACTTATATCCCCAAGAATTTTGATATTCCCGCAGATGCCGACTATCTGCATATTACAAGCAATAATACCATCTACGGAACAGAGTTGCGTAAGGATTTGGATTCTCCCATCCCCGTTATTGCAGATATGAGTAGTGATATTTTCTCTCGTCCCGTTGATGTCAGCAAGTATGGTATGATTTATGGTGGTGCACAGAAGAATCTGTCTATGGCAGGCGTTACCTTCGTTGTTGTGAAGGAAGATCTTCTGGGCAAGGTTAGCCGTCCTATTCCTACTATGCTGGACTATCGTACTCATATCAAGAAGGGTAGTATGTTCAATACTCCTCCAACCGTTCCCATCTACTGCGCTTTGCAGAATCTGAAGTGGATAAAGAAGCAGGGTGGTGTAGAAGCTATGGCTAAGCTGGCCAAGCAGCGTGCTGATATCGTATATGGCGAAATTGACCGCAACAAGTTGTTTGTTGGTACTGCCGAGGAGGATAGCCGTTCATATATGAACCTTACCTTCGTGCTGAAGCCTGAGTATCAGGATCTGCAGGATGAGTTTATGGCTTTCGCAACAGAAAAGGGTATGGTTGGTGTAAAGGGACATCGCGACGTAGGCGGCTTCCGTGCAAGTTGCTACAACGCTATGACTATTGAAGGCTGCCAGGCTTTGGTTGCTTGTATGAAGGAATTCGAGGCTAAACATTAATTAGTTTACTGTTTACTGTTTACCGTAGGAAATTAAGATTATTATGAAAGTTCTTATTGCAACAGAGAAGCCATTCAGCAAAGTTGCTGTAGATGGTATAAAGGTTGTAACAGATGCCGCTGGATATGAATTGGCTTTGTTAGAGAAATATACAGAGAAGAAACAGCTCTTGGATGCTGTAGCCGATGTTGATGCATTGATTATCCGTTCTGACAAGGTAGATGCTGAGGTGTTGGATGCTGCAAAGCAGTTGAAGATTGTGGTTCGTGCCGGTGCTGGTTATGACAACATCGACCTGGCAGCTGCTACGGCTCACAATGTAGTAGCAATGAATACTCCTGGACAGAATGCCAACAGCGTTGCTGAGTTAGTATTTGGCCTTTTGGTTTATGGTGTTCGTAACTTCTTCAACGGAACAAGTGGTACGGAGTTGCTGGGTAAGAAGCTGGGTATTCTGGCCTTTGGTAATGTGGGTAGGAATGTTGCTCGTGTAGCTAAGGGCTTCGGAATGGAAGTTGTAGCATACGACGCATTCTGTCCTGCTGAAGCTATTGAGGCTGCCGGTGTTAAGGCTGCCAAGAATCAGGAAGAGCTTTTTGAAACCTGTGATATAGTTTCTCTTCACATTCCTGCAACACCAGAGACCAAGCAGAGTATCAACTATGCTTTGGTAGGTAAGCTGAAGAAGGGTGGCATACTTGTCAACACAGCACGTAAGGAAGTTATTGATGAGCCAGGTCTTATCAAACTGATGGAAGAGCGTACCGACCTGAAGTATCTTACTGACATCAAACCCGATGCTGATGCTGAGTTTGCAGAGAAGTTTGCCGGTCGTTACTTTGCTACACCCAAGAAGATGGGTGCTCAGACAGCTGAGGCTAATGTAAATGCCGGTATTGCTGCCGCTAATCAGATCGTCGGTTTCCTCCGTGACGGTATCACAAAATTTCAAGTCAATAAGTAATGGCAACAATAAAACCTTTTAAGGGTTTACGCCCTCCAAAGAATCTTGTTGAGCAGGTCGAGAGTCGTCCCTACGATGTTCTTGATTCAGAAGAGGCTCGTGCAGAAGCAGGTGACAACGAGAAATCGCTTTATCATATTATCAAGCCTGAGATAGACTTCCCTGTTGGCACAAGTGAATATGACGAGCGTGTATATGCACGTGCTGCTGAGAACTTTGCCAAATTCCAGAAGAAAGGATGGCTTGTTCAGGATGAGCAAGAGATGTACTATATCTATGCGCAGACTATGAACGGCAAGACACAGTATGGACTGGTGGTTGCTGCAGCTGTAGAAGATTATATGAATGGTGTTATCAAGAAGCATGAGTTAACCCGTCGTGACAAGGAGGAAGACCGTATGCGCCATGTCCGTGTCAACGATGCTAATCTGGAACCCGTCTTCTTTGCCTATCCAGATAACGTAACACTTGACTCCCTTATTGAGCGTATTACAGAGGATAATGCACCAGAGTATGATTTCGTTGCTCCGATTGATGGTTTCCGTCATCAGTTCTGGCTGATAAAGGATGCTGCAGATATAGCAACTATTACAGATGCGTTTGCAAAGATTCCCTATCTGTATATTGCTGACGGACATCACAGAAGTGCTGCTGCAGCCCTCGTAGGTGCAGAGAAGGCAAAGAACAACCCTAACCATAAGGGTAACGAAGAGTATAATTACTTTATGGCCGTTTGTTTCCCTGCCAGTCAGCTTACCATTCTTGACTACAACCGCGTGGTAAAGGATCTTAATGGTATGTCAGAAGAGCAGTTCCTTGCTGCATTGGCAGAGAACTTCACTGTTACCTGTCAAGGGACTGAGCCTTATCGTGCCAAACATCTGCATGAATTCAGCCTTTATCTCGGAGGCAAGTGGTATAGCTTGGACTTGAAGGATGGCCTTTGTGATGAGTCTGATCCTATAGGAAGTCTGGATGTAAGTATCAGTAGTGACCTTATCTTGGACAAGTTGCTTGGTATTAAGGATTTGAGGAGCGACAAACGTATCGATTTTGTGGGAGGACTGCGTGGATTGGAGGAATTGAAACGTCGTGTTGATTCTGGCGAGATGAAGATGGCACTTGCTCTCTTCCCTGTTTCCATGCAGCAGATTATGAACATAGCGGACAGCGGTAATATCATGCCACCAAAAGCTACCTGGTTTGAGCCAAAACTGCGCAGCGGTTTGGTTGTTCATAAACTTTCATGATAGACGAATTCAAAACTATAAAAGATAAAAGCGAAGGGACTTATTCCGAACTTAGGAGTAAGTTCCTCGCTTTTGCACATCATGTTACCACCGTTGAGGAGGCGATGTCCTTGGTGGAACAATACCAAAAAAAATACTATGATGCACGACATGTGTGTTGGGCTTATATGCTGGGTGCCGAACGTGAGACGTTCAGGAGCAACGACAACGGAGAACCCAGTGGAACGGCAGGTAAGCCTATACTTGGACAAATAAACAGCAACGAGCTGACTGACATCATTATTCTTGTGGTTCGTTATTTCGGTGGAGTAAAACTGGGCACAAGCGGATTGATTGTTGCTTACCGAACGGCAGCAGCCGAGGCTATCGCAAATGCAGAGATAGAAACACGTACGGTGGATGAGGAATACACCTTCAGTTTTGAATATCCGCTAATGAACAGTGTTATGAAGGTGGCTCGCGATATGGATGCTCGTATTGTTAGTCAATCATACGACATGGACTGTCAGATGACCCTTTCTATCAGGAAAGGAAAAATGCAGGATTTGCAGGAGAAAATAAAGAAAGCACTTTCTCCTTTTTAACTCTATAGCCCCACAAACTTCTTAACAGCTTCAGCAACTCCGTCTTCATCATTGCTCATGGTAATGTAGTCTGCAGCTTCCTTAACTATCGTCTGTGCATTAGACATTGCTACACCAAGACCTGCAAATTCTATCATACTGATGTCGTTGTAGCCGTCTCCGCAAACCATCAGTTCTTCCCGTTTTACGCCCAGATGGTTCAGCAAGAATTTCAGTTGTTTAGCCTTGTCTATTCCTAAAGGAAGGATTTCCAACAAGAAAGGTTCGCTGCGATAGATACTCATCTTGCCTTCATAATACCTGTTAAGTTTCTGCTCTAGAGCGGCAAGCTTCTCTTCATCGCCAGTAATCAGGCATTTGAACTCCGGAAAGTTTATTTCGTCTGTAAAACTATCCAGTTTCTTCAAGCCCATTTTATTTATTCGGGCTACATATTGTACATGTTCGTTTTCTATATCTTCGCAAGCGATACAGTCGTTCAGATAGCTGAACAGTCTGAAGTCTTCTGAATTCCCAATTTCATACAGATGTCTGTAAACAGAAGGGTCGAGTTGTTTCTGGAAAATGGGTTCTCCTGTTGTACAATCTATGATCAGTCCGCCGTTGAAAGCCATGATGAACCCACCGTATTCCTTCAGGCGTAGCTGTTCGGCAATAGAGTTGATGCCAGGCAGGGGACGTCCGCTGGCTAGCACCAAACGAAGTCCTTTCTGCTGTGCTTGTATCAATACGTCTAAAGTATGAGGGGTAATCTCTTTCTTGCTATTGGTCAGGGTGCCGTCGAGGTCGAGTGCAAGAATCTTATACATTATATAATAATATATATGGTTTATTCCTCCGTATTTCCCTTGCGGAGGATAAGTGTTGTGGCACCGATGGTTATGATTGAAGCATCATCAAGGTAGATGCGGTCTTGATCTCTCAGAATTTCATTCATATAGAATGTGCCTGTGTTACTGGGGGCATCGCGCAGGATATATTGTAACTCACCTTTTTTGTTTCGTTGCACTCTGATAATGCAATGTCTGGTGTCAATGCTGGGGTCGACCGTTTCGATGGGTTTGTTAATACTTGTACCTTTGACATATCGGCCAAAGACATTATCTCCCATCTCAAGGGGGATGATTTGCTTGTAGTGGAATACGTTTTCTATGACAACAATGCTGCCAAGTTCCTGGCTGTGTTCCTGTTCGTCGAGATTCTCGTTCTTGCGTGTTTCCTTAACCTTGCTGGTTCCTAAACGTATTCCAAACTGACGATTACATTCAGGACATACAAATACCAATTGCTGTCCTTCTTCGTACTGATTCTCGTCGAAGGTTATGTAATTGTCGCACTTGGGGCAACGTACTCTTTTCATTCGCGAAGGATTCTCGGGGTTATTTCTTCTCCATTATCCAGACGTTGGAGAACTCTTTGCTTTTGCTGCGTAATGAACGTACCTCTGTCAGAGCATCTTCTCTTGATGTAAAACCAGGAATCAGAATTCTCAGGAACTTTCCTGAGTTGTCGATAACGGCGTTGATATCTCGTTCGTTCAGATTCTTACAATAGGACTCTGCATTCTGGAGGGGAACGCCGCAACATATAACAACAGAATAAGAGGGAGTTTCCTCTATAACTTCATTTTGTGGCTCTTCGGAAATGGTGTTATTTTCAGATGCTTCAGTACCCATTTCTACTAACGTTTCTGCAAGCTCTTTATTTTCCTCTTCCTGAACAGACTTTGCTTGTGA
This sequence comes from Bacteroidaceae bacterium, assembly GCA_017525235.1. Lineage (GTDB taxonomy): Bacteria > Bacteroidota > Bacteroidia > Bacteroidales > Bacteroidaceae > Physcousia. The sequence continues at coordinate 68,073 of JAFXTC010000019.1, read as the reverse complement.
TTGTGCAATAATGTTGGAAGGAAGGAAAATTTCAGAACGTGTACCTTGTTGTTTAGTAATAACATTATCTGAAACGGGTGTACTGAAAGCAAAGAATAACACAATGGCTGCTGCCACAGAAGCGGCATAGTGGAGGAAGTGCTTGTTAATACTGATTGTGAATTGCTTGGAATCCGTATTAACAGAAATGTTTTTCTTTTCTTGTTTGCGAGATGGTAAAACGTTTGTTTTTGTGGGGTGGGCGTGAATGGCATCCAATCCATAGAGGAATGGTGAAGCTACACCAGCCTGACAGGGAACAAACTTCATGCTTCCCGTTGCTTCGTCTTGTATGAATTCACCCATGCTACCTAACTCGTAGCTTCCATATTCAGCAAGTTCTTGTCGTATGTTTTCTGTAAATTCCAGTGTTACTATGTAAGCCTCCTCTGTCGAAATCTGGTAGCTGGCAGATATTGTTTCGATAAAACGGTTATCTGTTTCATCTACCTCCTGCGTGAATGTCAAAGATCTATAAGGAGGCAGAAGAATCTCTTCTTCTTCAATCCATTTGCTCGGAACGTAATTTGCCCTGAATGTACCTAGCTGAGGTACCACAACAGTGTCGTGGTACAACAATTGGTATTCTATATGTCTCGACAGATTAATCACGTTGCAAAAGTACTGGAAATTATCTGTTTGCCAAAGGAATTTGCAAAATACTTATTAACAAAGTTATCAACAGAAGGTTACTGGTTGGCTTCTTTTTCAGCCTTAATCATCTCGTCCACTTCTGCTTTGCGCTTGTAACGCTTATTAAGGCCTTTGATAATATCCTGGGTAATGTCGAACTTCGGATTGGCAATCAATAGATTGTCTCCGGCCTTAACCATTACATAATCATATTTTTTTGTCTTGTTATATCGTTTTAGGAAAGACTGAATGCTATCTCGTGCTTCTGTATTGATACGTGCCTGCTCCTCATTGAATTCGTTGTTCAGACGGTCTGCCAACTGGGCTAATTCCTGCTGTTCACGCTGAATACTGGCTTGGGCACGCTCCAATTCATCGCGAGTAGTAAAGCCATTGCTATCATACTTTTTCTGTACGGCAGCAGCATGACTTTCCAAGGCATGTTGTTTCTTGGCCAGGGTGTTCTGTATGTTGTTTCCCTTGCGTGTCAGCACCTCGCTGTAATCTTTGTAAAGCTGGTATTGGTTCATCAAGGTATCTAACTCAACGTATGCAATCTTAACGCCGACCGATTGAACCTCTTCATTTTCTGTTGTTTCTGCCTCTTCTGCAGTTTTATTACAACTTGATATTGCCATTCCCAAAGACATCGCAAAAATGCCAAGCAAATACTTTTTCATATACATTATTATATTTAGTTTAAATTCTTTCTTTTACCTTGTACGGGTTATCTCTTCTCATTATTTTATCCATGCTTTGTACGCAGTGTATGCCGCGTTTCTGCATTTCCTTGTTGTTGCTAATATGTGGACTTATAAACTTCCCTTTAGGCAGTACAATCAATTTTATACATAAAAGTACTATTGATATTGCAACAATTCCTGCGGTTAGTAATACTACTTTCAACATATTTTGCTATATTTGCAACTGCAAAGGTATAGAAAATGATAAAATAAACCAAATATTATGACTGAAATTGAGTTAAAACCTAAATGCGTGTTTGATTGTTTTACAAAAGTGAATAAGGTTCCGCGTCCTTCAAAAAAGGAGGATCAGATGATTTCATTCCTTGTAGACTTTGGAAAACAACTTGGTTTCGAGACAGATTGCGACAAGGTGGGCAATGTCGTTATTCGTAAGCCTGCCACTCCTGGTATGGAAAACCGCAAGACTTTGATTCTACAGAGCCATATGGATATGGTATGCGAGAAGAATAATGATGTGGACTTTGATTTTGAGAAAGATGCCATTCAAACATACGTTGATGGCGAATGGTTGAAAGCTAAAGGTACAACACTGGGAGCTGACGACGGTATAGGCGTAGCTATGCAGATGGCCATTTTGGAAAGTAATAATATAGAGCACGGTCCTCTAGAGTGTGTTTTCACACGTGATGAGGAGACGGGACTAACCGGTGCCTTTGGGATGGATGGCAACTTTATGAAGGGACGTATGATGGTGAACCTTGACAGTGAGGATGAGGGTCAGATTTTTGTCTCTTGTGCCGGTGGTTGCCGTACCTTTGTTCAGATGCCTTATCAACTGGAGGATATTCCTCAAAATTACTTCACATTCTCTCTGTGTATTAAGGGATTAACAGGTGGTCATAGCGGTGATGATATTATCAAGAGTCGTGCTAATGCCAATAAATTGTTGGCTCGTTTTCTTTATCTCAGTCAGAAGAAATACGACCTTCGTTTGGTCGATATTCAAGCAGGCGGATTACATAACGCCATACCTCGCGAAGCTACATGTGTTTGCGCTATTCCCATGAAGGACAAGGAACAGATACGCGTAGACTGGAACCTCTTTGCTGCTGATGTAGAGGAAGAGTATAGTGTAACAGAGAAGACAATGGAGTTCCTGCTCTCTTCAGAGGATGCTGCTTCGGAAGCTGTTGATAAAACTACCAGCACCAAGCTCATTACTGCCTTGCAGGCTGTTGACAATGGTGTGTTTGCGATGTGTCAGGATATCGACCTTGTAGAGACTAGCAGTAATTTGGCAAGTATTCACATGAAACCTGAGGTCAAAACTATTGAGGTAAACAGCAGTCAGCGAAGCAGTATCTACAGTGCCCGTGTGAATATGGCCAATACCTTTGCTGCCGTATTTGAATTGGCTGGTGCCAAAGTGGATATAGGTGAGGGCTATCCCGGATGGAAGATGAACCCTAAGAGTGTGATTCTTCAGGTTGCTGTAGAACAGTATCGCAAGCTGATGAACAAAGAACCTCTTGTGTTGGGTATTCATGCTGGCTTGGAATGTGGACTCTTCAGCGAGAAATATCCTGGAATGGATATGATCAGTGTAGGTCCTACCATGCGTGGCGTTCACAGTCCTGACGAGAAACTGCTTATCCCAACTGTTCAGATTGTATGGGATTGGTTGTTGGCAATTCTTAAGAACATTCCTGAAGAAAAATAATGAAAAGTCGGCGTTTATACATTATTCTTTTGTTGTTATCGGCACTATTCTATGCATGTTCCGATTACGACTCATTTTCGAATGACCCCGCATTCCGTTTGTCATTTTCGACAGATACGGTTAAGTTTGACACACTGATTTCTACCATTTCAAGTCCGACAAAGACACTATATGTATTTAACAAAAATTCGGATGGTCTTCGTGTCGCCAATGTATGTTTACTTAAGGGTAGCGAAAGCCTGTTTCGGGTGAATGTAGATGGAGAATATCTGGTAAACGGCACGGGTAATGATTTCCTTATTAGGAAGAACGACAGTATAATTGTTCGTATAGAAGTAACTATGCCAGAGAGCGGAACCACGGATACTATTTCATATTCAGATGAGTTGCTGTTCAATCTCGAAAATGGTGCTCAACAACGTGTATTGCTTACCGCAGGAGCTGTGGATGCTTACATCATTCATGGTATGTTGATTGAGTCTGATTCCACTCTTAATACCGACAAGCCGTATCTTATTTACGATTCGCTTGTAATAGCCAAGGGTGCGACCCTGAAGATGCTTCCTGGTACTACGCTATTGATGCACGACAGTACAGCTGTAGATATCTATGGAAGAATTGATGCGCAGGGAACCATACAGAAGCCTGTTGTCTTTCGCGGAGCTCGTACTGATCGCATGTTTGATTATCTCTTCTATGATAATACGCCGAGTCGTTGGAAAGGCATCACAATTCATGAGGGTAGCTTTAACAATAAATTTGTGAACTGCGACCTTCACAGTGGACGTTGGGGAATCCGCGTTGACAGTACTTCGTTGGATAACCTTGCCCTAACTATGCAGAACTGCATTATCCATAATGTTGGAGGTGATGGCTTGTATCTTAACAACTGTGGTGCGGAAATCCTGAATACGCAAATCAGCAATACATTGGGCGATTGCGTGAATGTCTATGGTGGAGTCTATACCTTCTGCCATTGCACGATAGCCCAGTATTATCCGCTTAGCTACGATCGTGGCGATGCTTTGTATGTATCTAACATCGATTTTAACGAAGTGCATCACGAACTCAAATACATACAGTTCCTAAACTGCGTCATAACGGGCTATGCCGAAGATGTCATTATGGGTAATTTGGATCCTGAATATGAGGATTCTGAATACTATTATTTCTTTAACTGTTATTTGCGTACTGTAGGTGAGAATGATGAGGATAATTTTGTCGATTGTAAGTTCGAAAACAAAGAAATGTCGCTCGTGGGAGAAAAGAATTTCAAGGTCTTTGATACGTATAATTTCATATATGACTTTACTCCCGATTCATTAAGTGAGATACGCAATATGGCAGATCCAGAACTTATCAATGGAATGAAATTCGACCGTCTGGGTCGTAGCCGTTTGGCAGATGAAGCTCCTGATGCTGGCTGCTATGAATATATAATGCCCGCTAAAGAATGAAGATTGTTCTTACTGTTGTAGGAAAGACTACTGATAAACATTTCATTGCCTCAATCGATGAGTATGTACAACGCATCAGTCATTATGTCCCGTTTGCTATCGAGGTTATTCCAGAACTTAAGGGCACCAAAAACTTGAGTGAGAAGGAGCAGAAGGAGAGGGAAGGGGAGTTGATTCTCAAATCGTTTATGCCTGGTGATTATGTTGTGTTGTTGGATGAGCATGGATGTGAGCGTCGCAGTATAGCGTTTGCTCAGTGGATGCAGAAGAAGATGGCAGCAGGACCAAAGAGGCTGATTTTCGTTGTGGGAGGTCCTTATGGTTTCTCTGAAGCCGTCTATGCTGCAGCTCAAGAGAAGGTCTCTCTCTCGCAGATGACGCTCAGCCATCAGATGATTCGTCTCCTCTTCGTGGAGCAAATATACCGCGCTATGACTATCTTGAACGGAGAACCGTACCATCATGAATAGTTAAGACTTTAGACCTTAATTCATTGTTAGTTGTTAATTGTAAATTGTTAAATAATAATTGTTCCGATGTTAAGTGTAGAAGAATTAAACGACAGGCTCATCGACCTCTCATTTGCAGAGGATATAGGTGATGGCGACCATACCACGCTGTGCTGTATTCCTGATACAGAGATGGGTGAGAGTAAACTTCTTATCAAGGAAGAAGGTATCTTTGCTGGCGTTGAGATTGCTAAGCAAGTTTTTCATAGGTTTGACCCTACCATGCAGGTTGAGGTTTATATCCAAGACGGGGCCCACGTGAAGCCTGGTGATATTGTGATGAGTGTGAAGGGCAAGGTGCAGAGCCTTTTGCAGACAGAGCGTCTTATGCTTAATATCTTGCAGCGTATGAGCGGCATTGCTACCATGACCCACAAGTATCAGCAGGCACTTATCGATGCCGGTACCAAAACACGTGTGCTGGATACTCGTAAGACAACCCCAGGTATGCGCATGCTGGAGAAGGAGGCAGTTAAGATTGGTGGTGGCATGAATCATCGTATAGGACTGTTCGATATGATTTTGCTCAAGGACAACCACATCGATTTCTGTGGAGGTGTTCACAATGCCATTTCCCGTGCCAAGCAGTATTGCAAGGAGAAAGGCAAGAACCTGAAGATTGAGTGTGAGGTTCGTAATTGGAAAGAATTGGACGAGGCTCTTGCCGAGGGTTGTGATCGTATCATGTTTGATAACTTTACTCCCGAGGATACCAAGAAAGCGGTAGAACTGGTTGCTGGTCGTTGTGAGACAGAGTCCAGTGGTGGCATTACCTTCGATACCATGATTCCGTATGCGAAGGCAGGTGTTGACTTCATCTCATTCGGTGCACTCACTCACAGCGTAAAAGGCTTGGACATGAGCTTTAAAGCTGCTAATAGCGATAAGTTGAAGATTTAGTTTAAAAGTTTAAGGTCTGAGGAATATGAAAAGAATATTCTTGTTCTCATTTTTGTTGATAGGAGTTCTAAAGTTTTCAATTTTCAATTTTCAATTCTCAATTGGCGAAGCCAAAGCTTGCACCAACCTTATTGTAGGCAAGAAAGCCAGTAAGGATGGCAGTGTAATTATCTCATACAGTTGCGATGACTATGGTGCATACGGCTTTATGAATTTCCTTCCTGGTGGCAAGCACAAGAAGGGTGAGATGCGTGCGCTTTATCATTATGAGACCAATAACTATCTTGGTGAAATTCCCGAGACAGAAGAGACCTACACCGTAGTGGGTCTGATGAACGAACATCAGCTCAGCATTCACGAGACAACATATGGTGGTCGTGAAGAACTTTGTGATACCGTCACAGGGATGTTTGACTACGGAAGTCTGATGTATGTCACCTTACAGCGTGCCAAGACAGCCCGTGAGGCTATCGCTATCATGACCAAGTTGGTTGAGGATTACGGATATGGCAGCGAAGGTGAGAGCTTTTCTATTGCCGACCCCAACGAAGCATGGATAATGGATATGATAGGAAAGGGCCCTGGGCGTAAGGGTGCCGTATGGGTGGCCGTTCGTATTCCAGATGATTGCATCAGCGGTCATGCCAACCAGAGCCGCATCCGTCAGTTCCCTCTCAAGGACAAGCAAAACTGTCTCTATAGTAAGGATGTAATCTCTTTTGCACGTGAGAAAGGCTTTTTCGATGGTAAGGATGCAGATTTTTCATTTGCAGATGCTTACGCCCCAGCTGACTTTGGTGCATTACGTTTCTGCGAGGCTCGTATCTGGAGTTTCTTCAACAAATGGGCGGCAGATGATATGAAGCCGTTCCTTGCTTATGCAATGGGTGATGTAAAGGCAAATCCCATGCCTTTGTATGTAAAGCCAAAAGCCCCTCTCAGCGTTCAGGATGTTAAAGATATGATGCGTGACCATTACGAGGGTACGCCGATGGCTATTCAGGATGACCTGGGTATGGGGCCTTGGGAGATGCCTTATCGTCCTACGCCACTCAGGTTCAAGGTTGATGACAATGATTACTTCAACGAACGCCCCATCAGTACCCAGCAATCTGCCAATGTGTATGTTTCTCAGATGCGTTCCTGGCTACCTGATTACATAGGCGGTGTGGTATGGTGGGGCAATGATGATGCCAATATGGTGCCCTTTACACCAGTATACTGTGGCGTAGAGAGTGTGCCCGAATGTTATGCTGCCCGTACAGCAGATACCTTTCACTTTTCTACACGTTCAGCCTACTGGGTTCAGAACTGGGTTAGCAACATGACCTATTTGCGTTATTCTATTATCTTCCCCGAGGTTCAGGCTGTTCGTGACCGTTTGGAAACCGACTATAACTCTCTCCAGGAAGAAACAGAGAAAAAAGCTGCTGCTATGTCAGAAACCGAGGCCCGCAAGTTCCTCACAGCCTATTCTCATCGTACGGCGCAGAGTATGATGGATGAGTGGAATCAGTTGGCTCAGACCATTATCGTCAAGTACAACGATATGGCTGTTAAGCAGCAAGATGATAATGGTCAGTATCTGAAGACTCCTGGCGGCAATCAGCGACCTGTTAAGCGTCCGGGATATCCTGAAACCTACAAGCGAAAGATTGTAAAGGAAACAGGTGACAGGTACTTGGTTAAATAAAACAAAATTACAAATAAACCTAGGAACAATGATGAAACGTTCTCTTTTCGCTGTTGCCATTCTGCTGAATGCGCATGCCATGAATGCACAGGTTGAAGGTCCTACAATGGGTTGGAGCTCATGGAATACCTTTGCTGTTAATATATCTGAGGAAATTATAAAGGGGCAGGCTGATGCGATGGTCTCTCAGGGACTGAAGGATGCAGGCTACCAGTACATTAATATTGATGATGGCTTTCAGTACGGTCGTTTATCCAATGGTAAGGTAAAGATTCACCCGCAACGCTTCCCTAACGGATTGAAGGTTGTAAGTGATTACATCCATTCCAAAGGCTTGAAGGCTGGTATATATAGCGATGCTGGCGACTGTACATGCGGCAGTCTTAGCAATGGCGATACGCAGAACACAAATGTGGGAATGTACGGTTATGAGCAGGTGGATGCAGATTATTATTTCAATGAATGCGAGTTCGATTTTATCAAGGTTGACTATTGTGGAGGCCGTCATCTTAATTTGAATGAGCAGGAACAATATACGGCTATCCATGATGCTATTGTGAATACGGGTCGCGATGTGCGCTACAACCTATGTCGTTGGGCTTATCCGGGCACTTGGTGCCACGATATCTCAACATCTTGGCGTACAACGGGCGACATTTACGACGGATGGGCTTCTGTGAAGGGCATTCTGGCTGAGAATTTGTATCTGTCGGCTTATTGCTACGATGGTACTTACAATGATATGGATATGTTGGAAGTGGGCCGGTCTATGTCGGATGAAGAGGACAAGACACACTTTGGCATGTGGTGCATCATGTCGAGCCCCTTGCTGATTGGCTGCAATATGGCTACCATCAAGGAACGTCCGCTTGAATTGCTGAAAAATCCTGAGCTCATAGCTCTGAATCAGGACCCTTTGGGCTTGCAGGCATACGTGGTGCAGCATGTGGGAGAGACTTATGTGCTGGTGAAGGACATTCTTACGCTTCATGGCAACACACGAGCTGTGGCACTTTACAACCCGTCTGACAGAGAAGCGGAAATGTGCATCAGTTTCAGCGAGGTTGATTTAGGCGGTAATGTGAAGGTGCGCGACTTATTTGAACATCAAGACTTAGGAGAGATGGAAGGCGCTCTTTCTGTTGTGGTGCCAGCTCATGGTACACGCATCTACAAACTGGAAGCAGAGAACCGCCTGTTCCGTTATATTTATGAGGCTGAGACCGGTTTTATGCACGACTATCAGGAGATTTATAACAATCAGTCGGTTGGCTCTGCTATCTATGAGACCAACTCTGCTGCCAGCGGAGGTGCTTATACCAGTTGGTTGGGTGGTAAGAGAAGCAACTCATTGCTTTGGCGCGATGTTTTTGTGGCAGAGGAGGCAGATTATACGGTTCACTTCTGCGGAAGCGCGGCTGAAGCTCGTTCATTAACAGTTGGCCTGAACGGTGAGGAGATGGGCAAGATAAATATGAGTACCTCTAACTGGTCGATCTTCAAGGAGTATAATATGACACTTCATCTGAAGGCTGGATCCAACAGTATAGAACTCTATAACGAAACAGGATGGATGCCAAATATCGACTACATGAGTCTAGAGAAAGTTGGCGAGAAAACCTTCTCGAACAGACGACTTGAGGAGACTATATATCAGCTTGAAGTGATGTTGCATAACAACCTGATAACAGACAAGTTACGCAAAAGCATTGAAAATCTTTTAACAAGAGCAAAAGCAGAAGGCTTGACAGAAACCAAAATAAAGACAATACTTACTGAAACGCAGTCTTTGCATAATACCATTGCCAAGATTATGCCGCTTTGCGAGGAATACAATTTCTGGAAAGCCTATGCCGAAAAGAATGTAGAGGCCAGCATGGAAACTTCTGCCCTTACAACATTCGTGAAGAAGATTGAGAACGCTGATGCGACTCTTTCAAAAGCAGCCACAGAGTCACAGGTAAGTACTGCCTTGACTAACCTGAAGTCAGCTGTAAACACATATCTGAAATCTACTGCTGCAGTTCCCAAGGAGGGCGAATATCTTGATATGACGTTATTCCTTGTCAATTATGATTTCTCTACCAAAGAAGGATGGGAGGGCGAACCAACTTACCGCGATGGTTGTGGCGAGGAGTTCAACAAGGCGTTCGATATGTACCAGTCCCTTTCTAATATGCGCCCCGGTGTCTATACCGTTCGTTGTAATGCCTTCTATCGTCCTAAAGGAAACGATGGAGGGGCTGCCTATAAGAGCGGTAAAGAAACTATTCAGGCATACCTTTATATCAATGACAAGAAGGTGAAGCTGAAGTCGCTATATTCCGAAACGTGGCCAGAGGCCTCGCAATATGGTTCTGTGGATAATCAGAACGGTTATCCACACAGTATGCGTGCTGCCGGCATCCGTTTTGCTGAAGGATGTTATAAGAACGAACTTGCTTATACGTTGCAGGAGAAAGGTACGCTGACTTTTGGCTTGAGATGCGATAAGAATAATGGTAGCAGCTGGTGCTGTTTCGACAACTTCTCCCTGCTATACCAACCCCTACCTGATTATTATGATGGAATTGGTGAAGTGAAAAGTGAGGGAGTGAAAAGTGAAAAATATGCAAATGGCATTTACGACCTTTCAGGACGTAGGGTTAATGGTGGCAATACCAAAAAGGGAATAGTAATAAAGAACGGGAAGAAAATAATTAGACCTTAGGCTTTAGTCCTTAGACTTTAGAGAGCCAGTCATCAATCAACTTACGGGCAATGGATGCTTTGTCAGGAATCTCAGGCAGATTATCACGGGTAAACCATCCGCCTTCGCATAGCTCTTCTTTCTGAAGGTTCAGTTCGCCTCTGTCATAATCGGCAGTAAAGCCAACCATCAGTCCAAAGGGGTAAGGCCAAGGCTGACTGTCAAAGTAACGCAGGTTCTTAATCTTAATGCCAGCCTCTTCGCGTACCTCACGCTCTACACATTGCTCCAAAGATTCCCCTGTTTCCAAGAATCCTGCTACAAGACCGTGATGATTGGTTCTGAAGTTTCGTGCCCTGACTAGCAGAATACGGTCGTCGCGCTGTATTCTAACGATTATTGCTGTTGAAACGGAGGGCCACCATTCCTTGCCGCACTCAGGACATTTCTTACTGATATCAGTCATCCATTTCGTTGGAGCACCACAAACGCCGCAGTAGCGCGTATTCTGGTCCCAATAGATAAGTTCGGCCCCCTTGCCTGCTAATTGGTAGTCTTCTGGGCTTAACAGGGCATGTGTTTTGCGCAATCCCATCATCTGCAAGCCTTCTTTGCCTGCTACAGGATTATCCAAACGAATTACCTTGACTTCATTGTCTCCTACGTGTAAGGTGGTAATGCAGTTCCATGGCTTTAATGGGATTGGCGGCTCCAATCCAAAAGGGATATTCCCCTCTGTTGTGAGAAGAATATCCCCTTGGCAATATGCTAAGTATCGAATCACTAAATTCCCAATGATTTTTTAACCTCTTCAACCTTAACCTTGGCACGTTCTACGCAACCTTGGTAGCAGTTAGCGCAACCCATGGTATCTTTTATTTCCAGATAGAACTTAATCTTGGGTTCTGTACCGCTGGGACGGACGCTAACCTTGGTACCATCCTCGCAGAAGTACTGCAGTACGTTGCTTGTAGCAGGCATAACCAGAGGCGATTCATTGCCCAGTGCATCATATTTCCTAAGTGTCTTGAAGTCGCGAGTCAGCACCACTTTGCTGCCTGCAATCTCCTTGGGGCGGTTAGCACGGAAGTTCTCCATCATGGCCTTAATCTCGTCGGCACCGCTCTTGCCGGGCTTCACTACGTTGATAGTGTGCTCATAGCTGAAGCCGTACTCAAGATAGATGTCCATCAGCAGGTCGTACAACGTCTTGCCCTGATCCTTTGCCCATGCGGCAATCTCGCAGATAAGGCAGATAGATGCTGGTGAATCCTTGTCGCGAACCTTGTCGTAAGGTAGGAATCCAAAGCTCTCCTCGCCTCCGCCAATATATTTCTGCTTGCCTTCGCTTAGGGCAATCTCACGGGCAATCCATTTGAAGCCAGTGTAGCAGTCACGCAGCTCAACATGATTCTTTTCTGCCATCTTGGCAATAACCTCGGTTGTAACAATGGTCTTTACTAGGAAGTCGGATGGTTTCAGCGTGCCCAGCGCCAGTTTGTTCTTGATGATGTAATAGCAGAACATCATGCAGGTCTGGTTGCCGTTGATGATAATCCACTCACCCTTAGGGTCGCGGCATACGATAGCCAAACGGTCGGCATCGGGGTCAGAGGCAATTACTAGGTCGGCATTCAGCTTGGTACCTAACTTCATACCCAGTGTCATAGCCTCAGCATTCTCGGGGTTGGGACTGATAACAGTGGGGAAGTTGCCGTCAACCACCATCTGCTCGGGCACCACGTTTATATTCTGGAATCCCCAGCTGCGCAGACATAGAGGCACAATCACACGTCCTGTTCCGTGCATGGGGCTATAAACGATGTTCAGGTCTTTCTGGCGCAGAATCACGTCCTGATCTACCATAGCTTCCTTGACAGCCATCATGTAGTCGTAATCCATCTCACCGCCAATAATCTTAATAAGGTCTTTGTTACCCTCGAATTTAACATCCTCGATAGCTACCTTGTTGACTTCCTCAATGATACCTGTGTCGTGCGGAGCAATAACCTGCGCGCCATCGCTCCAGTAAGCCTTGTATCCGTTATATTCGCGAGGGTTGTGGCTGGCTGTTACATTTACACCGGCTACAGCACCCAACTGACGGATGGCGAAACTGATTTCTGGGGTGGGGCGGAGGCCTTCGAAAAGATAAACCTTAATACCGTTGGCACTGAAGATATCTGCAACACTCTCGGCAAACATGCGGCCATTGTTACGGCAGTCGTGGCCTACAACAACACTCTTCCCACCTTCGGGGAAAGCTTTGTTGATGTAGTTGGCAAATCCTTGGGTTGCCATACCTACAATGTATTTGTTCATACGGTTGGTGCCGGCACCCATAATGCCGCGTAAACCGCCTGTTCCAAATTCCAGACTCTGATAGAAAGCATCTACAAGGGGATTCTTGTCTTCATTATCCAACATAGCCTTAATTTCGGTCTTGGTTTCATCATCATAGTAGGGTGAATTTAGCCATGTAAGAGCTTTTGTTTCACATTCTTTTATTAACTGTGCATCCATAATCTTTGTTTTATGAAATAAATTTTCATCGCAAAGGTACTGAAAAGTTGTGAATACGCCAAGAATTTCCAACCTATCTTTTGTGGATTGATAGTTTTTTTGTACTTTTGCAATCATGAAATGCAAAACTTGATTTGACGATTTAATGCAACATATAAGAAACTTCTGTATTATAGCCCATATCGACCACGGAAAAAGCACCCTTGCCGACCGCCTGTTGGAATTTACCAATACCATTGAGGTGACGGAAGGGCAGATGTTGGATGATATGGATTTGGAGCGTGAACGTGGTATCACCATCAAGAGTCACGCCATACAGATGGAATATAACTATCAGGGCGAGAAATACATCCTAAATCTTATTGACACTCCGGGACACGTAGACTTTTCTTACGAGGTCTCACGCAGTATTGCAGCTTGCGAGGGCGCTTTACTTGTTGTGGATGCCACTCAGGGCGTTCAGGCACAGACCATCAGCAACCTGTATATGGCCATTGATCACGACTTGGAGATTATCCCCGTCATCAACAAATGCGATATGCCCAATGCTATGCCAGAGGAAGTGGAAGATGAGATAGTTGAACTTATTGGCTGCAAACGTGAGGAGATTATCCGTGCCAGTGGTAAGACCGGGATGGGCGTTGAGGATATCTTGCAGGCTGTTGTTGAACGCATTCCTTGTCCCAAGGGTGATGAGAACGCACCCCTTCAGGCACTTATCTTCGACTCTGTCTTCAACTCTTTCCGTGGTATCATTGCTTACTTCAAGATTGTTAACGGAAGCATTAAGAGTGGCGATCAGGTCCAGTTCATCAATACTGGCAAGGAATATAAGGCTGATGAGATTGGGGTCCTGAAGATGGATATGGTACCGCGAAAGGTACTTCATTGTGGCGATGTCGGATATATCGTTTCGGGTATCAAGACTGCCACAGAAGTAAAGGTGGGCGATACCATAACAACGGTCGAGAACCCTTGCAAGGAGGCTATTGCGGGCTTCGAAGAGGTTAAGCCAATGGTCTTTGCCGGTGTTTATCCCATCGAAACCGAAGACTTCGAGAACCTGCGTGCCAGCCTCGAGAAGTTGCAGCTCAATGATGCCAGCCTGACTTTCCAACCCGAAAGTTCCGTTGCCTTGGGTTTTGGCTTCCGTTGCGGATTCTTGGGCCTACTGCACATGGAGATTATACAGGAACGTCTCGACCGTGAGTTCAATATGGACGTCATTACCACCGTACCCAACGTATCGTATCTTATATATGATAAGCAAGGCGAGGTTAAGGAGGTGCATAACCCCTCAGGTATGCCCGATGCAACACTCATTGATCATATCGAAGAGCCATACATCCATGCAACCGTCATCACGCATACCGCTTATATCGGTAATATCATGACGCTCTGCCTGGGTAAGCGAGGAGAGTTGTTGAAGCAAGAATATATCAGCGGTAATCGTGTGGAGATTCAGTACGCCATGCCCCTTGGCGAGATAGTAATTGATTTCTATGATAAGCTCAAGAGCATAAGTAAAGGCTATGCCTCATTTGATTACCACCAGTCGGGCTTTCGCCCCAGCAAACTGGTAAAGATGGATATTCTGTTGAATGGTGAGCCTGTGGATGCCCTCAGCACGCTGACACACGTCGACAATGCCGAGACGTTTGGCCGTCGTATGTGCGAGAAGCTTAAAGAACTTCTGCCTCGTCAGCAGTTCGATATAGCCATTCAGGCCGCAATCGGTGCCAAGATTATTGCCCGTGAAACGGTAAAGCAGGTCCGTAAGGATGTACTTGCCAAGTGTTACGGAGGTGATGTAAGCCGTAAGCGTAAATTGCTCGAAAAACAAAAGAAAGGAAAGAAGCGCATGAAGCAGATCGGAAACGTACAGGTTCCGCAGAAAGCCTTCCTTGCCGTATTAAAATTAGATTAGTAACCCCACCTTAGCCTAAATACCAGAAATAACCGTAATGGATAGAAGAAGAGACATTGCACGTGAGATATCCCGAATCTACTGCACGCTTACACCGCCTGCAGTACAAATCTTGGGCAGTATTCTTGTGCCCATGAAGTTCCAGAAGGGTGATACCATTCTCCAAGAAGGGCAGGTTTGCCGTAACCTTTATTTTGTAGAGAAAGGCATGGTTCGCCAATATTATTATAAGAATAATAAGGACGTTACCGAGCACTTTAGTTTCGAGGGCCGTATCGTCTTCTGCATAGAGAGTTTTCTGAAGCAGGAGCCTAGCCGACTTATTGTCGAGGCATTAGAGAATACCAAGGTTTATGCCATTCCGTATGACGACCTCAACAACCTGCTCGTACGTAATCAGGAGATTGATATGCTCTACCGTAAGATTCTTGAGCATGTTGCTATCAGTTCGCAGGAACATGCCGACAGCCAGCGATTCGAGAATGCCTCGGAGCGCTACGAGCGTCTTCTTCGCGAGAAGCCCGAGATTATCCTCCGTGCCCCAATGGTGCATATTGCCAGTTTCCTGCAGATGACACCCGAAACACTCTCACGTGTCCGAAACGGAAGTGTGCAGAGTAACACCAAGCAACATTCGCCAAAAGACCAGAATGATGCATGGTGGACTCATGCTACCAAATAAAAAAACTACGGCATTTTCTTGTGTAAGTGCAGAAAATGCCGTAATTTTGCATAGTCTTAGTGAATGCGATAGTGGCTCAGTTGGTAGAGCATTGGCTTCCCAAGCCGAGGGTCGCGGGTTCGAGTCCCGTCTATCGCTCTTTCCAGATCTTTATTATTTCCACAAAGACTTGTGCTTGTCTTTCCGTGTATAGGTCTTCTTTGACTTGTGCGGTTGGTTACTATTAGTTGCCGTTTGCCTTGAGCAGTTCTTTATAAATAGCATTTGCTCTTTCCAGATCTTCTTCTTTGACCATCACATCCATTGTTTGGTCGAGAAGTCCACGTGCCACCTTACTGTTTGTCTCATCAAATATGATACAATTGATATTTGCCTCTTCAAGCCAAGCCTTCAGAGCTGCCGCTTCAATCGCTGAACGACAAGTAATCCGTTTTATCTCCATATTATATGTTTAATTTATAATTGAATTCTATTCCGATGTCACGCTTCACATCCGCTATTGTCAAACGTAGACAAAAGATTGTCATAGCGCTGACAGAGTTCTGTCTAAGCGTGACAGCACCCCCCAATTAATGACAGTTTTTTTACCTTTGGTTGTGTACATCGATTAATGCTTCTTCGTCATCATTCCTCACATTTGTACGGAATCTTTACACACACCTTTCGGACGGGTAGGGGAGATTCATCCAACGCCATGCATGGTTTGTGGGCATCTGAGGGGTAAAACACCTGGTAACTTGCAGGGCTTACTACCACTTTGCGTGCATTGTCGGCCTTTGCATAAAGTATATAATCACCTTCTTCGTCGAACTGGCCTTGTGGTTCACTGGCCTGTTCTTTGTCTGCGACAAAAACTGCTTCACATCCATGTGTCAGTAGTTGTACATCTATGTATTTACGATGCAGTTCATATACATTTTGCAGCTTTGTCTCGTACTCTGCAACATTTGCATAGGCTCCATTTCCAATCTCATTACGACCTAATGACAATGCATTAAGGTCTTTCTCTTTCAAGAATATGGCTACAGCCTCCCATGCAGCAGGATTCAGTTCAATCTGATTATCCAACTTATTCATGTCGTTGTCTGAAGATAACGGAAGCGTGCGCCATAATTCTTTTATCTCTGATGTTTTCATGTTGTTTGTTTTTTATTATGTTTTTACACTGAAGGCAGTTTCATGGCCTGTCTATAAAATCCTCTATTGATTGGATAAGAGATGGTGATGCCCTGTTACCGATATGTTGGAACGTTATTTGATTTCCATTCAACAGCATGGAGGTAATTTCTTCTTCGTTCATTGCCACGTTGACAGCACCCATTTCCTTGATTTTACGCGCCGTAGCCAGCTGATGTTCATTACGATGTTCCCCCAAAGCAGCAATGCGAGGGAATACGATGATGGGCTTGTCCTTTTGCAGTGCAGACAGTATAGTTCCCATTCCTGCGTGCGATACTATGAGACGGGCTTTGTCAAAGAGTGTGTTAAACTCATCTGGTGCAAGGAAATCGATAGCCTTAATGTTCTTGGGTGTAAAACCACATTGATATACCTGCGCAATAACTTCCTCATGCAGTTGTGGTGCCAACTCATCTATTATTTTGATGAGACGGTCGAACGGAAGTTGGGTACCTATAGTTACGAATATCATTTGTAATTGATAGTTTACTGTTTACCGTTTACGGTTTAAATTCTATTTAGTGTTCCCGAAAACATTGCCGGCATATTGTATTTCCCCTGTAGCAAGGTCTTTCCATTGCGTATAGATACGTGAGGCAAACTTTGATGCCATACGTCCGCTTGCCGACAGATGTTCTGCATTGGCAATACTGTCAATCCAGATGGTCTTTCTTCCCAAGAGTTTTCCAACAACGAGGTAGATTAATCCGGGAGCAGCGCCTGTAGTGATAATGGCATCAGGCTTTTCCTTTCGTATCGTTTTTATAGCCTTGAAGAACGACGGTATCAGTTTCCAGGCATCCGACCTACTGAAATCTGTTGTCAGGCAGAACTTTTGACCTTCCACCATCGTGGCACATTTTGGATGAGTCGAGACAAATACCATCTCATAATGCTCTTCCATGGGCCGTGCTATTCTGAGCAACTGTATCCAGTGTCCGCCTATCGAGGCTACAGCAAGTATTTTTTTACTCATGGTTCTTGATTCCCAGTTTTACTTACTACTCTTTAAGTATCTTTCGTCGTGTGCCGTCGGCATAGAGGATGATGTTCACTCCTCGATGGAGAGTTGGTATCATTTTGCCTGTCGCATCATAGATGGATGCGATTGTGCGGTTGCCGTTGTTCGCGATATTGCCATCCACCATATCTGCATCGGTTGCAATGAAGGTGACGGAATCGCCAGGGGCGCATGATGCCAGCGATGGCTGTATCTCTGCTGTGTTATAGACGTATGTCGACTCGTTGCCGTCGTCGTGTGTGACAACCATCATCCATCCGGCTCTGCTGTCATTTGTAACCTTGATGCTGAGCGGGAACTGCGTGAACCATGCGCCTTGGAACATTCCAGTGCGGAGTGGGGTGTCACAGATAGAAATCTCCCCTCCTTTTGTGCTGCTGATACACATCTTGATTGGTTCCCCAAGCTGGAAATAGTCTGCCATTTGCTGATACACATAATCTGGTCGTTGGACAATATAAGTGCAAAACAGTTCAAGGTATGCCTTGTGCGTCTTTAGTTTGGACATGTTGTCGTATGCCGCAAAAGTGGGTGCTATCTCGTTTATTATCTCATCATCCATCTCGCGGACAATTGGCAGGCAAATATCTGGACGCAGGAAATCGCCGAGATAGGTGGCATATACAGCAATGAAGCTGTCGCGAAACTCGGGGAAAGACATCATCCGCTCGTAAAGTCTTCTTGCTTTGACGGTCACAGCTTTTTGAGAGCGTTCGTATTCTTGGGCCTGTACGTCATCTGTGCCAAGCATGTAATTGAACATGTTCCAGGAAGCATCGTGCCTATAGACGGCATCCAAATCTTTCAGTATCCATTTCCATTTGGATTGATTGGTTGTGTCTTTCCAGATAATAATGTTATTATGCGGGTAGTTGCTGTTGGAACCGTAACACTCTGCAATGAAGACATTCATAAAATTATCAATGTTCATCTCCTCGCTCAATTCTTCGTATGTGATGTCGGCCTTGTTATAGAGCGCGTGGAAGACGTTGAAATCCGGAGTACCTTTTACATTGTCATACACGTAATTCTCGCCTGTTGCCATCTCCACATCTTCTTCCTCCACATCATGGTTGCTGGTGAGGTAGTCTTCATTTGAACGCTCCCTGAAACCATAGATGCCCTTGTATGTTCCGTTGATATAGACAATGGCTGGCTCGTATGCCTTCCAGTCGATGTCTTCAAGGTTAGTACCAAAAAACTTCTGCAGGGCTGCATCGTTAATGCGGGCGGTTCTACAGTTGTTGCCTCCATTCCTTAGCATAAAAGATTTGACCTTTGTGACTTTTGGTTTATCGCGCCAGAAGCTGCCATTGAAGTTTTTTTTGCCAAAACGTTTTTTCGCATAGCATTTGATACTCTTCTGGGGCGCGCCTCTGGATGCACCTCCTCCCACTGCTACCTCACCGCATTGGTTGAAAACGGTTGTGCCATCATTAGTGCGGAAGTACTCGAAGTTAGCAGGGCGGCGCCAATCGTATTTATAGTTGGGTTTCCCGTTGGTGCTGTCGGTTGAAAGGATACCCTCTTCGCTGCTATAGAGGAATGTACTGTCGGTAGCAATGCAGACAATGGGCAACTTGGTATTCCTGGGATGGAAGATGTATGAATGTGTGGTGGAGCGAATGGGAAGCATCTCATGCGACAGGAGCTTTGCACGGATAACGGTGCTCCGGTCTATGTTGAGTGTGAAGAGAGTGTCGTTATCAGATTCCCATGTTGGCTCGCTGCCATCAGTTGTCAGGTAGATTCGCGCATCCTCAGGCACACCTTCGGGCAAGGTAATAGTAATTGTTTCAGGGCCGTTTGTCATCAGATGACCTTCGACGGAGAAGAGCGGTTCGGGTAATACATCATCGCTCCCCACACTGTTGTTGGGAGTTCCTGGCGTGGGTGTCAGTTCGTACTGCCATTCGTCGCTACCATCGGTCACTCGACCGTAGGCAATGTTGGGTGCCGGCATTTTCCCGTAGGCGACGGAGTCGATGAGTGTTCCTGTGTCGTCAAACAAGAAGAGCGTGCCCTTGCCTGAATCCAAATTGAAGTTGTAATGGAAAGGTGTGTCTGTTGTCTTGTCGCAGTATAGGGTCAAATGCGCACCAGGCTTTATATCAATGGTAGTTGAAGACAAAGGATAAGCATCAACATACACATTTGTCGGATCGATGCGGTAACCCTTGACGGCAACTGTATAGTCACTTCCGTTATACAGTTCCACCCATGAGTCAGGGAAATCATGGTTAACCATCATAAAGTCCACATTAGACTGCATCAATTCATTGATCATTACCTTACGAGCCATTATGGCATCTGCATCGACTGCAATGAAGGTGACGGAGTCGCCAGGGGCGCATGATGCCAGCGATGGCTGTATCTCTGCCTTGTTATAGACGTATGTCGATTCGTTGCCGTCGTCATGTGTGACAACCATCATCCATCCGGCACTGCTGTCATTTGTAACCTTGATGCTGAGCGGGAATTGCGTGAACCATGCGCCTTTGAACATTCCTGTGCGAAGCGGGGTGTCGTACACAGAGATGCTTCTGTCTTCCTCTTCATCGTTCAAGATGCTGACGGGGATGACATTGCCCAGCGAAAAATAGTCTGCCATTTGCTGATAGACAATCGCGGGACGTTGTGTGATATAGTCGCAGAACAAGTCAACGTAATACTGATGTCTTGCAGGTGTTGACATATTGTAAACGTCAAAAGTAGGAGTAATCTCGCTCCTTATCTCTTCAGCCATTTCATTTACGATGGGCAGACAGACATCAGGACGCAGAAAGTCACCGAGGTAGGTAGCGTATTTGGTAATGAAGCGGTTGCTGAACTCCGGGAAACGCATCATCTTTACGTATAGATATCGGGCCTTTCTAATTACTGACTTGTGGGAGATTTCATACTCTTCGTCTTCAGGGTTGTCAGTGCCTAACATGTACTTGAACATATTCCATAAGGCATCATGTTCCTCTACATAGTCTAAATCCTTCAATATCCAATGCCATTTGTTTCCTTCGCCAGTCTGTCTCCACATAGAAACATTGTTCCTTGGGTAATCTGTATTAGAACTATAACATTCTGCAATAAAGGCATTCATAAAATTATCAATATTGATGACCTCTGCCATTTTCTCGTAAGTGACGTTGTTTCGGTGATATAAAGCATAAAAATCAGAGAAGCAGGGTTCGGCATCGGGCTCAATATAGGCATCGGCTGTAGCGATACCGACCTCGTTGTCGTCTATATCATAGTTGCTTGTCACATAGTCTTCTTGGGAACGCTCACGAAAACCATACACCCCTTTATAAACACCGTTGATATAAACGATTACTGGCTCGTAAGCCTGCCAGTCGATTTCATCAATGTTCGTACCGAATAACTTTTGCAAAGCCGCATCTTCAATACGGCCTGACTTACAATTGTTTCCGCCATTTCTCAGTATGAAAGATTTTACTTTTGTCACCTCAGGCTTGTCACGCCAGAAGTCTCCTTTGAAATTCTTTTTGCCAAAACGGTTCTTTGCATAGCATTTGAAGCTTTTTTGCGGTCTGTCCCTGGTTATCCCGCCTGCTAATGCCATTTCCCCACATTGATTGAAGACAGTTGTCCCATTCTGTATGTTGAAATACTCAAAGTTTGCAGGACGTCTCCAGTCATATTGATAATTGGGAGCGCCATAAGTGTTTTCGTTAGAACAGATGCCCTCCTCGCTGCTATAGAGGAATGCACTGTCGGTAGCAATGCAGACAATTGGGATATTGGTTGCTCTCGGATGGAAGATGTAGGAGTGTGTTGTGGAGCGGATGGGGAGCATCTTATGCGACAGAAGTTTTGCACGGACAACGGTGCTTCGGTCTATGTTGAGTGTGAAGAGAGTGTCGTTATCAGATTCCCATGTTGGCTCGCTGCCATCAGTTGTTAGGTAAATGCTCGTATCATCCGGCACACCTTTAGGCAAACTGATGGTGACGGTCTCAGGGCCGTTCGTCATCAGATGACCTTCGACGGAGAAGAGCGGTTCTGGTAATACATCGTCGCTCCCCACGCTGTTGTTAGAGGCTCCAGGCGTGGGTGTCAGTTCGTACTGCCACACCTCGCAGCCGTCTGTCACTCGACCGTAGGCAATGTTGGGTGCCGGCATTTTCCCGTAGGCGACGGAGTCGATGAGGATCCCTGTGTCGTCGAACAAGAAGAGTTGGCCTTTGCCTGCTTCCAGATTGAATTTGTAATGGAGTGGGGTGCCTGTCGTCTTGTCGCAATAGAGCATCAAGTGCGCTCCAGGTTCTATACCAACGGAACCTGACGACAACGTATAAGCTTCTTCATACACATTTGTCGGACCGATACGGTAATTATTGACGGCAACTGTATGGTTACTTCCGTTATAGAGTTCCACCCATGAGTCAGGGAAATCATGGTTAACCATCATAAAGTCCACATTAGATTGCATCAATTCATTAATCATTACCTTACCCTGAGCCATCATCGCACCGGATGAGAACAAAGCAATCAACAAGACTACGATAATTTCTTTTGTGAACGTCCAGTTATAACACGTGCTTTTCATCAATAAGTCCAATACTTTTCAGATATGCTTCCGTCAGGACTTTTTTTGCTTCATAGGCCGAAGCTTCTGCCCGGGCGTTGCGTGCCATCACCTGCAGGTCAACTTGCCCCGTAATGCAGTTCTCCATGACGTTCGTCAATGCCTCCACGTTGTGGACGGGATAGATGATGCCCTGCTTCCCATCGGTGATGGCCTCGGCATTGTAGGCCCAGTGTGAAGCCAGCACTGGCAAGGCGGCAATGAACGCATCGATGAACACGCCTGCGAAGCCCTCGGTGGGGTGGTATGTCGGGAAGAGCATGGCATGATAGGCGGCAAGGGTGTCGTAGCCCCCAGTGGTGTGAAGGTTCAGTAGGCCGTGCCAGGAAGCATTTTCCAGCAGACCGATTTCTTTCAGGAATTGTTCGCGGTAGCCGGCATCTATCTTTCCGTAGAAGTCGATGGAGAAACGAGTCTGGAGTCCCTTCGCATTGAGCCGCCTGATGGCCTGCAAGATATAATCGCAACCCTTGTCGGGCATGATGCGGCTGAGGAACACGAAGCGGAGGGTATCGCTCTTTGCCCTTGTTGCCAAAGCTTTCTTCATGTCGGGGTAATAGGGAATGGGCTTGAAGTTCGAGACGAAGCGGGCATTGGTCACGCCTGCCTCATTTAACACGTTAATCATGCTATGGCATTGCACAAGATTGTATTTTATGTGGTTGAACACATCGGCCCGGAATATGCCGTCTCTGACTTGCTTGGCAAAAGCACCGCCAATGACCCAATAGATGATGTCGCGCCTGACGTGCAGACGCATGAACAGCCGCAGAATGGCATAGACATTCTTTGCCGAAGTGGAGAAGATGATGGTGGCTTTGGGCTTGGAAAGCAATGCCCACAAAGCCTGAAGATAGACCCACGGATGGCGACGCTTCTCGTAGAAGTCGAGAACCGTCAGCTGGCAGTACTTCTTCAGTTCCGCAATGATGTACTGGTTCTTGGTGGTCTCGCCATCAACAGGGGCTTTCCCCAGATTCACCCAACCGACAAAGATTACCTTCTTCATTCCTGTATCCTGATTATTTGGGCTGGTACTCCCGCCACTACGGCATTGTCGGGGATATCCTTCGTCACGACTGCTCCCGCTCCAATGGTGACGTTGTTGCCAATGATGAGAGGGCCGAGTATGGTGGCGCCCGTACCAATGTAGCAGTTATCACCGACGTTTATTTCGCTGTATGCCGTTGGCAGTTTCTTACCAAAGAGCACCATAGGCATCACGGAACAGTTCTTCCCGATATGTGTGGTGGGACCTATCCGAACAAAGCCCCGATGACGGGGATAGAATCCGGGTCCAACGGTGTTTGGCATGATATACAGCTCTGACTTCAATTTCAGTCTTCGGTAGTTCCACCACCAGAATAGGTATGGGATGAAATCCAGCAGGTTCCGACGTTTGTTCAGATAGTATTCGTAGTGGCGTAGTGCGACCATGAAAGCGCGGATGTAGTACTCATCACTTCTGGTCAGCCATCTGACGAACAAACGATTGGGCTTCCCCGTCATCGCCTGGTCTGCCTTCAAATAGTCTCTAAGGTCTTCTTTTGACTTTATCATTTTATGAATAGTATAAGTTTCAGGAAAAGTTTCAGCATCCTGTATGAGCGCGACAGCACGAGCTGCCGTGTCATTTTAAGATATGACACAGAAGGCTTCGCTGTCTGCACGATGTGCAGGATGGTCGTATCTTCCAAAAGACGAGCCATGTCCCACCTCTGCGCCACGGACTTCTGCAAGTTGGAGTAGATGCGAACATGGAAGAACCAATTGCACATCTCCTGTTCGGGGAACGCCATACCCCACGACTGGTACATGGCCTGAAGGTCATTGTACAGGTAGATGATGGTCTTGTAATAGTCGGCATGAGACTTGCCTGCCGTTTGGGTCGGCATGGCGCGGTAATAGTAGCCGCTGTAGGATATAAGTCGCAGGGACTGGACAGAGCTATAATAGCGATAGTTGAACACAATATCCTGCGAGCGTTTCAGCGGGGGAAACTCCACTTGATGCTCACGGATGACGGACAACTTGAAAAGTTTCTGTGTGGGATTGCTGACCACACCCGTGCGGAGCATCCGCATATAGGCTTGGCGCACTACATCTTGCCCAATTAAGGTCTCGTCGGACAGATGCTGGGGCTTAATCTTCCTGACTTGCCCTTTTGAATCACATTCCACCTTGATTCTCGTAGATGCTACAAGGTCGCAATTACTTTCACTCTGTGCTTCATATAGTTTTTCTAATAGTTCCGGCTCAATCCAGTCGTCGGGGTCAACAAACATCACCAATTCTCCGTTGCAGTGTGCCAGTCCATTGTTACGTGCGGGACCGCTGCCTGCATTCTCCTGCCAATAGACAAAGAAGCGGCTGTCTATCTTGCAGAATTCCTGGGCTATTTCATTCGACCCGTCGGTGGCTCCATCAATAATGATAATCACCTCGATATTCTGATAGGTCTGTGCTGCCACGCTCTCTAAGCATTGCTGCAAATACTGTGCTACATTATAGGTGGGTAGCACAACGCTGATGAGTGGGCTATTTTTCATACCTTACAGATTCTTTGTGTTCCTCTTTATACTTCTGAGCAAGCAGATAACCCAGGAAGAGGTCAATGTCTTCCTTGGTCGTTATTTTAATATTTGTATGGCTACCTTTTGAGAAATAGATGGGTATTCCTAACTCCGTCATAAAGGCAGTTGTATGCGGCTCAACATAATCAAACATTTTTTTCTCTTCTACCTGCTTGTAAATGTCAGTGATTACCCTGTAAAGAAAAGACTGTGGGGCAGATAACGTCATAAAAGTATCCCTGTTAATGGTTTTTTTAGCATATTCTCCATCATTAGACCCATATAGAAGATATGAGTAACTTGCTGTCATGGCATTGCCTTTCTCTTTGCAGACACGGATATTGTCCGATATAATATCTTCTGAAAGGAATGGTGAAGCAGACCAGTGTAGCATGATTACATCGTCGGGATGGGCTATACCTTCAAGTCCAGCCACTCCGTTCATAATCGACCTTTCATATTCAGAACCGCCTGTTACGATTTTTATCACTTTGGTCATTCTGTATCGTTCAGCAACACCTTTCAAGTAATCCTGATAACCATCCACGCACACCAATTCTATAGCATCTATCTCAGGGTGGTTCTGAAAATGCTCCATGGTATAAACAATAACAGGCTTACCTAATACTTCCACAAATTGTTTCGGTACAGACGCTCCCAGGCGACTTCCAACACCTCCGGCTATAATAATGACATAATTCATATCTCGCTTTCTGCTTGAATCTGACGAGCTTTTAATAAATCATCTACGCTGTCTATTTCAGTCCATTTATAATCTTTTACATCTTTATAATAAAGCTCGAAGTCCTTATCGAAAATCATCTGTACCAAAGCATCTTCATAAAACAAATTGTACATTCCATCATTCACCATCAGGGAGAGTTGTTCAAACACAAAACGAGACGAGACTGCGTCAAGTTTTGTTACGCTGACATAGTTCCCCATGAAATCTGTAAGGTTTTTGCTCATCACACAGACCCTGTCACCTTGAACCTGAACATTGTATTTGTTGTCGCTGGTTTTGGTGCTGTCTAACAACACGTAGGGTATATCAGTATAAGCGCAAATGACGTCGTTAATCATTTTATCGCTCATCACAATATCGCCATTGATGATGGTTACATTTTCTCTTTGCAGATATTCTTTTGCAAACCACAGAGACCCCATTGAGCTTGTTACCTCATAGAAAGGATTATGAACGAACAGCACGTTGTCATCTTCCAGTTCTTTTTGTATATGCTTATACATAAAGCCCACAACAATGACTATTTCGGCTTTCTTGTCGCATTTCCTGATGGAGCGGACAAGACGCTGGAGGACTGTTGTTTCACCACCTAATTTATAGAGCGTTTTTGGATAACTCAACGTCAATGGCTGAAGGTTCTTGCCTTGACCTGCTACTAAAACTATGTATGTCATAAAAGGTAAAATAGGTTATTGGTTATAGTTTAAAGGTTATAGAGAGCTGACGCTATTATATAACGTTAGTGCTTTCTTGCTATATTCTTTTGCAAAGTGATACCAAAGTGGTTTCAAATATCCTATCATCTGCCCCTGAGATTCTTTATACATGGTCCAATGCATGTAGAAAAATCCGGATATAGCAATGTATGCATAGAAATGACGCTGTTCTTTAATAGAAGGCATACGCCCAAAATAAGTGAAAAGGATTCTATCCACCTCTTCTTCTGAATGGTCTCCACCACAAACATACGTGCCTATGTCAAAACCTGGATCTCCAAATCCTGCATATTCCCAATCAATCAAATGAATCTCTTTGTCATTAATTAAATAATTCTCATCACGACAATCGCCATGAGTCAGGCATTTTTTTATGCCGTCGGTTTGGGCTACATCATATAACTTATAGATACGTTCTTTGATTTCAGCAAACTCTGGGAACTGTGAGAAGTTATCTCCATATTTGTCTGTTGGAGTCATATCTCTGATAGATTCCCATTTTTCTTTCACATCAAACTCCCATCTCACCTTAGGTTTAATGCTGTGCAGTTTCCTGATTAAAAGGATGCCCCTCACCATGTCGTTTATGTCATGGTATTGGAAGGGTCTTGTTTGCACGAAACGGGATATTCGCCATCCATAGCGAGCACTCATAGCCACGAGTGATGTGTCAACCCCAGCATCCTCAATCATCTTTTGGACAATAGATTCTCTGCCTCTATCAATAAGTAATTCTGAGCCTAATCCCGGATAGCGGAAAACATATTTTCCCCCATTGAAGCAGAAAGACAAGACAGAGTTTGACAAGCCTTTTTGTAAGGGTTGTATATCTGTAATTGATGTTGATTCACAACAAAAAACATCACATATACAATGGATGATATAATCCATGTCTTTAGGATATATCACTCCTCCTGTCGTTTCAATGATTGGCTTATTCATAATAGCATTCTTTCTGACATATTTTTAATATAAGTTTAATCCCATATCAGATATTTAGCCATATGATGGTTCCTATTAGAAACGTCTGGCAAATCCATATATCTGTCACCATAGAATTCTTTGCAAAACAAGTCTGGGTCTGCTGGCCCAGGGAATAGATGCCCTTCAAAACTAATATCCTTGTAAGGAAACTGGGATTTTGATGTATGTGACCTGTAAACCCTTGCACCGTATGGATACATATAAATGTCAGGGTCGCCCCAAAACCTTCCGATTGCTCTAAATATGGGATGGAGGATTCGGTGTTGCAGAACATATACCACACGTGCTATGCGCATATGCTTCCCAACAAACCATTCTCCATTCTTTTTGGTTATTTTTCCTGAAAATTTATGAAGGGATTTTATCACCCTGTTTTCGTATGGGAAGATATCTATTTGTAAACCACGATACTTTCTGACTTTATGCTCAATACTATCCTGGATATATTTACTTTTTGTGTCTCGTAATACAACCCATGCACCAACATATCCATAATCCGTTTTATAAGTTTGGATATTATACTGAGGGTGAGGATTCTTGATGAGGTAATCACAAAGACGATGTAAATCCTTCCTCATAATGACAACATCTATGTCATCATCCCAAGGGATGAATCCGCCATGGCGAACAGCCCCCAAAACATTGCCACCATCAATACGATATGGTATTCTTTGTTCTTTACATACTTTATCAAAGTAAAGAAGCATATCCAACATTCTCATCTGTGCCCTACGAAGGATACTGCCCTCGGGGTTATACTTTGCTCTCAACTCCGATTGAGTCTCACCCGTATTGAAAACGATGTCTGTCATATTTATATAAATCTTAATTCGTGGTAATTGCTTCTTGATAGCATTTTAGTAATTTCGTAGCAATGAGGTCTGACGACCAGTGCTTTGTGGCATAAGTTTGGTTGTCTCGGCCCTTTGTCGTTTCCGTCAACGCTTTTTTCAAAGCACTTACAGCACTTTTAATGTCATTCGGGTCAAAGGTGAAATTACCTGTTTCACGCAGTATCTGTCCTATGTTTCCCACATCAGGTCCTACCACCACTTTACCTGCATGGAAGGCCATGGGAAGATTGCCAGAGTTCAGTATGTCAAGACGTTGTATAAGTACCACATCGGCAGCACGGAAATAGCACTGCATCAGGTTGTCTGGAATTACGTCGTTACAGAATTTGATGCCCTTCAGTTTATACTTATAGGTTTTATATAGCCGTACTGCCAGTTTCTTAGGGTTCCAGGTGTGTAAAGTCTCCCGATAGAAGCCGGGCATAAGGAAGACAGTTGAGAGTTGAGAGTTGAGAGTTGAAAAATGAAAACTGAAGTTTTTTCTGAGTGAAAGGACGAAGTCACGCTCTCGTTCGTTGCGGAACTTTCCGAAACTTAGTACAATCTTTCCCTCAACTGGAAGGTGCAAACGTCGTCGTGCATCTTCTTGCTGGATATCGAAACTATAAACATCATCATAAATATGATGAGGAATAACGACATGTTTAGCATTCGGATACTGTGATGCCAATATGTCTTGGCTATATGCGCCAAGATGATGTAAGACGTCGCACTGTCTGTAGATGACATCATACAATCGAAGCACATTGGGATTTTTGTTGGTATGCGGCTTAAGGTTATGGCAGGTACAAAAGATTTTTTTACCACGCTCTTTTAATTGTTTAAGACGGTTTTTAATATGTGTTAGTTCCTCTTCCGTAACCTGATGTCCAAATAGTCCGAATATTCCTTCTGGCCACTGGAAGTGAACAATGTCACAATCAAACACATTGTCTGTCCACAGCCTTTCATGCCCATAGACCACCTCACACCCCTGTATTTCTAGGGCATTTCCAAGCGAAGATACGAAATGATTGATAGTTCGCTCAGATGGTTCACTTACAACAAAATATACTTTCATTCGTTCTTCTTTAGGAGATGGTATAACTTTATTGGAGTCAGATTTAGGTATAACCATAATAGCAACTTATTCTCACGATGGCCATGAACTCGAAAGAATGTGGCAAAAGCAGTCTGGTAACATTTCCACCCCACACGTTTTCTATATTCCATCATTTTGCGGATGAAGAGAGCCTTGTTTACTGGCAGAATGTCGGACTTTTCTTTGAAATAGGCGTATGCCCATGCCACGAAATCACATTCGGCCATGAGTTTACGCTCAGCCGTCTTCCGCGACTTGTCAGGCGTGATGTTTTGATTGCTGCGGCGCCAACAGACGTGAGCATCGGAAATCTTACACATGCCTGTGCTGCCACAGAAGATGCACCATGTGGCTACATCGCTGCCCCATGCTAAATCAAAATTCTTAAAGCCGCCAATCTCCTCATATATCTTGCGTGTAAAAACATTTTCCACCACATAACTGCGATAGCGACCAGCGGTTTTGCCTTTGTAATAGTCGTAGGCACTCAACACTTGTGGATATTCTGGTAGTGCTTTCGTCACCGTCCCTTCTTCATTGATTTCTTTCACATCAAAGTGATACAAATCGTATATTCCCTGCGTTGCATCAATGGTTTTAAATAACTGCTCCACGCATTTCGGTTCCATCATATCGTCATCGCTGAACAACCAGATGTAAGGTTCATCTTTACTCATGGCAATACACCGTTCCCATTGGGCAACAAGGTCTTTTCCACCCAGATTAAGATCAAACCGCTGATAAACCAGTTCTATCTTGTCTCTGTATTGCTCAACGATATCGCCTATCGGTTCAGTGCTACAGTCATCACCTACATACAAGGTGAAGTCCTTGCATGTCTGCGCCGCTATGGAATCGAGCGCAGCTGGCAGAAATGCCGCTTTGTATGCAGGAATTATAATCGCAAGTCGATGTGTCAAGTTGTTTTTCATTCACTTCCTAAGGGCTTTCAAAATTAAGCCAAGTTGCTGCTTATAAGTCAAGTTCTTAGACTTCATAATTTTCAGCAATACTGCATACAGCATTGTCCTTCGCTTTTTATATTCTATCATCTTCATAGCCATACCAAGAAGAAGCATCGTTGGATAAACAGAAGCTAACTCTCCCGTACCTATTGAGAAAACCAGGTACAAAGTAAGGATAGAACATCCCAGACCTGTTAATGTTTTTCTTTTTTTACGATTTTTCCAGAAATAGATGAAAATGATCGTATAAGGAATTGCCCATAAAATCAGCCCGATAACGCCCCGTTCAAGCAAATATCCGAGGATAACACTTTCTACACCTTGAAGACCGCTGACTGCCTCTTGATCCTCAGAAAAAGTCTGGTTCCAATACCCTTTCCCCAAACCTAACCATTCATTTCCTTCTGTGTAGATAAGTACATACATGTATTGGGACATTCGCAATTGGATAGAACTTCCACTTGTTTCGCTGTTTTCAACGAAGATATCAGTTACCTTGTTGACTTTATCTTCGACAGCAGGAATGGTATAATATGACATTATCATAAGAATCATAGCAATCATGCCATACATCACATTTCTGCTTAGCTGGAAAACCCACATAGAGTAACTGACTACTGATAATACAATACTCACCCACACTATGCGACATCCAGATATCAATATTCCGAATGAACAACATACAAGTGCTATAACAAATGCCGTTTTGCTTTCTAAATGTCGATACCATCCATGTATATGAAGTATTAACATTGCGGCACATATATAGCCATAGTCAAAAGGTGACTTAAACATTGACTGCACTCTGAACCGAGCATTTTCTGTAAAAACGTCACCAAGAGCAACACCTTCATATATTTTACTTGTCTTTCCTTCGGTCAATGCATTGACAAACGTAGCATTCTTTTCTATGTAATTGAGTATAGCAAAGATAGTAAGCACAATCAAGCAATATATGGAAATTTGCAATACTGGCTTTAATGATTTTTCATTCTTGACAGCCCAGAAAGCATATACGAGGGCAAAATACTTGAATAAAAGTTCTGATTTTATAGTTTCTGTTATTCCTACGTATTGACTGGTAAATGCCGCCAAAAGGGAAGAGAAAATAACTATCAGAAGTGCTATCCAAATATATGGTATATCTCGCAACCCGATGAAATGTCGTGGCAGATTTCTCCATTCAGATAGCAGAAAAGCCACTTGCAGTATGAAGTTCGCTTTGTGCAAAGGAACGCCAGGTATATCCACTATTGTCAGCGTCATAGCGCCCATAATAAGCAATGCAGCCTTTGTCTCGCGTTTCACAAAGAACATCAAGCAGCAACACACCAAGGTTACTATGAATGCAGCAGTTTTCATACTTTATTCCACTTTTCGATTCTTTTTTTTAATCTCTCTTTTTTCAGTATGACAAAAGCCACTGGTAACAATAGACGCGACAGCAGGCTAATGCTCAGTATATTCTTTCTAAATTGATGGTCTTTCATCTTTAATGCCCATAGGAGGATAAATAAAGTAGGTTGAATACGTTGAAAGAATGAAAGGGGTTTACGCTGTCCGCTCATAAACAGATCTGCGTAGTAACGATAAATAGCTTTTGTCTGCTGTTTCACCTTTGCATGATTGGACATGACCATACCACTCTCAAGTGAGCGGTAATCTGCCGTCTGATCTGGAATCCAAATAAAATCGCCCATAAGGGCTGCAGACAGTGTCAGGGTAAAATCCATCTTATAGGGACAATTAATAAAGGATTCTGATTGCCACACCTCGCTTCGGTACATGGTGGTGAGTGTCATAATGTAATTACCATAGCGGAACAATGTAGGTAGATTGTCGCCGGAATGGGAACGCCCAGGAAATTTATTTATATGTGATCTGCTTGTCGGCTTGCCTTCACCATCAATGAGTCGAAAGTTGGTATAGACCAATGTCGCCTGTGGGTTGGCATCTAAGGCATCAACCTGTTTTTGCAGTTTATGCTCGTCCGTCCAATAGTCATCACCTTCACACAATGCAATAAAATCCGTTCCAACAATCAAATCCTGATAATATAACTCCTTTGATTTCTTTATGCTGTAGTGATTGTATTTCAGCAAGAAAACCGCAAAGTAGCAATTCTTGTTCTCTTTGTGGCGAGCCAATAAGAGGTGGTAGGCATCAGTATCTCCCCCTTTAGGGGGCTGGGGGGCTTCTTCTTCAAAATGCTCCCTTAGATACTGTTTGATGATGTCTTGTTCCCCGTCCTTGCTATCATCGTCAACGATAACACAAAGGAAAGGGAAGTTGGTCTGCTGCATACAGAATCCATCCATCGTAGCCGTAATATAAGGTGCTTGGTTGAAGGTAGCGCAGCGCACCCACACCCTAAATGAAAGATGAGAGTTGAGAGTTGAGAGTTGAAAGTTATTACTCATAATATTCACCCTCATTTAGTTGTCTGTAATGTTCCAAATAGATAGGAAGTCCGTCAACATCCCTTAACATACAGTTGTCTTCAGGAAATTCAATGGTCAGGTTGTTTGATATTTCTGCCTCTTTTTCCATTAGGCATAAGAGTTGATATTCGGCAAAATTCAGTCCTGCGTTTGCAAATGTGGATGTAAAGGCCACATGTCTGATGTTTATCTCAGTAACGACAGGTTCTCCTTTTGCATTTTCCTTCAAATCTGTCACTACCAGCCCATTCATCGTTTCTCCTGTTTCAGAGATAACAGACATAATGGCATCGTATGCGACCTCAAATACCCGTTTGTCGTTTAACAGTTTCCCTTTGCATGTATTGCCTGTTATGCCAGAAACAGCAACCTTACCCATCAAATAATCAATACGTTGTGCTACACCATATTTTAAAAGTTTTCCGTTACGGAACAAGGTAAAACAACCAAGATTCCTGCCTTCAAGATACTCGGAAAGCATGAAAGACGGAATATTCCTGTTAATGATAGCCCAAGCTTTAACATCATCGTAACACTCTGCCTTCAAAGAACCCTTTCCTGAAGTAGTACCTTCAGAAAAGTCCCTTATCCAAAGGGGATAGTTCAGTTTAACGCTCTGTTCAGACGAAAGCATATCTTCACGAGATAGTATCTGAAAATCAGGTATGTAGTTCTTGGAGGACAACGTCTCATAAAGGCTCCGTTTGCTCAAGACCTTTTTTGCGAATCGGGGCGGGATTCTTAAGAACTTTACATTAAATGGATGCTCACTCCAATAGAGGACTTCGGGCTCTGGTATAAGAATTGCATATTCTATCTCGTTTTCTGCAATTATTCTTTCCATTAACAGTCTATACGATTCGCTATTGTAATAAGGTACTTTATATACCTTCTTATACAGTCCTTCATATATTCCGTACTCGTTGTAGCAAACGTCAGTACCAATAAATTCACACTTTCCGGCAAAGACATTACTTTTATTAAGTGATCTTACCACAGAGCGTGATGTGACACCGCAAGCTCCAGTAACTAATATCTTTATTTTCCCCATAAGTTCAATATTAATGCCTCTTTCTTAGTATATCCATTATTTCTTTATACTCATTCATTTTAAACATCCTGCAGATGGAAAAAAACACGACTATTCCAACTGAAATCTGCATGGGAAGTATTATCCAGTTGCTCAATGGCAGGTATTTCATGAACCATACTGATAAGGCAATAGTAAAAGCCAAACTATATGATGGAGCAATGTCGCGTAATTGCATCCATGAACTATATCCTAACAGACGACCAGAATAGTAAGAATTGAGGAAATATGCGATAATGCCAGTAACGATGTTAGTCCAAAGCATAGGAATGATGCCAACGAAAGCACCGATAAAAAGAGGGGCTAAACCAATTAATTTCTTGAGGATTTCCAATCCAAGGAAGAGGTCACTGCGTCCCTGTACCTGAAGCATGTTCAGGTTAATGGCATGAAGGGGATAAAGCGTACTGCTCAAGCAGATAAGTGGCAGATAGGTTGCCGCTTCGTGCCATTTCGGACCTATCATGCAGTAGAGGAGCGGTTCACTAACTGCTCCGAGGAAGATAAGCGTCACGGCTGTGATGAACATACTGGTGCGGATGATGCGGCGATAGGCCGACACCATGCGTTCCTTATCATCTTGAATACTGCTCAGCACAGGATAGGTGACACGTTGCACCACCGTTGTCAGATTTTGCGAGAATAGTTTCGCATAGTGTTGTCCTCGAGTATATTGCCCCAAGGTGGCTGAAGTGTAGAATTTTCCAACTACAACTTGGTACAGTTCCTTCCATACGGTGTCAATCAGTGCACTCACCATCATCTTCCATCCAAAGCCAAACAGATTGTGGAAACTTTCAATGGAAAAACGCAAGCGTGGCAACCACCTATTATATATATATAGTTGTATGGTGCGCAGTGCGTGGGACATCAATTGCTGGGCCACCAACGCCCATACGCCGAATCCTATGATTGCCATGCCGATGCCCACGGCTCCACTTATTGCCGATGCTATTATGGTTATTTTTGTCTGGGTCTTGAAATCGATGCGCTTTGTTAGGCGTGTCTGCTGTACCATTCCCAACGCCCCGATGATAAGACCTAACGATGACACACGCACCAATGCCGTAAGTTCTTCCCTACTGAAGAATTCTGCTATCAGCGGAGCGCAGAAAAACACGACGGCATAGAGTAACAGACTCATAACAAGGTTACAGATGAATACTGTGTTGTAATCATCATCAGTGGCATCCTTTTTGCGTATCAAGGCTGTGGTGAAGCCGCCATTAACAAGGGCTGTGCAGACGATGGTGAAGATGCCGGTAAGGCCCAGCAGCCCATAATCGTCTGGCAACAGCAGGCGTGCCAGCACAATGCCAATGACAAACTGCATACCGTAGCGTGCCGCGTTATCCAAGGCTGACCACCCAAGACCTTTTACCGTTTTCTGCTTTAACGATTCTGACATTAATACCCTCTCTTTTATTCCATGAAAAAGTTTTGCCATCCGGCAGGATATTCACGAAGCATATTCTCGCCTTTATCGTTTTCAACCTGCAGAAGCTCCATTATCTTTTGTATTCGCTTAAGCAATTCTGCCTTATTAGGAGCCTCCAAATAGATTCGGCCAAGATCTTGGTGGACAGAATAACCGCACCTTGTCATCTTGGCACCCTCTTGCCGATATTGATGAACATAATAGACACCAGGAATTTCTGCAATAGCATCCAATCCGCGAATCTTTCCGATAATGCCGTTCTTCAGCCCTGGGCTAAATATAGCATGACAATGCTCGTAAGGCCTTTCAAGTGCAGAGAAATCATCTCCAAACTTTCCGGTGAGTGCATGTTCAATATGACAGGCAATAAGGTCTATTCCCTTTTCACGTGTCACGATTCTGTGGTCCATCGACCCAGGAAGACGAAATCCCGTGTCGATGAGATATGGAATTCCATTTTCCACGATACCTTGCAGGAAGCACGAACCGTCCTCCACCTCTAAGTCGTCAAACATTGCGGAAAGTGGAGTCAAGAGTTTATCAAGTATGTATTTCTCATCTTTAGCAGGAAATATTTCTAAGATAGGTGACCAATTAAGAGTATCGTCGAACTCATAATGTATGAAACTTGAAGTAGAAGCTATGTATGTTTTGCCTCTCTGACGCCAGAGATATATTTGAAAAAGAGGTCCTTCAAGAAACTTCTCACATATATAATCATCTGCTCCCAGTGCTTTTTTCTGTGCCTCCTCGATGGCAGGTACGAGCTCATCATAATTTCGACAGACTGTCTTACCCATACCTCCTGCTCCTTCTGCTGGTTTTACGACAACAGGGAACTGGATATTTTCATCTCCAAGGCGGTAATTGGGCGTCACTTCGATGCCAAAACGCTTGGAGTATTCTTTAAACCGTTGCTTATTCATCAGAATGTGCCACGCTTTGGGTTTGGCATAGTATGGATAGGAGGTTTTCGCCAAAAAATCGACATTCTTTCTTATAACTGTTTCTGTAGAGCATGAAAGGAAACCATCAACTCGCTGCTCTTTAAAGAACTTCATCATCTGTTCTTCGTCGGTGTTATTTAATATGTACTGCTCATCAGAAACTTTATGTATAGCAGCATTGGGGTCGTTGCTCACCGAAAGCACAGTGATACCATGAGCATGAGCATAATCCATAACCTCTTGAGTAACCATGTTTGCGCCAAATACTGCAAGACGCTTACCTTTCATCATTTCGTTCATATTTATTGTTTATCTTTTTTTGTATTTACATATCACGACCTTACGTTTGCCTGAGCTGAGTACGGGTATCTCTTCCGGATATTCTACATGCACGACGGCATCCTCTCCAAGTAGTTCTTTCATCATGTTCTCGAAATGCTTTGCATTCTGTCTGGTTTCAGCATCTGTGCTGACAAGTCGCAAGGTGTATTCTTTTTCTCCTTCCTGAATAAACTGCCACTGCTGGATTTTAAGGTTGTTATGGATCTCTGTTGACATGCTATTCACCACGTCTATCCATTGACCTTTGGTACCATATACCATGTCGCCCTTTCTACCCACTAAATTGTCTATCGACATCAGTATGCCATTTTGAACTTTACCAATGGAAGCCACATCGCCAATATCATAACGTATCATAGGGAAGGCATAGTTGAAGAAGTCCGTAACCACAATTCTTCCTAACTCACCGGGTGATGCGGGCTCGTCGCTATCTAATTTTAGTATCTCGATAATGCAGTTGGCACGGTTCAGAATTATGGAGGTACCCTTGCCATTCAACTCTGTCTGTCCGAATACACCGTTTTCTTCGTTGGCATATTGTGAAACGACGTTACAATGCAGACCGTTGATGATTTTTAATCTTAGAGAATCCATCAGTCCTTCGCCACCCGTGATGAAGGTGGGATGACTCGATAAAGTAAGTCCATGACTGATAGCATAACTGCATATAATGTCAATAGGAGTCGTATAGCCGCGTACCACTTTGGCCTTCGTGCTGTTAATGACGTTTATGATATCCTTTATCTTCTTGTCATTCAAGTTCGAATTATCAGCGTAGGTGATATTCAAGTTTTTATTGATGACAGATGGATTGCCTGTATAATATTGCTTTAAGGAGCGCAGGTGTACCATCGGTTCAAACGAACGAAATCCTATCAGTTCGTTACCAAACTTGATGGTGGCAACGCGCCTTGTTCGGCATCTCGTGTCTTGCGGTACTTCGAACGGAGTACCTGTCGAACCGCTAGTACGTTGGATGTGCAGTTCCCCTTTCTGTCCAGGTATCCGTTCTTTTGGTGTAAGAAAATCGGCATAGTGTTGAAGATAAATCTGCTTATTAACGACGGGAAAATCGTTAAAGGATTCTAACTTTCCATTCCATTTTTGATAGAATGGAATATTCTGCTTGGCAAAGTCAAGAATCTCATGCAAGCGTCTTTCTCTGATGAGTTCTCCTTTTTCAGGGTTCTCATAGATAAAACGGATCTCCTTGAAGTCATTCCATAGGCATCCCCCGTGCAGGAAGTCGTTTATCCAAAACTTCTTTTGCTTTAGTATGGTCGTTAATTCCATATCCCTATTCATTGTTTACATCATCTTTTATTCTACGGTAGATTTCATTGGCAACAATCTCTGATGCCTTGTATGACCAATGAGTATCGTTAAACATAAAGACGTCTTTTTCGCCGTTCTTCACGAGAGGAACAAGATATTTTTTTGTTAATATAAGTTCGGGGGTATCAGGCATAATTTTTTCTATATCCTCGTTTATTGTTTTTTGTGGATATTGATTGTTGACTATATAGTCCTGATAGAGGTCGTATTTGTCCACCGCTACCATCAAGAATAGTTTGATCCCTCTTTCCCACGCCTTATCTTGCAACGTTTTATATACTTCGGTGAGCTTAGTTGCAGTTGAACCCTTCAAACAATGCCCATATTCTATATCTTTGTTATAAAAATACAAGACATTAGGTTCATTAGATGTAAAAAAATCATGCCGAAGCTTCGCTTTATATATAGGATTATCTATTCCAATTCTATATAAGATAAAATCCCGTGCTCTTGAAACAGACCAGTCATTGCTATTATTTGCTGTTTCAGGCTCATTTACCCCAACAGGCTGTTGCTGCTGTTCTTTACTGCTAATGTTTGGATTAAAGCTTTTAATTCTGCTCTCAATAGTTCTTTCTCCACATTCTACTGTTAAGACCTTTGTCAACTTATGGTTAACAATATCTCTCTCTAACAAATCGTATGCTATTTGCAATGGATTATCAGTAACATTATCAAAACAGTTTATTACCTTAATGTTTTTATGAGCTATATAATTTTGATAACCACATATACCTTGTTGGGAAAAAGAGTCACCAATTGTTAAGACTTCCGTTTGAACTTCACGAAGGTTTTCTTGCTTAACGGTCTCGAATAAGGTTTCTTTAAGATAGTTTTGTTCCAAGAAACGATTGTATTCATGACCAAAAGGAATCATGCCGAGTCTTCCTAAATCTCCACTTGCATTAGGATTAACATATACAGACAAGTATATCATGCATCCTATAATAAAAAGCATTACAGGGAAAACAGTAAAGGACAGTTTAAATAGGAACTTCTTCATTGTCTAGAATTGGAAATAAATGAAGGTCTGTACTTCTCCCGCATAAATGAAAAGGGCAGATACTAAAACTGCATAAACCAAGTAGCGTACAGCGGCACAATTAAATAGTTTGTTAGACGGGAACTGTAAAGCATGTTGTTTATCGCGTTGCAACCACTCAAGGCCTAATATTAAAATTACAGGCCAAATATACCTTTTGCCTTCAAGCATGGAAGCATTAAACATATCATTACATTTTAATATAGAAGAGAGGTACTCTCCGGCTTGAGGAAATGACTCTGCTCTAAACAAGATAAGACCAATAGAAACCAATAAGAAGGTTACCAACATGTAAGAGAAATCCTTCATGTTAGGAATGCCTATTTTGTTTGGACGAAGTTTCTTCTTCTTTGCAAAA
This sequence comes from Bacteroidaceae bacterium, assembly GCA_017525235.1. Lineage (GTDB taxonomy): Bacteria > Bacteroidota > Bacteroidia > Bacteroidales > Bacteroidaceae > Physcousia. The sequence continues at coordinate 28,877 of JAFXTC010000019.1, read as the reverse complement.
GAACCAGAAAGTATCAGAGGAATATATAGCAAACCATGATATAATCCAAAGAAGGCGAAAGTCCAATCTGCTCCATGCCACAAGCCAATAAGGACAAAATTGATAACAATAGCCAAAATGATACCAAGGTTATTCATGTATCTGAAAGCAATATTCAAAGGAGCAAAGACATAGTCCGTAAGCCAACTAGTCAAAGAAATATGCCAATTCCTCCAATATTCGGCAATATTTCGCGCCAAGAATGGATGGTTGAAGTTCCTTTCTACCTGAAGATTGAGAATCTTGGCTACTCCGATGGCCATATTGGAATAACCGTCAAAATCAGCATATAATTGTACCGAATAATAAAAAGAGGTAAGAATTAGGGTTGCAGATGAGTAACCATCTATATTTGCCCATACTCGGTCTGTAAACGGAGCGAGATTATCAGCAATGCACATCTTTGTGAACATACCCCAAAGAACCTGGCGGCAGCCGTCAGCAGCCATATCATAGTTAAACTGTCTTACCCCTTGTAGTTGTGGAATAAACTTATTTGGACGGTCGATGGGGCCGGATAGAATTGTTGGAAAGAATGCAACGTATGTCCCAAACTCAATAAAATCCTTGCTTGGCTGGATATGTTCACGATGCACCTCTATAATATAGCTAATCAGCTTGAATGTAAAAAAGCTGACTCCAATGGGTAATACGATGTTTAAGGTGGTCCATGACACGTTAAGACCGATGGCTTTAAGCAGTTGGGCAAAGGAGTCTGCAAAGAAGTTCATGTATTTGAAATAGACAAGAACTCCTACACCAAGGACAACGCCTAACGTCGTAATCATAGAGGCATTCTTTGTTTGCCCCTTTTCCATTTCCGACTTTAGCCACAGGCCAATGAAATAGAACGCAATGGTAGCCCCAAGCAAAAGGGGTGCCATTCTCCAGTCAGCAAAGCCATAGAAGAAGTAACTGGTTAAAAATAACCAGAGATTCTGAAACTTCGGGGTGTTCCTATAAATAGGTAGATAGTATATGGTAAATACTACTACGAAAAACAAAAAAAATTGTAATGAGTTTACAATCATTTAATTGAGTTTGCTTTCCATTGAATCAACCATTTCGCCTACATTAGCCCATTTCATAATCTCTAATGAAGTGAACTTGATTTTGAATGCCTTTTCGATGGCGACGATTAGTTGGATATGGCTCAAAGAATCCCACTCTTCAATGTCATTAGCGGTGGTGCTATCTGTCAAATTTGCCCCCTCCTCCAAGTCAAGTACGTCTTCAAAAATCTCGTTCAGTTTGCTGAATATTTCTTCTCTTTCCATAATGTATAATATTCAATCAATAAGTTTCTATAATAGCATTGTCCCAGCATTGATGGGCAACTTAACACCGTTTACCTGCTGCGAAGCATCCACAAAGAATTTGATGGACTGTGCCACTTCATCAACTGTCAGCAGTTTCTTCAATGGATGTTCCTGTTGCATCTGCTCCAATATACGTTCATCTACTGTTGCAAAGTTTGTCTGCATATAAGCGGGTAGGATGCAATTACATGTGATGTTGTATCGCGTATATTCTTTGTTAATCACATCAGACAATTTCATCAAATAAGCTTTGTTGCATGCATAAAGCGTATAGCCCATCGGAGGTAAACCTATCACTGCCTCGGTTATAATGTTGATAATTTTACCGAACTTCTTTTTCTTCATCACCTCAATGGCCGCTTGGGTAATCTTCACCGTTGGGATGATGTTCATTTCAAAAGCATTCATGAAATCTTCTGGAGCAGTCTTGTGAAAATAGGTGTTCTGTGGTTTTCCTACGTATGTGCAGTTCACCAGCACATCCAAATCCCACTCTTTCATCTTTCCACAAAACCCATCTACACTTTCTGTTTCGCAAAAATTCAGTGGTATGGCTTTTACATTGCTGTATGTGGTCTCCAGCTCTTTTGCAACGGCGGTAAACTCTTCTGTTGCCAAGTAGCTGAAAAATACCTGATGTCCGTCCCTTACTAATAATTCTACTGTGGCCTTACCCAAACCAGAGGTACCACCAGTAATCAATATGTTCATTCTTTACGCTTCTTTATCTAAAAGTAAACCAATTTGCACATGTCCTTTGGCCACCAGTTCCGATTTGGCCCCTTCTGTAATTCTTCGGAACTTCAGCTTATAGTTAATAATATTAACGGCTTCAGAAACCGTGTCAATTCCTGCTTCAAGCTGAATAGTATCATTGAGGTAAACAGGCCTATGAAAACTGATGTCCTGAGATTGAATCATCAAGTTAGAAGTCGGCAGACACATCCCTATGAAATGAGATATGAAAGCATTAAGGATGTTTCCATACATCACACAACCCTTAAACCCTTTCTCTTTGGCATAGGTCTCATCGATATGTAGCGGATTCAAATCCTGACTGCAGAGTTGGAAAGCCTGATAGACCTCTGGGGTCACTTGATATGTATGTGACAACTGAGCACTTTGCTCTGCAAGTTCTGAGATTGTCATCTTTTCACTTCTTTAATGTAATTCTCTCTGGGCTGATATTGCTCTACATCCAACACATATTGAGCTGTCGATAATCCTTCCAATTTATCGAAGCCAAGTGACGGATAATGTCCCTCCACCATTTTGTTTTTTGGGGTGGGCAAGTACTCACCGATGATACGTTTATAACCTTTCTGGCGGGCTGCTTCTACCATGGTGTTGAGCGTGAAGTTCTCCATTCCACGCTTCAGTACGCGGCAACTCATGAACCAGGTATCTACAAAAAGGGATTCCTTGTCTATGGGTTTCATGATGACCACTGCAATCAAACCATTATCACCGAACTTATCTTCCAGTGTAAAACTCAGGTCAATCACATTGGGATCATTAGCTAACGCTTCAATATCCGCATCAGTATAGCGGACTGTACGCAGATTGAACTGGTTACTACGCTGACTAAGCTGGGCAACACGTGGAGTATTAAACTTGGTGAAACCACTCACTACGGAAACCATATTCAATGACTTCAAGAAGTCTGCCTCATTGGTGAAGGTCTTACTCAGAGATACTCGTTGCGCTTCATCCTGATACTGCTTGGTCCTATCCTTGTCAGCCTGACTATAGGACGCTGTCTCGAAAAGGTTTAAAGAATATAGGTATTCCAGATATTCTCCAGGATCCTCGGGAAGTTCGGGAACAGTAATAGCGGGAATATTCTCTCTTACAATATTTCTCTCGAACGGATTGTCGTCGAGGAAAACCATGGAGTCGAAACCGATATTCAGAATGTGTTGGATGGTACGGATATTATCAACTTTGGTTTCCCAGTTGGCTTGAAATACAGCAATGTCCTCCAACTTGAGCACCATATCTGGATGCTTCTCAAATGGTTCCTTTGCGGTTTCCTCGTTGTTCTTTGAGGCTACACAAATGATGATACCACGTTGTTTGAGTTTCTTTACCCACATCTGAAACTCAGTGAAGGCCTTTCCTATTCCTAATCCGTGACCTAATTGAATACCCTCTAATCCATCATCTCCAACGACACCTCCCCATACCGTATTGTCAAGGTCGAGAATCAGGCATTTCTTGAACTGGCCTTTTATTGCGCAAATGATATCCATCACCCGTGAAGCAACATAGGGGAGGGCATCGATGCTCAAAACCATTTCTGTGCTGACATAGACATTCGGCGCAAACATCATGTCGCGTCCTAGTTTGTTCTGTAAACCAGCTATATCACATATGAATAGGTTGGCATATTGTTGAGAAAGGTCCATCAGCCCCATGTTCAATTTTCGTACCTGGTAAGTGAATGAGGAGGTTACTTTCGTGGCATAACTGCCATATACCGTATCCTCTATCTCAGGATAATTCAGGTAGATAATTTTCTTGTTTGCAAAGGCTGGATTCTCACAGATGGAGGTGACGAAAGCCAAACGCTCTTCTGCCAATGTTTCTTGCTGATCAAGAGATAGTAGACTATGTTTCTCTCCAAGTTTGTGTGTAGACTGAAAAACTATGATAAAATCGGAATTAGTCTGATAGAGTTCACTTGATGAATCAAGGAATTGTCTCTCTACTTGATTATATTCTGCTTCGAACAGCTCAATTCGAAAACCTCTTTCAACGCCAGTGCCTTGAATGGCGGTGGTGAGGAATTGTGTAGCTGTGTCACCGATAAGGGCAACCTTCATCGATGGCAGACCAGACAGGTCTCTCTTTAGCAGTTTCTTAAGTTCTTTGAATGAAAGCATATCTACATTTCACTTATCACTTCGATTACCTTTAGTACATCACTGTCACTTAATTCGTGGTGCATAGGAAGACAAATTACTTCGTCGGCGAGACGAGTAGCTACTTGCAGATTTTGTGGGTTTGCACTCTTCAAGTTGCGATAGGGTGAGAATGTGCTGATAAGAGGATAGAAATACCGTCGGCCGTATATACCACTCTCCTGCATACGAAAATACAGTTGGTCACGCGTCATACCATATTTCTTGGCATCGACAAAGATGGGGAAATAGCTGTAGTTGTGACGCACGTTGGGCATGTCGTCAAAGAAGCGGATGCCAGGAACCTCACGCAGTGCTTCGCGGTATCTCTCTGCAACTTTCTTGCGGCGGGCAATAGCCGTATTTACTTGTTTCAGATTTAACAGACCATAGGCGGCACGTACCTCGTCAACTTTACTGTTAATACCTGGAGCCACCACTTCGGTTTCGCCGGCAAAACCAAAGTTCTTCAAATAGTCTATCTGGCGCTTGGTCTCTGCATCATGTACAATCAAGGCACCACCCTCAAGTGTGTTATACACCTTGGTCGCGTGGAACGAGAGGGTACTCATATTCCCGGCATTTAACACACTCTCGCCATCAATTTCCACCCCGAAAGCATGCGCAGCATCATAGATAACCTTTAATCCGTGGCGGTCGGCAATTTCCTGAATACGATTCATCTTCACAGGATGACCATAGCAATGTACAGGCATAATAGCTGTTGTCCGTGGTGTTATAGCTGCTTCAATTTTGTCTGGGTCGATACCGCAGGTCTCTTCTTCGACATCGACAAACACGGGTTGGCATCCGTTCCACCAGATGCTATGTGTAGTGGCCACAAAACTGTATGGCGTGGTAATGATTTCTCCTGTGATGTTTAAAGCCTGCAGGGCTGTGAGAAGTGGCAGTGTACCATTAGTGAATAGGCTCACAAAGGGCACCTTTAGATATTCTGCCAAAGCCTGCTCCAACTGCTGGTGATACTGGCCATTATTGGTAATCCATTTGCGATTCCAGATATCTTTCAGCAGTTCTGTGAATTCATTAAGGTCGGGCAGTAACGGCGACGTCACCTTAATGCCCTCGTTCCTCATCGTCTTCTGTTGTATCTCGCTGTTCTTTTTCATCATTCTTTACTCCCCATTCTAATACGCATTTTCGTCTCTCTTGAAAATTGTTTTCACAGTCATCCAGATGATACGGATGTCAAGCCACGGACTCCAATGTTGGATATACCAGATATCACGCTCCACACGGCCCTCCATCTGCCAAAGTTCACGAGTCTCACCGCGGAAACCCGTTACCTGTGCCCAGCCAGTAAGACCAGGCTTGACAAAGTGGCGCACCATATACTTGCTTATCAGTTTATCGTATTGTTCGGTGTGGGCCAGCATGTGAGGGCGTGGCCCCACGATGCTCATATCGCCAATCAATACGTTCCAGAACTGCGGCAGTTCGTCGATGTTGGTCTGACGTATGAAGTTGCCAAAGGAGAACTTGCGGGGATCATTTTTGGTAGCTTGCAGACGGTCGGAATCAGCATTCACATGCATGGAACGGAACTTATAGCAATAGAAGTCATGGCCGTTGATTCCGGTGCGCAACTGGCGGAAGAATACAGGTCCTGGGCTTTGTCGTTTTATCATCAACATGACGAATGGCAGTAGCAGAGCCGTAGGTAACAGGAAGATGATAGAAAGGACAACATCGGCAAAACGTTTGATAAGCCTGTTCAATGGTTCTTCTAACGGACTAGTATATGTGGTCATGACCCCGATGTCGTCGATGAGGATGGGCTGTAGGTTCAGTTTCTCTTCTGTGGTGGGCAAATAATAGAACTTAGCCATGTTGTGGTCACACACACTGGCTGTGTGTTCAATCAACTCGCGCTCATTGTGAGGTACGCAAAGGTAAACCTCGTCGCCCAACTCTAGGCCTGCTGGCTGAGACAACAGTGTTTGAAAATCCCTGACGCTACCATCGTGGCTTAGACCCTCGATGTTACCGTAGACGTGACGAACTTCATAGCCAAACGTAGAATTACGGATGAGTTTCTTGTATAAACGCTGTAGTTCTTTGTCCGAACCGACAAGCGTTACGTAACGTGTGTTGTATCCCGACTGCCTGAGTTTCTTCACCAGCCATCGCTCTATGAAGCGCAACAGAATGATGGAGAATAGCATGACAAGCCCCATGGCAAACAGTTGCCAACCCAATCGGGATGTAAAGTGAATGGCACGTAGCAGCAGATATGACAGCAAGGTATGTGTCGTTACAAGCATTGTGCTGCGACGTAGTATATCGTTGGCACCCACTACACGCTCATGAATGGCCGATGGATATAAATACTCCGCAACAATGAAGGCAAATGTGCATACTATCCAGAATGCCCGTGCCTTTTCTTCGTCCCAACTCTCCGACTTGGGAATGGTATCTACCAGATAGTAGAGTAGTACCCACAGCACTAGAAAGTCTCCCGCGATGATAAGTAATAGAATAAGCCTGTTGGTATAATTGTTACTCCTTATTTTTTGCATTGCATTTACTTTCTCAGAATTGTGTAAAGGAGAGAAGTCAGAGAAATGAGGATCGAGGTTCCTGTGAACCATAGGCTCGTGGAGGTGCCGACACCTGAGTTGCGGGCTTTCACCTTGTTAGGTTCCACATAAACGATGTCATTCTGCTGCAGATAATAGTAAGGTGAGTTGATTAACTCGGCATCATTGAGGTTGATGGTGACGACAGTCTTTTTTCCTGTGGAACTCTCACGGATGAGTTTCACGTGGTCGCGTACGCCGTAGATAGTCAGGTCGCCAGCCTGCGCCAATGCTTCCAGAATATTGATTTTCTCATTGCTGACTGTAAACACTCCCGGACGAGTAACCTCTCCCAAAACAGATATTTTGTAGTTAGACATACGGACGATGACGACAGGATTCTCTTCCTCATTCATATAGGGTAGCAATTTGTCGTGTATCATCTTTTCACATTCTGACTTTGAGAGGCCACCCACCTGAAGACTTCCCAACACGGGGAAATCGATTTTACCATCATTGTCAACGAGATAGGTCTGAAGTGCGCCTCCTGATGTAGTGATGGTACTGGATGGGTTGTTCAGCGTGGGACGCACGATGAGGTTGTAGGGAGCCGATGCCTCTGGATTGACAGTGTTGACTGTAATTGTCAATACGTCCTTAGGCATGATATGGGCATCGTAGAGGTACTCGGAATTTGAGAAATCGACGACATCGCTGTTTTGTAGATAAGCTACATTCTTCACTGAGCCGCAAGAGGTGAGGAAAACTGTTACAACTGACAGGACGATATAAAAATATTTCTTCATAATCTGTTATTTTACTTTCATAATATTTATTTACGGGCAAACAATTGGTTATCTCTTGATGGAGTCGTCATCCTTGTTGCCGTAATGTGACGCTGCATACTGGCCATAATTGCCATAGCCATAACGACCATAGCCGTAGTGAGCATACTTGCCATAACCATAGTAGTAGCCGTACTTACGACGAGACATGTCAATACCGTTGAGAACAATACAAGGATTAGGCATTTTCTTCTCATTTGCAAGAGCATTTATCATGGTTAAAGATGATTTCGGGGTATAATCAGCACGGCAGACAAATACGGTGATGTCGGCCTGCAGTCCTATCTGCAGCGTATCGGTCACCAATCCTACAGGGGCTGTGTCGAAAATGACATAATCGTAGTTCTCGCGGAGCAGTTTCACCACATCGACAAAGTTCTCACGGTCTAAGAGCTCTGTAGGGTTAGGGGGTATGGGGCCTGCTAACAGCAGGTCGAGATGCTCATTAACTCCAGACTTTTTAATCTGAGAAAAGAGATCCTCCTTGGTTACTTTCTCGAGTGTCAACAGTCGCGTGATGCCTTCGTGATGGTCTGAGACGTCAAAAAGCCTGCCCAAGGCTGGCTTACGGATGTCAAGACCACACAGGATGACTTTCTTGCCAAGTAAGGCGAATGATACGGCGAGGTTACTAGCATTGAAGGTTTTTCCTTCGCCTGGTGTAGAGGAAGTAAAACAGATGACCTTTTGATTTCCTTTCAACATGAACTTGATATTGGTTCGCATGGAGCGGAACATCTCATCAATCTGATTGTTTTTGTCGGCCTGAACAACAATGCCAGCTTTTTTCTTGGAACTCTCAGTAGCAATGGCCACGTCGGCAATAATAGGCAGACTGGTAAGTTGTTCCACGTCCTCATGTCCCTCAATCTTATAGCGCAAAAAGGAGAGCAGAAAGAGAATGATTCCTGGCACAAAGAGGCCGAGACATAATCCTCCCATCAACACCATACTTTTCTTGGGACTGACCTTGCCTTCATAAAGCGGTTCGTCAATAAGCTTTCCGTTGTCAGCGGTAGCTGCCAGTTCAATGCTGTTTTCCTCACGCTTCTGGAGAAGCAACATATAGATAGTAGATTTTACATCCTGCTGGCGGCCTACTTGATTAAGAACACGCTCCTGATGGGGAGCGGCAGAGATACGTCCTTGAAACTTGGCGTATTGTGACTGGATACCCTGAAGTCTGATATCTGCAGAACTGCGGGCCTGCAGAAGGGCAGTTTGTATACTCTGCTGGAGTTCGTTGATGGTTGCGGTGATTGTGCGAACCTGAGGAGCCTGCTCGCTGGCAGACTTCAACATTCGGTTGCGATCCTGAACAGCTTTGTTATATGTGTTGATAAGGGTTGTTGAGGCGGCATCGGTTATGCCTATATTAGAGGGGATAATCTGGTACTTATTATCAGGATTGTTGACAAACTCACGCATGTAGTCGAGCATCTGCACCTGAGTTCTTGCCTCTGACAAACGGGCGGAAAATTCGTTTGACATTTGCACAGATTGTGCAGCATCGGAAATGGATGTGACGGATTGCTGCTGTTTGAATCGCTGTATCTCACCCTCGGTATAACCGAGCTCCTCGTTAATCTTTGACATGCGATCGTTGATAAATTCCTCGGTGCGCAGAGCGACCTCGTTTTTGTCGGCATTGGCCTGACGGTTATAGCAGATAGTCAGTTGGCGTAGTACATCCATTCCTCTGCGATAGTTCTTGTCCGTCAAAGACAGTTCAGCAATGGTGGTAAGTTTGGAGGTGGGACTGACGGTAAGGCGCGACAGGTATACAGTAGCCACTGCCATAGGCGGACGGAGGGTAGCAAGGTAGGTGGCGTCTTTTATCCATGTCTGCTCAGGGTTGTTAGTTACGGTAATGTTTCCCAACTCAGTCTTGAATGTGGCTGGAAGAGACAGAATTCGGTGAATGAAGGGTTCTCCCTCCTTTTTACCATCTATACATTTTCCAGAAAGCACAATGACCGAGTCTTCCTTCCACATTTTCATCTCTATTTTTTGTATCTTTTCCAAAAGGTTGTAGTCAAGAGAATCGAGATGTTGCGGGTCGAGGTCGATATCGACGGGCTGGTGGTTGTACGCAATGACATTGCGCATCCCATTCTCGCAGCGGTACTCCGTGTAAAGTTTCAAGTCTTTCACCACTTCTCGTAATAAAACACGTGACCGCAACACTTCCATCTCATTGTCAATACCGGTAGAGTTGGTTAGAATTCCCAAATCCTGTACGCCGGCAAACATCTGGTTGGTATTGCCCCTTCTTTTGTTCTCATCCTTGATGAGCATGCGGGCAGAAACCTTATAAAAAGGCTCTGTATAGTGCAGATAGATGAATGCACCACCAACGAAGACGATAAGTGACAACAGGAACCAGTGCCAATTTAGAATTAAAGCGTCAAAGATGGCCTGAAAAGTCAGTTTCTTGCGGTTGTCGGCACCACCACCTCCACCAACTTCATCGTCTAATAAATCCTCGAGATTCTCGAGAGTAAGTTTTTTTTCGTCTGACATATAATTATGATTTTATGATTCAAGTTTCAAATTTCAAGTTTCTGTAAGAATGCTGTGGGAACATAGGCTGTCGAAATCAGACCAACTCCAGTGAGTGAAACGACTACACGCTGTTGACCGGCAACTCTTGCAACCCTTCCTTCAACGCCTTTAAAAGGTCCATCGATAACCAAAACAGTTCCACCAACTTTGTAATGGCAATGCGACTCATCAACAAATCTCAAATGTTCGCTCTTGTTGGAAGTTGCAAGGATGAAGTTCTCCATTTCCTTGGATGGAATGGTCAATGGAGGGTTTTTTAAGTCACCAATCTGTTCAAAGTGATTATAATAGTATGTTAGGTACGATAGTGTGGGCGTAAATTTAACGTATTCTTCTGCTTTTTCTTTATCGGCATATACAAAAAGAAGATTCGGGACAAGATTTTCCTGAACATTTTTGAGCTTGCCATTAACCACCTTGCGAACATAACGCTTGGCGATATAGACATACGTACCGTCTTCCACAATATAGTCTAATGCCTTATCTTCTCTTCCGTATGAAGCCCGGAATACGTACCAATGCTTGTTTACGTCAGGCACATACCTTACCGACACCCCTGTTTGTGAGCTTTTAGCTTCGGGGAAGGCATCAGGGATAAGCCCAATGCTGGGAGGATTTGACTCGCCTCTTCGAGTTGTCACATTAGACAATGTGCTCATTGATTTCAATTAATATTTTGCAAAAATACTGCTTTTTTGTGGAATGAACAACTTTTTACTGCAAGAAAATGCTGTCAATTTTCTTCCCCATGCTATTAATAAGTGTGATTTGTTGCTGAAACTTTCAAAATTGCATTTCAGCCTACATGCCTACATGATTATGCCGTTGATGTCCGATGGTTGTCACGTTTTTGTTTTCTTCAAGCCTACATAAAGCCTACATAAAGCCTACATAAAGCCTACATGGAGCCTACATAAAAATGACCAAAAAACGCACTTTTGGCAGTTTTAATACTTGCATAAGAACGATACGACACTTGACTGCTTATAAATTCTCTAGAGAATTTTTCATAATGAAGCTTAGATTCGGGTGGAATAAAGCGTGAATACAACAAAATTCTCTAGAGAATTTTACTGCTTGTAACATCACAGGAACTTACTTGTTACATGCTTCGATGCAGTTTAACAGTTAAAAAAAACGAAAGCATGTAGGCATCATGTAGGCTTTATGTAGGCTTGCGGATGGCCAAATCCCTTTATTTGTCGGGGCTGAAAGGCATTTTTATGTAGGCATGTAGGCTGTTTTGCGATTTTTGGGGAAAAAAAATCAAAACTAAAACATTTGTGTTAATTATTTTGTTTTGCTTTAACATTGTCGTACCTTTGCATTAGATTTAATATATTAGCCCTAATGAATGCAAGGAAGAAACTATTGATATTGATGCTTGTTTTTGTTTCAAGCATTTTCTCTGTTAGTGCAATCGATAACTTTGTACGTGTTTCTGGTACCAAACTCCTGGGACGTGACGGCCAGAAACTGGTTATGCGTGGCACCAACTGCGGAAACTGGATGGTGCGTGAGCCGTACATGATGAATACCTCGGGCAACCTGGATCGCCAGTTCAAGTTCGACAAGATGCTTGCCGATATGTGCGGCGAAGATAAGGTTGAGGAGTTTGACCGTCTGTGGATGGATAACAACTTCGGTGAGGCTGACATGAAGTTCCTTGCTGAGCAGGGATTCAATACCTTGCGTGTGCCTATGCACTACAAATATTTTACCCTGCCCATTGAGAAGGAACCTGTGGCTGGCGAACAGACTTGGGTGCAGGAGGGATTTGATCGCATCGACTCAATGTGTGTGTGGGCTGAACGCTACAACATCCTGCTCATACTGGATATGCATGCGTGCCCCGGTGGTCAGTCTTCGGGTGACATTTGCGATTACGATTCCAGTAAACCTTCGCTGTGGGAGAGTGAGGATAACCGCACGAAACTCACCGCTTTATGGCGTAAGATTGCTGAACGTTACAAAGACCAGAAATGCGTGGCTGCATACGACTTGATTAATGAGACAAACTGGACTTTAGCCAACAGCAACAAGCTACTTTGGGATACCTTCAAGGCTATCATAAAAGCTATCCGTGAGGTTGATACCAGCCATATCGTTATACTTGAGGGTAACTCATACAGTAACGACTATACGGGTTTTCCCTCGACAAAGATGGACACAAAGATGGTGCTGCAGTTTCATCGCTATGGCGTCTATAATACCAAGAGTCAGGTTCAGTATATGGCAGATATGGCCACCAAGTACAATTGCCCTGTATATATAGGTGAGTTTGGCGAGAACAGCAATTCATGGACAGCAGGATGCATAAATCTCTACGAGGAGGCGATGCAGTTTGCAGGATGGACTTGTTGGCCAATGAAGAAGAGTAATATCAATACCATTCTGCAGGTAAAACGTGTGACAAGCTACGACAATGTCATCAGCCAATGGCAAAATGGCACCAAGCCTTCGTCTGCTACGCTGTGGAATGCCTGCAAGGCATGGGCCGAAGCTCAGAACATAAGCAAATGTACTGTGCGTACCGACTATTTAGATGCACTCCTGCGACGTCCTTATAACGATGACTGCCTACCGTTCACTGCCTATCAGACAGGCGATTATGTTTATGCCGCTCACTACGACATGGGACCTATGGGCAAGGCGTATTGGGACACAGATGATGCATCATACCAGTACAATGGCGAGAGTTTCACCAATTGGCAGGCAGGATGGGTGTATCGTAACGATGGCGTGGATCTGTACAGCGGTCCTAATGACACAAAAAACTGCGGATATTATGTGGGAGAGACAAAGGATGGTGAATGGCTTCAGTATACGATTGAGAATCCCAATGATGCTGCCACTTGGCAGTTGCAACTGCGCTATGCCATAAACTCGGGTACATCAACCATACGTATTACTGTCAACGACCGACCTGCCATTTCCTCTACAAAGCTTTCATCTACAGGAGGTTATACCACATGGGCAACCAAGACCTTTAGTGGTGTTACACTGCCAGAAGGAACCTTGCGTATACGCATGTATATTGAGAAAGGTGGGCTAAACATCAACTGGTTACGCTTCTATAATAAAAAGAAGGCAACCGAACAGGAATTGGAAATGCTGAAGCCTGATACAAACGAAGGACGCAACCATCTGACAAATGGCGAGTGTGAGTATCAGGGTGCGTGGCAGATAGCCTCCTTGGCATCTATAAACAATACCCAATATATGTGGAATTCGACCGAAGCTACGCCTTCCAACGGTAGCGGAGGAGCATTGTGCATCTCCTCAGCACGCAGTAAAGCACTCAACACGGTGGTGTATCAGCCCGTAGAGGTTGTGGCGGGTCACACCTATTCGGCCGATGTTGCTGTGCGAGGCGCAAGTGGCAACGGCGATTTCTGGATACAAGCCTTCATGGTTACTGACAAACCCAAAGACTATGCTGATACGGGATTGGAAGAAGCTAATACCATAGGTCAGTTAAACTCGTGGAAGGATTCCTCGCTTGCCAACTACGATGGTATGATGTCTGCCAAAGCCAAGGCCGGTACCAGTCACACAGCAGGTGTGATGAGATGGAAGGCAACAACTACAGGTACTGTATATTTTGCCCTGAAAGTGGGAACGAATAAAACGTCTTTCAGTTATTCTTTTGACAACTTTACCCTCACGGACCTTACTGCGGTAGAAGAGACTGCAGTAAATACGGTTCATGCCGATGTAAAAGAGATTCGCACTTATAACTTGTGCGGCCAATACATAGCGACTGGACCAAGAAAATCAGGAGTTTACATCATTGCCAATGGTAAACAAACGCAAAAGGTAATGGTTAAATAAAGCTGATGATTCAGGAAGCCATTGACCTAAAATACTTCAGACAGACATCGCGCCAATGGCGGGCATCCTGTTGCTGAAAGCGGATCCGTTCGTTCACTTCCTTCCAGCGTTGTTCATCGATATAAGGTTTGGCTTGCTGCCAGATGTTTATGAAGTCATCTACCTCGGCAACACCTTTGTTGTAATGCCACTGTAGCTCTTCCCACAGGTTACGCCCACTACGCATGCGGTGTGTCCAAGGCACACGGTGGAACCAAAGCAGATATTCGTCGGGGCAGGTTTCTATGTTGTCGTAAAGTGAGCGGTATGGCTCGCGGTACTGACTGGTTGCACCAGTTCCTGTGCTGCTTCGGTCAACACCTATGCTGTCTTTGTTGGCACGATGGTAGTAGACGGGACACCATTCGATGGGGTAGTCGGCTTTAAACCCGTCGGGCTCGGGGCCCATGTGATGATCGAACTTAAAGATGTGGTGCAGTCCTAAGGGCATCATGTAATCGACACAGGCTTCTCGGCTGCGGAGCATCATGGATGCTAATTGAGAATTGATAATTGAAAATTGAGAATTATTTTGATTCGTTTCACCTTTCACTATTTCATTTTCACTCCCAAAGGTTTGGTCAATCCATTCTTTTGCTATTTGCTCTGAGGATAAGGTAGGGTTCCAAGCTAAGCGACCGAAGGCGTACCAGTTGGCTTGCGAGAAATGATGTCCGCACCAGTTGGTGTCGAGTCCTATGTTGGCTACTCCTGCAATACCGACAAGTCGACTGGGTTCAACAAACTTGAAGAATTCTTCCCACATGGGAGCAAGATAAACTAGATGTTTGCTCTGTCCCAGATACTCTTGTGTTATCTGCAGCTCTGCCATTTGCTGCGTGTGCTTCATCTGGTCGAAGATAGGAGCGTAGGGTTCACGTGGTTGAAAGTCGAGCGGTCCGTTCTTAGATTGCAGTATGACATTATCACAGAACTGGCCATCTAGCTCGGCAAACTCTGATACAGCCTGCTTTACACGGTCTTCGCCCTGATGCTTGGCTCCATATACAAAGGAACGCCACATAACGATACCGCCATAGGGTTTTAGCGCATCGGCCAGCATATTGGCTCCATCGGCATGTGTGCGACCGTAATCGAAAGGGCCGGGTTGTCCCTCGCTGTTGGCCTTAACGAGAAAACCGCCAAAATCGGGAATCTGTCTGTATATCTCCTTGGCTTTCTTCTGCCACCAACGACGAACCTTAGGATTCAACGGGTCGGCAGTCTTCACTTCGCCTAGTGCTTTGGGCGAACCGAAGTTCACCGACAGATAAACCCGTATGCCCCAAGGGCGAAGTATGTCGGCAATCTCCTTTACCTTATTTATATATATTGGCGTGAGAATCTTTGGCGAAGCGTTCACATTGTTAAGCACCGTCCCGTTGATGCCAACAGAGGCGCAGGCTTCAGCGTAACGCAGAAGCAATTGATAATTGAAAATTGATAATTGAGAATTAATTGGCGAAAGTGCGGAAGCAAATTCTTCATTCTTCACTCTTAATTCTTCATTCCAAAAGATGCTGTTGCCGGCATAGCCTCGTTCTACGGTACCATCGAGATTGTCCCAATGATTGAGGATGCGGAGCTTGTAGAAGGGGTGTGACTCGCCCTGTTCGCCTCTAAGCAAGGCATACTTGCCATAGAGCAGGCCCATCTGTGTTCGTGCTGTAACAGTCTTTCCGTTGATGCGGTAGCCATCATCATTTGGCATGGTGTTGTCTATACGCAGCGTAATGTCTGTGGGCATGATGCTACGCAGCCATAAACGACTTCCATCCTCTGCCCATAACATTGTGGTGAGCAAGAGGAAGAGTAGGGGTATGGCTATTTTGCGTTTACTCATTAATAACGGTTTGGATAGTCCCGTCGGGGTTATAGAACAGACGCTGCACCTTTAATGAGCGCAAGTGAGTTACGCCATTAGATGGCACACAATCGTGATACAGCAGATACCACTGTCCCTTGAACTCCACAATAGAGTGGTGAGTAGTCCAACCTACTACAGGTTCCAGGATTACGCCCTGATAGGTGAAGGGTCCATAAGGATTGTCGCCTATAGCATAGCAGAGGAGGTGACTGTCGCCAGTGGAGTACGAGAAGTAGTACTTTCCTTTATATTTATGCATCCAGCTGGCCTCGAAGAAGCGGTGCGGGTCACCAGCCTTCAGTGGCTGTCCGTTCTTATCCAGGATGAGCACGGCACGAGGAGCTTCGGCAAACTGCTGCACATCGTCGCTCATGCGGACAACAGCACTGGGCAAAGCGGGCGCATCAGGTTTTGCAAAAAGCTGTGTCTGATGGTCGGCAGCTGGACCGAGGTCAATAAGGCCGCAAATTTCTCCGTATTTGCCAGGAATGGTAGAGAATCCATGATAAAGGGAACGCCACCATTGCAACTGACCGCCCCAGAGTCCGTCAAAGTAACAGTAAATCTGACCGTCATCGTCCTTGAACATACAGGGGTCGATAGAGAAAGAGCCGCGTATGGGAAATTCCTGTGGAACGAAGGGCCCCTCTGGCTTATCGGCAATAGCTACACCCAGACGGAACACGCCATCGTAGCCTTTGGCCGAGAAGACAAGGTAGTATTTGCCGTTTTTCTCTACCACATCGCTGTCCCACATCTGTTTCTCGGCCCAAGGCACCTGACTAACATCAAGTATCACACCGTGGTCGGTAACAGGACCGTTCTCTACATCATCGAACGAGAGAACGTGGTAGTCCTTCATTTGGAAGTGACCGCCATCATCATCGAAACACTCACCTGCATCCCAATCGTGGCTAGGGTAGATGTACAGCTTGTCATTAAACACGTGGCCAGCAGGATCGGCCATATAATCACTGGGGAAAAGATATCGGGGCTTCATTTTAAAGTTTAAAGATTATAGTTTATAGTTTAAAGTTACCGCTAATCGCTAACCCATTGTGGTTCTTTCTTCGATTTCCTTATTGATTTCATCTAATCGTTCGTCGGTAAGAGGGTATTTATATATCAGGCATCCTACAATAATAAGAAGAATGGCGGGAATGATACAGGTGAACCACAGAATTGCATTCTGTGCAGTTGGTGAATATGCATTCAATTTAGTGTAATAAGCATTAACAGGTGCACTGATAAATGATGCAAGGAATACCACGACAAAAATACTTAGCACTAGCTGAAGACACTTGTTTGCCTTGAATTCGGCAAACATTTCACCGTACGTAACAGGTTTCTCCGGTGTTGTGGCAATTCTTTCTTTACAGCCCGTGAAGCAATAAAGCAAAAGCACAAAGCCGACAATGGCAAAAACACATGTTACAGTAAACCATGCATTTGGATCGATGGGTAAAGCTGATTTTTCGCTTACCAAGTCGAAGCCTATCATTCCCATTACCAAAGGAGTAATCCATCCTGCTACCGAGAAACCTGCCTTAAAGGCAACACCGGCAAGGGCATTTACTGTGGCAGCAGGTCTGTTTCCTGTACGATACTCAGCTTCTGTGATGACTTCAGGAACAAGCGCCCACATGAGTGAACCTACAAGAAGTCCCACTCCAGTCATAACCTTTGCAGCCTGGACAAGGGTGTTGCAACTTTCAACATCAAGGAACTTACCTATGGTGAATAATATGGCAAATCCGACAAAACCGATTGAGAGTAGCATATAATAAAGACCTTTCTTGCCCAACCATTTTTTCAATATTGGCAGCGATGGCAAGATAATGAAAGCCGGAATGGTTCCAATGGCCATAAAGGTTGCCTGATTCCAGTCAATAACAGTATGGGCAACGATAGCAAGACCAATGGGGAAACCTGCCTGAACAACAATCTGACCAATATTGGCACATACCATTCGTGTAGATGTAAGTTTCAGCACCTCGTCGTTATCACGGGTCATACTGGCCATGATGGAACCGTATGGAATATTCACTACCGAATAAATCATACTAAGCAATGTATAGCTGACAGTAGCATAAACAATCTTCATGCTCATTGACCAGGTTGTGACCTGAGGAAGCATCAATAAGCAGGCAGCAACAGTCAGGGGAATTCCACCATAAAGAAGGTAAGTACGATATTTGCCTAATTTGGGATTGCGGTTATCAATATAACGTCCAACCACAGGACTCCAGAAACAGTCAATAAGTCGAACTGAGAGAATCAGTCCGCTGACAAAAGCTGGATTAATTTTCAGTACCGTGGTTAGATAAAGCATTAAGTAACATGCTACTGTCTGGAAGATTAGGTTTTGTGCCAGATCGCCTGAACCAAAACCGATGCGCTGGAGCCACGAAAGTTTGTAAAATCCTTTTGATTCTTGATCCATAGTATCAGTGATATATTTGATATATTTGTTGATTATTATTCTGCAAAGTTAACCTTTTTTCTTGGAACTCTTGTAAATAGTCACCTGTTTTTATGCTCAATTAGATGAATAATTTGTATTTTTGCATAGTTATGAGAAAGACTGCATTAATATTTCTGGCACTTGTGTTGTGTGCTTCTCTTTGCCGTGCTGAGGTTAAATTGCCTCAGATTTTCCAGAATGGCATGGTGCTCCAAAGAAGTACGGCGATTCCTATATGGGGACATGCCGACCCACACGAAATAGTCACAGTATCGTTGAACAAGAGGTCTTGCACCTGTATCGCTGATGAAAATGGTCATTGGCGTGTGAATCTTCCAGCCATGAAAGCGGGTGGGCCGTACACGTTAAAGGTTAAAGGTTATGGGTTAGAGGTTAGAGAAATTGCGGATGTGATGATCGGTGATGTGTGGTTGTGCACGGGTCAGTCGAATATGGAAACGACATTGGAGCGTGTATCGCCGCAATATCCTAATGAGTTGAACGACTCGAACAATATGGTACGCCTCTTTCATGTGCCTTATCAGACGGATACACATGGACCGTCTTCTGACCTGCGCTCTGCTGAGTGGAAGCACTTGAACCGCGAGAATGCTTGGCGCTTTTCTGCTATCGGTTATTTTTTAGGTAAGCATTTACAACGTGAAAAAGGTGTTGCCCAAGGCATTATAGAGAGTGCTTGGGGGGGTACACCCATCGAGGCATGGATTGCGGCCGATACAATAGCAAGGCACTATTCCGTACTGAACCGTCAGATGCAACTTTATCAGAATGATGAATTTGTGAGAGCCCAGCAGCATGCAGCGTCTTTAATTAACCAACATTGGCAGGAAATCCTTGATAAGAATGATCCTGGAGTTGGGCTATATACACGTTTGGATTATGATGATTCTAATTGGCCTGGGGTTAATCAGTTTAACCTGATGCCTGATAAGCGTGAATGGATTGGATCATTGTGGCTTCGTCAACACATTATTATAAATAAGGAACATGCTGGTAAGTCGGCACTTTTGTTGTTAGGCACGCTCTATGATCATGATGTGACTTACATCAATGGAGTAAAGGTTGGCAGCACGGGATATCAGTATCCGCCACGCCGATATCAGATTCCTGAAGGATTGCTGCGTGAGGGGGACAATGTCATTACCATCCGTTTTATTAATAAGAGTGGAGTACCTTATTTTTATAAGGAGAAGCCATACCGCTTGGTATTTAGTAAAGAAGATGAGCAGCCATTAGCACAGCAGTGGAAAGTGCAAACAGGCCTGGAGATGCCTCGTAGTATAGGTAGCAGTGTGAGTTTGCAGAATCAACCATCAACTGCCTACAATGGTATGATTAGTCCTCTGGCTCCCTTTGCTGTGGCAGGCGTGCTGTGGTATCAGGGCGAGTCGAATACAGGAGAATGGGCAGCAGCCAACTATGCTCCCATGCTACGTCTGTTAATGTCAAATTGGCGTCAGGCTTTTGGGCGACCTAACCTTCCTTTTGTAATTATTCAGTTGGCCAATTATATGGAGCCATCTGAGCAGCCGCAGGAATCGGGCTGGTCGGTAGTGCGCGAGGCACAACGCCTGGTAGCCAAGGAGGATGCATATGCTGAATTGGCTGTTACCATTGATAAGGGAGAGACTGTGGATATTCACCCATTGCGTAAGAAGGATGTGGCAGAGCGTGTGGCTTTGGCTTTTGAGCGTATGCTGTGGAATCCACGTGTCACGTTGTCGCCCGAGGTTGTGAAAGCGACAAACGAGAACGGTTTGGTGATTTGCACGCTATCGCACCCATTGCAAGATGAAGGTCCACTTTATGAGTTTGAAGTAGCTGGCTCTGATGGCAGGTACGTGAATGCACAGGCAGAAGGGAAGGGTAACCGCATCGTTATTAAGTCTGCCGTTAATAATCCAGTCACTGTACGTTATGCTTGGAAGAATAATCCTATCCGTGCCAATGTATATGGAAAAAACGGGCTGCCGATGAGCCCGTTTCAGATGAATGTGGAGTAAAACCGTTTGTAAAACGAAATCAGCCTATTTCCCCTCATACCACTTCTTCAGCACATAGAAGGCCTTTTTCTTTTCGCCTTTATCGCTAAAGAGACCCTTACGGTTGTAGTAGTCTTGAACACCAGGCAGTACTCGCCGGGGAGAGCGGAAGTCCTTTAAGATCCAAGGCGTTGTACCTGCAAGACCATCAATTTTGTCAAGCATGGCACAATTCTCTATGTATAGGTTTTCCTGAAATTCTTCGGTCCAGCGCTGATTCTTTGGACCATGCAACCCATAGCGGGCTCCACCGCCAAACTCACTGATAATAACTGGTTTGTTATAGGGAATCTCCCACTTCATCTTGGGTGCATCATTAACATCCCGATACCATCCAATATATTGATTGAAACTTACGACATCTACGTACTTGTTCATGTTATCGTTCAAACGATTTACATAGTTTGAGGCACCTGTAACTTCCATTGCCATAGAGATTAGTCGGGTTGAGTCAAGACTGCGAGCATACTGTGCCAGATTACCTAGGAAGGTGTCGCGCTCGGGTGAATGTGGCGTCTCATTGGCAATACTCCATATGATAACATTAGCACGATTATGGTCGCGAGCAATCATGTCGGTTAGCTGGTTCTTGGCATTCTCGTATGTTTTAGGATTCTTCCAAGCGATTGTCCAATAAACAGGAATCTCCGACCATACCAAGATGCCCATTTTCTCTGCTTCGCGAACCATTTCTTCATGGTGGGGATAGTGTGCAAGACGTACAAAGTTACAGCCCAATTCCTTGGCCCATGAGAGTAAAGTGCGTGCATCTTCAATACTGTTGGCACGACCGCCTCCGTTGGTTTTTTCATTATGTATGCTGATGCCTTTCAGGAAGATAGGCTTTCCGTTTAGAAGTATTTGTTTGTCATGTGTCTCTATGGTACGTAAACCTATCTCATCGCTAATAGTGTTGGTTCCTACACTTATTTTTACCTGATAAAGTTTAGGATTCTCTGGCGACCAAAGCTGGCATTTTTCACTTTTCACTTTTATACTTTCACTATTCACTTTTCCTTCAGCATCCGTGGTGAAAGTTTTCTCTATTTTCAGTTCTGGGATGAAGACGGTAACCTGCTGCCCTGCCTCAGCCTTATTCAGCTTAGCTGAGAAAGAGATTTCACGTGTCTTAGAATTGGCATTTTTCTTCCTCTCGTTCACGGGAGAGGAGTTAGGGGTGAGGCTTATATTATAGTCCTCAAGATATACAGCAGGAATCTTCACCAACTTTACATCGCGAGTGATACCACCATAGTTCCACCAGTCGAAAATCTGTGTAGGAACATCTTCTGCATGTCGCTTGTTATCAACCTTTACAATAACATTATTGTCACTTTCCTTCAACAAGTCTGTTACATCATAATTAAAAGGTGTAAAGCCTCCAACGTGATGCCCTACATGTTGTCCGTTCACATACACATGAGCATCGTAATTCACGGCACCAAAGTAGAGCAGAGCTCGATTTTCTCTAAACGCTAAACTCTCAACTCTAAACTTTTTATAAAACCATACTGTGCCTTCGTAGAAAAAGAGACGTTCGTCTTGAGTGTTCCAGTCAGAAGGAATTTTCATTGTTGGCGACTTGTCAAAGTCGTACTCTATAAGGTCCTCGGGCTTTTGTGGCTTTGCATTCTGGAAAAACCCCCAACGTGTAGGGTTCATACGATAATCGTAATAGCCTTCTTCCTGCACATCTACGATGTAGTTCCATTCACCATTGAGTGAAAGATACTCATAAGCCATTACATTTTGAATCAATGGTAACTCGTTTTTTTCTGCCCAAGCTGTCAGCAGGCAAACCATTGCAGAAGCAATAGTCAGTAATCTCTTGTTTTCTAGCATTGTTTAACGGTTTATATTTCTATTTGCTGGCAAAATTACACAAAAATATCTGATTTTTGATTATTACCATTATTAAATTAAGAAAAATATGTAACTTTGTAGGTGAAAGCTGGTTTAATGCAGTAAAAATAAAAGTTATGTTAGTAACCTTAAGTGAAATACTAAAAGACGCTAATGAACGACACTATGCCGTAGGTGCATTTAATTGCCTAAGTCTGGAAAATGTAATGGGAGCCATGGAGGCTGCCGAGGAACTACGTTCGCCCATTATTCTACAACTTGCTGAGGTGCAGTTTCCCGAGGCGCCAATGGAACTGATGGCTCCGCTATTTTTGGAGGCTGCCAGGCGCTCTTCTGTGCCTGTTTGTGTGCATCTCGACCATGGGCAGAGTCTAGAAACTTGCGTGCGAGCCATCCGGTTGGGCTTCACCTCTGTGATGTTCGATGGTGCAGCGCTCCCGTTTGAGGAGAATGTGGTCATAACCAAGGAGGTAACTCGCATGGCAAAAGCGGCAGGCGTAGATGTGGAGGCCGAACTGGGTAAGGTGGGCGATTGTGGAAAGGATACGGCCGACGTCTTTACGGATGTGGATGAATCGGTGCGGTTTGTCCAGGCTACAGGCATAGACGCCTTGGCTGTTGCTATAGGCAATTTGCATGGGCACTATGTTCATACACCGCAACTGAACATCAAAAGACTTATAGAAATTCACGAGGCAAACCGTCTGCCTTTGGTGCTGCATGGTGGCAGCGGTACAAGCGAAGAGGATTTCAAGGCTTGTATTCACAATGGTATTTGCAAGATAAACGTTGCAACAGCGATTCAGCGTGGCATCATGAAACGTATTACAGAACGAATGAAACAGAAGCCCGATGAGGGTTACATCCCCCTGAAGCAAGTGATGGTAGACGCATCACGTGAAATGGTCACAGAACATATATTCCTTTTTGAAAGTAATAATAGGCTTTAGTGATTGAACATGAAAATAGGTAAATTATTTCTTATACTTGGTATTTGCCTGATGGTACTGCCTTGCAGAGGTGACTCGAAGAAATCATTAACAGACTATGCCGACCCGACCATTGGTGGTGTGAGTGTATTGTTGGAGACAACGCGACAGACCATGCACCAGCCTAACGAGATGCTGCGTTTTGTTCCCTTGCGCAATAGCATGCTGGACGACTGGATTGATGACTTTGCCTTGCAGATGCCCAACCATAGACGGCATTGGGTATTCGGGTTCATGCCTTTCTGTACGTCCGACCCGGAAAGTGTTTGGTCGGCTCCAGGAGTTTGCAACAATGAGAAGACACACCCACATTACTACCGAGCACAATTGGATGGCGTGACCTTTGAGTTCGCCCCAGCCAAAAAGAGTGGCATCATACGCATGACTTTCGATGGCGATGGACTGCATTCTATGCGTTTCCGCAGTCGTACGCCAATAGGTTTTTACGACCATGAGGGCAATCGCGTTGTGACGGGTACTGCAGGGTTTGGGCAACCCGAATGTAAGGAAAATATGACGGCCTACCTTTATGCCGAATTCGACTGCGATATGCACAACATCCACCATCCCGGAGAGGACACAAAACATTTGATGCTGACGGCCGACGGGAACAAGAAAGTGGTAATAATGCGTTATGGAATCTCTTATATCAGCAAAGAGCAGGCTCGAGTTAATATGGAGCGTGAGATTCCGCAGTTCGACTTCGACCGCGTGAAACAAGATGCCAAGAAGACATGGGAGAAGCGGTTGAGACAGATAGAAGTGAGCGGTGGAACGGAGGCGCATAAGCGGACTTTCTACACGGCACTCTATCGTTGTTCGGAACGTATGGTAGATATCAACGAGTACGGTCGGTTTTTCAGCGCATGGGATCGTAAGGTCCACACGTCGGACCAGCCGTTCTTCGTGGACAACTGGTTATGGGACACTCATATAGCATTGGAGCCACTGCATACTATCTTAAACCCCGACATGGAGGTACAGAAGATAAACTCCGTTATCGAGATGTTCAAGGAAAGCGGTATCATGCCACGCTTTGCACTGACCTCGGGCGAGTGGGCCGCCATGACGGGAAATTTTGCGGCTGTCTGGATGATGGATGCCTGGGCAAAAGGACTGCGTTTCGATATGGAGACTGCCTACGAGGGTTTCCGCAAAAACTCTTTGGAACGTACCATGCTGCCTTGGCGCACAGGACCGGCCACTCCGCTGGACACCTTCTACAATGCTCACGGCTACTATCCTGCTCTGCGTCCGGGCGAACAGGAGACAATACCCGAGGTTGATCCCAACTGGGAGCGCCGACAGAGTGTGTCGGTGACCACTGTGAATAGTTACTCCGACTGGTGTATTGCGCAGATGGCGAAGATACTGGGCAAGAAGGAAGACGAGAAACTGTTTATGGAGCGCTCGAAATATTACCGTAATGTCTTCCGTGCCGATCAATGTATGATGTGGCCCAAGGACGACAAGGGTGAATGGGTGGAGCCTTTTAACCCTTTGCACGATGGGCGAGCCTATTTCACAGAGAACAATGCTTATATTTTCAACTGGGATGTGAAGCACGACTTAGATGGACTGTTCACGTTGATGGGCGGACACAAGAAGGCTGAGGAAAAGCTGGACGAGCTCTTCCACATGGGCGTGGGAACGGCCAAGTTCCGCTTCTATAATGTGCTGCCCGATGCAACAGGTCTGATGGGTATGTTCCAGATGGGAAACGAACCAAGTTTCCATATACCTTATCTTTATGACTATGTGGGTGCCCCTTGGAAAACGCAGAAGTATATTCACAGCCTTATCGACACTTATTTCATCGACTCTTACCTTGGTATGCCAGGTGATGAAGACGGCGGTGGCATGTCGGCTTTCGTGGTCTTCTCCATGATGGGCTTCTTCCCTGTTACACCAGGAACAACTATTTATGCCATCGGGAGTCCCTTTTTCGAGAAGACAACACTTCACCTGCCTAACGGAAAGACATTTACCATCAGAGCAAAGGATATCTCGTCAGACAACAAATTCATCCAGAGCGCCCGACTGAACGGGAAGCCTCTGACAGAGCCTTTCCTTACTCATGAACAACTGACGGCAGGCGGCACGCTGGAACTGCAGATGAGCAATAAACCATAAACTTTAAACTTTACATACAACATGAAACGTAGTGAAATCAATCAGATTCTGCGCGAGGCTAAGGATTTCTTGGCATCACGTCAGTTTGTGTTGCCCGAATGGGCAGAGTGGAGTCTTGCCGACTGGAAGGCTAACCGCCAAAAGGTAGATTATATCGTAGAGCGTATGCTGGGATGGGACATTACTGACTTTGGCTCGGGCGACTTCCTGCGCTGTGGCCTTTTCCTGTTCACCATCCGCAATGGCAAGTATGGTGTGGACAAGAAACCCTATGCAGAAAAGATTATGATTGTAGAGGAGAATCAAGAGACGCCTATGCACTTCCATTGGTCAAAGATGGAGGACATCATTAACAGAGGTGGTGGCAATCTGGTGATTGAACTTTATAATGCCGACAAGAACGAGCAGTTTGCCGATACACCAGTGTATTACCGCATAGACGGCATAGAACATGTTATGGAACCAGGTGGAAAGGTTATTCTGCATCCGGGACAGAGCATCTGCATGGAACAGTACCTCTATCACCGCTTCTACGGCGAACCCGGCAAAGGAGAAGTTATGGTGGGTGAAGTTAGCCAGTGTAACGATGATAACACAGACAACCGCTTCTACAATCCCGTAGGTCGCTTCCCCGAAATAGAGGAAGACGAACAACCCATGCACCTCCTCTGCTCAGATTACGGAAAGTTCTTGTAAAATTAAAAGTTGGGTCGCAATAGATTGTCGTGATAACGGAATAACGTTATAATGCAATAACGAAGGCGGCCAAAAACAGTAAACTGTCAGATGAAAAAAGTACGAATAAGCGGGGTTGGGTGTTGTTTGCTCGACCGCATTTATGATAAGGTAGATTTTACGTCGGAATTGTTTCGAAAGTATCTAAGCAGGAAAGCTGGTGATGGCGGATTGGAGCCAGGTAAATTGACGTTTGAAGAAGAGTTGGAGCACTTCTCTGGGAACAGTTTTGCTACCGATATCTTGCCCCAGCTTACTAAGGGGCGCAAGGCCGACAAGGAAAATATCGGTGGGCCCTGCATAGTAGCCCTTATCAATGCTGCGCAGTTAGCATGGCAAGAGAGCGAGGTATTCTTCTATGGTTGCAAAGGCGATGATGAGGTAGGGGAGGAGTTGTTGCAAAAGTTGCGTCAGACCCCTGTGTGTTTAAACTACTATCGTACGCAAAAAGGCAGCGAGACGGCTTCTACCAGTGTGCTGTCCGACCCACAATATGACAATGGGCATGGTGAGCGCACTTTTGTGAATACCATAGGTGCCTCTTGGCATTACCTGCCTGACGAGGTGGATGACGACTTTTACAACAGCAATATATGCGTCTTTGGAGGCACAGCCCTTGTGCCTAAGATTCATCAGGGACTCACGGCTATGCTAAAACGGGCTAAGCAGCAGGGTAGTATTACTATTGTCAATACTGTTTATGATTTCCTTAACGAAAAGAAAAATCCTGCTCAGCGTTGGCCGATGGGCGATAGCGACGAGGCTTATCCTTTTACGGATCTGCTGATTGTCGATCATGAAGAAGCACTCCGCCTGAGCGGATGTGCAGACATTCCATCGTCTATTACTTTTTTCTGCGAGAAGGGTGTGGGGGCAGTACTGGTCACCAACGGAGCACGCGATGTGTATCTGTGGGCCAACAGTCCGCTCTTTGGTAACGCTCCACAGCAAACCCTTCCTGTTTCTGCTGCAGTAGGTAAAGCACTAAAAGAAGGCCGTAAGGGTGACAGTACTGGTTGTGGAGACAATTTTGCCGGTGGTGTTATAGGCTCATTGGCCCGCCAAATGAATAATTCTCAATTCTCAAAGCTCAATTCTCGATTAGACTTGTGTGAGGCTTGCAAATGGGGCATTGTCTCAGGTGGGTTTGCATGCTTCTATTACGGCGGCACGTACATAGAAAAAAAAGAGGGCGAGAAACTCACCCTCCTGCAGGAATTGTATGATCAGTATTAAAGTTTAAACGATCAATTAAATTCAGTCCTTCAGGTAGTAAACCACGGTAGTTACTACGCGGATGTTTTTCAGCCAAGGTGTATTCTGGTCGCGGTCGTTGATGCTGAACTGACCTTGATCGGCTGTCTTAATCTTGCCCAGTTCGCTTTCTGAATCCGTTGCAAATTGCTCTGCTGTCTTACGGGCATTCTTGGTAGCCTCGGCTATCATCTTAGGTTTAATTTCATTCAAGCCCGTGAACTCGTAGCTTACATTGGATGTCTCGTCGTACTCGTTGCTAACGATGGTGACTCCCTGACGCATCAACTTGGGCTGATTGCTTACAATCTTACGAACCAAATCGACATTCTTACTCACTACTGTTACTACGCAGTTAGCCTTGTAGCGATATCGTACTTGCTCGCTACTGTAGCTCATGTTTGCTTGCTGGTCTACCATTGCGGGGGGGGCAATGGAGATTTCCTCGTCAGTAAGACCGTATTCTTTAAGGAATGAGACTATCGTCTTTGTATTATTCTCAATACGGTCGTAAAGCTCGGCAGGGTCGTTACCCAATTCCTTGAATTTCAGAGGCCAAGTAACCTTATCGGCCTTAACTTCTTTCTCGCACAGCCCCTTAGCGGTGACGGTACGGTCCATCTCTTTGAATTTTACAATACCACTCTTGATGGCTCCTCCTGTCAAGAAAAGACCAATGGCAAGAATCAATGCTTCGCCAATGTACTTAAACTGAATGTTCTTCATAATTTTC
This sequence comes from Bacteroidaceae bacterium, assembly GCA_017525235.1. Lineage (GTDB taxonomy): Bacteria > Bacteroidota > Bacteroidia > Bacteroidales > Bacteroidaceae > Physcousia. Next base: position 692 of record JAFXTC010000019.1, on the reverse strand, counting down.
TCCAATATAATGGGTTCATATATTTTTGATTTATGCAAATCTACGATTATTTCTTTTATCTTCTCTATGTAACATTAACTTTTTATGGATAATTATCAAAACATTCCGCATTTTAACAGAAGTGTGGTAATATATAAAACCAGAATAAACAATAAGAGCCCCGTTGAGGGCTCTTATTGTGATTCGGATGGGGCTCGAACCCATGACCCGCAGCTTAGAAGGCTGCTGCTCTAATCCAACTGAGCTACCGAACCGACCTTTTTTCTTTTGCGGCTGCAAAGATACAATAAAAAAATGAAGAATGCAGAATGAAGATTAAAGAATTTTCTTCTTTTTATATCTTTTTTGCCTTAAAGTTAGTTATCTGACTATTGAACTTGCCTGTTTTCTGAAGAGGGAAGACGAGCGTGCGGACGTAGTTATATGTCTTGTCCTTGGCGTAGAAACGCTTTTCTATGCTAAGTTCCTGCACCAGTTTGTCGTTTACGTAGAGCGATGTGCTATGGTTAGTACCCTTGATGGCGATGTGCTCTTTACAGCCAGCCTTGCCTTTATAATTAAAGGTATAGAGGTAGCCGTCACGACTGAAGCCTATCCATCCGCCTATCGGGTCGGCAAGATATACTTTGGCGTAAGGGTTCTGCAGCAGGATAGTACCTTCGGGCTCCGTTGCCCAGGTGATGTCGAAGTCC
>JAFXTC010000018.1 GCA_017525235.1 Bacteroidaceae bacterium | reverse complement strand
GTTGAAAGTTGAAAGTTGAAAATTTATCTTTCTTCCTGAAAGGTCATAAACGCTAGCCGAATTATCAATTATCAATTGTCCATTATCAATTGAAATAATTCCATCGATTATCTCTTTCGCTTTGCCATAGATGGTAATGTCGCTGGCAGGCATGGTTTCCGGAACATCCTCCCAGATGGTGTAGTCCTCCAAGCCAGGAATAACGGGCGGAACAATCTCTGCTCCGTATTCCAATGTCTCTATGGCATAAACCTCACCATCAAGTATATATGTTATGGTATAGGTTCTGACCGTAACATTAATAGTACTGGAGACATCGGATGAGGTAAAGCGGGCTGCATCGGAATTGGTCAGGATGATGTTCTTTAACCCAACCTCGTATGAGCCCTTCTCAAGTTCGCATTTTATCTGCACGTTCAACACTTCGCCGTCATTACCGGAAAACGCAGCGTCCGACATGGAGCCGCAGACGATTCGCAAAGCTCCGTCATCCATCTGACGGGCAACTACGCTATGCTCATTCGCGTTGGTACGCTTCAGGTCTATCTGATAGTCGCCCTCCCCGTTCTTCAGTACTTCCACGCCTTCTGGGAGATACAGGTCGCATTGGAAGCCTGATATCTGCGTATTATTCTTCAGGTATATGGGCAGTGTCTGAATGGATTCGACATCCTCAACGGTAAGGTCATGCAATTCCAGTCTGTTGGAATCCATGACCGTGATGCTGCCCGATACATTCTCCGAAACATAGCGGGTCGCGTCGGGATCCGTCAGGATGACGTTTCTCAGCGACATCTCATACTGGCCCGAGCCCAGCGTATTGCTTACCCTGATGGAAAGCACCTCGCCGCTGTTGCCCGAAAAGACTGCACTGGTGGCTGAGGCACAGACAATACGTATGGCTCCGTCTTCCATCTGACGGGTCGTCACACCGTGCCGTTCTGTGTACGTGCGTCCCAGAAGGATCATGTAACTGTCCGCTGTCACTCCTGCCGGCAGGTACAGGTCGCACTGGAAGCCGGTTATCGGGTCTTCGTTCTCTAACTGGAAGGAAAGGAAGGCCGACCCGCCGTTCTGCATGGTTACGTCCTGAAGCAGCAGCCTGTTTGTGTCCGCAACGGCAGGAATGTGGGACAAAAGGCCCACGACAATGGCTGCCATGAATATATAAAACCTTCTACGTTTCATTTCTTCAATCATTTATAGGGTTATCGGACAGTCACCTTTCTGTTATTTACGATATAAACGCCTGCGGGAAGTTTGACGGTATTTGTCTTTCCTGCAACCAGATTCGTCTCAGTAATCTTGGCACCGCTTACGCCATAGACCGTTATCGTTTGGTCCTGATCAGACAACAGGTACAGCGTTCCGTTTCCTGTCCTGACGGTCAGGCCGTCACCGCTCACGCCTGCGATTGACGTGGCATCGTCCATATACGTTTCTGCGGGAGCTGCCTCGTGTCTGGTTGAATAAATGTCGGAAAGCACCACATTGCAGACGGAAGCCGTGCCGTCTGCCTTGGCATCCGTCCTCAGGCGAAGTACGGGACCTTCGTGAAGTTCCGCATTGGACATCGAAGAACACAGGATGCCGTAGCTTCCGTCCTCATGGCGTACATACCAGCATCCGTGGCGGGAGCTCTCGCTTCTGGCACCGTTCTCTGCCAAGGTAACGCCGTCGGGCAGGATCAGGTCGAACTGCAGGCCTGTGAACCGGCTTTCCTCAAGCAGGCTTACGAGTATCTCTCCCCTGCCGTCCGAGCTCAGGCTGATCAGGTTCCTGAGGATGGCTGGGCTTCTTCTGGGTGTTGGGGTATCGGTCTTCGGGCTGTTGAGAATCAGCTTCACCAGGGCGGCATAGTCGTTTATCTCCACCGCGCCGCTTTCGTCCATATCTGCCGATTCGAAGTTAAGGCCCGTCGTTGACTCATTAAGGATGAAGTGTACCACGCCTGTCAAGTCTGCCACATCCACATGTCCGTCGTTGTTTACGTCGCCTCTCCTGAACGGGGTAATGGTGAGCGTTCCCTTCTCATAGCTTATCTCATAGTTTGCCGCCTCTGCGTCACTGGCTACGATATCGTACGTTCCGGGCAGGCTGGCAGCACTTGCCTCGCACGTAACTACCGGCTGCCTGGTGAGCACGGTTTCGGTTTCGTCGTTCTTGAATCCGCTGTACTCCAGTTCGTACTGCGGCAGGGGGTCGCCCTGTCTGACGCTGTAGCTCTTGGCGGTAATGCACAGCGGAGCCTTGGTGATGGTCAGCACGCCGTTCACGTACGTGTCGTTGTCGTTCGTTACGCTACCTTTCCTGATGACGATGGGATATTCGCCGACGGGTGATGTGGCTGTTGCCTCGCAGACAATCTCGGGTGTGCCTTGCAGATCCTCACCCTCCGTAGTGAACTCGAACGTCGGATTCTCCTCGCCATACTCGCGGGTATAGCTCTTGGCATTAATCGTTATGGCTGGTGCGTCGGGATGGAACTGGCGAAGGAAGGGATAGCCGTCGTTGATGGTGCTGCTGATGCCCCAGACGGTTTCGAAGTCCCAGCCCTCGTAGGTGGACTTCTGCTTCATCTCGGCGGTAATCTTGGCAGACAACTCTGTTGATGCAAATGCAACCAGCTCATTATTGTAATAAGTGCCTGACTGGTTGTTTCCCTGCTGGGTTATACCAGCGCTGTAGCAGTTTGTGAACCAGTTGTAGAGGTTCTTATCCTTTCCGCACAAACCATAACCCTTCGTGTCGCCGTTCTTCTCGCGGATAATGTCAACACATGCGAAGCTGTTAGAGATAGCCCTCTCGGACGCACCTACAATGTCTCCCACCAAACCACCTATATGATAATCATAGGCTTCTAATCCATCGTTACGTAATTCTTCGGGTATAACCTTTCCTTTGGCGTAGGTCTGTTCTATCGTGCCTTCGTTAAAAATACCAGCAAGCATACCTGCTGTGATACCAGAGCTGTATGAATAGCCGTAATCAACTTGGCAAGGTGTATCTTCATGGTTTCGCATGTCGATGACGGAAGCTTCTATACCTAAATTACGTATAGTGCCACCATTGACCCTTGAGAACAGTCCATGGGCATTGCACCAATACATGTCCACCATCTGGGCATTCATCTCAATGTACATGCCGTATATGGTATGGCCTTTACCATCGAATGTTCCCGTAAACTGAAGGGCGCCATTGTCAACATTGTACGGACCATAGCCGATTGGAGTCCAAGGCACAGCATAGCAATGATTGCCCCAATGTTTCCAATCAGTCGTATCGTTGAGGAAAATGTCGTTGTCCAGCACTACCGTCTTGCCGCTGATATCTAGCGGAGTCATCACAATCGTAGGCGGTATGTCTGCACGATTATTGTAGTCATACTGACCAGCAATGACAGCCACCAGACCGCGCAACTGAGCAGCAGTCTTGATATGATAGGTAGTTGCAAACTCGTTCTGGAAAGGTGTCAGGTCGATGTCGTTACGATCATCAACAAGCCATTTGGCATACAGAGTCATATCGCCAGTCACCTCATCGTTCTTGAAATCAAAGAAATCGGTGAAAGCCTCATCGCGATACCATGCAGCGAACACATATCCTTCTTTGGTAGGACGCGCGGGTGCCTCAATCTGACTTTCCTGCACAACAGTCATTGGCAGAACCTCCGAACCTCCGTTGCTTTGGAATGTAACTGTAGCCAATGAAGAGATAATCTCCGGATTTACCCGCGGATAGTCACCTTCTCGCCACTCCCAGTAGTCCAATTGCAAGTCTTCACCGTGACAGTTGTTCCACTTGGTCACAGCCGTGTTCAGCAAATTGACAAACTCTTTCGACTGTAGCTGCTCTGTAGAATAGGCTTGTACCCCCGTACCTGGATAGGGCATTTGAGCGACGGTGTTGTCGAAGAATACATTCTCTGTATATCCGCTATTGGTGGGGTGGAAAGCACCTCCGATGACTGGCTGATACAGGTAATTCACCTTTCCTGTGAAGAAGGCATTCGCTATCGTGTCGGCAAAACTGTAAGCAGCTTCCCCGACAAGAGATTCGCACTCGGTCGAACTGTCATAGGGTATTAGTTCAACGGAGGTCTGGCAGTTGAGGACACACGACTGACGGTCAATCAGTCCAGCAAGTCCACCGATACGTGAATACTGACCTACGCCATACACCTTGCCCAAGCTCCAGCATTGGATAAGGTTTGAGTAATAGGCCAAATCTCCGACTACGGCACCTGCAGTGCCGCCTCGTATAAAGGCATCCGTAACTCCCAGATTGCGGATTGTTGAGGGTTCAATCCACGCATCCTCTCCACCAGCCTTTGCAAAATGTCCTCCCACGTGGCCGAACAGGCCCTGATGAGCCAAGGTGGAATTGATGTACATATTCTGAACCTCGTGGAAATCGCCATCGTAGTTGCCACGGAACCAATCAGCATTAACAGTTTCATGATATGGTGAGGTGTGGTCGATACCAATTGACTCCCACTTAGCAGGAGCCGTCTCGCCCCACTCGCTCTGCGGAGCATTCAGAGCGATATTTGCCGTTTGCTTCAGATACTCGTTACGGAAGTCATAGCCGTGGTTCGTGAGCCAAGCCAGATTCTCCAATTCGGTCTTAGTAGCAACTTGGAAAGGATTGTCTTTTGAACCGTCACCTTGCGAGAAACATTTTGTCTGGTCTTTAGTGCGTACCCCTGTAGCGACAGGCAATTGTCCTGCACGGTATTCCCATTGACTGGTACCAGTAAAATAAGCCATCTTGTTGAGATCGTTTACAAATGCCTCGCTCTTCATATATGCCAATGTAACCGGTTCACCTGCCCATTCTTGATTCTTCTTGTCTGATACAGTTGGCATACCGTCCAGATTCCAATAGCAACCTATCTGTCGAGCGGGTTCTCCATATTCTGCCAGGGCATTAACATGTGATCCGGCATATATGCGCAAGAAAGGACAGACTGACAATCTGTCGTTGTAAGCCGTATAGTTGAGAGAACCTGTAGCAAAACAGTTCACACAATATCCAGGTATGGGACGCTCGTCCTGTCTTTGCGCTTCAATACCATTCGTGATAACGAAACATGCCATATCCACATGACCATCATAGTACGGCGTCGTGCTTAAGTCTGTCATGTCACAGGTGGAATAGCATGATTCGATATAACCCGTGTTCATCACACAGAAGCCAGCTATCTTTCCAGTAAGCCAACCTCTTTGTACCGGTGATATGACTTCTTCGCCCTTTACGCTACCTGTAGAGTAACATTCACGGATTGTACCACCGTTCGTATATGTAAATCCACCGCCATTGGCATATCCGTCTGTTGTGATGTCCACTTGGGCAGAAGTTTGTTCTATCAGTCCTTCGTTAGCATAGGTTACGCCACCGAACCATCCGCCTGTTGATACGACATCCACAGAACATCCTCTGATAACGCCGCTCGCAGTATTTGTAACCACCAAGCCGGCTGCCGGACTTACACCTTTGCCTTGAGACGTACAGTTTTCAATAAGTCCCAGATTATCGCAGGCGAAGAAGGAAGGTACTCCATCGGTAGTCAATATTGTGTTGTTTTTTGCATGGCAATTGCGCACCACAGCATCTTTTGCTACCCAAACCACCACTGGTGCCACGTTGACACCGCTCAGTCTGGCATCTGCCACAGTCACATTTGCCACACTTCCTTTCACGAAGCCGAACAGGCCGCGGAACCATGGGGTGAACTCAAGGTCATCCAAATCCTTCGGGTCTTCTCCTGCCATCCAGTTCTCCAACCATTCAACAGGATCGAGTGTGATGTCACTTGCCCAATCAAGACCGCCACCATAATACATATTATAAATGGTGTGACCGTCGCCATCGAAGTGACCGCGGAAAAAACAGGTATCGCGAGCTGCGTCGAGAACTCCTTTTCCATAGTCGTGATGACCGATTGGCTCCCACTCATGCCAATTCTCCTTATCGGGGTCATCAAAGTTGGTTAGGTAGATATCTGCCGTCAGTTTGATGTACTTGCCGGCAAAGTCCTCCTTATCGACGTTTGTTCGCTCAGCCAAGCCGGCCAGCTGTTCGGGCGTAGAAATGAGATACGGACTTGTCTCAGTTCCCTCACCGGGGAAGTTCTTGTCGGCTGTGCCGTCCCAATAAGTTTGTGCCTGTACTGTGAGAGCACAAAACATGGTTAATAATTGTAGGATTCTTTTCATATTGGTATTGGTATTGATTTTTATTTGCGTAATTGGCGGTATAAAAGTTCAAGAGTTTAAGGGTTCAAGAGTTTAAGGGTTCAAGAGTTTAAGGGTTCAAGAGTTTAAGGGTTCAAGAGTTTAAGAGTTTAAGAGTTTAAGGGGTTAAAGCCTTAATGGCCCAGATACTCATCGGAGAACTGGAGAGGTAGGAGGGCATCTATACCATCGGTAACGTGAGTGCCGGCTGTTCCATACAACAGGATACGGATGGGTTGATTATACCTCTGCTCCACCCCAGATATTACCTGACGGCAAGCACCACATGGGGGAATTGGCTGAGGAAGAAAACCATCTGCGTTTCTGGCGGCAATGGCCAACGAAAGAACCGGCTGGTCGGGATGCTGTGCATTTGCAGCAAAAAGTGCTGTGCGTTCGGCACACAATCCCGAAGGAAACGCAACATTCTCCTGATTACAGCCAATAACGACTGTTCCATCCTCCAAACGGACTGCCGCACCAACACAAAACCCTGAATAAGGTGCGTAACTGCCTTTGGTTGCATCCTTTGCAGCCGAGATTAAATTACGATCATCCTCTGATAATTCATCCCAGCCATAAACACATATTGTGCTCTGAATAGTGTATTCTTTCATCGTTTACTTCACTTTTTCTGCACAAATATATAAGTTTTCTTCATAAAGCGGTAATTTTTAGCTAATTTTGTGCCCAAATTTGAAAAACTGGAGATGAAATTGAGACTATCCTCTATATTTGCGTTCATATTGTTCCTGCATTTGAGCATTTTTGCGCAAAGAACAAACCAAGCCTACTGGTCGTACATCGACCAATACAAAGGTCTGGCTATTGAACAGATGCACAAGTACCACATACCAGCCAGCATCACTTTGGCACAAGGCCTGTTGGAGAGTGGAGCAGGACGGAGTTCGTTAGCCACGAAAGCCAACAACCATTTTGGCATTAAGGTGAGCGGTTACTGGACAGGACCATACGTCTTGAAGAACGATGATGCACCAAACGAGAAATTCCGCAAATACAAGAATGCCAGGGAAAGTTACGAAGACCATTCCAGATTTTTGCAAGGAAAACGCTACCAGGGCCTGTTTAAACTGAAGATTACTGATTATAAGGGATGGGCAAGAGGACTGAAGGCTGCTGGGTACGCCACAGCACCTACATACGCCGAGTCGTTAATCAGAATCATTGAGATGTACGACCTGTACAAGTTTGACAACGGAAGTTATAAACATGAAAAGAAAACTGTTGTTGCCCCGGTTAATAACACAAAAACCGGATTCTTCGACACACACACCATATACTCACACAACAAGAATTACTTCATCATTGTGGAGATTGGCGACAATATGGCTACCATTAGCAAAGAAACGGGTATCAGCCTAAGGAAGTTGTATCAGTACAACGACCTTCCACGTGATTATGCTCCCACACAAGGCGACCTGATTTACCTGAAGAAGAAACAGAAGTGCGCCAGCAAGCAATTCAAGAAGAATCCTATACATATTGTAGAGCATAATCAGAGTCTGTTTGACATCTCACAGCTTTACGGTATCCGTCTGAAGTACCTTTATAAAATGAATAACTTCGACCCCTCGCACGAGATTAAGCCCGGAGATATTCTCAGAATCAGATAAGAAGAACAAAGAAAATATATGATTACATTATCTAACATTGCAGTACAATTTGGAAAAAGAGTCCTTTATAAGGATGTAAATATGAAATTCACCAGCGGCAACATCTATGGTGTAATAGGTGCCAACGGTGCAGGAAAATCAACGCTGCTGAAAGCCATTAGCGGTGAGCTGGAACCCACAAAGGGAACCGTTGAATTAGGTCCCGGCGAACGTCTGAGCGTACTAAGCCAGGACCATTTCCAATATGACCAGGAAACTGTTCTGAACACCGTATTGATGGGTCACACCACTATGTGGGAGGTGATGAGAGAACGCGAAGCCCTCTACTCAAAGTCAGATTTTACTGACGAGGACGGTATCCGCGTGGCAGAACTGGAGGACAAATTTGCTGAAATGGGAGGATATACGGCAGAAAGCGATGCTGCTGCCCTACTCTCCGGCTTGGGCATCAAGGAGGAAAAGCACCATCAGTTGATGGGCGAGCTCTCCGGTAAGGAGAAAGTGCGTGTGATGTTGGCAAAGGCTCTCTTTGGAAATCCCGACAACCTGTTGCTGGATGAGCCTACCAACGACCTAGACCTTGATACCGTACAATGGTTGGAGCAATATCTGAGTGAGTTTGAGCATACGGTATTGGTGGTTAGTCATGACCGTCACTTCCTTGACTGTGTTTGTACGCATACCGTTGACATCGACTTTGGCAAGGTGACTATGTTTGCCGGAAACTACAGCTTCTGGTATCAGAGTAGCCAGTTAGCGCTACGTCAGGCACAGAACCAGAAAGCTAAGGCTGAAGAGAAGAGAAAGGAATTGGAAGAATTCATTCGCCGTTTCTCTGCCAATGTGGCAAAGAGCAAGCAAACTACCAGCCGTAAGAAGATGTTGGAGAAACTGAATGTGGAGGAAATCAGACCTTCGACCAGAAAATATCCAGGCATCATCTTCCAGATGGACCGTGAACCCGGTAATCAAATTCTTGAGGTTGAGGGACTGAAAGCTACGATGGAGGACGGAACGGTTCTGTTCGACAATGTCAGCTTTACCGTTGAAAAAGGTGACAAAGTGGTGTTCCTCAGTCACGACCCTCGTGCCATGACGGCACTTTTTGAGATTATCAACGGAAACCGCGAGGCCCAAGCAGGAACCTACAACTGGGGCGTTACCATCACAACCGCTTACCTACCCCTTGATAATACAGAATTCTTCCAGAGCGAACTGAACCTGGTGGACTGGCTGGGTCAGTTTGGCGAAGGCAACGAGGTGTACTTCAAGCAGTTCTTGGGACGTATGCTCTTTAGCGGTGAAGAAGTGCTGAAAAAGGTTAACGTATTGTCAGGAGGAGAGAAAATGCGTTGCATGATTGCCCGTATGCAACTGAAGAATGCCAACTGTCTGATACTTGACACGCCTACCAACCATCTGGATCTGGAAAGTATTCAGGCATTCAACAACAACCTGAAGCTCTTCAAAGGCAACATACTCTTCGCTAGTCACGACCATGAGTTCATACAGACCATTGCCACACGTATCATCGAACTAACTCCAAACGGAACAATTGACAAACTGATGGATTACGATGAATATATCAGCAGCGAGTCTATCAAGGAACAGAAAGAAAGAATGTATGCAGTATAACTGACAAAGGAACGATTGGCACACTTTTTGTAAAACTTTTGTCAGAACAAACATATAAACACAATGAGCGAAGAATTGAAGAACGAAGAACAAAAAGAGCAGCAGGAGCCTCAGGAAACTGCAAATGCTCAAGCTGAAACAGATACAGAAAAAGAGGTTGATCAGGAAACAGAGAAGGAACTTACTGTTGAGGAGCAGTTGGATGCTGCAAAAAAGGAAATTGAAGAACTGAATGACAAACTTCTACGTAAGATTGCCGAGTTTGACAATTACCGCAAACGCACACTCAAGGAAAAGACTGAACTGATTCTGAATGGCGGAGAGAAAACCATTGTGGCTGTTCTTCCCGTTATTGACGATATGGAACGAGCCCTTAAAAACATGCAGAATGCCGACAATGTGGCTGCCGTGCTTGAGGGCGTTGAACTTATCTACAAGAAGTTTATGGACATCCTAGGCAAGCAAGGCGTTAGCGTTATTGAAACAAAAGACGCTGACTTTGATGTAGATGTACATGAAGCCATTGCACAATTGCCGGCTCCCGTCGAGGAACTTAAAGGCAAGGTAATGGACTGCACACTTACAGGCTATAAACTAAATGAAAAGGTAATCCGCCACGCCCAAGTGGTAGTAGGAGTCTAAGCTATGGCAGAGAAAAGAGATTATTACGAAGTACTTGGCGTATCGAAAAACGCCTCTGATGCTGAAATAAAAGCCGCTTATAAGAAGATGGCCATCAAATATCACCCTGATCGTAATCCGGGTAATAAAGAGGCCGAAGAAAAGTTCAAGGAGGCTGCCGAAGCATACGATGTGCTGCGCGATCCGCAGAAACGCCAGCAATACGACCAGTTCGGGTTTGCCGGAATGGGCGGACAAGGTGGTTTCGGAGGTGCCAGCATGAACATGGATGACATATTCTCGATGTTCGGAGACATCTTCGGAGGCCGAGGCGGATTTGGCGGATTTGAAGGGTTTAGCGGATTTGGCGGATTTGGTGGAGGAGGTGCCGGACATAAGACATATAAAGGTGCAGATCTTCGCCTGAAGGTTCGTCTGACACTTGAGGAAGTGGCTACTGGTGTTACCAAGAAGTTTAAAGTACGCAAGCATGTTACTTGTTCTGCTTGTAACGGTACAGGAAGTGCCGACGGAAAGAAAGAAACCTGTTCTCAGTGTAAAGGTTCCGGAAGCGTTTACAAAACCATTAACTCCATGTTCGGGCGCATGCAGACTCAAACCATTTGTCCTTCTTGCAATGGAACCGGTAGCATCATAAAGAACAAATGTCCAAAATGTGGCGGAGAAGGTGTTGTTAATGGAGAAGAGATTATAGAGGTTGCTATCCCTGCCGGCGTGGATGACGGAATGGTTGTTACAGCAAGTGGAAAGGGACATGCAGGAAAGCAGAACGGCATACCCGGTGACATTCAAGTCTTCATTGAGGTTGAACCACACAAGGAGCTGATTCGCAACGGACAAAATCTTGAGTACAACCTTTTGCTCGACGTTCCAACAGCCGTTCTTGGCGGCTCTGCAGAAGTACCGACCATCGATGGTAAAGTTAAGTTAAAGATCGAACCAGGCACACAGCCTGGAAAGGTTATGCGACTACGCGGAAAAGGTCTGCCTGCTGTATCTGGCTATGGTTATGGCACAGGAGACTTGATTGTAAATATCGGTGTATATGTTCCACGCAGTTTAAGTAAAGAGGAACGTGAAATGTTCGAGAAGATGTCTGGTAGTGAGAATATGAAACCGAAAGCCGACGAGAAAGACAGTTTCTTCAAGAAATTCAAGAAAATATTTGAATGACATATCAAGAAGCAACAACATATCTGTTCACTGCCGCCCCGCTATTTCAGAATATCGGGGCGGGTGCATATAAGGAAGGGTTAAGCAATACTCACCTGTTGGATGAGCACTTTAACCATCCTCATAATAATTTCCGTACAATCCATGTGGGTGGAACAAATGGAAAAGGAAGTACCAGCCACACATTGGCGGCAATCCTTCAGTCGCAAGGCTACAAAGTTGGACTTTATACAAGCCCACACCTCGTGGACTTCCGCGAAAGGATTCGTGTTAACGGAGAGATGATTCCAGAACAAAGGGTCATTGATTTTGTAGAGCAGGAACGTTCCTTCTTCGAACCCCTGCATCCATCTTTCTTTGAATTGGCAACAGCATTGGCATTTCAATATTTTGCGGAGGAGAAAGTAGATGTTGCTGTAATTGAAGTGGGGTTAGGCGGACGACTTGACTGCACCAACATTATACAGCCCGATCTTTCCATCATTACAAATATTAGTTTCGACCACATCCAGTTTCTTGGCAACACACTTCCCAAAATTGCCCATGAGAAAGCAGGAATAATAAAGTATAACGTTCCAGCCATTATTGGTGAGGCAGGAGACAAGGAGGTTAGAGAAGTCTTTGAGAAACAAGCAGAAATTGTTGAAACAGAACTTATCTTTGCCGAGGAAGAAGACGAATTGACCGACTTTAGCCTGTCGCCTATCAACGGATATACCTACCAAACAAAATCATACGGTAAACTACACGGGCAGCTTAGCGGCTATTGTCAGGAGAAAAACATCAGAACCATTCTGGCAGCCATTAAAGTCCTTAACAAGGTTGGGTATAGCATAGGAACAGAAGCGGTAAAAGAAGGCGTAGCTAATGTTTGTCAGCTTACAGGGCTGATGGGAAGATGGCAAACCATAAGCACAAATCCCCTTACTATTTGCGATACTGGTCATAATGTGGGAGGCATGCAGTACATAACAAAGCAATTACAGGAAACGCCACATGAGAGGTTACATATTATAATAGGTATGGTGAACGACAAGGATGTCAACACCGTCCTGTCCATGCTGCCCAAGGATGCCATTTACTATTTCACACAGGCATCCGTTAAAAGGGCCATGCCTGCAAAAGAGTTTTCCGAAATTGCAGCAAAACACAATCTTCACGGTGGTTGTTACGCAAGTGTTGGATTGGCATATAGTGCAGCTAAGCAAAACGCAGAAAAAAACGACATTATTTTCGTTGGAGGCAGTACTTTTATTGTTGCCGATATGTTAAATAACATACTTTGATGTTTTTTCGTTGTTAATGTGAATTAATTTTCGTCCATAGGCTTGGGGTTTTGCCAAATTATTTGTAAGTTTGCAAATACATTTAACAAAAAACTTTTCATAACCAATGGACAAAGAACTAATTTCCGGATTAAAAAGAGACAACTTCCAGGCTGTTGTTCAGGGAAAGCAAACAGATTTGTATACACTGACCAATAGCAACGGAATAGAAGTAAGCATAACCAATTACGGTGGTGCTATAGTGGCCATCATGGTTCCTGATAAGGAAGGCAAGATGGCCAATATTATTCAAGGACATGACAGCATTAAAGGCGTAATCGAAAGCCCAGAACCATTCCTTAGTACGCTTATTGGCCGTTATGGCAACCGTATCTGCAAAGGTAAGTTTGTAATGAACGGTAAGGATTATAACCTTGCAGTCAACAATGGGCCTAACCATCTGCATGGAGGTCCTACAGGATTCCATGCACGTGTTTGGGATGCAGAGCAGATAAATGATAGCGAGTTGGTTCTACGCTATATTTCGGCTTATTACGAGGAAGGGTTCCCTGGTGAACTGAACATGACTGTCAAATATAGTCTTAGTGAAGATGATGAGCTTATCATTGACTATCGCGGTATGACAAACAAAAAGACCGTTGTAAACATGACAAGCCACGGATTCTTCTCCTTGGCAGGCATTGCCAACCCCACCCCAGATGCGTTGAACAATATTCTTACCATCAACGCCGACTTTTTTATTCCCATTGACGAGACAAGCATCCCAACCGGTGAAATCCTGAAGGTTGAAGGTACACCTTTCGACTTCCGCACACCTCACACTGTTGGTGAGCGCATTGGTGACACTAGCAACCAGCAGATTGTGAACGGAACCGGCTACGACCATTGTTTTGTACTGAACAAGCGCGAACCAGGCGAACTTTCATACGCAGTTAAATGCGTAGAGCCCAAGAGCGGTCGTTGCCTGGAGATGTGGACAACAGAGCCTGGCGTTCAGTTCTATAGTAGCAACTGGCACAGTGGACTTGTAGGTACACACGGAACAGTCTACGGCAAATACAGTGCCCTCTGTTTTGAGGCACAGCATTTCCCCGACAGCCCCAACCGTGCATATTTCCCCAGTTGCATACTTAAGCCTGGAGAAGTATACAAGCAGAAGACTGTTTACAAATTCAGTGTAGAAGAATAAGACGAAAAAACAACATTAACAATTATAATTAAAACAAAATTATGACACAAACAAAATCTAATAGCAACGTTATCGCTATTATCACGATGTGTTTCATCTTCGCGATGATTAGTTTCGTAACCAACATGGGAGCTCCCTTTGGCAACATTTGGGGCTTTAAGTATGACTTTGCCGCTTCATGGGGTAACTTAATGAACTTTACAGCTTATCTGTTCATGGGTATTCCTTCTGGTATGCTTCTGAAGAAAATTGGTTACAAGAAGACTGCACTTGCCGCACTTGTTGTTGGTATTATCGGCTTGGCCCTGCAGTACCTTTCCAGCCGCTACGGTGATGATGTTTTGGTAAATGAGATGAATGGTCAACCCATTGCGCTAAACCTCTACATCTACCTGCTTGGTGCATTAGTTTGCGGTTTCTGCGTATGTATGCTGAACACTGTTGTGAACCCCATGCTGAACATGCTGGGCGGTGGTGGCAACAAAGGAAACCAGCTGATTCAGATTGGTGGTACGCTGAACTCTCTGACCGCCACGTTGACTCCTATGTTGGCTGGTATCCTCGTTGGTACTGTTACAGCTAACACCAGCATGAGTGATGTTGCACCTTTGCTGTTCATCGGTATGGCAGTATTCGCCATCTCTTTCTTCATTATCCTTTTCGTTGCTATTCCCGAGCCTAACTTCGGCGATAGCGGTTCGCTGGCTGATTCTATGAAGGGTGCTTTGCGTTTCCGTCACCTCGTACTCGGCGTAATCGCCATCTTCTTCTATGTAGGTATTGAGATTGGTATTCCTATGCACCTGAACTTCTACGTAACAAATATGGGCTTCGAGGGCTCTGCTGCCATTGGTGGTACATTAGCTGCCAGCTACTGGTTCATGATGCTGATTGGTCGTTTCAGTTCAACATTCATCAGCGGTAAAGTTAGCACAAAGGCACAGATGACCGTTGTTGCCACCGTTGCCCTCTGCCTTCTTTTGGCTGCCATCTTCCTGCCTGAGAGTATCGCTACAGAATTCAAGGGTCACCAAATTCCCGTCAAGGTGTTCTGTCTGGCTGCCTGCGGTCTCTGCACCTCCATCATGTGGGGCGGTATCTTCAACCTCTCTGTTGAAGGTCTGGGTAAATACACCGAAGCTGCTTCTGGTATCTTCATGATGATGGTTGTTGGTGGTGGTTTGATGCCTTGGCTGCAAGACGTCATTGCAAAGAACACAGACACAATCACCTCTTACTGGCTCCAGGTTGCTATGGTTGCCTACATCCTGTTCTTCGCTGTTATTGGATGTAAGAACGTTAACAAGGATATCAAGGTTGATTAATTAACTTATAAACATACAAACTCATAAACACAATAACACTATGAAATTGACAATCGACGACGTAAGAAGTCGCTTCATCAAGCACTTCGACGGAACAACAGGTTCAGTATATGCATCTCCCGGTCGTATCAACCTTATTGGTGAGCACACCGACTATAACAACGGTTATGTATTCCCCGGTGCTGTTGAGCAGGGTATGATTGCAGAAATTAAGCCCAACGGTACTCGTATGGTAGATGCTTACAGTATCGACCTCAAGGATCGCGTACAGTTCTCTATTGATGACGAGAAGGGTCCTAGCGCAACTTGGGCTCGTTACATCTATGGTGTATGCCGCGAGATGATGGCTTTGGGTGTTCCCGTTGAAGGCTTCAATACTGCCTTTGCTGGCGATGTACCTCTTGGTGCAGGTATGAGTTCAAGTGCAGCTCTTGAAAGTACGTACGCTTTCGGTCTGAACGACCTCTTTGGCGATAACAAGATTGAGCGTATGGAGCTCGCTCGCGTAGGTCAGCGCACAGAGCATAAGTACATCGGTGTAAACTGCGGTATCATGGATCAGGCTATCAGCTGTCTTGGCAAAGCCGGCAACCTGATGCGTATGGACTGCCGCAGCGGTGAGATTGAGTACTTCCCCTGGCATCCGAAAGGCTATCAGCTTGTACTTGTTAACAGCTGCGTGAAGCACGAACTAAAGGGTTCTCCCTACAACGAGCGTCGTCTGCAGTGCGAGCATGTAGCAGAGATCATCAGCAAGAAGCACCCCGAAGTTAAAAGTCTGCGCGATGCTACAATGGAAATGCTTGATGAAGTAAAGGATGAGATTACAGGTGCAGAATACAAGCGTGCACGTTACGTCATCGGAGAAGTAGTTCGAGTACTTGCCGTATGTAAGGCTCTCGAGGCTGACGATTACGAGAAGGTTGGTCAGATGATGTACGACACCCACTATGGTCTGTCTCAGGAGTATGAGGTAAGCTGCGAAGAACTTGACTATCTGAACGAGATTGCCAAGGAAGAAGGCGTTACCGGTTCACGTATCATGGGCGGCGGCTTTGGTGGATGCACCATCAACCTTGTTGCAAACGAACTGGCACCCAATTTCAAGAAGGTTGTTGTGGAGAAGTTCAAGGCTAAGTACGGCAAGAAGCCAATCGTTATCGACGTAGTTATTGGCGACGGTGCCCGCAAGCTCTGTTAATAACGGACGATTTATACCATTTTTGGAGCCCTGAGCACCTGTTCAGGGCTCCTTTAATCTTGAATTAATAACACATGGCATTATTAGATTGGATTGTCATTGGCGTCTTCTGCTGTGCGCTAATCGGCATTGTATTATGGGTCGTTTCTCAGAAAAACGACAACTCGGCAGATTATTTCCTTGGTGGTAAAGATGCAACATGGATTGCCATCGGTGCATCAATCTTTGCTTCAAATATTGGTTCTGAACACCTTATCGGCCTTGCTGGCGCCGGTGCTTCATCAGGTATGGCTATGGCTCACTGGGAGATTCAGGGTTGGATGATTCTGATTCTGGGTTGGGTTTTCGTTCCATTTTACACTCGTTCTATGGTTTACACGATGCCAGAGTTTCTGGAACGTCGTTACAACACGCAGAGTCGCACCATCCTCAGCGTCATATCATTGATTTCTTATGTGCTGACAAAAGTAGCAGTAACGGTATATGCCGGCGGATTGGTGTTCCAGCAGGTGTTCGGCATCAATGAATTGTGGGGTATAGATTTCTTCTGGATAGCAGCTATCGGCTTAGTGCTCATCACAGCCATTTACACTATTTTCGGTGGTATGAAGTCTGTGCTTTACACTTCTGTACTCCAGACACCCATCTTGTTGCTCGGCTCGCTCATCATCCTTGTTCTAGGTCTGAAGGCCCTTGGAAGTTGGGATCAGATGCTCCAATACTGCGACGTAAAGCCTAGCTACGAAGGTGCTACAGGCTCAATGATACACTTAATGCGCTCGAACAGCGACCCGCAGTATCCCTGGCTGGGTGCTCTGATAGGTTCTGCCGTCATTGGTTTCTGGTACTGGTGTACCGACCAATATATCGTACAGCGTGTATTGTCTGGTAAGAACGAACGAGAGAGTCGTCGTGGTACTATCTTTGGTGCTTACCTGAAATTGCTGCCCGTATTCCTGTTCCTCATTCCTGGCATGATTGCCTTTGCACTACATCAGAAGAGTATGGGTGCTGGTGCAGCTTTCCTTCCCTTGCTCCCAGACGGAACACCGAATGCCGATGCAGCCTTCCCCACCCTCGTGGCCAAGATTCTGCCTGCTGGTGTAAAGGGATTGGTTGTCTGCGGTATTCTGGCAGCCCTCATGTCATCATTGGCCTCACTGTTCAACAGCTCTGCCATGTTGTTTACCATTGACTTCTGGAAGCGCCTGAGACCTCAGACTTCCGAGAAGAGTCTGGTTCGCATCGGACAGACTGCAACAGTAGTTATCGTAATTCTTGGCATCTTGTGGATTCCCATCATGCGCAGCGTAGGTAACGTGCTATACAATTATTTGCAAGACGTTCAGTCTGTACTGGCTCCCGGCATTGCTGCTGCCTTCCTGCTTGGCATTACCTGGAAGCGTGCTACTGCCAAGGGCGGTCAGTGGGGATTGCTATCCGGTATCATCATCGGTCTGACACGCTTAGGTGCAAAGGTCTATTACAGCAACGTCACTGATGCTGCCGACAACTGGTTCAAGGCTGTGTTCTACGACTTCAACTGGCTGTTCTTCTGCGGTGTGATGCTGATTGTCTGCTGTCTGGTAGTCATCCTGGTATCACTCTTCACCGAGGCTCCCAGCAAGGAGAAAATCCAGGGTCTGGTATTTGGCACGTCTACTCCCGAGCAGATTGCCGCCACCCGTGCCAGTTGGAACTATTGGGATGTTATCCATACAGTCATCATACTTGGCATCACAATAGCATTCTACGCTTACTTCTGGTAAAATAGCATTTATACAGCCCTCAGGATACTCCTGGGGGCTTTTCCTTGTGACTAATCCTGAAACGGCAAAAGTATCTGAGCACAACTCTATACACATATTTTATAATATAAGGTAATAAAGCGCTACAGAAAGTTGAATATCTGCCCGATATTTCATAATTTTGCAATCAGAATAAATAACTTTAGATAAACATAATATGAATAGCATTCAAACAATGAACCGAGCAGCCGACAATATTCGTGTTCTGGCTGCAGCTATGGTAGAAAAGGCAAAGAGTGGCCATCCCGGCGGTGCAATGGGAGGAGCAGACTTTATAAACGTGCTTTACAGCGAATTCCTACAGTACGATCCGAAGAATCCCACATGGATTGGACGTGACCGTTTCTTCCTTGACCCAGGCCACATGGCTCCAATGCTGTATGCCGAATTGGCACTCATTGGCAAATATTCCTTGGAAGAAGTACAGCAACTGAGACAATGGGGCTCTCCCACCCCCGGTCATCCCGAGGTATGCTACCAACGCGGTATTGAGAACAGTTCCGGTCCTTTGGGACAGGGACATGCCTATGCTGTAGGCGCTGCCATTGCAGCAAAATTCCTTGCCGCAAAGACTGGCAACCCAACATTCGAGAAAGAAACCATCTATGCATACATCAGCGATGGCGGCATTCAGGAGGAGATTAGCCAAGGTGCTGCCCGCATTGCAGGTAATCTGGCACTGGACAACCTCATCATGTTCTACGATTCTAACGACATTCAGTTGTCAACAGAAACCAAAGTGGTAATGAACGAAGATACAGCTGCCAAATATCGTGCTCTGCAATGGGAAGTTATTGAGATTAACGGAAACGATGTTACTCAGATTCGTTCCGCTATCGAGAAAGCTAAAGCTGTTAAAGGCAAGCCAACACTTATCATCGGTAAATGTATCATGGGCAAGGGAGCCCTCAAGGGAGACGGCACAAGCTACGAGTGCAATTGCAGCACACATGGCGCACCTCTTGGCGGGGACGCTTTTCGCAACACCGTAAAGAACCTTGGAGGAGACCCGGACAACCCATTCGTAATCTACCCTGAAGTACAGGCAATGTACGAAACCCGTAAAAAGGAACTCGAGAATATTGTTGCCAAACGCTATGAGGAAGAAAATAATTGGGCAGAAAAGAATATAGAGAAAGCTGCCCAGTTGAAAGACTGGTTCGCCAAGAAAACTCCTGCCGTAAACTGGAGCGAGATTCAGCAGAAGCCCAACGATGCTACACGTAATGCTTCAAGCGCATGTTTGATTGCTTTGGCTAAGCAGGTTCCCAACATGATTGTTGGTTCAGCCGACCTGAGTAATTCCGACAAGACCGATGGTTTCCTCAAGGGTGGAGCAACTTCAATTACAAAAGATAACTATGCAGGAGGATTCTTCCAGGCTGGTGTTGCCGAACTTACTATGGCATGCTGCTGCATAGGTATGGCTTTGCATGGTGGTGTGATTACTGCATGCGGTACCTTCTTTGTATTCAGCGATTACATGAAACCTGCTGTCCGCATGGCTGCACTCATGGAACTTCCTGTCAAGTTTATCTGGACGCACGATGCATTCCGCGTTGGTGAAGACGGTCCTACACATGAACCTGTTGAACAGGAAGCACAAATCCGTCTCATGGAGAAACTGAAGAACCATAGTGGTCGCAACTCTATGCTTGTTCTGCGTCCTGCCGACAGTAAAGCAACAACAATATGCTGGAAACTGGCTATGGAGAATACCAAAACTCCATCAGCACTCATTCTCAGTCGCCAGAACATAGAAGATTTGCCTGAGGGAACGAGCTACGATGAACAACTCGGAGCGTACATCACTGCTGAAAGCGATGAATCATATGACGTAATCCTTGTGGGTAACGGCTCAGAAGTCAGCACACTGGTTGCCGGTGCACGTCTGCTTCGTCAGGACGGAATAAAAGTTCGTATAGTAAGCGTACCTAGCGAAGGCCTCTTCCGCGAGCAGTCACAGGAATACCAGCAAAAACTCATTCCAGCAGGAAGCAAAGTATTTGGCCTTACCGCAGGCTTGCCTGTCAACCTGCAAGGCTTCTTAGTTGGTGCACATCCAAGCAGCCGTGTATGGGGTCTTGAGAGTTTTGGCTTCTCTGCACCCTACAAGGTTCTTGACCAAGAACTTGGATTCACGGCAGAGAACGTATACAACCAAGTTAAAGAAATGCTTCAGGCATAAAAGAGTCTTTATGAAAATAGGATTAGCCAGCGATCATGCAGGTTTTGCCCTCAAAGAGCATGTAAAGGAGTACCTGACAACCAAAGGTCTGGAGTTCGAAGACTTCGGGACCTATAATGAAGAAAGTTGTGACTACCCAGATTTCGGCCATGCCTTAGGCAATGCCATCGAAGCAGGTTCTGTATACCCAGGCATAGCTGTATGCGGTAGTGGTGAGGGCATTAGCATGACACTTAACAAGCATCAGGGTGTAAGGGCTGGTCTGTGTTGGATTCCAGAAATTGCACATCTTATTCGTCAGCATAACGATGCTAATGTGCTGGTGATGCCTGGGCGTTTCATTAATAACGCTGAAGCAGATGCTATTATGGAAGAATTCCTTACTACGCCCTTTGAAGGCGGGCGTCATCAAAGACGCGTTGATAAGATTCCTTTCAAATAATATAACATGAAAAAGGGCTTGAGAACTTCTCAAACCCTTTTTTTTGATTATCTGTAGTACATTATTCCTCTTTATCAAGAACACAATACTTGGAACTGTTGCTCTTGTACTCTGGGACAATTTCCTTCATTATCTTTACGATATTCATATCATCAAACGACTCAGCCGCTTTTATCAATCGGTTTTCATCAGCACAAACAGTCTTGTAGTCGTATTCGCGGACAGAAGCAATCATAATCTTTGGATGTATGGTCGGCTTGGTACTTTCCATATCAGACAACACCTCTTCATAAAGCTTCTCGCCGTCTCGCAGTCCTGTGAACTTGATTTCAACATTCTTTGCGCCTGATAGGTTTATCATTCGCTGTGCCAAATCTGCTATACGCACAGGTTTGCCCATGTCGAAGACAAAGATTTCTCCACCCTTACCCATTGTACCTGCTTCAAGCACAAGCTTACATGCCTCAGGAATAAGCATAAAGTAACGGATAATATCAGGATGTGTAACAGTTACCGGGCCTCCCTTCTTGATTTGTTCCTTAAAGATGGGAATAACAGAACCATTAGAGCCAAGAACATTTCCGAAACGTGTTGTTACAAACTGTGTAACAGGTTTCTCCACCCCATCAGCAACAGCAATAGGACAGGTTCCTTCCGCGATGGTCTTATTCAGAGACTGACAATAGATTTCACAAATACGCTTAGAGCAACCCATCACATTAGTTGGATTCACTGCTTTATCTGTGGATATCATCACGAACTTCTTTGTACCATATTTTACCGCAAGGTCGGCAATAACATGTGTGCCATAAATATTATTATGTACGGCCTGACCTGGATTATCCTCCATCATCGGCACATGTTTGTAAGCAGCAGCATGGAAGACATAGTCAGGACGATGATCCGCAAAAATCTTCTCCATGTGCTTTTCGTCGGTAATACTTGTAACAATAGTTAGGGCTTTAATGCTTGGGAACTCACGTTCCATCATCAGACGTATCTCGTGCATCGGCGTTTCAGCCTGATCTATCAGCACCATTTCTGAAGGATTATAGATAGCAATTTGTTTTACCATCTCACTGCCTATAGACCCTGCTGCTCCTGTTATCAAAATAACCTTCCCTGTAAGCAGTTTGCCTATGGCATCCATGTTCACCTGTATCTTATTACGAGGCAATAGGTCCTCAATATCAACTTCCTGCAGATGTTGATGCTGCAAATCGGTTTGTCCGTTCCACTCTTCTGCCTGCGGCATCATCATTATCTTAATGTCATTTGCTATCAGGTCGTTGATTAAATCTTCACGGGTACGGAAGTGTTCAACCACCAAAGGACTGACAATAAGTATTTCAGCACCTTTATCTTTCATGTGCTGAACCAAGCGGGAATTATCATGATACACAAGTGCACCCATCAAATACTCAGAATACTTGTATTCATCAGGTGTGACAAATCCTGCAACCTTGTACTGCATAGGATTCTGGTTCTGAATACTCTTGGCCAGACTTACACCACCGGCATGAACGCCATAGATGAATACACGTTTTGTAAAGGAATCCTGACGGAAAAGATCATAAAGACTCTTTACACTAACACGTAAGATTGCCATGAACAACGTTGTCACGATGAACAAGCCTATGGTTTCAGGAACAGACAAAGCGATGGTTTCACTTGCAAAATCTGTCCTATCGACAATGTAGCATGCCCAATATGACAAGAAAGCTGCCAGCAAGTTTGCATACACAATATGCAATATATCCACAAAAGAAGAGAACCTGACGATTCCAGAATAGGTATGGAATATTCTGAAACCTATAATAAAGAATGGCAACAGATTAATAAGCCTGAAGGTCACAGACCAAAATTCATTTAGGAAAGACAAGCCATCAAGTTGCAGGAGATATACTACATATCCAGAAAATAATACTATGAAGCAATCCAAAAACAATAATCCCCAATAAGGCAATGCCTTCTTCGAGAAATACCAGTTAGTTAAGGAAGATAACCATTTCATCTCTTTTTCTAATTAAACGGTTCTATTGTACTGATTCTTAGCACGTTACCCCCCCCCCCCCTGAACGGAAAAGGCAGAATTGATTTTATCACTCCCACTCTATTGTCGAAGGCGGTTTTGAAGATATGTCATAGCATACTCTATTCACGCCCTTTACCTTATTTATTATCTCTGTACTTACCTTGGCCATGAAGTCGTAAGGCAGATGTGCCCAGTCGGCTGTCATGGCATCGGTGCTGGTTACTGCACGCAATGCAACAGGATTCTCGTATGTACGTTCATCACCCATGACGCCAACGCTACGAACATCAGAAAGCAGTATCGTACCAGCCTGCCAGATCTGATCATACAAGCTGACCTCAATCTCGCCATTCTCCATATTGGCAGGCACTCCGGCAGCCAAGACACGACGTGCTTCCTCGCCGCTTAACTTAACCTTATATTCGCGAAGACCACGGATATAGATATCATCGGCATCTTGCAGAACACGTACTTTCTCACGTGTAATAGCTCCAAGGATTCGGACAGCCAAACCTGGACCGGGGAAAGGATGACGTGTGATAAGATGCTCTGGCATTCCCAATTCACGCCCTACCCTACGTACCTCGTCCTTGAACAGCCACTTTAATGGCTCACAGAGCGAAAGATGCATTTCTTCTGGGAGTCCACCCACATTATGATGACTCTTTATAACCTTGCCTGTGATGTTCAGGCTCTCTATACGGTCAGGATAGATGGTTCCCTGTGCCAACCACTTGGCATCGGTAATCTTTCTTGCCTGCTCATTAAAGACTTCTATAAAGTCACGACCAATTATTTTGCGCTTCTTCTCAGGCTCCGTTACACCGTCAAGGTCTGTGAGGAACTTCTCGCTGGCATCCACGCCTATAACATTAAGCCCTAAGCACTCGTAATCACGCATTACATCGGTGAACTCGTTCTTACGAAGCATACCATGATCCACAAAGATACAAGTCAACTGGCTACCGATAGCCCTGTTCAGCAACACAGCACAAACGCTGCTGTCAACGCCACCAGAGAGACCCAATATCACCCTGTCGGTTCCTATCTGCTCACGCAACTCACGTACTGTTGTCTCTATATAGTTGGCTGCCGACCAATCTTGTCTGCCACCACAAACATCCACAACGAAGTTCTTCAGCAAGAGAGTTCCTTGTACACTATGGAACACTTCCGGATGGAACTGAACGCCAAAGACAGGCTTTCCCCCATTAAAGGATGGAATGTAATAGGCTGCATTCTTTACCTGCGGAGTACTTGCCGCAACCTGCGCTCCTGTGGGGATTGCTGTAATGGTATCGCCGTGCGACATCCACACCTGGCTGTTATCATCGAAGCCCTTGAACAGCGGACATACCTTATCTATAGTTGTCAGATTCTGGCGTCCGTACTCACAACTGCCGGCAGGCTCAACATTTCCGCCATTGTTGTAGGCAATATACTGAGCACCGTAACAGATTCCCAAGACGGGAAGTTTACCTATGAATTGGGTCAGGTCAACCTTAAACGCCTCAGGGTCATACACGCTAAACGGACTGCCGGCCAAAATAACACCTATTACATCAGGGTCACCAACAGGGAATTTATTATAGGGAAGTATTTCACAGAATGTATCCAGCTCACGCAATCGTCTTGCGATAAGCTGGGTTGTCTGGGATCCAAAGTCTAAAATTATTACTTTTTGTTGCTGCATAATGCGGCCAATTTTCATTCTTAATTTTTGCAAAGATATGAAATATATTCTAATCAGTGTTAAAAAACCTGCAATTTTTCATCAAAAGTACATTTTTTCCCCAATTTGTCACTTTTACTGAACAAAAATCACTATCTTTGCTGAATAGAGATAAAACTTAACACAAATGAACTTAAAACACATAAACGACAGCATAGTTATCATCCCCACATACAACGAGAAGGAGAACATAGAGGCTATCATCAGAGCAGTTACAAGCCTTGAGAAAGGATTCGACGTACTTGTCATTGACGATGGCAGCCCCGATGGGACAGCTCAGATTGTCAAGAATCTGATGAACTCCGAATTTCAAGACCGTCTGTTTCTTATAGAACGTAGTGGCAAACTCGGTCTTGGAACAGCCTACATTTGTGGCTTCAAATGGGCGATAGAGGAGCAATACGATTACATCATTGAAATGGATGCCGACTTCAGCCACAACCCAAACGACCTGCCCCGACTCTATGCCGCTTGTCATGACGAGGGATACGATGTTTCTGTGGGTAGCCGATACGTTACTGGTGTTAATGTTGTAAACTGGCCCATAGGACGTGTGCTGATGAGCTATTATGCTTCGGCTTACGTTCGTACGGTCTTGGGCATTTCGTTGCGAGACACCACAGCAGGGTTTGTCTGCTATAAACGTCAGGTACTTGAAACTATCGACCTCGACAACATCCGCTTCAAAGGTTATGCTTTCCAGATTGAGATGAAGTATAGCGCAGTTCGCTTGGGATTCAAGGTGAAAGAGGTGCCTGTTGTTTTTGTGAACCGCGAACTGGGAACCAGCAAGATGAGTGGCGGAATCTTTAGCGAAGCACTCATTGGCGTCATTAAATTAAGATTGGGAAAAATCAAACGGAAAGCATGAAATGAACTGCGAGTTTAAGGACGTCATTATCGTTAACGAGGGAGAACAGTTCATTGGCTCCGTCTGCATTGAAGATGGCTTTATTACAAAGGTAACAAAGTCGTCTTCCTCTATATGCGAAAGCGACAAAGACAATTTGCCTTTTCTGCTTCCTGGGGTTATCGACGACCACGTTCACATGCGTGATCCAGGCCTTACCCACAAGGCTGATATGGACACCGAAACTCGTGCAGCAGCATCCGGAGGGGTAACCACAGTACTCGACATGCCCAATGTCTCACCCCAGACCACTACCCTACCTCTTCTTGAAGAGCGCTATATGATAGCTGCCCAAAAGTGTCATGTCAACTATGGTTTCTTCCTTGGTGCCACAAATGATAATCTTCAGGAAATCAGCAACGTAGACGTTCATCGTGTACCAGGCGTGAAACTCTTCATGGGAAGCAGCACAGGCAATATGCTAGTTGATAAAGAAGAGGCGCTCAGAGGAATCTTCCGTCAATGCCCCACTCTGCTGATGACACATTGCGAGGACACCAATCGCATCAACCAACGAATGGCAGAAGCAAAGGCCCTGTATGGCAATGACCCCGATGTTATTCACCATCCTGAGATTCGCGATGCAGAAGCATGCTACCAAAGCACAGCGTTGGCTGTCCAGCTTGCCAAAGAGACGGGAGCCCGTCTGCATGTAGCTCACTTGACTACTGCACGCGAACTGGATCTCTTTTCGCCCAACGACAAACAGATTACAGCCGAAGCCTGCGTAGCTCACCTCCTTTTTACAGATCAGGATTACGCCACACTTGGCACACATATCAAGTGCAACCCTGCCGTCAAAAGCAAAGAAGACAGACAGGCACTTAGGCAAGCACTCACAGATGGTCGAATCACAGTAATCGGTACAGATCATGCCCCTCATCTTCTCAGCGAAAAAGAAGGCGGATGCTGCAAAGCCGTAAGCGGTATGCCAATGGTGCAGTTCAGCTTGCCTGCTATGTTAAGCCTTGTCGACGAAGGTGTGCTGAGCATCGAACGTATGGTGGAACTCATGTGCCACAATCCTGCCCGTCTCTTCGGTATAGAAAGGCGCGGGTTCATTCGCGAAGGTTATCATGCCGACTTAGTTCTGATTCGCGCCAACAGTCCTTGGCAAGTTAACAAGGACATTATACAAAGTCGTTGTGGCTGGAGTCCTTTAGAAGGCAAGACTTTCCGTTGGCGTGTTGAGCGTACTTACGTAAACGGCCAGCTTGTCTGGGATGGCGAGCAAATCTACCCAGCAGTTTTAGGTCAAGCAGCAAAGTTCAACACTTTGACGCGTTTCTAGCAGTTTTAATGCCTGCTTATGAACAACACTTCACTTGACTGTTTATAAATTCTCTAGAGAATTTTTCAGAATGACGCTTAGTTTCGGTTAGGATGACGCGTGAATACGACAAAATTCTCTAGAGAATTTCACGGCTTGTAACATCGATAAATCTTGCTTATCACGTGCTTCGATGCCGTTCAACAGCAAAAATGCCCCAAAATCATGTAGGCTCTATGTAGGCTTTATGTAGGCTCGAAGCAAAAGAAAACACGATAACCATCGGTCCTCATGGGCAAAATCATGTAGGCATGTAGGCTGATTAACGAAAACCAAAACGAAAACTTTGTAACCCCAGGTATAATCCCATCGAATTCGATGGGTTTAGACAGCAGTCAGGCCAGAACTCAGAACATAGGTTCAAGAAATTAACCAGTAATTAATCATGAGCAGCAAAGAAGCTGGGTACGCTTATATACTGAACAATCCAAACAACATCTCCCTACCGCCAAATAAAGATTTTCTTAGCTCAATCGAAAGCCATTAGAGTTTTTTTTGTATATTTGTAGCTGAAAACAAAAGAAAACCTATGGCAATACTAACCGTTTATACAAAATTGCTGGATAAGTCTCTAACTGGAGCCCGTATCATAGACATGGGCAGCACACGTAAGGCAGCGTTAGACTATTATCCCACAGATAATAGGTATGTTATTAAGGCTGGGAGTCGAATTCGTGCCAAAGCCGCAAAGAGTATTCCCGTTGCCATTCGTAAACGTCGTGACGAACTTTTCGCTATTCCTTCCATCATGCATCCCGAAGGCGATTTCTACACCCTTAAGATGGATGTAGAGTTACTTGTTAACTCACCTTCAGCAGCTGCCAGTTTCTGTACAGGTACGGCCATGCAAGGCACCACCGCATGGATTGATGCAGATAAAAGGTCGTTTGCGAGTGTAATTAAGTGAAGCATTGATGTTTGGTGAGGTAAGAAAAAGAGAAAGAAATCATCATTTAACTTGATTTTTATTTAGAAATGTTCTGAACACTTGTATTCTTACGAATTAAATACTATATTTGCACCATAAAAGTACTAGAAAGAGTGTTAGAAAGTCAAATAGAGAATGGTTTCGTAAAGAAACTAGTAACGGATTTAAAGTATATCTATCGTGATGACATTCACGACAGACAGAGTCTTGAGCGTAATTTTAGGGAGAAGTTTCAGACATTAAATAAGGTACATCTTACAGATGCAGAGTTTACCCGATTGATGGAAGAACTTACCAATTCGGATGTCTATGTCTCTTCCAAAAAATTGCGTGAACGTAATACGTTTATGCGTGAAGACGGTACGCCGCTTCAATATACACTTGTCAATATCAAAGAGTGGTGTAAAAACGACTATGAGGTCATTAATCAGTTAAGAATGAATACTCGCTATAGCTCACATCGCTATGACGTAATTCTATTGGTTAATGGTTTACCCCTTGTTCAGATCGAACTGAAGACACTCGATGTGAGCCCTCGTCGTGCTATGCAACAAATTGTAGACTACAAGAATGATGTCGGTAATGGATATACCAATTCTCTTCTCTGTTTCATGCAGATGTTTATTGTCAGTAACCAGACGAATACCTATTATTTTGCTAACAACAACAGAAATCATTTTAATTTCAATGCTGCCGAGAATTATTTGCCTGTCTATCAATGGGCAGATGAGGAGAACAAAAAAATAACCAACCTTGATGAATTCTCTGATGCATTCTTGGCAAAGTGCAAGTTAGGTGAAATGATTAGCCGATATATGGTTCTTGTGGCAGGTGAACAAAAGATACTAATGATGCGTCCTTATCAGATTTATGCTGTAAAGGCCATCATGAACTGCATCAAAGAAAACCGTGGTAATGGCTATATTTGGCATACCACGGGCAGCGGAAAGACGTTAACTTCATTCAAGGCTGCAACACTATTGAAGGACAATCCCGAAATAGACAAATGCCTGTTTGTGGTAGATCGAAAAGACCTTGACAGACAAACACGCGAGGAATTCAACAAATTCCAAGAGGGCTGTGTGGAGGAAAACACTAATACAGATGCACTGGTTCGCAGAATGTTGTCCGAGGATTATTCCGACAAAATCATCGTGACTACCATTCAGAAGTTGGGCATTGCCTTAGATCCGCAGAATCGTCGTAACTATCAGGAACGTTTACTTCCGATAAAGGGTATGCGAATGATATTTATCTTTGACGAATGCCATCGCTCACAGTTTGGGGAGAACCACAAGGCCATTAAAGAATTCTTCCCAAATTCACAATTGTTTGGTTTTACTGGCACGCCTATTTTTGAACAGAATGCAACCTATACACAGATAACAGGTGAAGAGGCACAATACAAAACTACAGAAGATGTGTTCGAGAAAAAACTACACGCCTATACTATCACCAATGCTATTGATGATAGAAATGTATTACGCTTCCATGTGGATTATTTCAGACCTGATGAGGATGCCTATACCATAGGTAGTGCTAAGAAACAATCTATTGTCAGAACCATCTTGCAGAAGCATGACCATGCTACTAATGAACGTCGTTTCAATGCCATTTTTGCCACAAGCTCCATCAACGAGGCTATTGAGTATTACCAGTTGTTCAAACGAATGCAATCTGATTGCCAACATCTGGATGATACATTCGAGCCACTGAATATTGCTTGTGTTTTTACTCCGCCAGCAGAGGGAAACAGAGACATTATACAAATTCAAGAAGATTTACAGCAAGAGCGCATAGACAATGAGCAAGATCCAGATCAGAAGAAAGCGGCTCTCAAGGAAATTATTGATGACTACAACAAACAATATGACACCAACCTTTCTGCTGATGAGTTTGACACATACTATCAGGATGTACAAAAACGCATTAAGAGCCAGAAATACACCAATCAGGATTATCCACATAAGAACAAGATAGACATTACGATTGTGGTGGATATGTTGCTGACGGGCTTTGACTCCAAGTATCTGAATACGCTTTATGTGGATAAGAACTTGAAGTATCACGGACTTGTGCAGGCGTTCTCTCGTACCAACAGAATCTTAAACGATACTAAACCATACGGAAATATCCTTGATTTCCGAGGTCAACAAGAAGCTGTTGATGAAGCAATTGCATTATTCTCTGGCATTAAGGATGAAGAAAAGGCCCGTCAAGTATGGTTAGTCGAGCCGGCAAATGTTATCAACCAGAAATATTGCAAGGCCATAAACGACTTACGTAATTTCATGCATCTTCAAAATCTTGAGTTCAAAGCCGAAGAGGTTGCTAACTTAAAAGGTGACGATGCAAAGGCATGTTTCATCAACTATTTCAAGGAAGTGCAGCGATACAAAACCCAATTGGATCAATATACCGACCTTATTGAAACCAATGACGACAAGGGTGATGGCGTAGCAGAGCCTACCGTTGCTTATGGTTTCACAGATGACACAATGCGTGCATTTCGTGGTGCATACCTTGATGTAGCTAAACAATTGAAAACAAAACGTGAAAATAATGACCCAACAGTTTCAGTACAAATCGAGGATTTAGATTTTGAATTTGTCTTGTTTGCATCGGCATTAATAGACTATGATTATATCATGGGGCTCATCAGTCGTTACGTTGGTGCGCCTTCTGTGCACAAGATGACAAAGGAGCAATTAGTAAGTCTGATTTGTTCCAGTGCCAACCTTATAGACGAGCGCGAAGACATCATCGACTATATTGACGACTTGGATGCCAAAGGTGTGAACGGCAAGACAGAGAAGGAAATAGAACAGGGCTACGAACTTTTCAAGAAAGACAAGTTTACCAAGGCGATATCTTCCATTGCTGAGAAACATCATTTGGATATTGAAGCCGTTCAGACATTTGTCAATGAAATCATAGAGCGAAGAATCTTTGATGGAGAAAAACTGTTTGACCTAATTGCTCCTTCAGAATTAGGTTGGAAAGACCGTGCCAGAAAAGAAGAGGAACTGATGAAGGACCTAATTCCTTTGCTCAAACGAATGACAGGAGGTCAGAAAATTTCCGGACTTTCAGCGTATGAAGATTAATGGGAGGGTTAATATTATGAATACAGAGAAGAAACTTATCCCATTACTCCGTTTCCCTAAATTTGTGAGGGATACAGAATGGGCTTGTACCACATTACGAGCAGAAATGGATTATGAAAATGGGGTGGCTCATGAAAACGATATTGACTCATTAGGAAAGTATATAGTTGTAAACTCAAAATTTATATCAACAGAAGGTCAAATTGAGAAGCGAACAAACAATGCTCATTGTTTGGCTAAAGAAGATGATATTTTAATGGTGTTGAGTGATTTGCCAAATGGAAAAGCAATTGCAAAATGTTTTTATGTAGATGCTTCAAACAAATACACTGTAAACCAACGGATTTGCAAGCTTCGATCTAAAGGAGCAAACAGTAAATTATTGTATTACATATTAAATAGGAATCCCTATTTCTTATCCTTTGATGATGGGGTAAAGCAAACAAATCTTAAAAAAGATGAAGTTTTAAGTTGTCCTCTGATTATACCAAAATCTATTGAAGAACAGCAAAAGATAGCAGAGTGTTTGTCCTCTATTGATTCATACATTTCTTCTATTAGCGAAAAAGTGGAGCAATTAAAGGCACATAAAACAAGCCTTTTACAAAAGTTGTTCCCTCAAAAGGGGCAAACAGTTCCTGAGTATCGTTTACCAGAGTTTAAAACGAATGAAGATTGGACAACAAATAGAGTGGGAGAATCATTTAAGCTGCAAGGTGGATATGCTTTCAAGAGTAACAAATTCAAAACTACAGAAATTCCAGTTATTAGAATATCAAATATTCCATCAGATTCATTAGTTGTAAATCTTCAGAATTGTGTTTTTTATGAAGAACTTCCAAATATGCATAATTATACTGCAAATGACGGAGACTTATTAATTGCAATGTCTGGAGCAACAACAGGAAAGACTGCCATTTACCGTGGAAAGAAACCTGTATATGTCAATCAACGTGTAGGTATATTTAAACTGGTTGATAATTCAATTTATTATCCTTTCATTTGTCAATGGATAAGAACGGATCATTTTGCCAATCAAATTAAAAAGATGTTAGCTGCAGGAGCCCAACCTAATATATCTTCCAATGATATTGAATCTTTATTATGGCAGCATCCTCAAAATATGAAAGAGCAAATGAAAATTGCATCTTGCTTATCAACTATAGATGATTTAATTGATGCATATAAAAACAAACTTATATATATAGAAGATTATAAAAAAGGATTAATTCAGCAATTATTCCCAATAAATAGTTAACAATATGGATTTAAAAGAAATTGCAGAACAGATACGAGTTGAAACATCAAAAATTGTTTTAATTTATGCCTTTAACGCTGTAGGCAAAACAAGATTATCCGTTTCATACAAAGATACGACCAAGCAGCATAATGGAGGAAATCATGCTGGTGTATATTTTAATGCTTATAGTGAAGACTTGTTCTTTTGGGATAATGATGAAGAACATAGCAATCAAAATATGAAATTGTCTGTACTGGAAAGTAGTTTGAATCAATACCATTCTTATTTGATAGAAGGTACAGAAAAGTTAGAAGATGGTAGAATCGTATTTACAAGGATTCAAGAAAAATTGAATAGATATAATCCAAATTTTACTTTTAAAATAAATGTTTATCAAACAAATGGCTTTGATGATATAGAGAAGGGCATTGATTCTTTTTCCTTTTACACCTTAGACGACGTCGAACAGGCTCATCCAATCAAAATCTCAAGAGGAGAGGAACGTATTTTTATCTGGTGTTTTTTCTTGGCTCTTTTCGAAGTTGAAGCATGGATTGAAGAGCAAGATGCTCATATCTTTATAGATGATCCAGTTTCGAGTTTAGACGAGCATAATATCCATATTACGGCATCTGCAATTATGGATGTTATTATAAATAATTATAAAAGGAAAAAGATTATTATTACAACTCATCATGTAGAATTGTACTCTATTCTTATTGATAGACTTAGAAAAGCCAGTGGAAGTGAAAGATTTAAAAATATAACAAAAACATTTATATTGGGAAAAGATCCTAATGGAAAATTACTGCTATCTTCTTATGGAAATGATGTGTTCTTATATCATTTACATCTTTATAAAATGATTAAGGAAAACATTGACAAAACACAAAATGGGTACTTAGATTGTTTCAATTTCGTATTGCTTCGACAATTATTAGAAAATATAGCATCTTTCCTTGGTAGAAGTGGCAACTTTGGATTTGCATTAAGCAGACTTGGGATTGACGATTCAAATACTGCAGAGGTTGTTAATGAGCAATCTCATAAAGATGTTTATTATTATCAAACACACTTGATGTCACCTGAACAGCAAAAGTTGTTTATGGACATTTTTGAAAGAATCGAAACGAAATTTCAGTTTTATATATGATTACAAACAAGCAACATGAATTAGGTAAGGTCCTCTGGGGAATAGCCGACAATCTACGTGGGGCTATGATGGCAGATGATTTCCGTGATTATATGCTGTCGTTCTTGTTCTGGAAATACTTGTCGGATAACTACGTCGATGCCGCAAAAAAGGAACTGGGGGCTGATTACACTACACTACAGACTTGGTACATTGAGAACCCCAACGATACGGAGCTGTTTGAGAAGCAGATGAAACGTAAAGTTCATTATGTAATTGAACCAAAATATCTATGGAATAATATTGTCGAATTGGCCAGAATTCAAAGCAAAGAACTGCTTCAAACATTAGAAGATGGTTTTAAATATATAGAGAATGATTCCTTTGACAGTTCGTTTAAAGGTTTGTTCTCTGAAATCAATTTGAGTTCTGAGAAGTTAGGAAAGAACTATACAGAGCGAAATGACTTGTTGACAAAGGTCATTACGACGATTGCGAATGGACTGAAAGAATTCTCTGCCGATAACGATTCGTTAGGTGATGCTTATGAATATCTGATTGGTCAGTTTGCAGCAGGTTCAGGTCAAAAGGCAGGTGAGTTCTATACCCCACAGATGATCTCAACAATTCTTTCTCGTATTGTTACTTTGGATTGTCAAGACTCTGCATCTGGCAAGAAGAACAGGATTAACCGTGTGCTTGACTTTGCTTGTGGTTCAGGATCGTTGTTGCTGAATGTTCGCAACCAGATGGGCGAAAGCGGAATAGGCAAGATTTATGGTCAGGAGAAGAATATCACGACCTATAACCTTTGCCGAATGAATATGTTGCTGCATGGGGTAAAAGACTCTGCTTTTGAAATTCATCATGGTGATTCACTTGCTAATGATTGGGATATCTTGCAGGAGGAAAATCCTGCTAACAAGATAGATTTCGATGCAGTCGTAGCCAATCCGCCTTTCTCTCTGCGTTGGGATCCAACGGAAGACACCATCAATGACTTCCGTTTTAATCGCTATGGAGTAGCACCACGTTCTGCCGCTGACTTTGCTTTCCTTTTGCATGGTTTCCACTTTCTAAGTGAAGACGGGACAATGGCTATCATTCTGCCTCATGGTGTGTTGTTCCGTGGAGGCAAGGAGTTGGCTATCAGAAAGAAACTGCTCGAAGATGACAATATCGATGCTGTTATTGGTTTGCCAGGCAATCTGTTCTATTCAACAGGTATTCCTGTATGCATCATTGTATTAAAGAAGTGTCGTAAGAATGACAAAATACTTTTCATCAATGCCAGTTCCGATGAGCATTACGAAAAGGGCAAACGCCAGAATTATCTTCGAGATAAAGATGTAGACGATATTGTAGATACATACCAGTTCCGCAAGGAAATATTACGTTATTCCCGTCAAGTCACACTGCAAGAGATTAGGGATAATGACTACAATCTGAACATTACCCGCTATGTTAGTCTGGCACAAGAAGAAAAGCCTATTGACCTTCAAGAAGTACATGATAAGTTGGTAGAGATAGAAGCAGAAATCATCAAAGCTCGTGATAAGCATAATGAATTTTTGAAAGAACTTGGTTTGCCCCCATTGGTATAATGAATCGGCTTGTTCTCATAGGAAACGGATTTGACTTGGCTCATGGACTCAAGACCAGATACGAAGATTTTGATACTGGTGCTAGTGCAAGAGTTGAGCGGATAACACAGGGATAAAACATCAAAACGTATCTTTGCTAACCAAGAATACGCCAAACGAAATAAATAAGAAGTTAAACATATAATTCTAATCACATGAATAATACAGTACAACGTCCGCAAGGGACTCCAAGAACAACAACATCACCAAAGCCTAGCACAGGCAGTAGTAGAGGAACAGGCCCAAGAACTCCAGCAAATCAAAGATAATGAAGTTAGAAGATATTAGGAAGGGATACGAAGAAACCTCTGGCACATTTAGCAGCACCGTAAGAAACTTAGCTATATCTGGCATTGCGATTGCCTGGTTGTTTATGACTAAAGCAGAACCAGAGAATCTTCCCTTGCTTTTGATAGGTGCATTATCTTTATTCATTATCACGTTATTTGCAGATTTAATTCAAAATTATCACCTTTCAATTACATGGTATGATTATTATACTATGATGAAAGATAAATTCGGCAAGGAAGAAAATGAGGATGTGAAGGAACCAGAAGAAAAAAACAAATGGGGCTGGATTCTTTATAAAGGTAAACTCTGGACTTTGATAATAGGTTATATCCTAATTGTTGCCTTTTTTGTGTTTTTCGAAATTGACAAAAGTGTGATTTAAGAGTTAATTCATGGAGACTGTTGATAACTATAAAATGTTACGGTGTAGTCTAAATCACGAATAATAAAACATTAACATGTTAGCACGACATAGTGATATCGTTATTCCACCTATGGATCCCTATCGGAATGACAAACTTGGAAGGAAACAATATGGCGACGTATTAGAACAAATCATTTCTACATATAATGGAGGCTGTGTGATTTCATTAAACGGAGAATGGGGAACAGGAAAGACCACTTTCATCAAAATGTGGAAACAACAACTTGATGATCATACTTATAAAACTATTTATTTTAATGCTTGGGAAACTGACTATATCGAAGACCCTTTAATTGCACTAATTGCAGAATTCAAGAAATTATCAACAGACAAATTGCAAGAGGCAACTAAGAAGATGACGAGGACATTTAGCAAGATGTCTCTTGCTATGGTTCCAACAATATTATCGTTAATCGCAAAATATTCATTTGGGGTTGACCTTGAAAAAATATCAAAAGAAGGACTAGAAGTACTTTCAAACACTTTGGAGCAAAGTCTGGATAAATATATTGAGCAAAAGAAATCAATAGAAGCCTTTCAAAACGCTTTGGAAGAATACGTTTTGGGGATGACTCCCAATAAGCCTTTGGTATTTATTGTTGACGAATTAGATAGATGCAATCCAAAATATGCTGTGAAAGTTCTTGAACGTATTAAGCATTTATTTTCTGTTCGTAATGTTGTTTTTGTATTGTCTGTAGATAAAAAACATCTTTGTCATTCGATTTGTGGCTATTATGGAAGTGAAAGTATTAACGCACAAGAATATCTTAGAAGGTTTGTCGACTTGGAATTTACGCTACCACAAACAAATATTCAATCGTTTTGTAGTTATCTCTTTGAATATTATTCATTTAGTGAGTTTTTTGATAGCATAGAACGACCCAGAAGAAATCAAAGCAATAGTGAGGCTAAAACATTTACAGATATGACTACAACAATTTCTCAATATTCTAATCTTCCCTTACGAAGTATTGATAGATTGTTTTCTAATACACGCCTCGCCCTACGAATGTTTCCTACATATAGTAATGTGCGTTGTGATTACCTTTTTGTTTTAATATATTTACATGTTTGTCATTCGGAATTGTTTGAACAGATATGCAAGAGAAAATTTTCCATCCAGAATCTCATTGATATTATTATAGAGATATTCCCGCATGAATTAATAAAATATTCTGATACAAGCCATCCTTTCTATCTCATTATAGGAATGTTGATAGTTGGATATAATCAGAATGAATATGGCACAGATAGTAACAAATTGTATACATATAATGACTCGGCAAAAGAAATCAACTTAAACTTTGATCCAAAACAATTGGACAGATCTGAACTTTCTAGAATTATTCAATTTTGGGATAATCGGTTTGACGGGTGTCCTTCTTTAGATAACTATGCTGATAAGATTCATTTGTTGTTCAACTTAAATAGTTAAATTAAGTTCTTTGATTCTACTTCTAAGAGGAAAGTCTTTAGATTTGTATCTTTGCAAATGAAATATGGTTGAAAGATGTTGAATGTATGAGGTCAATTATGGTTCATGGTTCACGATTGATGGTTAATGATTTGAGATGGCTGTAAGAGGGAAAGGCCACTCTCTGTCTAATTTGTTCAATATGAGACTGTTATATGTGCGATTCCCAAAAATCCAAACAGTGTCTGGACAATTGACGTGGAGCCATTATATTGATTCACTCTACCCACATGATTTATGCCGCAAACAATCTTGATGTGTTATCTCTTTATGTTCTGAGGAACTTGCGGAGTGAATCGGCAGGAACTCCTCTGCGATGGGCATAATCCTTAAGCTGGTCCTCCCCTACTTTGCCAACAGAGAAATGGCAGGTGGCAGGATGCGAGAACATGAAGCCACAGGTGCTGGCATGTGGAATCATGGCTCCATTCTCTGTTAAGGAAATGCCCAAAGAGGGGAAATCCAACAAATCGGAAAGCAGGAAACAAATGCTCTGGTCGGGCAAAGAAGGATAACCAACAGCAGGACGCTTGCCTTGATATTTCTCGGCAAACAGCTCTTCTATGGTAAGTTGTTCATCAGGAGCATAGCCCCACCATTCACGTCTTGTCTGCAAATGACCCAACTCAGCTGTTGCCTCAGCCAGACGATCGGCAACAAGACTCTCCTCAAGTCCCTTAATGGGGACAGTATTAGGAACAGTACTGGCAAACACTCCTATCTTATCAGGAACACCAGAAGATAACGGACGAATAAAATCGGCAAGACTAAGGCAAGGCTTCCCCTCATCAGCATACTGTTGACGAAGGAAAGGGATACGCTGACCAGATTCCAAAAGGATGATATCTTCACCATCGGAGTTGGCTTCAAGAAGTCGTACGCTAAAGGTGGTGCAATAGCCGGCCTCATCCCACTGACGCAAAAGTTGCCCGGTTTCATCAAAAAGCTTCATGGCTTGTTCTGCCCGCTCTCTCTCCTCGGCAGGAAAAGCTTGCAGCCAGTTCTGCCGACAAGCAACACAGCCGTGAACCTTGGCGATACTGCTGTAACGGGCGGGGAAACCCCAGGCATGAAAGAAATAAAGCCAGTTTATGTAACTGGCTGCCTCGTGAATAGTATAATGGTGGGTAAAGGTCATTGGTCGGGATTCTCAATAAAGCCTTGATATTTCTCTGGCAACGCCGACATGATTGTCTTATAACTCTGCTCCATTACGTCCTTTATCTCTTCTTGATCAAGAGGATTGGGAAGGATAGGTTCATGAATAACCAATCGTAGCGGATGCCATGTTACAAAGTTAAAGCCCTTTTGGCGCGGCAAGACATCAAAGGAACCGTCGATAGTGACAGGCACAACAGGCAACTGCAACTGATGAGCCATTTGGAAAGCTCCCCTGCGGAACTTACCCATGTGACCAGTGAAGGTGCGTGCTCCCTCTGGGAAAACCATCAGGCTGATACCGCCACGCAAGACTTTGCGTCCCTGTTCACAAGTGGCATTAATGGCCTTGGGCCCGCTCTTATCCACCATCACATGTCCGGCTCTCTCGCATGCCTTTCCTATCAGGGGAATCTTACGCAAGGATTTCTTCATCATCCACCTGAAGTTCCTTCCTAAGAATCCATAAACAAGATAAATATCATACGCGCCTTGATGATTGCTTACAAAGATATATGACTGATGCTTGCTCAGATGTTCCCTACCCTCCACTTTAACCGGAAGCAGACAGACCCAACACATCAGACGGCTCCACACCATAGGAGGATAGTAACCCATCCATGCGGGCCAGATAGGACCGAAGATGATTACAATTACTGCACAAAGAATGGTGGCAATCAGAAGTATTGGACCTGCTATAAGCAACTGGTAAAGCCAATATAGATATTTCATACAGAAGAAACCTCTTTCAACTACAAATTAATACTGACGCAACTTTTCCATATTGCTTTCAGCCTTCTTTATATATTCTCTGACGTATGGATGATTCCTGAAATATGGAGGCGCCTGAGAGATTATCTCCTCTATTTGCGGATTCATGACAGGATATTCGAGACCGCTGGTCAAAATCATAAACACCCCCGGCCCCAATACATTATTATAATTACTACGGATGAACCGCGTTATCAGCCTGTCATTCTCGATCTCCAACTCTTGGGCCTGCTGACCAAGTTCCATGAGAATCTGGTCGTGGTCAATACCGTTCATTATCATCTGCGACTCCAGATGTGGAAGCTCAGCCATGCGGGCATCTATCTGCAGCTTCTTCTGAATGAAATTCGTGAGGCTGTCATTCAACGGAGTTCCTGTCGCACTTTGGGTGGTTTCGTCAATTCGCACACGAACATCGCCATCTTCCAAAACAACAGGCATTACACTGTTATCTTCCAGAAAAACGTTTGCCATCACCACAGAATCCATCATTCCTCGGAACTTAAAGCGTCCGTGCACAACCCGAGAAGAATCAATGGCACACATATCATCATCCTTGAACACCCTCAGATATAGCATCTTACCCTCCAATGCTTCAACATTGGACGACCCAGAAACAAGATATTGATCTGAGCAAGAGGCAAGCGCAACGGCCCCAAAGATTAATGAAGTAAATAACTTCTTCATACCATGCCATTCATTCCATCATACAAAGATAGTCAAAAAAGAAAGTACAAGGATGAACTTTTAGTACTTATTAAGACTTTTTTGCCTTTTGTAATGCATTAGGAATACGCCACGCTGTGTACAACTCCAGCACGCAGCCTATTGCCAATGCCACAACCCATTCGTTTCTGCGAGCAAAACCATACTGATAAACCTGCATGCTCATACACATCACTGTTCCCAGAAACATCAGGCAGGCAAACAACTGCTGACGACGTAACCTGATAACATTCAGGTCGTTCCCTTCATATACGGCCCTCAGCTGCATCAAACAAAAAAGCATGGCACCTATACCATACACGTAAAGAGAAACTTCAGCGCTGTAAATATGAAGCGCAACGCCAATAAGCATCAAAATGGCACCCGTGCGAAAAAGAAGATTCTCAAGAAACGAAAGCTCGCGTATCATTGTCCTTATCTTGCGAAAGAATCTGTATTTGCCTCATCTGAAGCATCACTTTCCGAATCTCTAATCACAAATACATCCTCGCCCGGACGTTTCATAAAGTATTTCTCGCGGGCCATCTTTTCTATCGACTTGGGGTTGGAATCCATCTCAAGCAACTGGCGGTCAGCTGTCTCATACTGAGCCTTATATGTTTCTATCTCGTTCCTTAACTGACTCATCCTGCTACGACGGTCGAAGCGGTGCATGAAACTGTTATCATCGATAAAACCCACAATAAGAACAATAAAAAAGATAACCACCATATACTTATGACGGCATATAAATAGGAACACAGAATTTAATCGGCTCATAATGTCTTGTGCTAATTTTGAGCAAAGGTAGAAAAAAATATGGTCACTTATAACAAGAAGCCACTTTTTTTTCATATTTTTGCACAAAACTACAAAAAACAGAATGGAAGAATACATTGTATCTGCACGGAAATACAGACCACTGAACTTTGACGCAGTAGTCGGTCAGCGTGCACTCACCGCAACACTCAAGAATGCCATTGCTTCAGGAAAGCTGGCACACGCCTATTTGTTCTGCGGGCCACGAGGCGTTGGTAAAACAACCTGTGCCCGTATTTTTGCCAAAGCCATCAACTGCCTTTCGCCAAAGGACGGAGGCGATGCTTGCGGTCAATGTGAAAGCTGCTTAGCTTTCGACCAGCAGCGCTCTATGAATATTCACGAGTTAGACGCTGCCAGCAACAACTCAGTAGAGGATATCCGCGAACTGACAAAACAGGTTCAGATTCCGCCACAAATAGGCAAATATAAGGTTTTCATCATTGATGAGGTGCACATGCTTAGCGCCTCTGCCTTTAATGCTTTCCTAAAGACACTGGAAGAGCCGTCCTCGTACGTTATCTTTATTCTTGCCACCACCGAGAAGCACAAGATTCTGCCCACGATTCTGAGTCGTTGTCAGGTATACGACTTCCAAAGGATGACTACGCAGTTGACTGTTGATCACCTGATGTATGTGGCACAGAAGGAAGGCTACACGGCAGAGCCTGAAGCATTAGGCCTTATAGCTGAGAAGGCTGACGGCGGTATGCGTGATGCCCTGAGCATCTTCGACCAGATGGTCAGCTTCACTGGCGGCAACATTACATACGAGCAGGTTGCCAAGAACCTAAACGTACTGAGTACTGAATACTATTTCCAGTTGGTAGATTACTTCTTGGCTGGCAATGTTCAGTCCAGCCTCATGTTGTTCAACGATGTGCTGAACAAAGGTTTCGACGGCGGCAACTTCATCAACGGACTAGCCACACACTTGCGCAATCTCTTGGTTAGCCAAGATGCCGTAACACTGCCTTTGCTGGAGATGAGCGATAAGATGCGCAATAAATATCAGGAACAGGCACAGAAATGCAAGACTAAGTTCCTTTATCAGGCCATTAAGCTATGCAACGACTGCGATCAGGCTTACAGAACCAGTCGGAACAAACGTTTGCAGGTTGAGATATGCCTTATCCAAGCATCTCAATTAACAGAAGAAGATGTGCCTGGCGCGGGGCGCCGCCCTGCAAAGATCTTAAAACCCATTTTCACTCAACCGGCTGCAAAGTCTCAGACAGCAGCCAGTTCTTCTGTTGTCGCACAAAATCCAGCAGCAACAGCAGCACCTCAGTTACAGAAAAAGGAAACCAGCGTTCCCGTCCCATCTGTTCCAAAGGCAAACGTTAATGAGCCTAAAGTCATCTTGCGGAAGGTTAGCTTCAAGCACTTTGGCAACAAGGCTACAGAAAACACAGAAACAAACATCCAGGAAAGTCCCGCAGAAGAAATTGAACTTATACAGCCCCTTGAAGAGAACTCTATGAAGGAAGGATGGTTTGCCTACATAAACAGTCTTCCACGAGAACAAATGGCCATAGCACAGCGTATGCGATTGTTACAGCCAATTATCACATTCCCGTCCACCATAGAGGTTACCGTTAATAGTCCACAGATTATTAGCGAACTGAATGATTTGAAGGCTGATTTGGAGGGCTTCCTTCGTCCACGCTTAAAGAACAGTCAGTTAAGCTTCACCTTCCGTCTGGCTGAACAAGAAGTCGTTAAGCGCAGCTACAGCAAACAGGAACATCTTCTTGCACTGGAGAAGATGAACCCTTCGCTTACCAGCCTGATAAAGGATTTGGAATTGGAGTTCGACTAAAGGTCGTGATGTAGCAGACGGTACTCTGCCATCTCTGCATACTTGGTTCCTGGCCGTCCGTAGTTCGCATACGGATAGATGCTTATTCCGCCTCTTGGCGTAAAGATTCCCGTTACCTCAATATACTTGGGATCCATAAGTTTGATAAGGTCCTTCATAATCTTGTTCACACAATCCTCATGGAAATCGCCATGATTGCGGAAACTGAAAAGGTATAGTTTCAGACTCTTGCTCTCCACCATCTTCTGGTCGGGCAGATAGCTGATTCTAATCTCAGCAAAGTCGGGCTGCCCTGTAATGGGACAAAGGCTTGTGAATTCGGGGCAGTTAAACCTTACCCAATAGTCGTTCTCGGGATGTTTGTTCTGAAAAGCCTCTAACACCTCAGGAGCATAGTCACTCTTGTACTCCGTCTTGCGGCCCAAAGCCGTTAAACCCTCATTTTCTCTGTTGCTCATATTTCTCTAAACCTTTTCTGCGTAACTGACAGGACGGACAATGTCCGCATCCATCACCCTGAATGCCATTGTAGCACGTCAATGTCTTATACCTTATTATATTCATCACACCCATCTCATCAGCCATCTGCCAAGTCTGAGCCTTGTCGAGCCACATCAGAGGGGTGTGAATCCTAAACTGCTCATCCACAGCCAGATTGAGCGTCACATTTAAACTCTTGATGAAACTATCCCTGCAATCGGGATAACCGCTGAAATCGGTCTGACTGACGCCTGTCACCAAATCAAATATGCCTTTATTCCGAGCATATACAGCTGCTATTGAGAGGAAGAACATATTGCGACCTGGAACGAATGTAGAAGGAACACCATCAGCAGGTTTCTCCTCCTCTATCTGCAACGAGGTATCTGTAAGGCTGCAACCCGTACTGAGTCCTGAGATGAAAGATAC
The DNA here is from genome assembly GCA_017525235.1 of Bacteroidaceae bacterium. Lineage (GTDB taxonomy): Bacteria > Bacteroidota > Bacteroidia > Bacteroidales > Bacteroidaceae > Physcousia. The sequence goes on along the minus strand of JAFXTC010000018.1, from coordinate 23,835 downwards.
ATCCATGCAGTCCCATTCCACGTTAGCTTCCTTTGCCAGTTCTTTTGCCAGTTCTACCTCTTTCACATGCTTTTGCCCATAGATAAAGCTTAGGGCCACCACACGACTGAAGTTCTTTTTTGCCCAATATAGACAAGTGGTGCTGTCCTGACCACCGGAAAAAACCACCAGAGCAGACTCGCCTATCATAGTTGGAATATATTTATGGGATTGTACGTTTCATCCCTGTCATACACATCTACGCCCTCACGACGCTTTACCCACTTCACCACTCTGATAGTCAATGGAAGTGCAATTATCTCGTACAGCGTTTTGGTTATAACCTGAAGAATCATCAGTTTTCCCAAATCATGAGGAGGAATCATACCTCCGAAAGCCAATGGGAAGAATATCAGACTGTCAATGCCTTCGCCCCAAAGTGTACTGACAACAGCACGACGTGAAAAGTGCCGGCCTTCTGCTGATAGCTTCATCTTGCTCATGACATACGCATTGACCAGACTTCCCGTCAGGAATGCCACAAAAGAAGCAACGGTGATACGAGGCGTCAGGCCGAATACGAAGTTGAAGTGTTCCTCATGCTCCATCCAGAAATCTGCAGCCGGCAACATCATAGCCAACTGCCCAAGGGTTACAACCAAGAAGTTCATCAGGAACGCCATCCAAATTACGAACCTCGCCTTGCGGTACCCCCACACCTCGGCAATGCAGTCGTTCAGAATATAAGAAATAGGGAAGCACAAGACGCCTGCCGTCATTGTGAAACTGCCAAACTGTAGGATTTTTGACTCTAATAGATTACTTGTTATAAGGCAAGTACTAAACAGTATCCCCATGTACATGAAGGATGCTGAAACGGTTTTTCTTTCTGTCATTGTTCTTGTTTTGTTTTAAAAGAGGTTACCAAGCACTCTTTGTGTATTTAATTGGGCGGAGAGACAGGGATTCGAACCCTGGGTACCCGTAAGAGTACGCCGCATTTCGAGTGCGGTCCATTCGACCACTCTGGCATCTCTCCATATCTAAGCGGCTGCAAAATTACGGCTTTTGCAGCAAACGACAAAGAAAAACATGAAGAAAATCCCAAATTACCTGCGGTTAATAGCAATTATCACTCGTTGTTAGGATAATCATCCAAACGGTCAGACCAAAGATAACGCTTTGTCTCGCTTGTTACCACAGCACTGAGCAAAAGAACGGAAAGCAGGTTGGGAATAGCCATGAAGGCGTTCAGCATATCAGACAAATTCCACACAAAGTCTAGTTTCACCATAGCACCCACAAAAACCATCACCACATACACAACCCTATACGGCAAACGTATACGACGACCTCCCAGATACTCCGCACCCTTCTCACCATAATAGCTCCATCCGATAATAGTGCTGAAGGCAAACGTTATAATACCGAACGTTAACAAGGGAGCACCAACATAGGGAATCTTTCCAAAAGCAACTTGAGTAAGTGCGCCACCATCTGCATCCGAAATCTCGGGATAAGCCAAGATGCTACTCACAATCACTAAACCCGTCAGTGCACATATCACTACGGTGTCCCAGAACGTAGCGCTACTGCTTACCAAAGCCTGTCTTACAGGGTTACGCGTCTGAGCTGCAGCAGCAACAATGGGGGCAGACCCCATTCCGCTTTCATTACTAAACAAGCCTCGGGCTATACCATAACGGGCCGTCATGATAATAGATGTTCCAACAAAGCCACCTCCAGCAGCCTGCGGCGAGAAAGCACTTTTGAGAATAAGACAAAATGCATCCCAGACATAAGCCCCGTTTAAGAACAAAATATAGAGACAGCCTAAAACATAAAGCAAAGCCATAAAAGGGACAAACATACTGCAAACACGGGAAATGCCTTTTAGTCCAAACAATAGCACCAGTGCCGTTACGGCAGAAATTCCTAATGCAGTAATATACGTGGGAATCTCGTACGTGTTATAACACAGCGTACTGATGGCATTTCCTTGTACCATGTTGCCAATACCAAAGGAGGCAACAGCCGTAAAAAAAGCAAAGAGAACACCTGCCCAACGCCATCCCAAACCGCGTTCCAAGGCATACATGGGACCTCCTGCTATATGCCCGTCCTCGGTACGTATGCGGTATTTGACCGCCAGAAGCCCCTCTGCATACTTGGTACTGATACCAAAGAGACCTGTCAGCCAGCACCAGAATACAGCACCGGGACCACCCAAGGCAACAGCCGTAGCAACACCCACAATATTTCCCGTGCCAATAGTAGCTGCCAACGAAGTGGCAAGGGCTCCAAACTGACTCACATCGCCATTACCGTCCTTGTCCTTTGTCAGACTCAAACGAATGGCTTTGCTAACAAAACGTTGAGGGAAACGCAGTCTAAAGGTCATATAGACATGAGTTCCCAATAACAGGAGAATCATTGGCCAACCCCAAAGATATTCGTTGGCCGTTGAAATCCACTGATTCAGTACGTCTAACATCTATTATCAAAGACTATTTAGGAAAAGACGTGTAACCGAGAAACTCTTGTCGGCCATTGTCTGCCAGAAGTTGAGGTACTCCTCGAAGTGGGCCTCTGCTCCCGGCGTATCGCTGATAATGCGGAAACTAACAAAGGGTACACCATACAGATGACAGACGTGAGCGATAGCTGCCGACTCCATATCTACGGCAAGCCCCTCGGGATAAGTAGCCTTTATAACATTGAGCTGTTCACGGTTGGTGATAAACTGATCGCCTGTGCAAATCAGACCAGGAACGATGCGGACATCAGAGGGTAGCCTTGCCGCTGTTTCAGCCATAGCCTTATCACTCTCGAAGAAGCGGGGCAGTCCCTGTATTTGTCCAGGGTCTACATCGTCACCGCATATTACATCATGGTAACAAGTCTGAGTACTGACCACTACATCCATGATCTTTAAACAGGTATCTATGCCGCCAGCAACACCTGTGCTGACCACACTATCGGGCTTGAAGTTAATAATCAGATTCGTGACACCCGAAGCAGCATTTACCTTACCTATGCCACACTGCAGTAAGACAATTGTCTTGTCGCCTAATTTTCCCACCAGAAAATCCTGAGGACCAATCCTCTCTGTTTTCGTCTCCGTAAGGATGGAGGCAATCTGCTTGAACTCAACGTTCATGGCGGTGAGGACACCTATTGTTTTTCCCATGATTCTTCTATTTTGACTACAAAAGTACATCTTTTTTTTCATCAATCCAACTTTTGCAACCCATTTGCAAAAAATACCATGTACTTTTGCATCCAGAAAGATAAAACAACAAGGTTATGAACGTACTATTAGACATTCTGAAAGAGGTATGGGTGCTGACCAACGAGATGTCCCCCTACCTGCTGCTGGGCTTCCTCTTGGCTGGACTTATGCACGAGTTTCTCCCCAGCACCCTGTACACCAATCATCTGGGTAAAAACAATTTCCGGTCGGTCTTCCTATCCGCCCTCTTTGGTGTGCCCCTCCCTCTCTGCTCCTGTGGTGTTATCCCGACAGCTATGGGCCTTCGCAGGGAAGGTGCCAGCAAAGGAGCTACCGTTTCTTTTCTGATAGCTACGCCACAGACAGGAGTGGACAGTATCATTGCCACCTACAGCCTTATGGGGTTGCCCTTTGCTATCATCCGTCCCATAGCAGCCTTCCTGACAGCTATTTTAGGAGGGACATTGGTGAACGGAACAGAAAGACAAGCAGACCCACCCCTAACCCCTCCCATTATGGAGGGGAATTGTTGTTCATCCAAAGAAAAGCCCTCCCCCTTACGGGGGAGCGGGGAGAGGGTCCGCTCATTACTAAATTATGCTTTCGTCGAGATGATGGAGGATATTGGTAAATGGTTGGTAATAGGACTTGTCATTGCCGGCATCATAACAGCTGCTGTTCCCGACTCTTGGTTCACAGCCTTCCAAGACAACACGCTCTACAGCATCCTCTTTGTCTTGCTTTTCAGCATACCCATGTATCTGTGTGCTACAGGCAGCATACCCATTGCCTTGGCGCTGATGATAAAGGGTCTCACCCCTGGTGCTGCATTGGTTTTATTGATGGCAGGTCCCGCCAGCAACGTAGCTAGCATTCTGATAATCAATAAGGTTTTGGGACGGAAGACTTTGGCTATATACCTTTTTTCCATCATCACAGGTGCCGTCGTTTTTGCCTTAGGCATCGACTATCTGTTGCCTGCCGAATGGTTCACCGCTCCCATAACCTGCATGCAGGACTGCTGTGCCGAGCAGCCTGGATGGTTCAACATCTTCTGCACCGAACTCATGATATTCTTTCTCATAAATGCCCTAAGTCCACACAAGCTCTTTAGCGGTCATCACCACTGCCATTGTCACGACTGCGATGAGTCACAAAAAAACGAACAATGCACAGCCCCAATTCTCAACTCTCAACTTTCATCTTTCAACTATAGAATCAAAGGAATGACCTGCCATCACTGTGCCGCCAATGCCCAGAAAGCCATTGCCTCTGTAGAGGGTGTAGAGCAAGTAACAGTGTCATTAGAGGAAGGCATGGCTCACATCACCGGCAATTTCCACGAGGAGGACATCCGTCAAGCTGTAGAGTCAATCGGTTTTGAATTAGAGAAAACGAGCACAAAGGTTTCAGACTAACAACGTTAAAGACGACGCGTGACAAAGGCAGATGCGACACGTCGAAATGCCCAACGCGACACGTCGTCTTTGCCAATGCGACACGTCGTCTTTGCCAATGCGACACGTGGCATTTTTAACATTTGCGTTACGGATAATCAAACTTGGCAAAAAAACTTATAGATTTCTTTGGCAGATTGAAACAAATATCGTACCTTTGCATTGCAAATTAAAAGTAAAGATGCATTGTATGGCACAAAATAGTAACATTTTTAACGGCTTTTATTATTACTTTTACTTTGGAAAACTGAAGTAGAGCGGGTCGTTATATGTGTCAAACAAAGATTAAAGAACAAATACAAAGGTAAAAGAAAACAATAAGGTCCCGCTCCAGAATGAGCGGGATTTTTTTTAAGGAAAAAGATGAAAAGAGTAGCAATACAAGGTATTAAAGGAAGCTTCCACGATATAGCCTCGCACAGGTACTTCGAAGGCGAGGAACTGGAGCTGGTTTGCTGCGACACTTTCGAGCAGGTCTTCCGACACCTGAAAGAAGACAAGGATTCCGTTGCTCTGGTAGCCATAGAGAACACCATTGCAGGAAGCCTGCTGCACAACTACGAACTGTTGCGCGACAGCGGCATGACCATCGTAGGCGAACATAAGTTGCGCATCAAACACAGTATTATGTGTCTGCCCGACGATGAGTGGAAAGATATCACGGAGGTTAACTCGCACCCTGTAGCCTTGATGCAATGCAGAGATTTCCTGTCGGGGCACAACGACCTAAAGATTGTGGAAGTAGCCGACACGGCTGGAGCTGCTGCCGACATCAGCAAGAAACAACTGCACGGCCATGCTGCCATCTGCCACAAGGATGCTGCTCAGATATACGGCATGAAGGTGCTGCAAGAAGGCATTGAGACAAACAAACATAACTTTACACGCTTCCTGGTGGTCTGCAATCCTGAAAAGGCACATGCGATGCGTAAATTTGAAGAACTGAACAAATCCAGTCTTGTGTTTACCCTACCCCACGAGGAAGGAAGCCTTTCGGCCATCCTAAGCGTGCTCTCGTTTTACAAACTTAACCTCACAAAGATACAATCACTCCCCATCATCGGAAAGGAGTGGCAGTATATGTTCTACATCGACCTTTCTTTTAACGATTACAAACGATACAAACAGGCCATTAATGCCATAACGCCACTTACAAGGGAACTTAAACTGTTAGGAGAATACAAAAATGGAAGAGAAACAATTTAACATACAGCCAGCCAACAGATTGGCAAGCGTACAGGAATACTACTTCAGTCGCAAGCTGAAAGAGGTGGCACAGATGAATGCACAAGGATTGGACGTTATCTCACTGGGCATCGGAAGTCCAGATATGCCACCCTCACAACAAACCATAGAAACCCTCTGCAAAGAAGCTGCGAACCCTACGGCACACGGCTATCAGCCATACGTGGGAATACCCGAAATGCGTAAGGCTATGGCCGATTTCTACCAACGCTGGTATGGCGTAGAGCTGAATCCCAATACAGAAATTCAGCCTTTGATAGGAAGCAAGGAAGGTATTCTGCACGTGACGCTGGCTTTTGTAAACCCTGGCGACAAGGTGTTGGTTCCCAATCCTGGCTATCCCACATATACATCGCTAAGCAAACTTCTGGGAGCTGAAATCGTGAACTACGACCTGAAGGAGGACAACAATTGGCAGCCCGACTTCGACCAGCTGGAGCAGATGGATCTGAGCGGCGTGAAGTTGATGTGGACCAACTACCCGAACATGCCCACAGGCGCAGATGCTTCGATGGAACTGTTCGAAAAACTGGTCAGCTTTGCCCGTCGTCATAACATTGTTGTAGTGAATGACAATCCTTACAGCCTCATCCTCAATGAGCATCCCCACAGTATTCTACAGATAGCAGGCGCTAAAGAGTGCTGTATAGAATTCAACTCCATGAGTAAGAGCCAAAACATGCCTGGATGGCGCGTGGGATGGATTTCAACCAATGCAGAGTTTATCTAATGGATTCTGAAAGTGAAGAGCAACGTGGACAGCGGTATGTTCCGCCCCCTGCAGTTAGCAGCAGCCGAAGCGTTGCATAATACAGAAGAATGGCACGCCGAGTACAATCGCGAGGTTTACGGCCGTAGACGTGCTGTAGCGGAAGAGATCATGAAGACGCTGGGCTGTACCTATGATCCAAAACAGGTGGGTATGTTCCTATGGGGACGCATCCCCGAGAGCTACACCGATGTGGAGGAACTCACAGAGCGCATCTTGCATGAGGCACGCGTCTTCATCACCCCAGGCTTTATCTTCGGTTCAAATGGCAAACGCTACATCCGCATTAGCCTGTGTGCAAAAGAAGAAAAGCTGCAGGAAGCGCTTGAGAGAATTGAAAAAATGAAAGAATGAAAGAATGAAAAATTATAAAATATGGAACTGCAATTACAACCATTAAACTTGCCAAGTGACCAAGAGCGTGCTTTCATCATCGCCGGTCCTTGCAGTGCAGAGACAGAAGAACAAGTGATGACCACCGCTAAACAACTGGCGGGCAAAGGATGCCACCTATTCCGTGCAGGAGTATGGAAGCCTCGCACAAAGCCCGGCGGCTTTGAGGGACATGGTGAACCTGCTCTCCCTTGGATGGCAAATGTCAAGAAAGAAACGGGTATGCTTGTGGCTACCGAGGTGGCTACACCCGAGCACGTGGAACTGGCATTGAAGTATGGCATTGATATTCTATGGGTAGGTGCTCGTACCACAGCCAACCCCTTTGCCGTGCAGGCATTGGCTGATGCACTCAAAGGCACTGACGCGACCGTATTGGTGAAGAACCCCGTCAATCCTGACCTGGAACTCTGGATTGGAGCCTTGCAGCGTATCAACGGCGCAGGCATCCAAAAATTGGGAGCCGTACATCGCGGCTTCAGCAGCTATGAAAAGAAACTGTACCGCAACGAACCGATGTGGCAGATTCCCATCGAGCTGAAACGTCGTTTGCCGGAGCTGCCTGTCGTGTGCGACCCAAGTCACATCAGCGGTAGGCGCGACCTGATAGCCCCACTCTGCCAACAAGCTATGGATTTAGGCTTCGACGGTCTCTTAATAGAGAGTCATTGCGACCCCGACAAGGCATGGAGCGATGCCTCTCAGCAGGTAACGCCCGAAGTGCTGGACTTCATTGTATCACGACTTATCTTCCGTGACACCACCGAGCACACTGATACACTGAAGGATTTGCGTAAGGAGATTGACGAAATTGACAATGACTTGATAGACCTGCTTGCCAAGCGTATGAAGATATGCCGTAACATCGGTGAATACAAGAAGGAAAACGGTATGACCATTGTTCAGACCCGTCGTTACAGCGAGATTCTAGATAAACGCGGTGCTCAGGGCTCCCTGCTCGGCATTGATACACAGTGTATCAAGAACATCTTTGAGCACATTCACGAGGAGAGTGTTCGTCAACAAATGGAGATTATAAACAGGCAGTAAAATGAGAATATTGATTCTTGGCGCCGGCAAGATGGGGTCGTTTTTTACGGACGTACTGAGTTTTGATCATGAATGCGCCGTATATGAGATAGATGCCAAGCGGATGCGTTTCCTATACAATACGCAGCGCTTTACCACTATGCAAGAGATAGAGGACTTTAAGCCTGAACTGGTCATCAATGCCGTAACGCTGAAGTACACAATTGAGGTTTTCAAGCAGGTGCTCCCCTATCTGCCAAAAGACTGCATCATCAGCGACATCAGCAGCGTGAAGACGGGCTTCAAAGAGTACTACGACAGTACCAGCTTCCGCTACGTCAGCACCCACCCCATGTTCGGTCCTACTTTTGCCAATTTGGGAGCGCTGTCGAGTGAGAATGCTATCGTCATCAACGAGGGTGACTATATGGGACGTATTTTCTTTCTCGACCTCTATCGCCGTCTGGGTCTGAACGTTCACGAGTACAGCTTTGATGAGCATGACGAGGCAATGGCCTACTCTCTGTCGGTTCCCTTCGTAAGCACCTTTGTGTTCAGCGCCGTTATGAAGCACCAGGATTCGCCAGGCACCACCTTTAAGCGTCATTTGAAGATTGCACGAGGTGTGCTTTCGGAAGACGACACCCTACTGCGCGAAATCCTTTTCAACCCCAAGACAAAGTCGCACGTTGAAGGCATCCGTGCTGAGCTAAAAGAACTCATCCAAATTATTGATGATCGCGACGAAGAGGCGCTCAACAAATATCTGATGAAGATTCGCAAGAACATACAGTAACAATAAAGCCTGCTCGATTGAGCAGGCTTTATTGTTAGACTTAAAGTCTCTTAATCCATCACCTTAATGCGGACATTGCGATACCATACGTCATCGCCATGATCCTGAAGAGCGAAGTAACCACCTTCCTTACCTTCCTCAATCATCAGGCCATAAGCATAGGGGAACTCACCGCCTTTGCAGAACTTGCTGTTGTCGAGCATTTCCTTCCACTTCGGAGTCCAGAGATGATACTCAAGTACCTTCTCATCGTTCTGATAATGGATAACAGTACCCTTGAAGACAACAATCTTAGCCTTGTTCCACTCGCCGAAGGGCTTAGCGTTCTGAGGATTGGCAGGAACCATATCGTACAACGAAGCAGCCTGATGGTTACCGTCAACACCCAACTGAGCATCTACGTGGTTAGCATTATCCAACACCTGATACTCTGAGCAGCTCTGCCAGATAGGTAGCATCTCGCCGTTGGCATCCTTAGCCTCCTGAGCCAGATAGAAGATACCAGAGTTACCGCCCTTGCTAATCTTGTACTCCAACTCAAGGGTAAAGTTAGTGAACTTGTGAGCGAACATCAGGTCGCCACCACCTTCAGCCTGAGCCTCACCGGTACCAGAACCCTTCAAGTGAATGCTCTCGCCATCGTTCTCCCAACTTGTGGGAACGGCATCCTGACCATAACCGCGCCAGCCGTCCAAACTTGAGCCGTCGAACAGAATGTAGTAACCCTCCTCGTCCTGCTTCAACTGGGCAAGGTCGTACTGCTCGTTCTCAACAATCTCAGCTACGGCCTCTTCGCCGGCAGCAGCCTCAGTCTTGTTCTCACAATTCTTGCAAGCATCGCAATTGCAGTCGCACTTGCAATTCTTCTGGCAGCAAGAAGCCATCAAGGCCAAAGTTGCTGCAAATAACAGAGTTTTCTTCATAATTATATTATAATAATGTTACAAAATTTGTTTCTTGGGTGACAAAGTTACAAATAAGTGAGGGAAAAAGCAAATATATTTGAGTTTTTCCGAGTAAGAACTCGGCTTTAACCAAGGTGTCACTTCTTGAACTGCCACCAGTCCAAACGTACGGGAGCAGTAATGTGACTGAAACAGAGATAAAGGTCGTGAATGCCTGTAGCACGGCGTACTTTAGTTGTGAAGGACTTATATTGCTCCAAAGAGCCTGTACCCTTCAAACCAAGGGTGGCAATGACAGGACCGTCTGAACGGTCCAAGCGTAGTGTAACCGTACACTTACCTAGGGCAGAGGCCACCAGTTGGAACTCTTTGGCACCTTCACTAAAATCCACACCACGCAAACGGATATATTCACCTTCATCAACATCATAGACATACATGTTACGACGACCTGTTGACTTTGGCATATCAGCCACCACACCAGTATTTTCGATACCCATCTTTGCACTCTTCAGCCCGTAGCCCCATGCCATCGTTTCAGCTTCTACACGGTGATATGGATTCAGCCAGTGCAGTTGCTCTAAAGGCTTCAAATCCAACCAATAAGGCACTTCCTCTATAGTACCATCGGGGCGATACTTCAACTCAGCAGCCGAGACGCTGCGACGCTCGTGATGTACAAAAGACTGAATGTGCATAAGGTCGTAGTTCTGTCCGAACACATAAGTGCGTCCCTTGAAATCGCAAATGCCAGGATGGTTACCGCGGTCGCGCTGTGTAGGACGCATAATGTGACCCATTGAAGTCCAAGGGCCTGTTGGTGAGTCACTCATGGCATAGCCTAAACCTTCGGGACAGCAGGTGCTGGCAAAAGCCAGGTAGTATTTGTTGTTTCGTTTATAGAACCAAGGACCTTCCTGATAGTGTTCTATGTGGTAATTAAGACGTACGATACTGTCATGCAGAGAAATCATATCATCATTCAGACGGGCATAGTAAGTGTGTGGATTGCCCCAGTACATATAAGCCTGACCGTCGGTGTCGGTATACACCGTGGGGTCGATGTCTTCCCAGTGTTCGCGTTGCCAAACCAAAGGTTGTCCTAACGGATCACGAAAGGGACCGTATGGAGAATCAGCTACCAACACTCCTATGCCATGTCCATGCAACGGTGCATAGAGGTAGTACTTACCGTTACGTTCCACCGTCTGTATAGCCCAGGCACCGTTTTCACGACTTCGCCAAGTGAAATCCTTCAGCGAGGCAACAGCTCCGTGCTCGGTCCAATTGACCATATCAGTGGTGCTCCATAGTAGCCAGTCATACATAAAAAAGCCTGCAGAACTGCGCTCGTTTTCATCGGGAATATCCTCGGGAGAGGCATCGTGAGAGGTAAAGAGGAATAGCGTGTCACCAACCACAAGAGGAGACGGATCGGCAGTAAACTTGGTCTGAAACAGGGGCAGGTTCACCGTCTTCTCTCCTCTCAAGGCTTGCTGTAACAACAGCGAATCACTTTCAGAATTCTGTGCTGTAGCCATGAGGGGCAGGAACAGCATTGTAATAATTGGTAGTTTCATATTATTATTTCTTATTTGTTCGACTTAACCATTTACGTAACGGCTCATCATAGAAGAGCATACAGAGGGTAGCAATAAGCAGTGAGGCTGCAATGGTGATGATGGCTGCAGTCCAAGGCTGGTCGTATCCCTTATAAGGAGCACCATCGCGCCCCACCCATGAGATATAAAGATATATAAGGGGGAAATGGACAGCATATAGCGGATAAGAGAGTCGGCCTAGAAAAGAGACTGCCCGCTGACGCCAGCCATCAACCGAACCACGTGCACCAATCCAGATGAGACCAGGGAAGAAAGAGAAAAGACATGCTAATTGGTAAATGGTTTCTGTTTCTTTTCCACCAACAATGGGAAGACCTAACAGCACTACTAAAGACGCACTACAGAACAAGAACACGTGTCCATGCAGAGGTTCGGGATTACGCTTACGGAACATACGAGCCATAAGCAAACCCATGGGATAGGCATAAAGCATACGTAGGGCTCCACCAAAAAGGTTCATAGGCTCCGAAGACCAACCATAGGCCACTCCCCCATCTTCCATCATCAAGGCGTAGGCTGCCAAAGAGATGATGCCGCAAGCTGCCCAAACGCGAAGCCATTTGGTGGGAAGGCGGTGCAGAAGCAAGCCATAAAGCAAGCTTCCTATGTACTCGAAGAACAACGACCAATGCGGACCGTTCAACGGGAAAGCCTCGGTATTTCCCCGTACATCCATCCCAAGAGGCGAAGGAATCAAGAAGAGGCCCAGCAACGTAGCCCACATCACAGCCTGCAAGGTTACCTCGGTGCCGTCCCATCTGGTGCATCCCTGAACAACAAAGGCAATGGCTCCCAAAATCACACCCATCACCACCATAGGATGCAGACGAATAAGACGCCTTTTCACAAATCCCCAAAAGGTCAAAGCCTCCCCTCCATCACGGGAGGGGACGGGGGCGGGTCTGTTTAGTCTCTCATCATAAGCATACCCCATGACAAAGCCTGAGAGGATGAAAAAGAAATCCACCCCCAAGAAACTGTGATAGAACTCGTTAACAGGAGTAGGCCATACAAAGAAACTTTTGGCATCGTTGAACACATGGTACAAAAGCACCATTAGGGCTGCCACACCTCTAAGGCCATCCAAAATATCATATCGGGGTCTGTTCATTGCTACATTATTTTGTTTTTGTGCAGCAAATATAGAGATTTTTTTTTAACTTTGCGACCAGTTAAGGAAAAAAGTATGTTAGGAACCATAGTAAATACCGCAACCATATTAATAGGTGCCACATTCGGTGCTACCATACGTCAGGGAATTGGCGAAAAATACAAAAAGGCTTTATTTGATGCTTTGGGTTTAGCCTGTCTGGTTTTGGGAATGAATGCCTCGTTGCCCAACATGGAAAAGAGCGAATATCCCGTGTTATTCATTCTGAGCCTTGCAATAGGAGGAGTTATTGGCACCAAACTGGATTTGGCAGGACGCATAGACCGACTGAATGCAAAGATTAATGCTAAGCGAAAGAAAGAGAGTAACGGCCTGGAGGGTCTTGTTACAGGCTGTCTGCTTTTCTGCATAGGCACCTTTTCTATAGTTGGTCCTGTGCTATCTTGTCTCTCCCCCTCTCAGGGTTGGGTTTTCAATGAGCAGGGTAATACATTCCTTTATACAAATGCCACCCTAGACCTTGTTACATCTGCCGTACTGGCAGCTTCCTACGGATGGATTATGCTGCTGGCGGCTCCCATTCTTTTCTGCTGGCAGGGTATGTTCTATGCCATTGCCTATTTCTTTGGCGAGGCTATGCCAGAACCTATGCGCAGCGAACTGAGTATTGTAGGAGGTGTGCTCATCATCAGTTCCGGCCTCAGCATCTTAGGTATTAAGGATTGCAAAACGGTCAACCTCCTACCCTCGCTCCTGGTTCCCGTCATTTTTTATTTGATTATAGGTTATTGGTTATAGGTTATTGGTTATAGGTTATTGGTTATAGGTTATTGGTTATAGGTTATTGGTTATAGACAGCTCTAAGGCCTAAAGCCTAAAGAAAAAGCCCTGCGGATTCGCAAGGCCTTTTCTTTTATCTCTAAACTCTAAACTTTATTTATCTCCAATCGCATGTAAGTACTCGTTCCAAAGTTCCTCGACACCATTCTCAGGCTTGTCGCCCAAAATATGCTTCATGGCCTTATCCCATGACCAAGGGTTCAGTTCAGCAGCAGAAGCATTGAACTTACGGATGAAGTTCTTGTCTTTATTTAACTGCAACCAATAAATGAAGTAACCAGCAACACGATAACCCTTACGCCATGATTCTGCACGAGGGCGATCCTTGCTCTTGAAGTCCTGCTCGAAACAACCACATGCCAAACGTACTGCATCAGCAGTACCCTCAATGAAGCACCAGTTCTCTCCATAATCCCCATAATCGCCGCATCCCTGAGGATTCAACTGATAGGCATGAGTCAACTCGTGATACAGCACGCCACGAGTCTCGTAGTCAAGACGCATGGTATCATTATTTTGGAAACTTTTCTCAATCCAACCGGTTGTGTAGCAAACGCCTACCATATCTCCGCCACCATACTTCCAGCTGATACCATCCTGATCAACCAAACTATAATTGATAGTCTTCAATTTTGGAATGTTCTTATCCTTAGGACCATAATACAATGTCTGAAGCACACGACGTGCATTCTCCTGAATGTATGGAGTGGGATTGGGAATAATATTATGATAAATCTTCGAACCCTCAGTCTGAGGAGCCTCATCTCGGAAGATAACCTCTCCCGGATTATACTTCAGCCATTGCTTTTCTACCTTAATGGGCTCGTGATACTTGTTAACCTTCAACTGTGCCTTTGCACTCATTGATACTGCAGCTATGAGCAGCAAGAAAATAATCTTTTTCATATACCTTAATTTAAGCTATTTGTTGATTTTGACACGCAAAGTTAGCATCTTTTTATTAATAAGGGAAATTGCAGGCATGCTTTTATGGTTTATTAAGATATTTCTTCGTATCTTCGCAAACAAAACAGAATACAGATGTACTACGTAACTAAGAAGATGGAGATTTCCGGCAGTCACTATATTACACTGGAACGAGGAAGCAAGTGTGAACGACTGCATGGACACAATTGGATAATAACCGTATATTGCAAAGCCAAAGAATTGGATGAGGACGGCATGGTGACAGATTTTACCGAGGTAAAAAGACTGGTTCACGGAGCCCTCGACCATCAGGATCTTAACAGCATCCTGCCTTTTAATCCCACAGCTGAAAACATCGCACGCTGGATTTGCGACCGTGTTCCCCATTGCTATAAGGTTGATGTTCAGGAAAGCAGCGGCAACACTGCCACCTACGAACGCGACGAATAATCACATCCCATAATTAAAACCATGAGAAAAAACTTATTATTAGCCCTGCTATCAGTTTTCTGTCTGAATGGCGCCATAAATGCTCAGGAATTTATGGATGTGGGAAACTTTTCTGCCGAAATTGGCTATGTCAACAAGCAGTTTGTAACTAAATTCGGGAACGGTGAGACCTTCCATGAGAACCTATTCGGTCAGGAAGACAAATTCCTGCATGGCCTTCAAATAGGCGCATTTTATCATCCCACATTCAAATTAGCAGAGCATTTTGGTATAGGATGCCGAGTAGGTCTGGCTTACGAGCAGTATTGGGCTAGCGGAAGGCCTTTGGGTTACAACAAATTCAGCGAGGGCGACCTCTATATTCCCGTCAACGGAACCTTTTCATTCCCGTTTGCTGATGACAGGGCCGAAATCTCCTTGCATGCCGGCGTGAATATGAACTGCATTATCTACGGCAAGCTATCCAATTCCAACTGGGGTACTTCCTCGGTATGGGATTATATATCCGGCAACTATTACGGGTATTACCTGCGTAACCGTTACGAACGTATGGAATATCTACATTATGGCGAGGACGGATGGCCCAAGCGTGTGAACTTCGCTTGTGAATTTGGCCTTACAGTCCGTATCCATGGTTTCTATCTGCGAGGGACATATTCACGCGGTATCACCAACCATTGCTTCTATTGGAAAGACGGTGAACGTTTCAAGACGTATGAACGCAAACTCACAATAACACTTGGAGCCGCATTCTAGCATAATGCTTACTTCCTTGTCCAAGTCTGTGTCTCATAGAACATAGCTACGTAGCCACGAACCTTTAATTTATCACCCTCAAGCCACATAGAGCACTTATAAGTCTTTCCGTTTTTGGGGTTGTAAATCTTGCCACCCTCCCACTTATCATCTTTCTTAGCAAGACCAGTCAGGATATTGGTCCCTACCAGCTTACGGCTTTGCAGTTTTTTGTCAGGGTTCTTGGTATCCAGTTTTCCGTCACCTGATTTCAGCCAGATAATCTTACCGTTCAGTTTGTCACCACTCTGGTAAATCTCCACCTGAGAGTCACCCCCTTCTGTTACCCATTTACCTACAACGCTCTGAGCGTATCCAACTACTGACA
This sequence comes from Bacteroidaceae bacterium, assembly GCA_017525235.1. Lineage (GTDB taxonomy): Bacteria > Bacteroidota > Bacteroidia > Bacteroidales > Bacteroidaceae > Physcousia. The sequence continues at coordinate 7,957 of JAFXTC010000018.1, read as the reverse complement.
TCATAGCCAGCAAAAAACTAATAATAATACCTTTTTTCATTTGTGTTATTTTTTATAAACTTTGCTGTATACTGTTACAATTCTGCATCGCTGCACTCAAAGGTATTGCCTCGGCGGATATCACCCGTGGTAAGGCCTAGCTTCAGCCACTTCATACGCTGCTTGCTGGTGCCATGAGTGAAGGTTTCAGGCTGTGAGTAGCCACGAGCTTTCTCTTGCAGGTAGTTATCGCCTATTACTTGTGCGCATCGGATTGCCTCCTCCAGGTCACCATCCTCCAGGCTGCCAAACATCTCATTGTCGTGGTAAGCCCAAACACCAGCATAGAAGTCGGCCAGCAACTCCAAACGAACGCTTACCTTATTGGCGTCCGTCTGATTCATACGGGACATCTGCTCGTGTGCCTTACCCAGCGAACCCAACAGGTATTCCACATGATGTCCTACCTCGTGAGCAATCACATAGGCATAGGCAAAATCACCATCGGCACCTAACTGCTGCTTCATAGAAGAGAAGAAAGAAAGATCGATGTACAGGCACTGGTCGGCTGAGCAATAAAAGGGACCCATGCTGCTCTGTCCGTTTCCACATGCAGTTTGCACACTTCCTGTGTATAGCACCATTTTGGGAGGCTCGTAGGTACGTCCCAGCTTCTTGAACTCCTCAGTCCACACATCTTCTGTTCCAGCCAGAATCTGCTTCGAGAACTTGGCCAGTTCCTGTTCCTCCTGAGTAAACTCACGACCTCCCTCGGCCTGCTCTGTGACATTGACATTCAACAGCTCTGGGTTGCTTATTACACTATTGAACACATCGCCCAAATTACCGCCTGAAAGCAATGTTATCAACGCTACTATGATGATGCCGACAATACCCATGCCGCCCATCTTAGCACCCGACATTCCACGTCGGTCGTCAACGTTGGTACTTTCTCTTCGTCCTGTAAGTTTCATCGTTTTATGTATATTAGTTAGTTTTACTGGCTACAAAATTAGCTTTTTTTTCTGAAGCCCCAACCAAAGAGGTTGTTTTTTTCAGAAAAAAAGCGTGCAGCCCAATAGAACTGCACGCTTTTCATATCATTTTTATAACAATTACTTAACCTCCTCGAAAACGACTTTAACTGACTATCAATGCGTTAGCACCGGATGTTGCATACATGTCGCAAAAACGGAAATAACCATTGATAATCAACATGTTACAAAATCACTGCAAAGGTACAGATTTCTCCCCAAACAACCAAAAGAAAACACAGAAAAAATCACAAATTTGATGATTTTTCTTGATTTGGATGGGTGTAGAATGCTCAAATGGCAATGAAACGGTAAGTGGCAAGAGTCATGTTACATAGTTCTTTCAATGATTGTTCCTAATTATCAGGCACCAATAATAATCAATATTATCAATCATAAATAGAATAAAATATTATAGTAGAACGTATTGGACGTAAAAAATGTTTATACTAGTATTTCAATTTTCTCATTTCAGCCATCTCGTCCTCTCGTTTGGCCATAGCTTCAAAACTTCTAATTTCATCAGACAATATTTTTACCATTCTTTGTGACTTACCTAATGCACGTTCTCTGTATTTGTTCAGCGTTTCTATATGTTTCCTTTCTACGGTACCACCTTCATATGGATTTCTGCTCGACATGCCACGTCTGTTGGAAATAGCACAACTTATTTGGTTGTCAATTTCGTTATCAGCCAGTTTTTCAACTAGTTCACACATCTCATCAGATGGATAATTGTCACTTTCTGGTATATCGCCTATCATTTTTCCTATGACCAAGGGCATTACATGTACTCTATGATGAGAAATTGCCAGTTCTTGTAAATGATTAATATATTCATTTAGGATAGCATAGTCTAACTTTCCATCAGGTTGAAGACCAGGAACCGAATGGTAGTGATAAAAGAAATCAAATGCTAATCGAGCCATTGCTACTTTATTGGGATTATCAGCTTTACTATCTTCCTCTTGGCGGAATTCTTTGTCTGGAAGATACTGTAATTCTACAAGTTCTATCATCAGTTCTGGAGACGATTGAATCTCTTTTACAAAATGTAGAGATTCTCCATGTATATAGTGACGTAGATGATTGTACATTAAGAACTCTATTTGGAGAATACCATCTCTTTGAACCTTTTCCGTTGGCAAATCAATGGTTTTGAGTAATGTCGCAATATGATAAGCATTTCGAATCATATTCTCAATAAAACCTGCACGGAACATCTCTAAGAGGAGCGACACTTTATCCTCCGAGCTGAATGCACTTACAACACTTCCATGAGTCATAAGAGTCAAGAGATCTTCGTATCTTCCAATACTCTTTAGGCGCATCTGTATCAATGGAATATCACTTTCGGAAAGTCTCCACAGTGTTACATTTTTCCAATACTCAGAGGACACATTATCTCCTAGTTTTTCTGCTCGGTCTGCAAGTTCACGTTTGAATTCAGGCGCATATAATACGACGGCAATATGATTCTCTGAAACTGCGAGCAGTGTATCGCAAATAGTTAAATATGTATCATTTCCAATCTCGAAATAAAGATGGAAGAAATACGAGCGTACAAATTGTTCTGGTAGTAAGGTTTTAATAACTCCTTTATAAATCTCATTTGTATACTTTCCGCCATTCAGTTTTACCAAAGCTTCCGCAATAGTACTACTCTGCTTTGACAATCTCGATAACAGAAACACGCCTTCTATACCTCTCTCTCCTATTATTTCATCAATTATAGATACACGATATTGGAGAGTATCCTCATGCCTCTTCTCATAACCCACATTATCAAAATCCAGTTCTTCAAGTAATAGCTCATCAAAGCAATGTTTGTTTCGAATGACAATATCTTCTGATTCAATTTCAGATAATAAATTTACATAAGGCTTTAATTCCTCATCATTCAGTGCCCATTTTGCCTTTTTACAAGAACGATGTCTTTTTATATCTTTTCGTAAAGTTTCTACAATTAGGTCATTACCCTTCATTTGATCCTTGTGTTCGGAAATAGCCGCGAGCAAACAATCGCGCGAAAAACGCATATAATCATTTGACGACAGTTCCAAATAATCACATATGTCATCATTAGTCCATTGTGTAAGTTGTAACATCAAGTCTACTACTCTTTGTACATATTCCGCAGGAATCGATTCTATATATTTCGGAGTAAACTGCCTTTCCATCCATCTCCATTTGAATTGGCTTGTATGAGTGAATACCATGGAAGATATCCCCTTCAATTCTTTGAAACACAAAATTCTTACCTCGTCTGGATATTTTCCAGAGAGATTATGTAGTATATCCATCCTTTGGTCAAATGTGGCATACGTTTGAGGTAGACGGAATCGATATATTTCCATTAGCGAATTGATTGGTTTATTTGCCCGATTGCTTTCATTCGGGTATTTACATAAATAGAGTAGAATATCAGTCACTAATGATAGATAATGCTCATCCCATGCAAGATTCTCCAAACAGAAAAGAAGATCTGTGTAATAGATAGATGTGCCAACTATATCGTACTTTCGCTGTCTTACTTCAAAAATTTCTTTTAGTAGTTCACTATCATCTCGCATATTTGACTGAATATAGCATAAGAACTCCGAAGGGACAGCCTCTGCAACCAACTGAAGATAATTACGGTTCGATAAATATCTTACCAGACCGAAACTATCAAGTTTTTGCTGAAAAAAGTTTCGAATCAATTCTGAACTACCCAGGTTTTCTTCTTGCAGCAATGCTAATAGAGTAATTCCTTGGAAAACACCGCTTCTTAATGCATCAGAGAAAGCATGCTTGTCCTTCCAAAATTTCAAGGAGTCAGCATCCATTTTGTCCACAGCATCTGGATCATCGTCTTCGATAAGCCAATCTGCACATTTTAGAAACGCTTTTATATCCTCTTCTGTAATATCTCTGAAGAAACGTCGCATCAAGTTATAAGGAGATCGTATTTTCCATATTCCTCCGATTTTAGTTAATGGCGATTCTTCAGCTGCTATTATCAAGTGTAGTTCGCGCATATAATCATCATAAGGCATCTTGGATAATTGCGATACTATATCGCAATCGTTCTTCACCAATTCACTCCATTCTCCTAAAAGCATAGCAGGTATGAGTAGCTTGATATTCTTGTTGTCTTCCCAAGTGGGAGCTGTTGTTACAATACCCACAGCGCGCCAAAAATTATTGATGTCCCTTGAAGTGTCTCGTGCCATTGTCCTAGCTTTTGCCTCATCATATCCAGCATCCTTCAGGGCATCTACAAAACCATCTCTGTCTATTTCTCCTAACCTAATAGTGTTTTGGAGTCTATCTTGATGCGAAACACAACACAATACGGTATGTCTATTTTTTACAGCTATAGCATGGTTTTCAAGGATACTTGTGATGATAATCAATGGTTTGTCTATAACGGATAGTTCTTTGTAGGCTCCTGTGTCTTCCACAACATAAGCTCTGTCTGAATAGTCTTTCCCTAATGACAAAACTACAGCACAAGCAAATGCAAGCGACTCTTTTTGCGTCTCTGATTCAATATTAAGCAACGAAGGGTTATTGCAGGCTCCAGTGATTTTGGGGAAAATGTCTTCTCTTCCACATAATATAATCGATTGTGGAAGTTTCTTTTCCGTATCAATTGTAGAATATCGATCCCAGTAATCAGAACATGAATAGACTCCTCTCTTAAGCAACCTATCCAATTTTTCCTGGACACGTTGAAATTCCTCATCCATAGCAGATTTAAGATCGCATAAAATATCTTCTGCCCGTTGGAAACCTCGTTGTATATCCATTTGTATTATATCCTGCTGATGTTTCAGAATAAATGCACTGCAGTCAGCATCAGATATAATATAATCTGCCCACAACCTCAAAAGCTCATTCTCTTTTGGGTGATGTCCTTTGGGAGTATGGGAAAGGAATTCCTTGAGGTGAATCAAATATCGAGGCATATTATCCCCAAACATTTTTTTTGTCTCTGGATCAACATCCCAATCACTGACGGCCTTCTTGAAACACTTTTCTAACTTTTCTTCTAATGAAGTGTTTATTTCCAACAAATCCTTAATAGATGGAACATTTCCTACTATATACGAAATCAGGAAACTTAATGATATTTCGAGTGCTTCCATTTTGGTTGTTACTTTATTAAAATATTTATTTTATGATTCTATTTCTCACAAATCTACTTACACATCATTTTAGGGACATGATCAACCAAGGTGATGATATTAAATCAAGGTTGATGTGTGTGATTCCTTTATAATTCGATGTATGCCAAATCAGCTTCCACGCCCTTTTTCGACACCAATGAATCTTTAGGCAGCATGGAGCAGTTCTTTGCGATGTTCTTTTTCTTGTCAGTGAACCATTCTCCAAATGGGGTTTGGAGGAATGACTCAGCATCGAGATTTTCTTTCTCGTTATACCTTTAATTCTAAAGCCGATGTTGTTATCAAACATGTTTAGGATTTTGGTCTTTTATTAAACTCTCTTTCCACTTTCTAGCGATTGGCGTGCATCACTTGAAAGCATTTCAATCAATTTGTAGATGCCTGTTGATGGATTCTGGAATTCACACAAATCTTTTGCTCTCGCAACAGCAACATCTGTGTTGTCGTTCAGAAATGCTTTTTGAGTATCAGTGAAGGCTGACTTGGAGTAATTCTTCCACATGGGGGCGCTTTTCTTCAACTCTTTGATGAGTGCATCCGTTTCGATTGCAGCCTTTTGGTCTTTAGCATGAAGTAGCAACCATATTTCAAAGCAAGGATTACTCAGCAACATTTCTGCCTTACACTTACGCAATTTCTCATTGATGGCCTGTACATCCATGTCGTACATGAGGAATGTGTGCACCTTATCCCATTGAGAGATTTTGAGTTCCTTTGTACGTTTCTCAATCAACGTTGGCGTGATCTTTGTACCTTCGATGTGCGAAATGATTCTGATGGGTGACTTATACCACGATTTTAGAAGATTGATATAGCAGACCTCTGTCTCGCCCTCGCAAATGACAAGGGCGATCTTTCGCATTCGCAAAGATGTTGACGGTTCTCTTTTGCTTGCCATAATCAATCTTCCAATAATTGTTTGATACTTGATACCGATGAATCAACATAAGGAACAGCGTCAAAGCGCCCTTGTATATACCCCTTTTCGGCATCCATATTCTCACGGAAATCCTTAAAGTCGTATAACGAATATACTTCCGTCGCACCTTGCTCCGACTTGTTGACAAAAACAATTTGGTCACGTCTCAGTCGTTTGACATCGATAAGGTTCGTGTTATGGGAAGTAAACAGTAACTGACTACTTTCTGAAGCATGAATCAAGTCGAGAATAAAATCAGCAAGACGAGTGTGTAATCCCATGTCAAACTCGTCCATCATAATACTCTTCTTGTTCTTTACCACATCCAATAGACGTATTAGAATCTGGAAAAGTTTTCTCGTGCCATCGGATTCTTCCATGTCCATGTCAAACATCACATCCTTTTGATTACGATGAAATGTTTTAAATTTCAAGACATCAACAAGTTTTACTTCAACTTGTCCCAATACTGCAGCAGGTGCATAAATTTGTTCTTTCCTTGCTTCAATATCGGTAATGTCTGTATCGCAGATTTCGAGAGCCTTTAGAATTACCTTTTTATAAGTATTAAAACTATCAAGAACCATCATTTCATTGACATTAACCAATCCGAGTAAGAACTGATTCATGAAATAACGATATAACTTTTGGGCAATCTCTCTGTTCATCGAACTTGCTCGACTCAGGAAAAGATTCTTGTTGCTTGTGTTCAAAACCACATCTGTTGGTTTGCTAAAAATACCTGTGCCAAAACTATATTGACCGTTAGTGTCACGGACAAAGACTTTTGCACGCCTACCAAAAGGATAATGGTATAAACTTTCTGAAAGAATACGATTCTTGGTCAATTCAAATGAGTATTCGTATTCCACATCATCACACACGAAATCAATCAAAAACTTGCTTGGCTTATTCAACCATCCGTCAAACTTGAATGGTTCAAAATTGAAAACCACTCCCTCATTGTTGAGGTGAGAATCCAAAATCAATCTACAACAGAAATTGATGGATTTCAGAATGTTTGATTTACCTGAAGCATTCGGACCAAACAACCCAACAGTTTTTAGAATAGGTACACCGTTCCACTCCATCACATTATGACTCAACTCCCGTGCAAGAGCTGTATTGATGTTTCCTGCTCTGAAGTCGATTCTTATTCTGTCTCTAATAGAAAAGAAATTCTCAAATTCGATTTTTAATATCATTATACACTTGATTTTGTAGAATTGCTGCAAAATTAGCGATTTAATTTGAATTTACAAAGCTTTTAGGACTATAAATAGTCTTGTTGTTGTCGTTTTTAACATTTATCTACCGAAACAATAGGTCTATATGACAAAAATCGCATGCTTGCTATTGCGAATTTATGTAAGAAGAGAAAGTACTCAAACTGGAATTCAACTATGTTTTAACCTCGTTTTTACCACCTTCTCGCAAAAATCACACTTAAATTGAATTCTTGTATGTTTTTACTTGATCTCTGTTGTATGGATGTCCCCATGCTTGTCTTTGCCGCTTGGCTTGTCCAAGAACTTGCGAGGGTGGTTCCTGAACTTATTGCGGTTGTCTCCGAACTTTCTTTGCTTCCATCATGAATGGGGATTGCACCCAAGCTATGCAACAGATAATGGCGGTAAAAATGGCGGTAATGTTGGCGGTAAAATGGCAATGTCCCCAGCTTGTCCCCAGCTTTGTCACAAGTCTTGTCGCAAGACGAAGAAAAGGATGCAAGTATTGATGCAAAAGATGCAACCTCCAGTTCAAAGGTTGCAACCTTGGATGAAAAGGTTGCAAGTTTGGAGCCAAAGGATACAAAAGTGAAGAAAAAGGCATAAAAGTGATTGTATTTT
>JAFXTC010000017.1 GCA_017525235.1 Bacteroidaceae bacterium | reverse complement strand
GAAGGTTCCACCACCAAGAAAGACAAGCAGAAAGAGGTTTATATCGACTTGGGCAGCAGCGAGGGTGCCTTCACCGGCCTTCACATGGGTGTTTTCGTACTCAAGACCGTGGCTGGCAAGGAGGCCAAGGCGCAGATTGGCAAGCTGAAGATTGAGGCCGTTGAGGGTGACGAAATCAGCCTCTGCAAGGTGCAGAGCGGCGGAAAGGACATCAAGGCAGCCATCGAAGCCGGCGAGAAACTCAAAGTAATTTCCATCGACAGATAATACTTAATCGGTATGAATGTGAAATTTAAGATGCCCAAGTTCGGACGCGACATGAAAATAAAGGGATGGTTCAAGGAAGTGCTGATGACGTTCCTCGGCACCACCATCTCTATTGTGCTAACGTTCGGCACGGCGGCGTATCTTGAGGATCGACAGACTGTTAAGGCCCGCAGGATGATGGCAATGACGATTATCAACGACATTGATCAAAGCCTTGAAGTCATCAAGAAACGCAAAGACGCTGAGGAAAAAGGGCATGAAGCCGCCTGCTACGTGATTGAGAATGAAGACCGGCTTGAAAGCATTGGGGAGGATACGCTCATGATGTTTATTAGCTACGTTACCCCTACATCTTTCAATTCCGATATGGAGTTCAAGAAGATGAACGAAAACATCTTCAACAGCAGTCAGGACACGTGGCGCACAATCAACGATAGGGAGTTCCTGAACAACGTACAGGAGTTCTACAACGCCAGAGCGGTGCTTGAGCAGCAAAGCAAAGATTGGATATGCTTCAAGAAACCCGTCACAAAGGAAGAGGAATACGAATTGTTTCTGGGTGGTCAGTTTGAGAGCACAGCAGACATTTGCCGATGGCTGCTGAAAAGCAAGCGCCTTAAGAACTACTTGGATTTTGTTTCTTCACGCATGATTGCCTATTTGAATTTTCTGAAATTAACCAATCTGAATGAGGAAAACAAATTTCTAATGAACATTACCGAACAGGAAATGGAGGAGTTTGTCAATCAAACTTACATGGAAATACATCCAGCCAAGGAGAAGGATTTAACGGGAATATGGAATGCCGTCTTGGTGGATAATAAAAACGAGTTGGTTTACAACTTCCAGCCTGACCATACCTTTACCACGCGCCAATCTATTCGATGGGGAACTGCCTTCTTCAGACACAAAATGGTGCAGCGGTTTTCGTTATTAGGCACGTGGGGTGTCGAGGGCGATTCACTGGTGATGCATTACGACATGACGAGCTACAAGATGGAAATTGATGATAGCGAGGTTACCTACCCCTCCCATTTGGCAGACAGTGTCCGTAGGTTTAAGGAAGAAATGGCCGGAGAGGAGATGAAGCCCAGACTCGTGAAGCAACTAGACCAGAACAACCGCACGGCGCAGGCCACGAACCTCGATGAATCCGGTACGCGACTGGAACTGACAGATGACAAAGATAATACCACGCACTATCAAAAGAAAATTAACTAAAAAACATAAGCAACAGTGAAAAAGATTCTTATGACGTGGGCAGCCGTCCTGTGCTGCTGGGTGTCCATGTCGATGTTAATATCGTGCAACTCCGACAACGACGATAACCCCGTGACTCCCCCCGAACCGGAGAAAGCGCTGGCTGAGTGTACAATCCTGTGGTACGGCACCGGCGGCGGGAATGTGGACCCGTACATCCTGACGGACTTCCGGCAGTTCTACGATGCTAGACCTGAGAGCTTCGACCGCATCAACATAGTGGCGCAGTACAAGGCGTCGCTCAATCCATCGGCCTATAGAGGCATGACCGACGAAGAAGTGTCTCAGAAGGCCGAAGAGTTGGCCGCCGGGAAGACGGTGGACGAGTTGGAGGCGATGACTATGGAGGACTACTTCTTCCTGTTCCATCCCAAGCGCGGTGCCACCTACCGCTTTGCCGTTGACCCCGCGAAGACCCTGCGCCAACAAATGCTGGAGACAGAGCCTTACGGTGCGATGAACTGCGACTTCACCTGTCCCGACTCGCTGACCAACTTCATTAACTGGGCCGCCCGGACGTATCCTGCCAAGCGGTACATCCTTGTCATGGCCGACCACGGCGGTGGCTATCTGCCCAACTACGATGTGGCCGAGGCTACCGCGACCCGTGGAATGGTCTTCGACGACGGCTATGAAAATGGGAACACCATCGGGAACAAGCACAAGTGCTTCTCGGCGAAGAGTTTTGCTCGTGGTGTGAGGAATGCGGATGTACGTCCAGAGGGCATCGTGCTCTATCTCTGTCTGATGAACAACCTAGAGTTCCTCTACGACGTAAAGGATGTAACCGACCACATCGTCTGTTCCACTTACACCTTATGGGGCACCATCGGCGCCATGCGGAGCCTCCCGGACAACATGGCCGCAGGACTGGATACCCGGGCGGCGCTGGCCAATTTCGTCGATGCCAACGTGGATAGTTGGGACGACAATCTTTACGATCCCGACCATCCCGAAGAGCCCAACTACTACGACATGACGCTGACTGAGACCAAGCGTCTGAACGACCTGGCTCCCGTGCTCAAGGAATTCACAGACCGCTTGGTAGATACCTACCAGAACGGCACCGCAGAGCAGCGTGCCGCCATCGACGAATGTACGGCCAATGCCGTGAAGGTGTATAACCAGTTACCCCTCTACGATATGGCCAAATACGTGGAGAGCCTGTCCCTGGTGCTGTATGACGTCTTCGACTATGACTTCTACGACCGCTTCGCCGACGCATTCAACGCCTGCATCGCCCACCAGCGCTATGCCCGCTATCTGACCAACCACAACTATCAAGTCGATTACAGCATGATGCTCGCCGTTAAAGGCAGCTATGTATGTTATGTCTATGACACTGCAGACACGAATCTGCAAACGGCAACAGCCTATTACCCCAACGGCACCACCACAACCTCCAAGTACGTACCCGGCGACAATAGCGGAGACGGCCACTACGAGTTCCTGGAGAACGGTACATGGCCCAACACCTTCAACGCTACTTACCAGCAGACCACCTTCGACCACTTGGTAGGCTGGAGCCGCTGGCTGCTCCTCAACGAGACGACACCCCCGGCCTGGAGTCCCTCGTCGTTCAATTTCAAACTGCCCAGCGACGACATGTCCGAAATACCTGTATTATAACATTCATATAAATTATGGAGTTTGATTATCCCATTCAGTAGGTGAGTGGGATTTTTTTATATCTTAGCAAGCGGAATATAACAAAACGTTATAAGAATATATGGAAGATAAAGGACAAATATTACTATATCAGACTCCTGATGGTAAGACACGTATCGAGGTGAGGCTACAAGGCGAGATGGTGTGGTTGAATCTAGATTAAATGGCTGAGTTGTTCCAACGCAATAAATCCACCATTTCTAGACACATCAAGAATGTGTTTGAACAGGGAGAACTGAAGAAAGAAACGACCGTTGCAAAATTTGCAACTATCGTAAATAGAGGTATAAGAGGCGAAGTAGAAGACCAAATAGTGATGAAGGCTTGGGCTCGAAAATTTTCTCGTGCGTAAAAAACACTCGTCACCCGTCACCTTTTGGAGTTAATAATATGATAATTAACACGTTGTGGGTGACGGGTTGTTTTTGACCCATCACCACTCGTCACCCATCCATCACCTCAAAAAAAATGGGGCGTATTTTGTTGACAATCAATGCCTTGCAAAAAGGTGGTGATGGGTGACGAGTGTTTTTAATTTGTTGCCGTTGTTGTCACGTTTAGACAAAACTTTGTCAGCTCTTTGACAATGTTTTGTCTACGTTTGACAGAGGCCAATGCGACGCGTCGCATTGGCAAACACGACACGTGAACCTGCAAATTTACTCACCGAAGATTTCTGAGAGTTTCTCATCAAGATTATCACCCCATAGGTCTATGGCAATAATTTTTCCATTTCCATCCAGAAGGACGTTGGATGGAATAGCGCCCCCATTTCGGACAAGCTCATGGATAATTTTGAAGGCTTGGGCTCATAAACTAAATCGTAACAAATGAACTGAAAATGGAAACATCAGATACACGTTGACTTTTATTCACTTAATATGAATAGAAATAATTTAGCGCAAATTGTTGCAGGTATTTAAAGAAAATTTGTAACTTTGCATAAAAATAACCTTATTTTAAATAATATGAAGAAGATAAAAGCACTATTTCTGATGCTTATGCTGTTGCCGCAGTTTCTTATGGCAGAAGTGGGCGTAATCCCACTACCCACACGTGTTGTGGAGAAGGGGGGCTCTTACATCATAAAGCCCAATGCTACCATAGCATACAACCACAAGAGCCTGTTACCTGCAGCTGAGTATCTGAAAGAAAAACTAAAACCCGCCACGGGCTACGACCTGCCCATAAGCAAAGGAAAGAAGGCAGATATTATTCTAAGCCTTAACACCCGATGCGATGTGGGGGCAGAAGGTTACAAACTGACGGTCTCGGAAAATGGAATTCTCATAGAGGCTGCCGACTACCGCGGCATCGTGCATGGCATAGCTACATTACGTCAATTATTGCCTTGCCAAATAGAGGCTTCTTGCCTACAACCTTATGTAACATGGATGATTCCTGCTGTGGAGATAGAAGACACGCCCACTTTTGAATGGCGCGGCATGATGCTTGACCCTGTGCGCCACTTCTTTACGCTGGAGGAGACAAAGCGTTTCCTGGATATCATGGCGCTGTACAAGTTCAGCAAGTTCCACTGGCATCTGGTAGACTCCCAGGGATGGCGACTGGAGATTAAGCAGTATCCGCTCCTTACCGATGAAAGCGCTTGGCGAGACCCAGCTAAAGAACACTGGGACAGGCGCAGTAACGAGATAGCAAAAGAGACCAACAACCCTCGTATGATTGTGCCCATGACTGCTGCTTTTACGCGTTTGCACAACGAAGTGCTGGAATATGGCGGCTTCTATTCACAAGACGAGGTGAAGGATCTGATAGAATATGCTACCGTGAGGGGCATTGATATCGTTCCTGAATTTGATGTGCCCGGACACAGCTATGCCGCCACGAAAGAATATCCCTGGCTCTCTTGCAACAACGACGGACGCGACCCCATCTGCGTGGGAAAGGATACCTCGCTGGAGTTCTGCCGCAATGTTTACAAGGAGATCTTCGAACTCTTCCCTTATGAATATGTGGAGATAGGAGGCGACGAGGTAAACCGCTCGGCATGGAAAAAATGCCCCGACTGCCAGAAGCGTATCAAAGATCATAACCTCAAAGACGAGGCCGAGTTGCAATCGTGGTTTACCTGCACGATGGAGAAGTACTTTAACGAGAACGGAAAGAAACTCATCGGATGGGATGAGATTCTGGAAGGCGGCGTAAGCAAATCAGCTACTGTAAACTGGTGGCGCGGTGACCATACCGATGTGGTACAGCGTTCGACAAGTGGAGGTAACGAGGTGATTCTCTGCCCCTTCACCTTCTGTTACTTCGACTATGCCCAAGACAACAACACCCTGAAGACGCTGTATACAGGCGACATCGTTCCCACTGACCTAAGCGCAGAACAGCTGAAACTGATAAAGGGTATGCAAGGTAACATCTGGTGCGAACGCATCCCTACCGAGGCACAGATGCAATACATGGTATTCCCACGCGCCTTAGCTTTGGCTGAGAAAGCATGGACCAAGAACACACAACAGAACTGGGACAACTTTTACCCACGACTGCTGCAACATGTAGCACGACTAAACACAATGGGAGTTGACCAACGCCAACTGGTAGAATAAAATTTCAAGAAAAGTTTGAAAAATAATAAGGCAATGAAAAACTATCGTATTTTTTATGCTATTCTTATATCAGCCGTCTTTTTGATAATTGGATGTTCTGAGGAAGTAGACGAAAGCAACCGCTACGTTTTCAAGGAAGAAACGCTGATATCGTATATGGAGAAACATGCCGAAATCTACTCGGAATATTTGGATGTGCTGAAAAACACGCCCGTAAGCGAGATAAGCACGTCTACATTATACCAATTGCTGACAGCACGAGGCAACTATACCGTTTTTGCTCCCACCAACGATGCCATATATCAATATCTGAAGGAGTTGTGCGAAGAAGGACTGATTCCTGACTCCACCTGGGACAGTTTTGAAGATCCCAAAGTACGTGACTCCATTAGAATGATTATAGGTTACAGCAGCATCATAGATGGTGGCGACTACGAAAGTTACGAGACATTTGATTTTCCTCAAGAGACAAACGGAGAATTACAACTTGGGAACCTAAGAGACCGTAAACTGACAGTGCGATATGTTAGCAATATGCCCGACAGCTTGTACATCAACTACGACTGCCCATTAAGCATACAGAACCGTAACATTCCTGCCATCAACGGTGTACTGCATCAAATGGAGAAGGTGATTGCGCCCAAGGATATCACATTGGCCGACCTTATGACAAATATTATTGAAGAACAAAAGGAGGGCTTTCTTGTTGCATCCAGATTGGCTTTGGCATGCGGGTTGCGAGACACTTTCAGCGTTATAGAAGATAACAAATATCGCGATTTGTACTTGAAGGGACTTATCCCCGACTTCGATGGCCAAGCCTTTGGATGGACCTTTAAGAGTGGTAATACGGCTCCTGCATATGCACCTACTCATCGCTATTACGGCTTTACATATTTTGCCGAGACCGATGATTTTTGGCGTAAAGAACTGGGCAAAGAACCAATTGACATTACCTGTGAAGATGTACAGCAGTGGGTATACACAAACAATCTTTATAGTAAGGAAGATGTTTTCACGAAAGACGAGAATTGGAAATCGCCTAACAATCTGCTAAATCAATGGGTTACTTACCATATACTACCCATGCGCATAGCAGCCAACAGACTTGTGTTCCACGTCAACGAATATGGCTACAGCACGACTGCAAAACAGCTTACCATTCCCGTCTATGAGTTTTATTCCACTATGGGAAAACGTCGTCTGTTAAAAATATTTGAGAGTAAAGAAAGCCAAGGTATTTTCTTAAACCGCTTCCCCATCTTGGATAACGGAAGAAGGGGCACATATCATGAAATCTCTTGCGATGAAGACAAAGTGGGTTGTCACATAGACAACTATTCGGAAAACGTTTTAACCTATCAAGCATTAAACGGTATAATATATGGCATCGACAAGCCCCTTTCCTATACCGATGAGGTACGTGAGAATTTGTCAAAAAGCCGAATTCGCTTTGATGCCATGAGCCTCTTCCCAGAAGCCATGAGCAACGACTTGCGCAAGAAGAGCAGTTCAGATCCACGCGACCAGTTTGTTCACTTTCCACCCAATACCACCTACAGGTATCTCGAAGATATGGACATGAGCAACGAGACCTATTTTGTTTACCTGAACAGCTACGGATACGACTGGTGTAACAACCAGACCGACGAGCTGAAAGCTGTGGGTGCTTACGAGATTACCATTAAACTGCCGCCTGTACCACGCAGAGGTACTTACGAGTTACGCTACCGTGTACTGCCTAATGGAGACCGTGGTATTGTGCAGTTCTATTTTGGTACTGATAAGGAAAGACTTGCACCTACCGGCATCCCAATAGATCTTACAAAAGCTGGAACCGACCCACATTATGGTTATGAACCAGACAGCAAAGAAGACGATTATCACAACATAGAAGTTGACAAGCACATGCGTAACAACAACCGCATGAGAGGAGAGATGAGCATCCAGAACAGTAACGGACCATGCAGGACGGGAAGCCCCAATAATCTCCGACATATTTTACTGCGTCAGACACTCGACCCCAACAAGACCTATTATCTGCGCTTGAAGTCAGTTCTTGAATCCAATAAGAAAGAAATGTATATGGACTATCTGGAGTGGTGTGCCAAAGAGATTTTCGACAACCCTGCAGAACCCGAGGACATTTGGTAATTATAGTCGTTAGACCTTAGATGCAAGGCATTAGCATTGGTCTATCCGATAACTCATCAAGACGAGGTCAAATTTAATGCCGTCTGCTTGAATAAAACGGGAAAGCTCGCCGCTCTGAGATAGTTCGGCGGGCTTTCCTATTATCACCTCTCCCGGATGCATAATCCACAGGCGGTCACTGAGCTGAAGGGCCATCTCTACATCATGCGTGCTCAGAAAGATGACCTTCTGCATCTCGTGAGCCAGACGACGTAAGAGACGCATCATCTCTACTTTGCTTGGGAAATCCAGAAAGGCTGTGGGCTCATCCAACAGGATAACAGGTGTTTGTTGTGCCAAGACTTTGGCAATCATTACTTTCTGTCGCTCTCCGTCGCTAAGGGTGTTGAACATTCGCTTCTCCAATGTAGCAATTCCTGCCAGTTGCATGGCCTCCGTGACATGCTGATTATCTTCTTCTGTGAGCCGCCCCCAAAAACCTGTATAGGGACTGCGCCCCATACCCACCATATCACGCACCGTCATGTTCTGCACATCTGGCCGCTCTGTCAGCACCACGCCAATGAGTTTGCTGAGCTGTACGTTGGAAAGGGTGCTGATAGGCCTTCCTTGCAAAATAATCTCGCCTTTCAGAGGCGGAAGAAACGTACAAAGAGTACGGAGCAGGGTACTCTTCCCCACCCCATTAGGACCCAAGAGACTGGTAAGTTCTCCTGGATTCAATGTTGCATTGATATCTGGTGTTACAACACGGTTGCCGTAACCTGTGGTTAAATGCTTTAATTCAAACATTATTCAATTGCCGTGCAATACTTGTAACCCATACGACGATACATTTGCTGAAGAAGTGGCAAACGCTTGCAGAAACTCTCGTAGTTCTTGGCCTCTGGCAGCATCCATTGCACCTCACACATAGCAGCCAGGCGAGGAAGAAGCATATACATAGCATGGTTTGGGCTGACCACGTACTCAGTCCATAGGTTACATTGGGCACCCAAGATGTACTTACCTTCTTCTGGTTTCAGCTCAGAAGGAATGGGCTCCATGCTGTATACCTTGCTCACAGGCAGATAGCCACCGATTGCCAAAGGCTGTGCGTTGTGATCCTTTAATTGATAGTAGTCAATATAGCAGTTGTTAGTGGGGGTCATAATTACCCTATGATGCTGACGAGCAGCCTCAATACCACCCTTGTAGCCACGCCACGACATAACTGTAGCGTTCTCACTAAGTCCTCCCTCCAAGGTCTCGTCCCAACCAATAATCTCACGTCCCTTTTCTGCCAGGAAACGCTCCATCTCCTTATTAATATAAGTTTGTAGCTCTG
Source organism: Bacteroidaceae bacterium (assembly GCA_017525235.1). GTDB lineage: Bacteria > Bacteroidota > Bacteroidia > Bacteroidales > Bacteroidaceae > Physcousia. The sequence goes on along the minus strand of JAFXTC010000017.1, from coordinate 6,780 downwards.
CTTCCTTTTTCAAACCCAATTCCTTCATCTTAGCCTGACACTTGGGGCACTTCTGCCAACGGCGACGAGGACTTTCATCACCACCAATATGTATAAACTTACTGGGGAATACTTCACAAAGTTCTGAAAAAACTTTCTTTAGGAAGTCAAGCGTCTTAGGGTTGCCAGCACACAACACATCATCAGAGATACCCCACTGACACCATACGGAATAAGGACCACCTGTACAACCAAGTTCGGGATATACGCTGAGTGCGGCAACCATATGACCAGGAAGATCGATTTCAGGAATGATAGTAATATAGCGCTCTGCCGCATAAGCAACAATGTCCTTTAACTGGTTCTGGGTATAATAGCCATCCTCTGGAGTATCATCAAAAAGGGTATTGTCAGCATCACGCACCCCAACATTTTTACCAAGAATAGTATGGGGGCGGTAACTGGCCTTCTTTGCCAACTCTGGCAATGACTTTACCTCAAAACGCCAACCCTGATCGTCGGTAAGATGCCAATGGAACTGATTTACTCCATGCAAAGCGAGAATGTCAATATATTGCTTAATAAATTCCACGGGAAAGAAATGACGGGCACAATCCAACATGACACCACGATAGCCGAAACGAGGCTCATCTTGAATAGTTACATAAGGAAGTCTTATGGTGTCGCCCTTCTCACCCTCTATACTCTTGCGCAATGTTTGGATTCCGTAAAAGACACCACTCTCACTTGCTCCCTGAATATTGATACCATTTTTATTAATGGTGATTTTGTAGGCATCGGGGTTAGCACTCTGTAAACCCAGTGAAATCTGCATAATAGCCTTTGACTTTTTTGAAGCCACTTCAGGAATCACATCCAGATACTCTTGAGCAAACTGGGCATTGCGCAACATCTTCTCGTTCTCTGCAGGATAAGCAACACCCTGCCCCTTAATCAATAAAACGACGTTACCACCTGGCTCCATATTAACGTAACGAGGCAATGGAACAACTTGATAAGTCACGTTGGCATATGCAGCAAAAAACATTGCGGCGGATGCAAATAATGATAATAGTCTTTTCATAATACAATTATTTAATGTTTTTTTAGTATCACATACAATATAACAGGAGCTCCGATAAGCGGAGTGAGCACATTCACGGGAATGATACTACCACTACTAGGCATAGTGCAAAGAAGATTACACAACAATGTCAGACAAGCACCCATAAGCATGGAACCTGGGAGCAAGAGCCGGTGACGACTAGTGCGTAACGTCATACGAGCAATATGGGGAACAGCCAGACCCAAAAACGAAATGGGACCACAGAAAGCTGTAGTAGTTGCTGTTAACAAACCCGTACATAGCAAAAGCCAGTTGCGGGTACGATGTACGTTGACACCTAAATTGCTGGCATAACGTTCACCCAAGAGAATGGCATCTAAAGGTTTAACCAGTAAAACAGCACCTAACAGACCCGAGACTAATAACACACAGTAAAGTGGCAAGCGGTCAAGACTCACACCACTGAAGTTTCCCATGCCCCAAACAATATAGTTATGAACACCCTCTTCCGTTGCGCTGTAGTTAAGTAGCGATATGACGGAACCGGTAACATAGCTGATGATGACACCTGTAATGAGCAGCATAACTTGATTACGTAAGAAGGAGGAAAGCAAAAGCAGCAGTAACATGATGCACAAAGCACCCAGCATAGCAGCCACAATAACAAGCAGATAACCGCCCATGCTTAGACTGCCCAATGTGACGGTCCCCCCAAAAAGCAGCATCACCAGCGCCACACCCAAGTTGGCACCAGCATCGATGCCCAGAATACTTGGACCTGCCAAAGGATTGCGAAAAAGGGTCTGCAGCATAAGACCACAACTACTGAGCGACATACCACAAAGCAAAGCGGTAAGCATCTGAGGGAAGCGACTCTCACGAATGATATACATCCACTGCGGATGCTCCTCAATCTGTCCACCCAACAGAATCTGCACCACATTAGCTACGGGAATATTCAACGACCCCCACAGCAAATTAGCCACAGCCAGAAGCAACATGACTGTAATTAATAATATAATAATGATGCTATGTCTCATTCCAAGGGACAAAAGTACGATTTTTTTGCCTCAATACCAAGTTCAGGATGCAAAATTTGAATGAGGTTACATAATAAGACGTCAGGATGAAAAGGCGTTTGCTCATAAAACCCGCTGCTGAAAGTGTCGCAAAAACATATTTTAGCAGGAATGTTACGTAACGCAGGAACATCCTGAACAATCTGTTCCCTGCTGAGCGGACCATGGTGTTTGATTAGCCAGATTTGGGCTGTCAAGGCTCTGTCCAGCACTCTTTCGATACTAAGGGCTGTACTTCCGCTTCCCTCTACATCGCTAAAAAGATAATTGGCTCCTGCATCACGATACAGGATGCCCATTGTGCTTTTTCCGCCTGGCACATACCAATATCCACTTTGTGGTGTCTCACATATTAAACGAGGCTTCTGCTGCGCTTGTGAAGCAACTTCCCTAAGCTGCATATAAGATTGCTCAACTTGCCCAAACAGACTGTCTACCAACTCAGCCTTGCCAAGGAGTCTACCATAGAACCTTATCCATTCGGCACGGGCCAAGGGGGAGTTTTCCATATACTCGGCACACTCTATAAGAGGAATGCCCATACGCTCCAACCTACCGTAACCGCCGCTGTTTTCAAAAGGACTTAACATGATGGCATCAGGCTGTAGGGCCATAATACGTTCCAAGTTAGGCTCCATACCATTACCAAGGTCTATGATACGACCTTCCTTCACGCCCTTACGAACAAAAGGAATGTGAATATATTCCAGCTCACAAATACCACCTATGCATTCCTGACAACCCAGTTCCATCAACAAGGAACAATGGACAGAGGTAAATACAGCCACATTTTTCAAAGGCACCACCACCTCACCCTTTCTGCCCTGGGACTCCTTCACCAGAGCATATGAGTTGAGTACACGAGTAGTGTCCCAGGGATTGCGAATGGTAACCTGTGTATAGGCAGGGTATTCCACAATAGTCAAGTTACGGGCATAGCGCATTGGTATGGTATCGCCATCACACTCCGCAAGTTCTGTTTTGTATCCTTTGCAGGATGCCAATGCCCACGTAAGTAAAAACAAAGCTATTAATCCTTCATTTCTCATCCTTAACTCTTAATCATCTTTTGGCTTCATTGATATTTTGATAAGCCCAGAAAAGGAATATAGATTATAGCTGGTATTCCAACATTACAATTGAGAAAGGAGCGACTTCTAATCCGAATCTCTTTTGAGCCTTGATGGTGTCCTTTTGGGGTACGATGGGTTGTTGCTCATAATTATTCTCATCTTTGGCAGAACCAGTAAGAACAGTCTTGAAAGCCTGATTTTTGATTGAGAAACGACTTAGATTAATATTGGCCTGCTTATTTTCGTCGGTAGCATTTACCAGTTTTACGTAAAGTTTGCGGGTCTTCACATTCAAGACAACGCTCTGCCCATAATGACTATCTGTTATTGGCTGCTGGATGTTGGCTTCATCGCCTTCAAACCTTACGCAATCACCATAGTAATACTGTCCTGCAGACTGTCCGAACATTTGTTGCACATAATAGCTGCAAGTAAGATAAGGACGCTCATTATCAAAATAAATAAGGTCGGGATTCCAGTTGGTAGCATTTTTCTTAGCGAAAAGTGGAGCATAGCTGGTCATACAAACAACATCGCCATTGCGTTCTACATGCAACAGATAGAGAGCCTCACTCAAAGCATCGATGAGCTTCTTGTCTTTTGAGGCATACTCGCCCAGATAAACCTTTGTCTTACGGTCGCGTGGATAACTATCGTACTGACGTTTGTTCAGGAAGTAGGTGTTGGGTTCATAGTAGTGTTCGTCTATAATGGGCATACCCAGCTCTTCTGCCAGTTTCCAACCATTCTCCAAGTCTGGATTTCCCGGATGTGAGCCAGGACCTGCAGTACCGACAATAACAATTTCCGGATAGGCGGCCTTTACCTTATTATATATATAACGGAACCGTTCACAGAACTCAGGACTGATACGTTCCTCATTACCTAAGCCCAAATATTTCAGATTGAAGGGCGCAGGATGACCCGCATCGGCACGTATCTTTGCCCATCTGTTGGTAGCAGGATCTCCATTGGCCCACTCTATAAGGTCAATAGCTTCATTGACCCACTCATCCATTTCGCTCATGGGAACCACATCCTGTGCCTGATTCTTCATGCTCCATCCACCATTGGCACCCTGACAGCTGACACCACAAGGCAGGATGGGTAAAGGTTGCATACCCAAATCCTCACAGAACTGGAAATATTCATAATAACCCAGTCCCATGCTCTGATGATAACCCCATGTATTTTTCAGTCCACGACGTTGTTCCTTAGGTCCGATAGTTGTCTTCCAACGATAGGTATCCCAAAAACCGTCACCGCCACCATGCACCACGCATCCACCAGGGAAGCGCATGAATTTAGGCTGCAAATCAGCCAAGACCTGAGCCAAATCCTTACGAAGGCCATGTCCTTTATAGGTATCCTGTGGCATTAATGACACCATATCTACGTCCAACACACCCTGATTAAGCATCAGAATCTGCAGTGTTGCATTCCGACTATCAGCATTTGGCGTGAGCACAACATTGTATTTTTCCCACGCCTTAGCATCGGCCGTGATGGTAGCCTCTGCCAATAATTTAGGGTCTTGATTCCAGCCCTGGGGCTCTACTAACGCAATGCGTACTTGCTTTGGATTGTCGTGGTTGCGCATGAACACAGAGAAATCATACTTCTCACCAGCCTTCACACAGATACCATCGAAACCGCTATTCTCAATGCCATATCCTTTCCAACCATTGTAGTCGTAGTACTCCTTCACACGTTCCGCGGTCAACCGCATGTATGTTGGGTTATTGACATGGATACCATTGTCCTTTCGTACCTCTAAGAATCCTAATGAATGGCCGGGGCGTAAAACCTTCCATGCAGTACCAGCACCCCATCCGTCGCGTTCGACGGGCGAATATTCGAATGACCCATTCTGGATGAGTTCGGCATACAGGCCTCCGTCGGCACTTGAACTGATATCCTCGAAAAAGATACCAATGAGTTCATCACTAATAGTTTTTCCGCCCTTTGGCGCATTCATAGGTTTCTGGGCATTCATTCCCAGTGTGGTTACCAATAACAGTGAAACGTACGTTGTCAGTCTTCTCATAATTTTTATTGTAATCGTTTTGAATAATTAATGCATATTTATTTGATGGAACTATTCGTCCAAAATTTTCTCGAAAGCCTGTATTAGAATGTTAGCCATTATCTGCATACCGGCATCGTTGGGATGCAGTGCCGAGTCATAACTAAGATAAGGAAGTTGCCGTTGGCCACCAGCTTCTGCAAAGAAGTCGGCAACGGGGAATGACTCGTAGGCTGCTATCTCACGAATCAGCTTTGCATATTCCTCCAGATAGATGTCGTTAAGAGGATCATACCAATGATCTGGCAGATAGCCGTTATATCCGTAAGCCTTACGGGGTGTACAGAGAATGACACGTGCCTTCTTGTTGCGTGTAAAGATGCGGTCGATGACCTGCCTGTAGGTAGCGGCAAAAGTTCCGTTCTTTGTATTTTTGATGTAGTCGTCAATAGTACCGACGGGAGTGGAATGGCCCCAGTCGTTAATGCCGTGCTCTATGGTATAGTAGTCGGCAAGGACGACAGACGAAATGGCAGATTGTAGGACGCCGCCATTGACAGCCTTGTTCTCGAACTTCTTGAAAGCAAGTTTCTCCATGACGCGTGTCTGGTAGCCCTTGGTGAGAGGATAGGAGTCAGTGTTCTCGTTGAGCCACGAGATGGATGTGCCTAAGGAACACCAGCGTCCGTTAATCTGACGTGGCTCTACGCTCGGGGTTGGTGCCTGACTATTACTGAATACGATACTATCCACGTCATCATCGTTGAACCCGTGACCCTTACCTTTCTCATATACTGTGAAACTCTGCGCCATTGCGGTAGAAGTCATGACACAAAGTATGAATGCCATAAAATGTCGCAACATATTAAATGGAGATTTATGAATTAAAATTAGAATAATACTTTCTTGCCATTAACAATGTAGATTCCCTTTTTAACTTTGCTTACACGTTGACCCGATAGATTGTAAACACCTTCGCCATTAAGGAAGGCTGGGGTGAGGCTTTCAATACCATCCTCATCCAATTGGTTACCATAGCTACCATCAGGATTCTTAAAGACAACCTGGCGCGTCTTATCCAAAACAGGAAAATCATCCTCACCAATAGTCTGATACCAATTGATTACATTTTGGTCTCCGTTCAGTTTATAGCATACCTCGCCTCCCTTAAACTGTTCTAATGACATCTGTGTACCCTGTGCTACTCCTATCTGATTTAGATAGTAACAGTTGTTAATACTAACAGTTCCGTTTCTATGAGTTAAGGTGAAACAATTGCCTGTTCCTGTTTCTTCTGTAAGCTTGCAGGCTGTATAACAATTATTCAGTATCGTACTGCTACTTGCATCCGACCAACCTGAGAAGGAACTGTACATGGAACTACCTTCGCAACCCATCTCGCCAAGTGTGGCACAATTGTTGAAGGTGAGGTTCGCGTAGTTAGCTCCAATCATTCCTGCATCACCAGTCACACCATTTATTGCACCAGTAATATCAACATTTGTTATAACGTTTTCCACTAGCACAGTACCATCAGCACGTCCCATAAGAGCTCCG
>JAFXTC010000008.1 GCA_017525235.1 Bacteroidaceae bacterium | reverse complement strand
GCAGGAATAATCTCGTCAAGCACTGTTGGCATTAACCAAGGCTTCACAACCAATACAACAATTTTAGCATCCTTTACGGCTGCTACGTTATCTGTTGTAGTAGTGATGGATGGATACTTGCTTTTGAAAGACTCCAGAAGGACCTCGTTTTTATCAGCAATAGTGAGGGTGACTTCCTTAGACTTTGCCCATCCATGTATGAGGGCTCCTCCCATGTTTCCGCATCCTATAACGGCAACACGCATATTATGTATATCTGCTTTCATTTGTTGACAATATTTTTATTACAATTATATTACTTTCTTCAGGCGTGAGATGAATGTATCCACATCGGATTTTGTCAGACAGAGAGGTGGTAACAGACGCAACAGATTAGTGCCAGCACAACCTGTGAAACAATGCTGTTCGTAAACCAAAGGCTTACGTACTTCTGCTTGAGGCTTATCAAATTCTACACCTATCATGAGACCTCTACCTCTGACATCTGTAATATGTGAACCTTCAGGAGAAGCCTGCAGTTGTTTCAGTTGAGCCATGAGATATTCACCCACTTCGTGTGTGTTCTCAACAAGTTTCTCATCCTCCATAACATCAAGTACTGCCAAAGCTGCTGTACATGCAAGGTGATTACCGCCAAAGGTAGTTCCCAGCATACCATATACAGGCTTGAACTCTGGAGAAATAAGCACTCCACTCATAGGGAATCCGTTACCGATGCCTTTGGCAACAGTAATCATATCAGGGCGTATTCCCAGCCACTGGTGTGCAAAGAATTTGCCGCTTCTTCCGTAACCACATTGTATCTCGTCGCAAATCAGGATTGCCCCATTTGCCTTACAAGCTTTTGCCAGCCCTTGAGCAAATTCGGCTGTGGCCATCTGTATGCCGCCAACACCCTGTATGCATTCCAATATAACAGCACATACATCACCCTTTGCCAGTTCTGCCTCCCAGGCAGGAAGGTCGTTCATAGGCAAGAACGTAACATGTCCGTTGTCATTGATAGGAGCTACAATCTTAGGATTGTTTGTTACTTCAACAGCAAGGGATGTACGTCCATGAAAAGCTTTCTGTACTGATAGAACACGTTTGCGTCCATTAGTGAAAGAAGCGAGTTTCAGAGCATTCTCATTTGCTTCAGCACCAGAATTGATAAGGAATAGCTGATAATCATCATATCCGCTGATCTTACCAAGACGTTCTGCCAGTTGCACCTGTAACTTGTTCTGAACAGAATTGGAATAGAATCCCAAAGTATTGAGTTGTTTGGTCATCATCTCCACATAATGAGGATGACAATGACCTATGCTGATAACGGCATGTCCACCATAGAGGTCAAGATATTCCTGACCTTTGTCGTCCCATACCTTACAGCCTTGTCCCTTGACAATATTTACATCGAAAAGGGGATATACATCGAATAGTTTCATTTTTATTTATCAATTGTCAATTTTCAATTATCAATTTAGAATGCTGATGCCTTCAGCCTCAGGCCTGCCGTCTCATCAAGTCCGAACATGATGTTCATATTTTGTACGGCTTGTCCCACAGCTCCCTTGAGGAGGTTGTCAATAATAGATGTCACAACGACTTTGCGTCCGAACACATCAATATGTACGAGAGCCTTGCTGGTGTTTACAATCTGCTTCAGGTCAAGAGCCTTGTCGCAGTAGTGTGTCATCGCAGCATCGGCATAGAAATCCTTGTAGAGTTTTATCAGTTCCTCCTTGTCGTACGGCTTGTCGAGAGTCACCACCTCTGTGCAGAATATTCCTCGTGGGAAATCGCCCCTGTAAGGGATGAAGTCCACCGTTATTCCTTCGGCATCAAAACCCTCATCAAGTGTATCGACCACATGTGGAGCGCCTTCTGGCTTCAGCTCGTTCAGCGTCTGGCAAATCTCGTGAAGGTGCTGATGTGAGAACAACTTATAGAATGAGAAGTTATTGTCGCGCCAAGAGAAATGCGTCGTTGCTGCAGGTTTCTGTCCTGCTCCAGTAGAACCAGTTACGGCATTTACTGCGATGTCGTTAGTTAGCAGACCTGCCTTCGCTAATGGAAGCAATCCCAACTGTATGCAGGTAGCGAAACATCCTGGATTAGCTAAATGTTGGCATTTCGCTATTGCCTCGCGATGTGTCTCAGGGAGACCATATACATAGTCGTGAGTAGGTGCCGCGATGCGGAAGTCCTGTGCCAAATCGATAATCTTCACATTGGCAGGAATTGTGTGTTCCTTCAGGAAGGCCTCAGACTTTCCGTGACCAAAGCAGAAGAATACTACATCGACATCATCAAAAGGCATCTCTGATGTGAACTCCAAATCTGTTTCGCCAATAAGTCCTTCGTGAATGTCACAGACCTTGTTGCCTGCGTTCGACTCGCTGTTGGCAAATACAATTTGTACGTCAGGATGGTTTATCAGCAGCCTTATAAGCTCGCCACCAGTATATCCGGCAGCACCAAGAATTCCAACTTTTATCATTGCAGAAGTTTTCTTTTAGAAGGAATGATCCAATATAGAATAGGGTAGAGAATGATGCCAGGGAAAGCACCACAAAAGACTGTGAGAACGGCATAAGCTATTCTGACTAATGTGGGGTCGAGGTTGAAGTACTCAGCTATTCCTGCGCAAACGCCGCCCAGCATGCGATTGTCGGATAATGTGAGAGTCTTGTTTTCCATTTTTATCTCCTTTCCCCTGGATGTGCCAGATAGTAAGCACGTAATGCTGTTGAAGAAACTTTTATGAAGCCTTTGGCGTCTTCGGAAGACCAAGCCTTAGCTGTCTCACCATATTCGCCCAGTTTGTTCTTAACGAGGTCGTTAGGAGAATCAACACCAACTGT
>JAFXTC010000016.1 GCA_017525235.1 Bacteroidaceae bacterium | reverse complement strand
CATCTTTAAGCTTCTTTTCGCGAAGCTTAACTTGTCCTCTTTGGACGCTTGCTGATTTTTTCTTTGCCATAGTCATTAATCGTTTTAGAAATTACCACCGACTTTTGTTTCGAGGGACACTTTTTCTGTCCCCGGGGGACACTTTTTGACCCTTTGCGACTATTTCGGGGGACAACTGGGGGACAAAGTTAAAGAAAAATCTGCAAAAATACAATACCCGAAACAAAAATCTGCAAAGATAAGCACAAACTTTAACACTTGAAAATAAGGGTGTTACGGGCTTATTTTTGCAGATTTTATGATTTTCTTTGTAGTGGCTTCACTTTCCCACGCAGAAATTCCGGAAAATATTCTGAAGAACCTCATCTGAGGTGATTTCTCCGCCGGTGATTTCGCCTAGATAGTGAAGGCATTCGCGAAGGTCCTGAGCAATGAGGTCGTTAGGAACTTCCTCGCGGATTGATTTTATGGCTCGCGACAGAGCCAAATGCGACTTTGTCAGGGCCTCGTAATGGCGAACGTTGGTGACAACGGTATCGTTCTCGTTTATCTCAGGAATGTCTGCGGCACGGATAAGACCCTTGATGAGAAGTGGCATTCCGTCGCCTCTAAATGATGAGATATGATAGACGTCATCGGTTGGCATCTTATGAAAGAGAAACGAGGCACTGGGAAGCGTTTTATCGCACTTGTTTATAACACGTAAAACTGGTTTGTCCTCTGGAATATTTATTTCGGGGAACTGATTGTCCTTATCGGTGAGCAGTATAATGATGTTGGCTCGATCGGCTGCCTGAAGGCTACGCTCAATACCCATACGCTCTATCTGGTTTTTGGTCTTACGTATGCCAGCGGTATCAATGAAACGGAATGTCTTGCCTTGAATCTGAATAACATCTTCTATGGTATCGCGAGTAGTACCTTGGATGCTTGAGACGATAGCTTTATCTTCGTGTAATAGACTGTTCAGCAGCGTACTCTTGCCCACGTTGGGCGCTCCAATAATAGCCACGGAGATGCCATTCTTCAATGCATTGCCCACGCGAAACGACTGGCGTAGCTTTTGTATGTGCTTCTGAATATCCAATGCCGTCTGAAGCTGTTGTTCGCGTTCGGTAAATGTGATGTCTTGGTCAGAAAAGTCAAGTTCGAGCTCCATGAGTGAGGTTAGCTTCAGCAGTTTCTGTCGTAGGTCTTCCAGATCCTTGCGGAAGTTACCGCGCAGTTGGCTCATGGCCATATTGTGTGTTGCTTTGTTGGTGGCAGCAATAAGGTCGGCCACGGATTCAGCTTGCGAGAGGTCCATCTTACCATTCATGAAGGAACGCTGCGTAAACTCGCCAGGTAGCGCCTGACGGGCACCCTGTTCTATAAGCATACTCAGAATTTGCTGGGTGATGTAATAGCCCCCGTGGCAACTGATCTCTGTAGTATCTTCGCCAGTATAGGAGTGGGGAGCCCTAAAAATAGAAACCAGTGCATAGTCCACATGATCTTTCAACTCTGTGTAATGCAGAGTGGCAGTTCCTGCTTTTGAGATATCCTTGATGATGATGGCATTTGTTATCTCAATAGCTTTGGGGCCGCTGACCCTGATGACGGCAATGGCTCCGCCCGGAGCTGTGGCCAATGCGCAAATGGTATCTTTCAGATTTATTTCTTCTTTGTCCATGTGTTAGCGAAGACTATTCCTGTTATATTCTGTCGAGAACGATCTTAATGAGTGTGTCAATGGAATTCTTGTAGTTGGGATTCGCCTCCTTGATCAGGCGGTTGGCAATTACCATACAGCAGGTGGTTGCCTTATGACCTAGCAGACGGCTTAGCCCGGCAAGGGCAGATGATTCCATCTCGAAGTTGGTAATCTTCCATCCTTCGTACTCGAAGTTCTCCACCTTTTCGTTTTGTTTGGGGTCTGCCAAGGGGATTCTGAGTTCACGTCCCTGAGGACCATAGAATCCACCGCATGCAATGGTTACACCACGTACCATATCTGTGCAGGCAATGCGTTCTGTAAGCTCTTTGTCTGCATCAATAACATAGGGGGCGCAAAGTTGTGGATTCCAATTCATGTGTTGGGTGAAGGCTTTCTCAAAGGCCAGATCACATACGTTGTTTCGGCCTGCATAGAAATTGAGCAAGCCATCAAAACCAATACTCTTGGCACTAATAATGAAAGAGCCTACAGGGGTGCTAGGCTGCAAGCCGCCACAGGTTCCGATACGGACAATCTCCAGGGAACAGAGCGGACTCTTCTGTGTCCGGGTCTCGAAGTCTATATTGGTAAGTGCATCCAGTTCGTTCACAACAATATCTATGTTATCGCATCCGATACCAGTGCTGAGAACGGTAATACGCTTACCCTCATAGGTTCCGGTAATGGTATGGAACTCGCGGCTCTGAACGTCGCATTCTATATTGGTAAAATGTGATGCTACTAGATTAACCCGACCGGGATCGCCTACCAAGATGATCTTCTGTGCCAGTTGTTTTGGCGTAATGTGCAAGTGAAATGCACTTCCATCATTATTGATGATTAGTTCTGATGGTTCAAAATGTTTCATGGTTTTATTGTTATTCTAGTTCTAGTTTCCTTATTTCTTTTTCCAGACCATGTATATCAGATTCTATCTGTTCCAACTTCTCCTCGTTCAAGCGAATCTGTGGCGCTATCTGTGCTTTCTGTGTATCATTTCCCGTAGCATAACGGGCGCGGAGGCGGTTAAGTTCCTGATTGTGCGACTGCAGGTCTTTTTTGTTCTCTAACCACCATTGGGCCTTTTCTTTTGCCTTAGGTTTCTTGAAATCGGCGAGTGTATAATACGTGTGCTGATCGTTCAAAATAAACACAAAGTCACGTTTCTTCTGGTCTCCTTCTTTGGCGTTTCTGGTATCTGCCAAACGCTTTTGTGCCTCTTTAACAGCAGCGGCATTAAACCAAGTATCCTTAATACTGTTTATTTTTGCCAAGTTACGCAGTTTTTCCTCACCAATCGCATCAATGTCATAGATGCTTCGTTTTTCGTTGGGAATAAAGGTGTAAAGGCAAACGCTGTCTACAGGCTGATTACGGTCTGAGACAAAATAACCCAGATTGTTGAACTCGTCTATAACATACAGGTAATCGTTTGCGGGAGAGTTAAAGGGCATACCTATGTTATCGGGTACCAAGAATTGCTGGGTGTCAGCATCGTAGCGAGTCATGAAGATGTCATATCCGCCCACGCTCTCTGCATTTTCAGCAGCAAAATACATGGTAATGCCATCAGTAAGCATAAAGGGATAGTTGAAGTTGTCATTCTCCTCCTCATCAAAACCCTTCAAAAGGGTAGGGGCGCTCCATTCGTTGGCAATGAGCAGGCTCTCTACCAAACGGAGTTTCCCGTTTTTATTTGGTTGAGCATACATTCGCTTATCACCCAACTGATTTTGGAAGTAACTGCTGTTCGACTTGTCGTCTTTAATGATTGTGTTCAAAGGATGGATGTTTCCACACTCAGAACTTATCTTTATAGCATTCAGCACCTCTGCTTTGGGCAGCACAAGGCTGTCTATAATCATCACCTGTTCTGTAGCTTGCAACTTAATACGACCCTTACGAGCTGTCTCAAGCAACGCCTCTTCTTGTATGGTAGGCTGCTTTTTTTTCTGAAGCTGTTCAATTGAATGCACGAGATATTTCTCAGCATCGGCAAACTTGTATTCACTGATTGCCGCAACAGGGTTTATGTCGGGCAAAGACTGTTTGACTTTCTTACGCTGTGCCGAGGCGACTAAACAGCAGACAAACATGACGGTTATAGGCAGAAGTTTTTTCATGCGGATTTATTTGAAGATGAAATATACGGCAAGAATAAGACAGAGAAACGCTGCCATGTGGTTCCAGTGAAGACTCTGTCCCTGGAATAAGATATTTGCAATTATGGTAAAGATAACCAGCGAGAGAACCTCCTGAATTATCTTGAGTTGCATAAGATTGAAAGGTCCGCCATTACCCACAAAACCTATTCGGTTGGCAGGAATCATGAAACAGTATTCAATGAATGCTATTCCCCACGAGAATGCAATAACAGCAATAAGCGGCCAATGAGAACTGACGCCCGTCTGTGCCAGCTTAAGGTGCAGATACCATGCAAGCGTCATGAAGACGTTGCTGGCAATGAGTAAAAGAATGGTGTATAATCCAGACATTTCAATTATTTGATTAACAAAGAAACCAGAAACAGCACATTTTCTTTTGTGCTATTCCTGGTTCTGGTATAGTTTATTATTTGCTGAGATATTCATGCATGGCAGCAGCAGCACGACGACCGTCGCCCATTGCAAGTATAACGGTAGCGCCGCCACGTACAATATCACCACCCGCGAATATGGTGGGGATGTTGGTCTGCATGCCCTCGTTTACAACAATGGTGTTCTTTCGACCCAGTTCGAGACCTTCAATAGAGGTAGGCACGATGGGGTTGGGAGATACACCTACGGCAACGATAGCCTGATCAATAGCTATGGTCTCTGTAGCACCAGGGATGGGCTGAGGACTGCGACGACCAGATGCATCGGGTTCGCCGAGCTCCATCTTCTGCAGAACAACCTCTGTGACGTTACCCTTCTCGTCAGCATGATACTCGATAGGGTTATGAAGGGTTAGGAATTCGATTCCCTCTTCCTTAGCATGCTTAACCTCCTCGAGACGTGCAGGCATCTCCTGCTCGCTACGACGATAGGCAATGAATACGCGTTCAGCGCCTAGACGTTTAGCTGTACGGCAGCTGTCCATTGCGGTATTACCGCCACCAACAACCATTACATTCTTGCCACGACGGATGGGTGTATCATATTCAGCATTTGAAGCATCCATGAGGTTGACACGAGTGAGGTACTCGTTAGAAGACATGACTCCATTACTGTTCTCGCCAGGAATACCCATGAAGTTGGGCAGTCCAGCTCCAGAAGCAACAAAGATTCCCTTGAATCCTTCGTCTTCCAGTTCCTTCACAGTTACCGTCTTGCCAATGATGCAGTCCTTAACAAACTTAACACCAATCTTCTCGAGGTTCTGAATTTCGAAGTCGACAATCTTGTTGGGCAGACGGAACTCAGGGATACCATACTTGAGTACACCACCAATCTCATGAAGTGCCTCAAAGACGGTAACATCGTAACCTAACTTAGCCATATCGCCAGCAAAGCTCAAGCCTGAAGGACCAGAACCTACAACAGCTATCTTCTTGCCATTCTTTTCAGCAACCTCGGGCAATGCTGTCTTGCCGCTATCACGCTCAAAATCGGCAGCAAAACGCTCCAGATAACCAATAGCTACTGCTGGCTCGTTCATCTTCAAGTGAATACACTGACTTTCGCACTGTTTCTCCTGAGGACAAACACGACCGCAAACAGCGGGCAAAGCAGAAGTGCTTTTGAGTACGCGGGCAGCATTGAGGAACTCGCCGCGCTCGATATTCTTGATGAATGAAGGAATATTAATGTTTACGGGGCAACCCTGCATACAAGAGGGGTTGGCACAATCCAGACAGCGTTTAGCCTCTGTCATTGCCTGCTCCTTGGTAAGGCCCTGATTTACCTCTTCTGTACGTGTGGTAGCACGGTATACGGGATCCAACTCAGGCATTTTAACGCGCTCAATCTGAGTACGTTCCTTAGCCTTCATGCTCTTACGGAGCTCGTCACGCCAAGCAGCACTGCGGTCAAGTAATTCTGCAAGTGGTGTTGTGGTATCCTGACCCTCGGCAGAAGGAGCATCTGCTTTCTGGTTATTTGCCTGATTTGAATTGCATGCACAGGTCTTACCCTCAAGGGCAGCCTGATATGCAGCGAGCGCCTCTGCCTCTTCGGGCTTGAAAGCACCGGCACGCTGAAGCATCTCGTTAAAGTCTACCTGATGACCGTCGAATTCAGGACCGTCCACACAGACAAACTTGGTCTTGCCTCCGACGCTGATACGACAGGCACCACACATACCGGTACCATCTACCATAATCGTGTTAAGGCTGACATCGGTAGGAATTTCATATTTTTTGGTGAGCAAGCAGCAGAATTTCATCATTATTGCGGGGCCAATGGCAAACACCTTGTCAACCTTCTCGCGCTGAATGACTTCTTCGATACCGACGGTTACAACGCCTTGCTTTCCGTATGAACCGTCATCTGTCATGATGATAACTTCGTCTGAGCTCTTACGTACTTCATCTTCAAGGATGATAAGGTCCTTGCTACGACCGGCCAACACACTGATTACACGGTTACCTGCAGCCTTCAAAGCCTGGATGATGGGCAACATGGGAGCTACACCAACACCACCACCGGCACACACAACAGTACCGAAGTTGTCAATATGGGTTGCTTTACCAAGTGGACCAACTACGTCTGTGATGTAATCACCTTCGTTGAGAGCGCAGAGTTTAGATGTGCTTGCTCCAACGGTCTGTACCACAAGGGTGATGGTTCCCTCCTGAGGGTTGCTACCTGCAATGGTTAGAGGTACACGTTCGCCTTTTTCGCCTACGCGAACAATTACAAAATGACCAGCCTTACGCGCTTTTGCAATTAAGGGTGCTTCCACATCAAGGCGGAAAACTTTCTCACTGAACTGAATCTTTTTAACAATCTTGTTCATCTTTTACCTAAATTGTTTTATGCTATCCTATTAATAATATTATTTGATAATGTCACAACCCATATATGGCTGTAACGCAGCGGGGATATGGATACCTTCCTCTGTTTGGTTATTCTCTAAAATGGCTGCAACAATGCGTGGGAGAGCCAAGGCGCTACCATTAAGTGTATGGCAGAGCTCGGTCTTCTTTGTCTCGCTGTTACGATAGCGGCACTTCAGACGGTTTGCCTGATAGGTGTCGAAATTACTTACGGAACTAACTTCCAACCAACGCTTCTGTGCTTCGGAATAAACCTCGAAGTCATAGCAGATGGCAGAGGTGAAGCTTTGGTCACCTCCGCAAAGGCGAAGTATACGATAGGGGAGTTCCAACTTCTGGAGCAGTCCTTCTACGTGTGCCAGCATTTCCTTGTGGCTCTCTGCTGAGTGCTCAGGCTTGTCGATACGTACAATCTCTATCTTGCTGAATTCGTGCAGACGGTTTAGGCCACGCACGTCCTTGCCGTATGAACCAGCCTCACGACGGAAACACTGTGTGTAGGCGCAGTTCTTGATGGGTAAATCTTTCTCGTCAAGAATCACGTCGCGGTATATATTTGTAACAGGAACCTCTGCTGTTGGAATCAGATAGAGATCATCCAGATTACAGTGATACATCTGACCTTCCTTGTCAGGTAGCTGACCTGTGCCATAGCCGCTGGCAGCATTTACTACTGTAGGAGGCATAATCTCTTCGTAACCGGCTTTGTTAGCTTCAGCCAAGAAGAAGTTGATGAGTGCACGCTGTAATTGAGCGCCCTTGCCACGATAAACGGGGAAACCTGCACCTGATATCTTAACACCCAGGTCAAAATCAATAAGATTATATTTCTTGGCAAGTTCCCAATGAGGGAGTTTTGCTGTTTCAACAACGGGATTTGCATCCCAGTTACCTACGGTATCTTTACCAACTACACATTCTTTAAGATTGCTCTTAACAACCCAGTTATCTTCGGCACATGAACCCTCGGGTACTTCTGGGTATGGGATGTTGGGGATTTGGCAAAGCTGTGTAGTCAGATCCTGCTCGGCAGACTCCATTTGTTGCTTCAGCGCTTCGTTTATTTCTTTTAATCCAGCCACTTTTGCTTTTACGGCTTCTGCTTCCTCTTTTTTACCTTGCTTCATAAGACCGCCTATTTCGGCAGCAAGTTTCTTTGCTTCCGACAGGTTCTGATCAAGGGTTGTTTGCGCTTCGCGGCGCTTCTTGTCTGTAGCGATAACTTCATCAATGGCCTCTTTGGCACCATTGAAGTGCTTTTTCTCCAGACCTTTAATTACAAGTTCTGTCTGTTCTGTAATGAGTTTTAGTGTCAGCATATATATTGCGTCTTTATTACATGTTCATAATTGAATTGCAAAATTAGTGATTTTTTTGCAATAATACGTAGTATTATCACTAAAAATAGTGATAATGTAACAAAAAAAGGCTGCACAAATTAATTGTACAGCCTTATTTCGTTCTTGAAAGTTTAATCTTATGCTTCAGCTATGGGAAGTACACTAACGGTACTACGATCCAGACGACCCTTCTTGAACTGAACAGTTCCATCGATGAGGGCGTACAAGGTATTGTCCTTACCCATACCTACGTTCAGGCCGGGATAGTGACGGGTACCACGCTGGCGAACGATGATGTTACCAGCGACACACTTCTCTCCACCAAAAATCTTAACACCTAATCTTTGAGCTGCTGATTCGCGGCCGTTCTTAGAACTACCAACACCTTTTTTATGTGCCATACTTTGTTCCTCCTAAAATTAAATTGTTAAGCAATAACTTCTTTGATAGTCAACTCGGTGAACTGCTGACGGTGACCGTTCAACTTACGGTAACCCTTGCGGCGCTTCTTGTGGAAGACCAAAACCTTCTCACCCTTTACCAGAGGAGAAACAACCTCGGCAGTAACCTTAGCACCATCAACAGAGGGAGCACCTACGGTGATGTTGCCATCGTTGTCAACCAATAACACTTTCTCAAACTCAACAGCCTGACCAGCTTCTGCACCTACGATGTGGTGTACGAAGAGCTTCTTTCCAGCTTCGGCCTTAAACTGCTGACCGTTAATCTCTACGATTGCGTACATTTTTATTATTTTTATAACGGGTTTGACCGGGAGGCGAAGTCATTTTGACTCACTTTTTCGAGCCCCTTCGGCATAAATCGGCTGCAAAATTATAACATTTCTCTTAATTGCACAAATTTTTTCTTAAAAACTTTACTTTAGCTCAGGTACATAACGAAAATATATAGCCAATGAGCTATGATTCCTGCACCAATACCACCAACAATCTGACTGATAAAATCATGCATCAGTAATTTACGGTATCCCATAGAATCCAGCATAGCTGTATGGGTTGAGAGGAAACCGCTCCAACACATTCCCATTGCAGTAAAGACCGCTACAACATTGTCATCAATGATTCCCTTGGCAGTGAATTCCGGAATTAAACTCAATGCGGCTCCTACGGCTCCCAAGGCTGTAATAGGGAATGCTATAAGCTCTGGTGCTGTAAAACCAAACAGCCAATGGAACAACGTGCTTAACTTACTGGCCAACAAAGGCAAGAGTCCGCAACCTTGGTATGCTTCGCCTGTATATACAACAATGTCGTTACCGTTTGCATCCACTCCTTCAACATGGCCTCCGAAGGTAAACATCATTACCAAAGTACAGATAATGATTACACCTGGAATGATAGCAAGTCCGATATCAACACCAGACTTACCTCCGTCTAACAGCGCATTGAGTATTCTGATAAAGGTGTTCGGCTTTTCATCCTCCTCGGCCTGTAGTTTCTTTTCACGGTCTAACTGTTCCCTTTCTTCTGGAGAAACGGCATCCAGTGTTCGGTATTCGGGGTATTTCTTACAGATGAAATATTGCATCAGACGGGTGGCAATGATACCACCGCTTGCAGCGCCGATAAGACCGATAAACGGAGCAGCAAAATATCCTTGTCCAATCATAAAGACAATAACCAAAAGTCCCATGCCGAAGGCTGTACCGAAATTGGCCAACGAAATAAACTGATAAACCTTGAAGTATTTTGCAAACTGTTTATTTTTGCTTAGTGTTATAATAACCGGATTATCGCTAAGGAAGGTCATTATACTGGCAACTACAGCAACTCCGGGCATATTATATAATGGTCTCATAACATGCCGGAGCATTATTTGCAGTAAGTGTACAACGCCGAATTCAGTAAGAATTTTGCCAAGTGCACCTGTAAGAACACACATGCTCATAAGATAGAATACCGTATTTAGAAGCAGCCCGTGAGCTGTCTTCATAATGGAATTGAGCATGTTTGTCATTCCCATCACACTGCCCAGATATCCGAACAGGGCTATGATGATGAGAAGACAAGTTATACCGTTAGGTATTTTTTTCATAAATCAGATTAAGGTTTTGTCTTTTAGAAAATCTTCCCGCACAGGCGGAAGTTAAGTACTGGGTATACCTTGATTTTACTGATTACCCTGAAAGCACCGCCATCCTTGCCATCCCAGTTTTGGTTGGCAAGATTTTGGCCATTATGGTCAATAACTTCTGGAGTTCCCCAGAACATAGCACCCAAATCAAACTTAAAGCTAAGGAATTTGTTTCTGGGTACGGCACGACCAAAACCGATACCAACGTATGGTTTGAAACCATTCGTCTTTAATGATGCCTTTGCGTTGCCGTTTGCATCAGGAGTAAGCAAATAATCACCTAATTTAAGACCTATCGGATCATATGGCAAATCGTTATCTATGATCTTTTGATTAGCTTCGTTTACAGGAGTCAGTTGCCCGTCTTGGGTGTTGTAAACTTCCACAATACTGCTCTTACCAAAATATGCACCCACCGTAACATGGAAATTGGTTACTGAGGGAAATGGCAAAAAGTTTATCATAAATTTTCCATTTACCATATTCAACTTACCCTGAATGGGTACGTTGTCAATTGACGTAAGCGAAGGATCTATATCAGTTGTTGACATATTCAGATGTAGGTTGGTGCTATACTTAATCTTAGGCATGATACTGAAACCAGCCTCAAGCTCAAGCCATCTGGTTGCCGGCATGGCAACATCTGCGCCAATACCAGTTGTTCCAACGTTTAAACCTACTGTCAAATGATTGAAAAGCCGCTTGTCTAATATTTGTGCATTTACACAGGTTGACGTCATCAAAGCAACAATTAAGGTCATTAAAAGCTTTTTCATAATTGTTTGTTTTTATGTTTTGTAAATACTATGGTTAATCATTAATCTCAAAGTAGTCCTCAAGCTCCCTCTGTGCCTGTCCGTTGCTGTTATCAATATCCCTAATGATTACACCATGTTCCAAAAGGGCAATTCTGGGACAGATGTCAACGGTATGTTGCAGGTTATGGCTACTTACAAGTATGGTGGCATTTGTTTCCTCGTTGTATTTCTTGAGAAGATGCTTGATAGCGCTTTGGCTGCTTGGGTCAAGGAAGTTGAAAGGTTCATCAAGAATCAGGATTTGAGGTTGAAGCAACATGGCGGCCATAATGCCTACTTTCTGCTTATTACCAGCCGATAGATTTCGGATGAACTTCTTTTGCCCCAGAATCTCATCGGCCATAAAGTGCTCGAACTTATCCAGGAACTGCTGAAGTTCTTCGGGTTCCTTTCCGCTGATTCGTGCAATAAACTGGAAATATTCGTCGGGTGTAAGATAGTCAATCAGAAAACTGTCATCAACGTATGCGCCTGTCCAGTCCTTCCATTCTTCAGTCTCTGCAACGTTAATATCCCTTGTATTATCCATCATGTGGACTGTACCATCATCAGCTTTAATCAGGTCCAGAATCAGTCGGAATAGCGTACTTTTACCTGCGCCGTTATTACCGACCAAGCCTAATATCTCGCCACTATTGATTTTGAAACTGTCAATGTTGACAGCTACTTTCTCTCCGAATCTCTTCTTTAAGTTTTGTATGACGATATTCATCTTTTTATTCTCTATTTAACAATTTACCATTTACAATTTATTATATCAAAATTCATGTCCTGAAGGATGAAGGCTAACTGTTCCTTGATGCCCTGAACCCTTCCATATTAATATGGCGGCGAAGCATGAATCTCTGATATATATTTTTAATCCAAATCTTGTGTGTTGCTACACCGATTATACCCAAGCACATGAGAAGTATATATCCCCAAGGATCTCCTAAGCTCACCGTAGCCAGTTTCTCAAAGCCTATAGGCAAGAACAGAATGACCATAGATATAATTTGTTGCGTAGCATTTCCTTGTTTACCGGTTAATTTCTGATTCAAGGGGAAGGTGTCCTTGTTATATACGGCCAATTGGAAAAGAATGGGGTAGAGAACGCCTGCCGTGAAGAAGAGGTAACCTAAATTCATCCAAACCGACATCTTTCCAATAATCATAAGTGGCATAAGAATAATGGGAGGGATAATAAGAAGCATCGAGTTGAAGTAGTATTTGGCACGCAGCAACTGATAGATACTTTCGCGTCGGCTCATTAATCCGTCTATGTAGTTTCCTTCATGGCACATAATGCCTATCAGGGTAGTAACTCCCAGGAATATATAGCTATACAGGCAGATAAAGCTCTTCATGAAACCATTGTCGTAAACATCGGTAAAGTACATGATAACACTGAAGAACAACATAAAGCCGATACCCATTGCGAACTGCATCTTAGGAGTTTTATTGCGTGTTTTCATACGCACTTCCAGCTTCATATACTCACCTATACGACCGTATCTGTTCAAGAACGACATCTTGGCAGTGTTCTTAACCTTTACTTCTTCTTCCTTGCTTATCTCGTTGTAAACCATCGAGTTTTGCAATAAGAAGTTTGCGTAATAGAGGAATGCAACAAAGGCAAGGACTGCCAAAATATATAGAACGTTCCAATTAGCAAAACCATTTAACAGAATTGTGCACGGCATATCTAACCAGCTATGGTCAGGAACAAACATGGCAGCTATAATTGCTCCATGTACCACAATAGGCAATAAGAGCCAAGCCATATGTTTGGTAAGTAAGGTACGCACAAACAGATAGCAGAAACCATTGGCAATACAAAGTAGCCACCAACCTAATAACCATCCGATAAATGTTATCCATCCGAATGGAACAGCAATAGCGATGAGTCCAAACGGAACAAGCATAAAGCCCCAATACAAATTTCCTATGCTAAATCCCGAACGTATCAGGTATACGTTCATAAGGAACGATCTTCGTATGGGAAGCAACGTGTACGGCTTTGCCTGATTCACAGGGGTGTCTTGCAGAATAAATCGAATCCAAAAGTCAATCATAAGTACAACGAGGAACCATCCGTCTAACACATGGAAGGCAGCTACACCGTTGTATGCCCCCTTCATGCCTATCGCCATGGTTACGCCCATAAAAAGAAGTATGGCTGCATAATACAACCAGAAAAAGATGAGAAGGAACTTCATAAAGCGGTTCTTCTCGAACATAGGATGACGTTTCTCCTTCAGGCTTTCGTTCTTTCGGAGAAGTTTATAGAGTTGATACTTATTCATTTTCCTTCAGATATTTTTCGGCTTCCATTGCTGCTTTTGCTCCTGAGGCAGCAGCTACAATTGCCTGACGATAAAGTTGGTCGGCAACATCACCTGCGGCATAAACACCTGGCAGGTTTGTGCGGGGTGTATCATCATCTGTTACAATATACCCTTGTCCGTCTGTTTTTACCCACTGAGAGAATAGCTCGCTGTTAGGATGGTGCCCTATAGCCAGGAAGAACCCGTCAATGGGTAAATCATATTTACGTTCTCCTGCTTCACCTTTCTTATATATAAGATGGGCACCCTCTACTCCGTTTTCTCCGTAGAGACCCAAGGTGTTTGTCTCAAAGAGTATTTCTATTTTCTCATTGTTCATTACCCTTTCCTGCATAATCTGGCTGGCACGCAGGAAAGGCTTTCTTACTATCAGATAAACCTTGCTGGCTAATCCTGCCAGATACGAGGCTTCCTCGCAGGCCGTATCTCCGCCACCCACAACAGCAACGACCTTCTTTCGGTAGAAGAATCCGTCGCAAGTGGCACAGGCACTAACACCCTGTCCCATGTACTTCTGTTCGTCAGACAGTCCTAGATATTTTGCACTGGCACCTGTTGCAATGATAACAGTTCTGGACTGAATCTCCTCGCCGTTATCTAACCATACTTTATAGGGTTGGCTACTGAAGTCAGCTTTTGTAACTATATTGCTGAGCATCTTTGTCCCGAAACGCTCTGCCTGCTGACGCATATTGTCCATCAGCTCATTGGCATCAATCCCCTCAGGAAACCCGGGGAAGTTTTCAACTTCCGTTGTAGTCGTGAGTTGTCCGCCAGGCTGAATGCCTTCTATTAGTATAGGTTTTATTCCTGCACGACCCGCATAGATGCCAGCTGTATATCCTGCAGGACCGCTCCCGATAATAAGTAGTTTTGTCTGTATCATTTGTATCGGCTTATCTTAAATCAATAATATCCGCATTGGGATATTCGTTTTTGGGAAACTCAAAGTCGGCATCGGTGAAATGCTGATTTCCCTGTAAGGAATGAATACTTATCCTGTTCCAGTCGTTATCTTGGCGTATACGTATGCAGAGTGGTGTATAATCACTCTTTGCCACGTCGATAAACATTTCTTGTGCATTATTTTTTGCATTGCGGGCAACCAAATGCACTTCGTAAACGTCTTTTCCGCGGAGCTTGGTTTGTTTTGCCGTCATCTTGTAACCCTTTTTGTATACCCCAAGAAAAGAGTAAGGATTCACATGAGCCATCTCACGTTCTGTAGGTGTGCTCATATTCACTTCATCGCTTTCGGGTATCAGGCTCCATAGCGTCTTTCCGTTATACCACATTTTCATGTCATTAGTGGACAGCATCATCTTTTTTCCCTGCAAATACATAATTCCCTTTGTGCTTGCCACTTCGGTTGTACCATTAAAAGATGTAGCCGTAAAGGAAGCTTGAACATCACCCATCTGTTTTATCCTGGCAGCAGATGCATCCAAAATCTGTTTTGCATTCTGTGCCCAACTTCCTAACGACAGAAACAGCAGTATGATAGTCAGTATTTTCCTCATTTTTTTTTGTTATCGTTTTCGTTATTGTTCGCTAACCGCTAACCACTAACCGCTAACCGATTTTTAGTTTTGGTTATTGTTTTGGTTTTCGTTATCGTTTTGGTTTAACCAAGATTATCCAACCTGAACTGCAAGTCCTCTTCGCTAACGCAGAGCACTTCGCGCGGCTTGCTGCCCTTGGCAGGACCCACAATTCCCACTTTCTCCAACTGATCCATCAAACGTCCGGCTCTGTTGTAACCTATGCTGAACTTACGTTGAATCATACTCGTGCTACCGCTTTGTTCGAGCACAACCATACGGGCCACTTCGTTGAACATCGGGTCAAGATGGTTAAGGTCAACATCCGGGCCGTCTCCATCTTCACCACCCTCAAGGGGTACTTCTGGCAACGGGAACGGAGCATTATAGCTTTGCTGACATGCAATATACGATGTAATATCTTCCACCTCAGGTGTATCAACAAAGGCGCATTGAACACGCACTGGGTCGTTGCCGCTGAGGAACAGCATATCACCCTTACCAATCAACTGGTTGGCTCCCGTGCGGTCAAGGATAGTCTTACTATCTATAGAGCTTGCAACCTTAAAGGCCAGTCGGGCAGGGAAGTTTGCCTTGATGGTACCTGTGATGATGTTTGTGGTGGGGCGCTGTGTGGCAATAATCATGTGAATACCAACGGCACGTGCCAGCTGAGCAATACGTGCAATGGGAAGTTCTATTTCCTTTCCAGCGGTCATAATCAGGTCGCCAAACTCATCTATGATAACAACGATGTACGGCATAAACTTATGCCCGTTGTTAGGATTAAGCTGGCGGTCCTTAAACTTCTGGTTGTATTCCTTTACATTCCTTGCTCTGGCTTTCTTCAGAAGGTCATAGCGAGTGTCCATCTCCACGCAGAGGCTCTTAAGTGTCTGAATTACCTTGTTGACATCAGTGATGATTGGCTCCTCTGTTCCTTCGTTTCCTTCAACCTGTGCCAAGAAGTGGTTAACGATAGGGTTATATACGCTGAACTCCACTTTCTTGGGGTCTACCATAACAAATTTCAGTTCAGCAGGATGTTTCTTGTATAGCAACGATGTAATGATGGCATTAAGACCTACAGACTTACCCTGACCCGTAGCACCGGCAACCAGCAAGTGAGGCATCTTTGCCAAATCAACCATAAAGACCTCGTTTGTAATCGTCTTGCCTAAAGCCATTGGCAGTTCAAAGTCGGTCTCTTGGAACTTGCGGCTATTGATAACACTTTCCATCGAAACCATCTGAGGTTTGGCGTTGGGCACTTCTATACCTATAGTGCCTTTACCTGGGATAGGAGCAATAATACGTATGCCCAGTGCACTCAGGCTCAAGGCAATATCATCTTCCAAACCACGTATTCTGCTAATTCGGATACCCGGGGCGGGTGTAATCTCATACAAAGTGATGGTAGGTCCGATGGTTGCCTTGATGCTGGAGATTTCAACTCCAAAATACGAAAGAACCTTTATAATCTTGTTCTTGTTAGCTTGCTGCTCTTCCATGTCGATATTCGACTGGATATTATCATAATGCTTCAGCAGATCAAGGGTGGGGTATTTGTAATGTTCCAAATCCAGTTTGGGGTCGTATGGCTCCAAGGCACCCTCATTTGTTGTGTCAGCCTTTTCGGGTTCTTCACCCACAACAACTTTCATATCGTCGGCAGTATTGGCAAACTCTAAGGGTAGGGCCTGTTCTCCAATTTTTAAAGGAATCTCCATTTCACCATTGGCGTTGCCAAAATCAATGGTTGTGGCAGTCTTTGAGGGTTCGTCCTCAAAGGGGATGGTGTTTTCCGTTTTCAGCGCCACCTCTTCCTCTGTAGTCAGCGGATTCTCAGGTACGTCCACCCCAAAGTTATCATCCCCACCGCCTTCTTCCTCTTCTTCTGTTTCGGCCAGATTATTCTTGGCATTCCTGTTGACAAGATTCCTGATGGTAGTAATTACTTCCTCGCTCAGATAGAAGATGTACAGCAGGGCAGTAACGCCTAATGTAATGACGGCACCAAAACTGCCTATCTTTTCTGTGAGCAAAGAAATCTCGTTGTATCCAATCATGCCGCCCCAGTTGATGTAACCATGCTGCATAGTCACGAAGTGCAGTTGCAGGAAAGCCATAAAGGCGGAAATCCATATCATAAGAATCATGCAGTTCAGGAACCATTTGTGCAGACGTACCTTTACCGTACCCATGATTCGTATGCCTGTTGCTACAAGTAACACAGGAATAAGAACTGAAGCTATACCAAACGTATTCTCAATCAGCCAATAAGCAATCCAGAAACCGAACTTTCCCAACCAGTTGGTAGCGGGTAAATATGATTTGCTTAGCAGTCGTTGGTCTACGTCACCTGTAAAGAAGTGAGAAATAAGCGCTAGCAGGACACATAGTGAGATGCAAGCCAAGATAAAGCCCCACACAAATTTCATGTTGTCAGCATGCTCGGCTTTCTTCTCAGCATCAACATCATCCTGGTTCTTTATATTTGTCTTAAACCAGCCAAAGGCCTTCTTTATAGGGCCGACCTCTTTGTTGGTTGATTTGCTTGTATGTTTTTTATCGTTGTTCTTAGTGGCCATATTTTTCCTTGATGTATAAAACGCCTGCAAATTTAATGTAATTTCTTCAATTATTTCTTAATTTGGCCGAATTTTTATACCATTGATATAAATCTCGTTATTATTTCCATTCGGAAAAACTCAAATAAATTTGGTTTTTCTCTCACTTAATCGTAACATTGAGACTATGTCTCGAACTTACTCACGTTCGGAAAAACTCAAATAAATTTGGTTTTTCTCTCACTTAATCGTAACTTTGGCTTCACCGAACTTACTTTCGTTCGGAAAAGAAAAGAAAAACTCGTTTTCCTTTTGCTTTTCGCTCACTTAGTCGTAACTTTGTACCCCAAAAATTACATATTGTACGGATGAAGAGTAAAACGGAGAACCCCATATATTCGCATAATACGCTCGAATTTGTTACCGTTTCAGCTGAATTTTGTGCCTATCTCGAACAACTCGAGGGTAAAAACAGGCGCGAATTCATCGCAACCATGCTAAAGCTTCTGCCCTTGCTCTACCTCAAGGCACAACTCCTTCCACAGGTCGAAAGCGAAGGCGATTTCCTGCCCGATGATCAGGTTACGGAAGCCGACTACAATTGGATTCGTAATGCCATATACGAGATAATGAGAGAGGCTGACGAATACGAGGATTTTGTATACGACGAGGCGATGCAGACCGAGGAGAGCCAGTGGAAAACCATTAGTGAGGGATTGGCCGATATCTATCAGGCGCTCCGCAACTTCGTCTCTGCTTATCAGCAACGGGTAGAAGACTGTATGCTTGATGCACTCTGGGGTGTAAGGGAAAACTTTGAATTATATTGGGGACAGAATCTTGTTGATACCCTCAAGCAGTTACACAAGATTCGGTATGTTTTGAACAGCGGTTCAGATGAAGAAGATATATAGTAAATTCGACAAGCAAAGCATCTCAAAGCTTCCTAAAGTACTTTTCGGGGGGAGGGTAGAGACAATCCTTAACGTAGCAGAAGCAAAGAAAGCGGTAGATTTCCTGTTGCGACAGGATGTCATAGGCTTCGATACAGAAACAAAGCCCTCTTTTAAGGCTGGCCATCAGAACGAAGTGGCGCTTTTGCAGGTAAGCAGCAGGGATATCTGTTTTTTGTTCCGACTGAATCAAATAGGAATGCCCGCATGTATACGCCGTCTTTTGTCCGACAGCAGCAATATTAAAGTCGGACTTTCATGGCACGATGATATAAGAATGTTGCAACGAAGGGCAAAGTTCACACCCGGGGCTTTTGTGGAACTTCAGGAGATGGTGCGCGACTACGGCATCCTCGATATGAGTCTGCAGAAACTTTATGCCAACATCTTCGGCAAAAAGATTAGCAAGTCTCAACGCCTTTCCAATTGGGAAGCCGATATACTCACAGAATCACAGAAGCTTTATGCAGCTACAGACGCATGGGCATGTGTTATGATTTACGACGAGTTGCTAAGGATGAAGGTCGAAGGCTACGATTTGGAGATAATTCCTGAACCAGAGGATATAGGCTAAGCCCCCCTCTAGGGCCCCCTTAGGGGCCTAAGAGGAGGGGCTTTCGCCTTCGACGGGAACGAAACGTTTGGAGGCGCCAAACTCCTCGAATTCCGCCACAAAACTCCTCGAATTCCTGCGCCAAACTTCTTGGCTTTTGCTCTGAGGTTACTGTCACGCTTAGATAGAACTCTGTCAACGTTTAGACAAAGCATTGTCAGCGGTATGACAATGCTTTGTCTACGTTTGACAATAGGGGAAGGTGAAGCGTCCACCAACCCTATTTCGGCTTATGCCTTGAATACCTCTTCGCCATCAACGATGGTGGCAACGAGGTTGGCCTGTGTGACCTTCTCGATGTCGTCATTGAGGAAATCGCAGTCGTACACCGTCATATTGGCAAGCTTGCCGAACTCGATGGAGCCCAAACGGTGCTCCTGACGGAACAGACGGGCTACGTTGATGGTCATGGCACGGAGCGATTGTTCGCGGGTGATGGCTTCCTTGAGATTACGTGGGGCTGAGGCACCGCCAAACAATACCTGTGGATAGTTACGCTTTTCAGCCGTATAAATGCTGAGTTTGATATCCATCATCGGTGAAACGGGATAGTCGGAGTGGAATACCACGTTGGCACCTGCATCGTAGAACGACTTGATGGGATACGCTTCGTCTGCCAACTTTTGCCCCATATAAGCGACTTCCTGTTCATAAATGGGAGAAGCCTTACATGACCACAATGGCGGAACGGCAGGAACTGAGCCCGTTGCCCCCATACGGCGAACATCCTCATCGGTCACGAAGTGCAGATGTGCCAACACGTTGCGCTGATCCAGATTGCCGGTAATCTTCTCGGCATCCTCGATGCAGCCCAACATGTAGTGTGTAGCACCACCGCCCTCGGAGTGAACGTGTACAGACATACCTTCTTTGTCGGCTTCCACAATCAGCTGCACCATCTTATCGTGGTCGTTGAAACGCTCATTGCCGTGATAGCCTGGCTGATCGAGATAGTCCTGATTCTGCCACCCCGTATGCGCCTCAGTCACACCGTCGAGGAACGCCTTGGCACCGATGATTTTGAAATATTCACCGCTCTTCTCTGCACGCTCAGCAGCGATGCGGGGTATCTCTGTCTTTGCGTCGGAATTATCAGTCACATACATCCATGCATAGGTGCGCAGCTTCAGCTTGCCTTCTTTCTCAAGCTCATAGTACGCCTGGGGAGCATCCTTGTGGATGACATCTGCGCCAGCATCGCCAACGGCAGTGAAACCGCTGCTGAGGGCCATCTCCTGCCAGGCGAGCAAATATTCCTTGATATCCTCTAAGGTCTTGGGAATCTTCGGAACAATCTCGAATACAGGGCCTTCACAGACGTAGCCGTCAGGTTCACCGTCCTTATCCACATGTACCAGGTCATAACCCCATTTCTTGGCGTAGGCAGCATCAATGCCTGCCCATTCCATCGCCTTGGTGTTGAGCAGAATGGAGTGTCCGCCACCCGTCTGCATGATCAGTGGCTTATCGGAGCATATCTCGTCGAGATAGGCCTTGCTGACATATTCCTCATTTTCCACCCATCCTGCAGCTACGTAGAAATCGCGCTGCGGGTTCTTCTCGATGAATGCCTTGATGATATTACGATACCTTGGGTAGTCGGTGGTAATTCCTCCCTCCATCAAGTTCGCCTGTCCGATAGCACGTTCTCCGGCAAAGCTGCCGTGACAGTGAGACTCCATAAAGCCCGGATAGATAAAGTTGTCACCATAATCCAGCACCTGTGCATCGGTACCGGCGAGCTTCTTTGCTTCCTCTGCGCTGCCGATATAGGCAAATACGCCGTCCTTTACTAACGCTGCCTTGGCAAAGGGCCGCTTCTCATCCATCGTGATGATGTTGCCTAGAATAACAGTCTGTTTCATTACTTTAGTTGTTTTAGTTTAATTTGTTATGATTGAATAGTTTATATAGTTTTTAGGTTGCCGAGATGATGCCTTTATTGGTCAATAGTATTCCACCCAGCGTTATGCATTCAGTAACAGGTACGGCGAGCCACAACCCTTGCGGATAAATGAACATTGGCATCAGAATAAATGCCGGTACAAGGAATATCAGCCCTCGGAACAGCATACATAAGTTTGCCCGAGTATTCTGCTCGGTGGCTTGATAATATCCGATAATGGAAACATTCATTGCAAAGAATATGGCTGAATAAGCGAACAAGGGCAGTCCGGCTATAGCAATATCGTACGCATTAGTGCCTGCATGCAGGAAAAGCCCGACAAGTGGCTTGGCACATAACGTGAGAACCGTTGTTGACAATACGCCACAGATGATAGCGGTACTGAGGCTAACCCTGAAGGCTTTCTGTACTCGGTAGCGATTGCCTGCTCCATAATTGAAACTGATGATAGGCTGGGCTGACTGTGCAACGGAATTATTAATCATGAATACGATAGGATAGAGATAGCATGCTACACTGAAGGCTGCCACACCATTTTCGCCTAACTCTCGTATAAAGACGTAGTTGCCAGTAAGCAAAACCATTGACATTGCCAGCTCTCCCAGCATAGAGGAAAAACCACTACGAGCCATATAGACGACATTACGTGCTGTCAGATAAAGGCTGGTAAGCGTGAATTTGAGTCTGCATATCTTCACGGTCTGTGCACGGAAGAACATATACCAGATAACTAATCCTGCGGCAACAGCGCAGCTAATCGACGATGCGATGGCGCTACCCGCAATACCCATCTGCATCGGAAAGACAAACAGCCAATCCAGAAAGATGTTCAGCAGACCAGGGAAAAGTTCTAATGAAGCCGCAAACTTGGGAGAGCCGTCGAGTCTGATGACGAAGGTGCCAATCAACTGAATGACGATGAAAACACAACCGGGAAGAATGGGCAAAAGATAATCCTGACATAATGGCAACAGTGCATCGCTGCATCCCAAAAGTCGCAAGAAAGGTATCCGGAAGAGGAAAACAGCAATAGCAATAACGACCATCAGCAGCGTAGCCACATCGAAGGCTTGGGTGATATTGATATTAGCGGCTTTGTGGTTGTTTTGTGCCAGATGGATACTTGCCACAACAGACACGCCAACACCGAACATCAACGAAATGCCCGTTGTTATCAAAAACAGTGGCGCGACAATATTAATGGCCGCCAGCGCATTGCTTCCTACGCCCTGTCCAACGAATATGCCGTCAGCAACCGTAAAGAGCGATGCAAACACCATTGATAACAGCGTGGGATAGAAAATGCGGTTAAACAATGGGCCTATCTTCGACTTTCCAAAGTCTATGCTGTCTCTTCCCTTGTCCTTAATCACCATTACTGCTCCATATTATACTTTAATAATAACTCTCTGAAAGCTTTTGCTTCTTCAGACTCTTTTACGTCCTTTTCAGCTCCAAGCATCCGTGCCGTCGCATGGTTTCTCAATTCAAAAAACCTGTGTGCCTGAGGAGTCCACTCCAAATATTCATAAGCGTGAGGAACTCCGGGTTCTACATAGAGTTCCGTGAAAATACCGGCTTCCATCAGCTTCTGAGCGTATGACATGTCTTCATCGCAGAAAAGATCAAGGCTGCCGACAATCATAAAAGTCTCAGGCAATCCTTTCAGCTGCTCAACGGTTGCAACTGCCGGTGAGAAATAGATCATTTCCTCATCGGTAAGCTTTTTGTCCTGGCCTTCAATCAGTTTTCCCCATCCAAAGACGTTGTTCTCCTTAGTCCAGACACAATGCCCTACATATTCATTCTTGTAAATATCCTTTTCACCGCCGGTACGGTAGTCAAGCATGGGATAGATCAGCACCTGACCCTTTAGGGGAACCTTTCCTTTGTCCTTGTTATAAAGAGCCAGACGTGCGGTTAGTCCACCGCCGGCGCTTTCTCCCTCAATGACAATATTGTCCGGATCTACATTTAATTCATCCGCATGCTCATATGCATAAAGAAGTCCTGCATATACTTGTTCAAGCTCCATGGGATATTTGTAAGAAGGATCCAAGGAGAGTGTATAGTCAGGAGCAATAACCGTAGCACTGCTCCCATCTGCTATACCCTGTATTTTGGGCTCATCCATGCTCACATTGCCAAAATGATAGCCACCGCCGTGAATAAAATAGATAAGCGGTGTCGTCTCACCAGCTTTGTAATCTGATGGACGGAAGACATACATGTTTATCTTACCGTTCCCTGCGTCGATGGTCAGTTTCTTGGCGTTCTGGGGCTCTTTCCCCTCTACGTCCAAATCTATATTTGATGTCCCCACAGGTACCGTGATGCCATCAATCAGTTCATATCCTTTTGCAAGGAGATTTGCGCTTTTCGTTTTCATATTTTCATTTGTTTTTTAATTCTTTTTCTTTCCGTTAATATACACTTCACTCGGCATGTTGTAGCTGAAGCCTTCATGCTCTGCCGTCAGCAAGTCGTTGTCGAATATCAGGAAGTCTGCGTCCTTGCCGACCTCGATAGAACCTTTGGAAGTTTCGATGCCGAGCTGCTTGGCACCGTTGATGGTATATCCCAGCATCATTTCCTCTAATGTCATCTTCTCTTTGGGAGATGGATATTCTGCAATAACTCTGGTCCTTTCAGGGGCATTCACCTTTTCGT
>JAFXTC010000015.1 GCA_017525235.1 Bacteroidaceae bacterium | reverse complement strand
TTTTTCACTCTTTACGATGACCGACGCACCAATCAGCGGCTCGCCTGTGCGAACATCGGTAACGTGACCTGAAATCAGATTTTGTGCAATAGCCCAAAGTGGCGCTAATGCTAATCCTAGAATCAACAATCTTCTTTTCATTGCTTTTTTCGTACTTAAATGATTAATGTTTGTGGGTGCAAAGGTACTGTGATTTATTAACCCCTACAATCCCGTATGCGTGTTATACTATATACCACACGCATGGTATTTTGGGAATAAATAAAAAAGAAGTCGTAGCTTTATTTACAAGCTACGACTTCCGAACCATAAAAATGAACCGATTTTTAACTATTAATATTCGCGCTTAGTGATGCGTACTCCTTTTTCAAGATCGTATTTGTCGCCAGGTTTCAATACTTGGAAAAGATCATCGCTGCGACCATAGTTATTATGGCCTCCATGAACAGCAACAAATGATTTGCCGATTACTTCAAACTGGTCTTGGTGTACTACGATAGCTGTACCTTCATCTATACCAATACCGATAAACCTAGTCTGTCCTTCTGGAATCAGCTTATTGGCAGCAGATATGAATTCGGCAAGATCACTCTGACGATTACGAGCTAAAATGTGCTGGTCGATTGTTGAGTAACGGAGGAATCCGAGTCCTTGAGTATGGTCGCCAATTAAAATGTGTGGACCTTTAGTGTCACCTCTCCAGAGGAATGACCCCTGTACACTAGCACCAGCCGATGAGCCTGCAATAACTCCTCCACGAGCCAGCACATCGTTAAAATATTGATGTGCTTTGGTGTTCAGATAAGCATCTGTAATATGCCATTGGCGACCACCAGAGAAGAAAACACCTGTAGCTTCCTTCAAATCTTTGAGCTTACTTTCGTCATTTGCTTCTTCAATTGTTTGCAAATAGAGTGCAGAGACATTTTTCACTCCGGTCTTTTTCTTAAATTCATCTACAGCCTTTTTGTCGCGAGCTTCATTCTTTACGCCTGAGGCATTTGTTACAATAACAATTTTGGCTTTATCCTTACCTCCTGCTAATGCTACTATAGAATCTGTAACTAATTCAGGATGGCGTCCGCCTCCAATAATGACTAGACTGCCTTTCTCTGGGCCGTGCTGAGTTGTGTACTTACCTATAGTAATAGGTGTTTGTGAAAAACTTGTAAGCGTAGATAACGCTGTTAATACTGTAAAAATAACCTTTTTCATTTCTTTATTTGTTTTAATGATTAATAATATTAATAACCAGGATTTTGTTCTAAGTCAGGGTCAGCTGCAATTGCTGTCCAGGGGATAGGAAATACCCAATAGCGTGAGTCTTTGTATACCTCGTTTATCTCGCCAAACACTTCTGCAGCACGTCCAGTGCGGATAATGTCGTTGTATCGATGTCCGTCGAATGCCAGTTCAAGGCGTCTCTCCAATTCCAGAACAAGCAAGAGGTCTTTGCTGTTCTGTCCGTCAGCAGATAGTAATTCAATACCTGCACGGTTGCGAAGAACGTTAATGTCTTCAACGGCACTAGTTAGTTTCCCTTGTTGTACTCTAGCTTCTGCACGTATCAGGTATTGTTCTTCGAGTCTGAGTACGGGGAATGAACTTGTACCATCTGTTTTATTATATTGTTGAACTACATATTGCTCGCTATTATCACTCATCTGAGCAAGTAGTTGCTTACGTTTTCCACTTATTTTTTCGTCGAGCAGAAGCTGTATAACTTCTCTGCTTGGAGCATAATCTATACGACCACCTAAGGATGCAGGCAGATAATAGGTGTATATGGGATTCTTGTCGGCTGTAGTGAAAACAAGCTCAAAGATAGCATCACTTGACAATGTTATTTCATACCAATCCTTTACCTCTGGTGTCAAGGCAAAGAGTGAATTGTCAAGTACCTTTGTGGCATATTCTTCGGCTTTGTCCCAACGCTCCTCATAGAGGTAGAGTCGAGCCTTGAGTGCATATACGGCCCAAATGGATGCTCTGGCACGTGTGGGCAGTGACTTGTCGAACAATGCTTCTGCCAGATTCAAGTCAGACTCTACAAGATCCAATGTCTCCGAATAACTGCTGCGTCTAATTCCATCTGCCGAATGACCTGAAGTAGAAGGCTCCAATACAATGGGGACGCCTCCATATGTGCGAGCTAGCCCGAAGTAAGCCAACGCACGCAAGAAATAGGCTTCAGCTAATTTGGTGTTTTTACTATTACCAGTAAACAGACCATCGCTGAGGTTGGGTATATCTGTTATCAGTTGGTTTACCTGATTAATAGCATTATAGTATTGGTTATATCCACCTCCGGAACCTGAAGCAGTGAGCAGGGGTACTGAAGCACCTGCAGAACCAAAACCTATCACATTATCAGAAGCGCTATTAAATGCAACTATCTGTGATCCGACGAATGACTGGGTTGCATCGTAGCCACCAACGAGTACAGTCTCTGCTGTTGACTCATCTATTATTACACCCGTTCCAGAGATGGCAGTTTCTGGGTCTCTGTCCAAGCTGCATGCCGTCAGTAGTAATGTTCCACCAATGGCAAAAAATATAGATTTTTGTATTTTCATTGTTCTTTCCTTTCTTTATTGTTAAATAAATCATCTTAATTGTCTCAGAATGTTACATTGAGTCCCATTATAAATGAACGTGGCTGCGGTATTGTACAGAAATCAAGTCCTTGAACAAGCCCATTAGGACTCTCTCCATTAAGAGTTACCTCTGGATCTGGACCTGAATACTTGGTCTTTAGCCATAAGTTGTTACCTGTAACATATACATTGGCTGATGTAATGCCTACAGCTTTAGCTACTGATTTAGGCAGGTTGTATCCTAATGTAACACTTCTCAAGCGAATGAATGAGCCATCCTCAACGAAACGGCTGCTTTGCTGTTCATAGTTGGTGCTGCCGTCTGCATTGGGAGTTGACTTGGGGCGTGGAAGGACACCAGTGTCACCAGGTTGCTTCCAATAATTCAATGCGCTTTTTTGCATAGCACGTTTTACGCCATTTTTACCACCTGTCTCAAGGAATGAACGGGTGTAATTGAATATCTTGTTACCCGATTTGAAGTAGAAATTGAAATCAAGAGTAAAGCGCTTATATGTGATAACGTTGCGCCATGAACCATCAAAATCGGGCCAAGCGTCACCAGCCACGAGTTTGTCATCTGCTGTTATTAATCCGTCACCAGTTACATCTCGGTAAATGGCATCACCTGTCTGTGGGTCAACTCCCAGATATTCATATACCCACATAGAATAAAGTGGTTTGCCTTCGAAGAGCTTAAACATCTGGTATTCTCCAGTCATTTCTACAGGTAACTTCTCTACCTTGTTGGTGTTGTGGCTGATAGTGAAAGTTGATGTCAGTCTCAAAGGGCGGTTGGGATTAGTATGGGCCTTCAGAATAACCTCAAAACCTTTATTGCTCACCTCTCCGTTGTTGCTTGACATTGAGCTATAGCCGGTTTTACCAGGTACGGTCTCGTTCAATAACAGATCGTTAGTGTATTTATAATAATAGTTGAATTCTACATCAATGTAATTCTTAATCAGCGACGCTGTTACTCCAATATTAAACTGTTTGGTTGATTCCCACTTCAAAGATGGGTTGCCCAGCTGTGAGGGACCAACACCTGCACTTCCGTTATAGTTTTGACCACCGCTCCAAAGTGATAACGAAGCAAAGTCTCCGATGTTGTCATTACCGCTTAGACCGTAACTTACAGTAAGTTTTAGATCTCCCACATAATCGTTTGGCTTAAAGAACTTCTCTTTGCT
Source organism: Bacteroidaceae bacterium (assembly GCA_017525235.1). Classification (GTDB taxonomy): domain Bacteria; phylum Bacteroidota; class Bacteroidia; order Bacteroidales; family Bacteroidaceae; genus Physcousia. The sequence goes on along the minus strand of JAFXTC010000015.1, from coordinate 1,798 downwards.
TATAGTCCAAGATCCACCTATCGCAGGGAATATACCCCAACGGTTGTCTGAACCGAATCGTGAAGAGCCGTCAGCCCGGATATTAAAGTCTACTGAATAACGGTCATTATAAGCATAGTTTACACCACCGAAGAATGACCAAAGGGCAGAACTGGTACCTGTCGTTGAAGCTGTTTGGTCGGCTGCAGCACTGATACGGCGCAGTTGGTTGCTCGGAAATTGAGTTCCAGTTATTGTAGCGCGTTCACGTGTTGTCTTTTGGTACGAGGTTCCTGCAAATGCCGATATATGATGCAACTCCTTAAATGATTTCAGGTAGTTGAACAATTGTTCTGTTGAGAGTATATTTTTGGTGGTCTGTGCATCAGTAGCTGAACCATTAGTTCCTGAACCAGTCTTGGTATACGTATCATAATAGAACTTCTCGTGATAAGTATTGCGATCATTACTCAGTGTAGATTTGAAAGTCAGTCCTTCTAATAAGTTCAGTTTGACATATACTGAATTTAGCAACTTTGAACCATTGGCTCCGCCATCCCAATGCTCCAGCATAGCTTGATGGTTGTCGAAAGTTACGGGTTTGTTGTAGCTTCCATCTTCCTTATATATAGGGTAGAATGTAGGTGTGTGCAAGGCTGCCTGAAATAGTCCTGCAGGGCCGTCTCCTGTTCTTATCAGTTTTCGATCCGTAAAATTGATTTGGTTGCTGCTACCAATGGTTATCAGCTTGTTTATCTGGTGATCCAAATTCAAACGTAATCCATAGCGTTTGAAGTCAGATAATTTTTGGGTAGCTTCCTGACTTGTATATTCACCTCCGATGTAGAAGTTTGTGCGGTCGTTACCTCCGCTAACTGATAGATTATAGCTCTGTTGGAAAGCTGTCCTAAACACATCTGAAAGACGGTCGTAAGTCTGCTGGTCTTCAGGATTTCCATAGGCTGGATAACCCGAAATGACTTCATTAGTAGGACGGAATGGACGGGTCTCATAGGAGTTTCCGCTATTTACCCAACATTGATTCACAAGTTCTGCATGTTCTGGGCCACTTACCTGCTCCCATTTCTTTGGGGCTGTGCTCCATCCCCATTCGGTTTTCAGACTTACTTTAGTCTTCTGATTTTTCGCACCGCGTTTGGTATTAATCAGTATAACACCATTTGCGCCCTTAGCACCATAAATGGCGGTAGAGCTGGCATCTTTTAAAACCTGAATAGATGCAATGTCTTCTGGGTTTAGGTCTGCCAATGGATCAGCTCCCTGGCCACCTAAATCTACAGCCTGCAACACGTCTGTATTAATGAGTACACCATCAACGATGTAAATTGGTGTGTTGGTAGCAGAGATAGATGTAGCACCACGCAAACGAATAGTGGGGGCTGTTCCAGGTACACCAGAGCTTCCAGATATTAGCAGACCAGGAGCTGCACCTTGTAGCTTGTTGCCAAGAGTTGCAGAGGCTACACTTTCAAGTACATCGCTATCTACTGATGATACAGCGCCAGTGATATTACCACGTTTCAAGGTTTGATATCCCAGAACTACAACTTCTTCCAACTTGTTCGAGTTGTCGGCTAGGGCTATTTCTACGGACTCTTCAAAGTCGTACACGTCTACATCCAGAGGACGATAGCCAACGTATTCCACGCGGAGGGTAAGGGGAGCTTCCTTCTTGGTTTGCAGAGAGAAGTTTCCGTCTATGTCGGTTACTACGCCTTGTCCTTTTTCACTCTTTACGATGACCGACGCACCAATCAGCGGCTCGCCTGTGCGAACATCGGTAACGTGACCTGAAATC
>JAFXTC010000069.1 GCA_017525235.1 Bacteroidaceae bacterium | reverse complement strand
GCTTGCAAAGAAGCGGTCGGCCTTGGTGACTTTTACGCCGTTCGTTTCGGCTTTATACTCTATCTGTCTGCGCAGTTCGCCAAACGAGACATCGTTGACGGCCTGAGCCAGTCGGTGGTTCTTGGTCATGCCCTTCACGTTCAGATCCTCAATGGCAATCTCGCCATAGTGTGTGGTCAGAATCGTGGTGACCTTATGCAAGAAGTCACGCCTGATGTTCGCCACATGTCCTTGTGCATGAGCCAGCCGCACAGCCAGTTTCATATAATTGTTCGACTTCTTGACGCCCTTCAGCCGTTCCTCTTTGGTTCTCGGATGGAACCGCTTACTGAGCTGTCTGCTGAGTCTTATTATTTTTCTTTGATTCTTCTTCAGTGGCTTGGGATTCTCGATGGTAATGCCGTCGGAGAGTATCAGCGCCGACTTGATGCCCATGTCAATGCCTACTTTCCTGTTGGCATCTACAGAGTCCACATTAGGATGCGTTCTTTTATATTCTTCTTCTGTAATCTCTAAACTGAACGAAGCATAGAACTTGCCGCCACTTTGCGAAATGCATACATTGTTTATCTTGGAATAGTTGAAGCGAATATGTTCAGCCATCTTCACCCAACCGCCATGCATGTTTGGCATACAGATATATTGATGCTTCACCTTCTCATTGTGGACCAGCCTGCTAAAAGCCTTTGAATTCTTGTTCGTTTCAGACAACCTAATCTTGTCCCTTTCTATGTAAAACTTCCCCTCGTTATCTCTTTTCTTCTTAAACTGTGGATACTTGCCTAACCCTTTAAAAAACCGTTTAAATGCTACATCAAGATTATCAAACGGCTGCATCGTAGCACATTTCGTCACCTCATAGACAAACGGGAACTGCTCTTTCTTGATGGCGTTGAACTGCGTTCTGAGTTTCCTGCCGCTCGGTTTCTCGCCAGCCTCATACATCCGTTTCCATTCAGCCAGTCCCCAGTTATACGCCAATCGCGCACAGCCGAAAGCCTTGCGGAAGTATGTCTTCTGCTTGTTGTTCGGTTTCAGTTCTATTCTGTGCGCGATGGATATCATATAATTACGGGCTTTTGTTTGCAAAGATACATTTTTTCAGCGACTTATACAATACTTGATGTTGCGTTTCTAGTCAAAACACTCAGGCTTTTTTCATCTTACCTTAATTTTATTATCTTCTTTCACCTTTTATTCCACTATCTTCACTTCATCACCCCATTTTGCTAGTTCTGCTAGGAAGTCGGGAGAGGGTGAAATGCGATATTTGAAGGAGATGATTCCTGTTTTCTTGGAAGTGACGATTTGTGTTACTCCTTTTCTTCCTTCTTGCTACTCTCCTCAAACACGCGCTGTCCTAATTCCGTCAGCAGCCATTCACCATCATTATCCTTTCCCTTATGTTGAAGTATGCCAATTTTTGTTAGTGCAGCAAGATCACGCTCTATGGTTCGCTGACTCACCGACAACATCTCCGACATCTTACGGCCACTAATTGTCGGAGACTCATTGATGATTTTAAGTATATTCTCCTGACGTTCAGAGAGTTTTATCTCCGACACATCACCGCCATCTTTACCGCCATCTTTGGTGACATCTTTGGTGACATCTTTGGTGACATCTTCCTCATCAACATTAGCATAGATGATGGTTTGAAACTGAGTCGGCGTTGATTTGAACACAGCCGAACAGGAAGTTTCCTTGGCAAAGATATAAATAAATGAAGAATGAAAGAGTGAAAAGTGAAAAATATTTGCTTCCGGAAGGCAAAAAAGGGGGCTTAAAACGTCATCATACAAAAATGATGTCGTTAATTGATAATGGATAATTGATAATTAGACTTTAGGCGTTAGTCAACGAAAACGATAACGAAAACGAAAAATAGACTTTAGGAGATAGACGTTAGACTTTAGTATCGCTAACCGCTAACCACTAACCGCTAACCGGTTAACAACGATAACGAAAACGAAAACCCTGAATATGATTGAACGGCTTTCCGCGGAGCAAATTCAACAAAAACAAGGGTTTAGTGAGCAGGCTCGCCATCTGGTCAAAATGGTCAAGGTCAAAATGGTCATTTTCGATTTCGGAATGCGGTTATTTGCTCACTATATATAAATATATATATTTATATTATAGTGGCGGATTTGACAGTCTGTTTTCGATTTTGACAAATGACCAAATGACCATCCTGACCGCGCTTGTGTGAAAAAAATGGAAAAATCTTGTCATTTATTCGAGAACCGCAACGTCATTGTTGTACCTTTGTAATGTATTTGAAACGCGGATGAGAGCAGAGGATGAGGGTGGGAAAAGCAAGTGTGTTTGACTCCCTCTTGCGCAACCAAAACTCTCTATGCGGAGATGTTGAAAACTCTACACGTAGACTCGGTGAAGACTACACGTGAACTTTGCAAAGTCTACACGTGGAAATGGGCAACTCTACACGTGGTGTTTTTAACATTTGAGAACAACCTCGAAAGTACTTCCACTCGGGAATAAAAGAAAAAATTTGTTTTTCTTTGTATTCCGCTCGTTTATTCGTACCTTTGCAGGCCGAAAAGCGTAAAAAGATGAATGTTGCAGTAGTTAAATACAACGCAGGAAACATATATTCTGTTATCCATGCCCTTCAGAGGCTTGGCGTAAACCCTATCCTCACAGACGACCCTGAGCAATTGCAGAAAGCCGACAAAGTGCTCTTCCCTGGTCAGGGAGAAGCTAGCAACGCTATGCGCTACCTGAGGGAACACGGATTGGACAAAGTGATTACCGACCTAAAGAACCCCATCCTTGGCATTTGCATAGGTCAGCAGTTGATGTGCCGCCACAGCGAAGAGGGCGATACAGACTGCCTGGGCATCTTTGATGCGGACGTGCTGCGTTTTCAACCACAAAAACATGAAGACAAAGTTCCTCACATGGGATGGAATCAACTAGAGCGCCCTTCATCGGAACTATTCAAAGGATTCAGCGAGGGGGAATTTGTTTACTTTGTTCACAGCTTCTATGTACCCATCTGCGCACATACTATTGCTACAACAGATTACATTCAGCCCTTTAGTGCAGCACTGCACAAAGACAATTTCTATGCCACCCAGTTCCATCCGGAGAAAAGTGGAAGCGTAGGAGAACGTATCATCAAGAATTTTCTGGAACTATGATAGAACTGATTCCTGCCATAGACATAATAGACGGTAAATGCGTGCGGCTGACCAAGGGTGACTATGCCACGAAGAAGGAGTATGGCGACCCTGTGAGCATGGCCAAAGAGTTTGAACAATTGGGGTTCAAACGTCTGCATGTAGTGGACCTTGATGGTGCCAAGAGCAAACATGTGGTTAACGATGCCACACTGAAAGCTATCACTAAGGCAACACAACTGACCGTTGACTTTGGAGGCGGTGTAAAGACCGAAGATGACCTGAAGAAAGCATACGAGGCAGGTGCTACGCTAGTAACTGCAGGCAGCATAGCCGTAACGAACCCTGAGATTTATCTTGACTGGTTGCAGAAATACGGAGCCGACCATCTGATATTAGGTGCCGATGTACGCAACGGAAAGGTGAGCATAAACGGGTGGCAAAAAGACAGCAACGTGGAACTGGCCGAATTTTTGACCCGTTATATAAAAGCTGGAACACGTAATGTGCTCTGTACAGAGATAAGCAAGGACGGTATGCTGCAAGGTCCAGCCATCGACCTGTACAAGCAGGTTATGAAGGCCCACCCCACCTGTCACCTTATTGCCAGCGGAGGCGTAAGCTGCATACAGGATATTGAGGCGCTGCAAGAGGCAGGCATTCCCGCTGTGGTGTTCGGCAAAGCGATATACGAAGGACGGATCGACTTAAAGGAACTGAGTAGAAGACTTTAGTGAACGAAAACCAAAACGAAAACCAAAACAGTAAACGGTAAACAAACTAAAATAAATGTTAGCCAAACGTATCATACCTTGCTTAGATGTTAAAGACGGGCAAACCGTAAAAGGGACAAACTTTGTGAACCTCAGACAAGCTGGCGACCCCGTAGAACTGGGTCGCGCCTATAGCGAACAAGGGGCTGACGAGCTGGTGTTCCTTGATATAACGGCCAGTCATGAGGGAAGAAAGACTTTCACCGACATGGTACAACGTGTTGCTGCTGAGGTAAGTATACCCTTTACCGTGGGAGGTGGAATCAGCGAATTGCGCGACGTAGAAAAGATGCTCTCGGCTGGAGCTGACAAGGTGAGCATAAACAGTGCAGCAATAAGGAATCCTCATCTCATAGATGAAATAGCATACAATTTCGGCAGTCAGGTTTGTGTGGTTGCCATAGATGCCCGTTTGGATGAGAACGGATGGACTTGCTATCTGAATGGCGGTCGTATTCCCACCGAACGTAACCTTTTTGACTGGGCTAAGGAGGCTAATCAAAGAGGAGCCGGAGAGATTCTCTTTACGAGCATGAACCACGACGGCGTAAAAGCTGGCTTTGCCAACGAGGCATTGGCCAGACTGGCAGAAGAGCTCTCCATTCCCGTTATTGCCAGCGGTGGTGCTGGATGCATGGAGCATTTCCGCGATGCATTTGCCATCGGACATGCTGACGCGGCATTGGCTGCCAGTGTGTTTCACTTTGGCGAAATAGGAATACCCGAGTTAAAAGAATATTTAAGAGCAGAAAAGATAAATGTAAGATTATGAAGATTGACTTTCAGAAATGTGGCGGATTGGTACCTGCCATCATTCAGGATGCAACCACCAAGAATGTATTGATGCTTGGCTATATGAACCAAGAAGCCTTTGATAAAACAAAGGAATCTGGACTGGTGACTTTTTATAGTCGTTCAAGACAATGCCTCTGGACAAAGGGCGAGACAAGCGGTAACTATCTGCATGTAGTTGATATTAAAAACGATTGCGATCAGGACACGCTCCTCATTACCGTTCATCCTGACGGCCCCACATGCCATACAGGAACAGATACCTGTTGGGGTGAGAAGAACGAGCAGAATCCCCTACTCTTTCTTTCTGAACTGAGTGATTTCATAGAAACACGCTACAAGGAAATGCCCGAAGGCAGCTATACAACCAGCCTGTTTAAAGACGGATTGAATCGTATGGCACAAAAGGTGGGAGAAGAAGCATTGGAGTTGGTAATCGAAGCAACCAACGGCACCAACGACCGTCTCATCTATGAAGGTTCTGATATGCTATATCATCTGATAGTATTACTTACCAGCAAAGGCTTGCGCATAGAAGATATGGCAGCCGAACTGATGGAGCGTCATAATCCGGGGTGGAAGAAGCACTGATAAAAAACTAACAAATGATAATAAACTACAAAAACATTAATATCTTCCAAGGCGAGTACCAGGTTCTTAAGAACATTAATCTTACCGTTGAAGAAGGTGAGATGGTTTATCTGGTAGGACAAGTCGGAAGCGGTAAATCATCGCTCCTGAAGACCTTCTATGCAGAAGTTCCCTGCCAAGGAGAAATAGCCAACGTACTAGGCTATAACATGCTTAAGTTCAAGACCTCGCAGCAACCCGCCCTGCGTAGAGAAATGGGCATTGTCTTCCAAGACTTCCAACTTCTCACAGACCGCACCGTCTATGAAAACCTGAACTTTGTACTAAAAGCCACAGGATGGAAAAAGAAAGCAGAAAGAAAAGAAAGAATTCTGGAGGTGCTGAAACAAGTTAGACTGGAAGATAAGATAGACAACTTTATTTTCGAGCTAAGCGGTGGAGAACAGCAGCGTATTTGCATCGCTCGTGCTCTGTTGAATAATCCAAAGGTAATCTTAGCAGATGAACCAACTGGAAATCTTGATGCAGAAAACGGTGAGCTAATCCTTGCACTTCTGGATGAGATTCGCAGACAAAAGAATACAGCCATCATCATGAGCACCCACAACTGGCAGTGGATTGATTATTTTCCGGGAACAGTATACAAGTGCCAGAATAACGAACTAATAAAATAAAGACCATATATATATGAAAGTATTGAAATTTGGCGGTACCTCAGTAGGTTCCCCACAAAGAATGCAAGAAGTGTCGAGGCTTGTAACAGCCGATGGAAAAGCAAAACTGGTTGTGTTGTCTGCTATGTCGGGCACAACTAACACACTGGTTGAAATATCTGATTATCTTTATAAAAAGAACCCCGAAGGTGCTAATACCCTTATCAACAGATTGGAGCAAAAGTACCTGCAACACATACAGGAACTTTACAAGACAGAAGAATACAAGCAACAGACAGAAATCTTTATACGCGACGAATTCAACTATCTGCGTTCCTTTACTAAGGTTCACTTTACATCTTTCGAAGAAAAGGTGATTCTTGCACAAGGGGAAATCATCAGCACCAACATGGTAACAAACTACCTGAAGGAATGTGGTGTTAAAGCATTGCTCCTGAATGCACTTGATATCATTAGAACCGACAAAAACGCAGAGCCCGACTTCCTCTATATTAAGGAAAAGAGCAATGCCGTTCTCAAGGAGAATGACGGTTACGAGATATACATTACCCAAGGTTTTATCTGCCGAAATGCATACGGAGAAATAGACAATCTGCTCAGAGGCGGTTCTGACTACACCGCTTGCCTTATTGGCGCCGCCATCCAAGCTGAGGAAATTCAGATATGGACTGATATTGACGGTATGCACAACAACGATCCTCGTATCGTAGAAAACACAGAGCCTGTACGCCAGCTCCACTTTGAAGAGGCTGCCGAATTGGCATATTTCGGTGCCAAGATTCTACATCCCACATGCATTCAACCTGCAAAATTTGCCGGTGTACCCGTTCGTCTGTTAAACACAATGGCTCCTGAAGCTCCCGGCACTATCATCAATAACGAATTCCAAAAAGGAAAGATAAAGGCTGTAGCTGCACGCGACAACAATATATGTATTCAGATTACCAGTAGTCGCATGTTGCTGGCATACGGATTCCTAAGAAAAGTATTTGAGATATTTGAGGCATACAAGACCAGCGTGGATATGATTTGCACCAGTGAAGTGGGCGTCTCTGTAACCATTGACAATTCCAGTCATTTGGCTGATATCCTTGACAACCTCAAGAAGTATGGTACAGTAAGTGTGGACGAGAACATGACCATTGTCTGCGTAGTTGGCGACCTGGATTCTAATAATGTGGGATTCGAGACCATCGCATGCGAAGCTCTGAAAGACATCCCCGTTCGTATGATAAGCTACGGCGGCTCCAACCACAATATCTCTTTCCTTGTAAAAACTGAAGACAAAAAGCGTACACTTCAGGCATTAAGCAACACTTTGTTTAATTCATAATTCACAATTCATAATTGTCTCATCAAGACCACAATGAAAAATTTATTAAAAGATAACATTGCTCTGGTAGAGAAGTTCCGCTCTATTAGAACACCATTCTACTATTATGATACGGAACTGCTTGACAAGACTTTGCAAGCAATCAAAGAAGAAACAAGCAAGCATCAGAATTATCATTTGCATTACGCCGTTAAAGCATGCACCACCCCAAAAGTACTAAGCCACATAATGAAGGCTGGTTTTGGCGCCGACTGTGTTAGCGGCGGTGAGATTCAGGCTTGTCTGAATGCAGGCTTTCCCGCCTCGGAAATTGTATTCGCAGGCGTCGGGAAAAGTGATTGGGAGATAGAGCTGGGACTGAAAGTTGGTATTCAGTATTTTAATGTTGAAAGCATCCCTGAGTTGGAGGTTATCAATGAGATAGCCGGTAGCCTAGAAAAAGTGGCAAGAGTAAGTTTCCGTATCAATCCTAACGTAGGAGCAGATACGCACGCAAACATTACCACGGGCCTTGCTGAAAACAAGTTCGGCATTGCCATGGAAGATATGGAGAATGTTATCTCTCTGGCAAATAAGATGAAGAATGTTGAATTTGTTGGCCTGCATTTCCATATCGGAAGCCAAATTCTGGAGATGGACAACTTTAAAGCCCTCGCCAATCGTATCAACGAACTTCAGGAGCGTTTGGAACAGAAAGGCATTTGTGACATCAAGAATATTAATGTGGGAGGTGGACTGGGAATATCCTATAATGATCCTGACGGGCAGCCTATTCCTGATTTTAAAGCATACTTTGATACATATTCAAAGTATCTGAAACTGCGCCCCGGACAGCAACTACACTTTGAATTGGGACGCGCCGTTGTAGCTCAGTGTGGTTCCCTTATCACAAAATGTCTATATGTAAAGAAGACGGCCACAAAACAGTTTGCTATTGTTGATGCAGGAATGACCGACCTCATCCGCCCTGCCCTGTATAATGCTTTCCATAAGATTGACAATCTTACAAGTAACGCAGAGGAAGAGACATACGACGTGGTTGGCCCCATCTGTGAGAGTAGCGACGTTTTTGCAAAAGACTATCACATGAATGCCACCAAACGTGGCGATTTGCTGGCGTTACGTTCTGCTGGTGCTTACGGAGAAATTATGGCCAGTCAGTACAATTGCAGAAATCTACCCATTGGATATTCTAAAGAAGATATTATATAATAATGGTAGAGGACATAGTATTATGTGTTAATGCGTTATTGTGGATTTTTACCATAATACTAATGATTCACTATGCTCGTTTGGGGAATATGAGTCGCAAACAGAGCATGATGAACCATAACACTAATCTATTCCCTGATATCTCCATTGTTATTGTAGCACAGGAGGAGGCAGACAAGTTACGAAAGCATCTTCCCTTATTCCTTGAGCAAATTTATCCTGCGGATTTTCAGGTTATCGTGGTAGACATACACAGTTCTGATGATACGTTGAAACTGTTGGAAGAACTGGAAGAAAGATACCCACACCTCAGTCACTCTTCCATACCAGCCTCTGCCAGAGACATCAGCAAACAACGGTTGGCTATGACCTTAGGTATGAAGACAGCATGCACAGAATGGGTTATTTTTACTCAAGCCGACTGCTATCCTGAAAATAAAGAATGGCTTACAGATTTCATGCATATCGACATACATAACAAAAATGCCATTGTTGGCCTAACAAAATATGTCGGGTGTAATAATTGGCTTATGCGTAAATGCCAGTTCTTCCGTTTATGGCAACAGATGCTCTGGATTTCGTTTGCAGTAAGCCATCATCCATATAGAGCCGATGATACCCTGTTAGCATACAGAAAAAGCTACTTCTTTGAGCATAACGGATTCGCTTCCGACTCAAAGTTGAAAGTAGGGGCAGCTACGCTTCTTGTCAACAGAAATATTTCCAACAAGCAATGTGCCATTTCCATTGGCAGAAAGGCTGTATTAATACAGGACTGCCCTCTACCCCACAAATGGAGACAAGAACAAGTCTTCTTTATGGAGACACGCAGACATACCACTTTTAAATATCTTTACAGACTATGGTACGCGCTAAAAGTGCTCATACCATTACTATTTACGATTTCTACTATCATATCATTTGTACTTTGGCTTCATAATTATATGATAATAGGTTTCCTAATCACACTTTGGCTCTGTACTTATATAGTAAGAGATATCGCTTTCCACAAAACCACAACGCAATTTAACATAAAAAGCTACCACCTAACGCTTCCCCTTTTCTGTTCAGTTATTCCACTGTGGGACGTTAAGGCCTGGGTAACATGGCGTTTCACAAACAAGAGAGCATTTCGTAAAAAATTTGTATAATTAATCAGCATGGAGAGTATACCTTTCATAGCATGGTGTCTTGAACACCTTAATTACTGGGTTATCACACTTTTGATGGCCATAGAGAGCAGTTTCATCCCCTTCCCCAGCGAAGTAGTTGTACCACCTGCAGCCTATCTGGCTGCCACCAACGGAGAAATGAATGTGGTGCTTGTTGTTGTATGTGCAACGATAGGTGCCCTTATTGGTGCGCTAATTAATTATGGATTAGCATACACACTTGGACGCCCTCTTGTCTATAAGTTTGCTAACAGCAGATTTGGAAATATGTGCCTTATAAATCAGGAAAAAGTTGAAAAAGCAGAAAAGTATTTTAATGACCATGGAGCTGTAGGCACGTTGGTAGGAAGACTTGTCCCTGCCGTCAGACAGCTTATAAGTATACCTGCAGGATTGGCTAAAATGAAGTTGAGTAAGTTTATGTTGTATACTTCATTAGGAGCTGCTGCATGGAATAGCATTCTGGCTGCAATAGGATATTATATGGCAAGTGTGGTGCCATACGACCAATTAGATGCAAAAGTGACAGAATATAGCAATGAAGTAAAGATTGTTATGATTGCTCTGGGAGCCTTTGTAGTTATATATCTGGCATATAAGGGACTCAAGAAGTGAAGAGTGAAGAATGAAGAATGAAGAATGAAGAGTAAAAAGTGCAAAATGAAACGAATCCTGTTTATCATACTCCTATTAGCACTTGCGTGTCATAATATTATGGCACAGGGCATGTGGAGCGATTTGGCCACATCAGAATACCGTATCGACACAGCGGATATCAAGTCGTTACGTGTTGAAGTGGATAATCTCAGTTTTTTCCACGACAATGAATATACTGGAGTACTCACAAAAGGATATACCCTTCCAGGATTGTGGATTCAACCGAAACTTACCTATAACCCCATCAAACAAATAGGCTTGGAAGTAGGTCTTCATGCACTCATCTTTAACGGAGCCAACAAATATCCCTGCTATGCCTACCATGATATCGGCACATGGAAAGGTAACCAATACCAATCAGGTGCACACCTTCTCCCCTGGGTCAGAGCCAAGGCACAATTTAAATACTTGACTATTGTACTCGGAAATATCTATGGCGGGCAAAATCACAGATTGATAGAACCTCTTTTTAACCCTGAGCTCAATCTTTCACAAGATCCCGAGATGGGATGCCAGTTACTATGGGACAGGCCACATCTTCACGCAGACATTTGGTTAAACTGGCAAAGTTACATTTTTGAACTGGACACACATCAGGAAGCATTTACGGTGGGTATGAACTGGACTGTTTCCTACAACAAACCAGAAAATCGCATAAAGTGGTCAACTCCCATACAGTTGGTAATACAGCATCGGGGCGGTGAGCAGAATATAACGTTACGGGAAGTTCAGACTATATGTAATGCCAGTCTTGGAGTCGGAATGGAATGGGATGCCAACCGTAAGGTCCTGAAAAAGCTTGGAGCAGAAATCAATATGTTGGCAGCATACCAACAAAGCGGGAACCTTTGGCCTTTCAAAACAGGACTTGCCATACATACCGGTGTAAATCTTAATCTGTGGAACCATCTGGGCTTTAACGTCAACCATCTTTATACACCAAAACATTTTGTAAGCCTGTATGGAAATTCATTATTTAATACAATAAGCCAAATAGACCAAACAAGCTACGAAGGAAACACTACGCTTTCTGCAAGAGTCAGCTATCATCGTGTCATAGCCAAGCATTATGTATTAGGTGCTCAAGCCGAAGCATTTCAGACTTGGCTGCCTGGAAATCAGAAGCTGAACTTCAATTTTGGGTTATACCTCAGGGTAAATCCCAGCTTTTTAATTAAGAAGTGGTGATTAAAGTTCTAACACCAAACCATCATAGGCCAAGTGAACATTTTCTGGCAATAAAGAGTCTTCCACAGCATGAAGTCCCAAATGATGGCTCATGTGAATAATGTACGTAGGAAGGCTTGGCGCTAAACTCCTTGAAAATTCTATAGCAGCTTCTATTGTCTGATGTGTAGCATGAGGCTCATGGCGCAACCCGTTTACCACCAACACCTTTATTCCTTTTAACAAGTCCCTGCTATTAGGAGTAATATCCGTCATGTCTGTAATATAGCCCAAATCACCTATTCTGAATCCAAGAATTGGCAACCTACCATGAATCACTTGTAGGGCCGTAACCGAAATATTACCAAGCATCACCTTATCACCCTCTTTCATCTCACAGAGTTTAAGTTGTGGGACACCCGGATATTTGTTCTCCACAAAACAATATGGTAAACGTTCACGCAGGTGCTTGCAGGAATAGGCATCTGCATAGATGGGCAAATCATGCATGTAGGAATAAGGGCGCAAATCATCTATTCCACCCACATGATCATAATGCTCATGTGTGATGAGAACAGCATCCAATTCCTCACAGAAATCCATTCGTAACATCTGCTCACGGAAATCAGGACCGCAATCCACCAGTAGATTGGTTTTGCCGTCTTGCACAAGGGCAGAACAACGCAATCTTTTATCCTTTGGGTCTGTGCTTGTACATACTGTACAATGGCATCCCATCTGAGGTATTCCACAACTGGTTCCTGTTCCTAAGAATGTTATCTTCATACTCCGCCAATAAAGTTAACCTCTGGGGACAATCGCATGCCAAATTTCTCATAAACCGACTCCTGTACGGCTTTGCATAAAGAAAGTATGTCCTTCCCCGTTGCACCGCCTCTATTTACAAGAACCAAAGCCTGTTTGTCATGTACAGCAGCAGGCCCTAAGGCTTTTCCTTTCCAGCCACACTGTTCTATGAGCCAACCAGCTGGAATTTTTACATGTTCGGTATCAACAACATAAGAGGGCACATCAGGATATTGCTTTTGTATCCGATATAAGATGTCGTTACTTACTATAGGATTCATGAAGAAACTACCTGCATTCCCTGTTACCTTAGGATCCGGGAGTTTTTTTTCTCTGATTCCTATAATGATTTCGCGTAACTGAAGAGCAGAAAGAGTTTCCTGTTGAATATTCTTGGCCTGTATGAATGACGTCAATCCGCCATAACTTAAGCAAGGTGTAAAGCGTTTTTTCAATTGGAACACAACATGACATATTGCATACTTTCCCCTGAAGGCCTCATCCTTGAAGATGCTATGACGATAGGAATAAGCAAGTTCGTCATGATTCCACGTCTTGCATGTGCCATCCTCTAGAGAGATTGTCTGGACTGACTTTATCAGGTCACCAACCTCTACACCATAGGCGCCAATATTCTGTACGGCAGAAGAGCCAACCTGTCCGGGAATAAGAGAAAGATTCTCTAGGCCATACCAACCATGCTGAATAGCGTACAAAACAAAATCATCATGAGTGACACCAGCTCCAACGCTTACCAAGATAGCGTCTTCATTTTCAGATTCAATCTTTATATCCTTTATTTCAGAAAACAGGATAACACCAGAATAGTCAGATAAGAAAAGGAGATTACTGCCTGCCCCTATATGCAGAAGAGGAAGATGGCTCATCTCTCTGCGATATTGTTCCAAAAAAGCCAGTAATTCACCCTCGCTGCTATACTTCACCAAAAGATGAGCCATAGCATCAATACCAAACGTATTATACTCCTTTAATGAACAATTCCAACAGAATTCCATACTTACCTCTCAACCGTAAATTATTTCAATTCTCATACGTTGTCAAACGCCACTCATGATCCTCTTTTGTAAATACGAACAACTCCTGAAGTCCGTTTGAGGAACCCGATTTCTGCATAAGCATTTTCCTTGGATTATACTTCTGAACTCCATAACGGATATTAGAAATTATTCCTTGAGGAACATCAGGACAGAATGTTCTCCACTGCTCTGCATTAATAGTTCCCTCTATATAAGTATTATCTTCTTCCGGGTCAAGTACCATAACCCTAAGGGGTTGCTCCACATGAGCCTGCTGATACAATGTGTCGGAACTGAAACGGGCATAAAATGTAAGGAAGTCAAAAATATCACTCTCATGGAATACAACATCATGCATAGATGTCAGCTTCCACTTTCCCGATAGCAATTCAAACTCATAGGAACGGATCTTCTCCTCCATCAAGTCAATACGCTCCACTATAACCAAAGAATCATTCGACTCTAACTTCTGGTTTTCCACCTGCGCTCTGTCGCCATACATGACAGTAAAGAAATCTCCTTTAAGAAAGCGGAATTCCGCAGCACAATTAAGAGAATTGATTTTCTTTGTCTCTCCATCTGCATCGGTATAAGCAAGCGGCCATAGTATTCGTTTATTCTGCAAACGGTCACTATGAGTAAAAGCAAACATAAAGTCATCAAACGAAGAATCCAACCGGTCAGACTCGTCAGCCTCTTCAATCTCTTCATCAACCTCGTTTAATGTATCAGGAGAAACAGATGTCTCAACTATCGTTGAATCGACATCTATAGCTGACTCCGGACTTTTTCCATTATTACAAGAAAAGAGTGTGACCACCACACACAAAGGCAATGATACCTTGACTATTTTGTTCATCTTAAAGACACATGTCTAAAAATTACACAAAAGTACACTTATTTTTTTACATTACGTTCACTTTTCCATAATAAATATGTACCTTTGCATGGAATTTTCAGAAAAGGAAAGTAATTATGACAGAAAAGATAGAAAAATTGATGTCAGAGGTAGCAACATTGGCAGCTAAAAGTGCTGATGAGGCAGAAGCCCTGCGAATTAAATATCTTGGTAGAAAAGGAGTGTTGACGGTTCTCATGAACGACTTCCGCAATGTTCCCGCAGAACAGAAGCGTGAGATTGGGCAAAAACTGAATATACTGAAGACCGCTATTCAAGATAAGATTAACGAACTGAAGGAAGCCGCCGAAGTTCAGCAGAATGCAGGTTCTTCAATAGACCTTACCAGAACTCCCTACCCCATTTCATTGGGTACACGTCATCCTTTGACCATTGTAAAGAATGAGATTGTTGATATTTTCAGTCGTCTTGGCTTTACTCTGGCAGAAGGTCCTGAGGTGGAAGATGACTGGCACGTATATAGCAGCCTGAACTTTGCCGATGACCATCCAGCACGTGATATGCAGGATACATTCTTCGTTGAATCACATCCCGACATCATCCTGCGCAGCCACACCAGCAACGTACAGTCCCGTGTTATGGAGAAAACTCAGCTGCCCATCCGCATTTTGTGCCCCGGCCGTGTTTATCGTAACGAAGCTGTGAGCGCACGTGCGCACTGCTTCTTTCATCAGATAGAAGGTTTGTATATCGACAAGAATGTCAGCTTCACAGACCTCAAACAGGTTCTATTGCTCTTTGCGCAAGAGCTCTTCGGCCCTGACACTAAGATTCGTCTGCGTCCCAGTTACTTCCCCTTTACTGAGCCTTCAGCCGAGATGGACGTCAGCTGTACAATCTGCGGTGGTAAAGGTTGCTCTATGTGTAAGGGTTCCGGCTGGCTCGAGATTCTTGGCTGTGGAATGGTTGACCCCGCAGTTTTGGAAGCAAACGGAATTGACAGCAGCGTTTATACAGGCTACGCCTTCGGTATGGGTATAGAACGTATTGCCAACCTAAAATATCAGGTTAAGGATTTACGTATGTTTAGTGAGAATGATATCAGGTTCCTTGACGAATTTACCAGCGCCAATTAAAGAATTTTCTGATATACAATAACATCCTGCCACTCCTCCCC
The DNA here is from genome assembly GCA_017525235.1 of Bacteroidaceae bacterium. Classification (GTDB taxonomy): domain Bacteria; phylum Bacteroidota; class Bacteroidia; order Bacteroidales; family Bacteroidaceae; genus Physcousia. Next base: position 19,384 of record JAFXTC010000069.1, on the reverse strand, counting down.
ATTGCTAAGCCAATGCTGAAGGGTGGCAGTTTTATTATATCCGGCATTGGAGAAGAGCGTCTGCGCTTTTACATTGCCAACAGATACCAAAGCATAAAGCTGGTGGATAAACAGATGCTTTGATGCATACCTGTCTAATACACCCAGCACTTCATTTGCCAATCCCTGATGCTGCCATTCAGGAAGCAGAACAATTCCAACTTCGGCCCTGCGATGTCGCGAATCATAATTCTGCAAATCAACAAATCCAACAGCATCACTTCCCTCGTTAAGGGCTATAACCAGTCTTACCTGCCCGTCTGTATTAATATCGTTACTGGTCCGTTCAATAAACTGGCGTAGTGCATATCTTGAATAAGGAACAGTTGAACTGCCTACAGTCCACAAAACTGTATCGTTCTCTATCAGGTACATCAAATCCAGATCCTCTGGTTCTGCTGCACGCAAAAATATTCTCTTCCCTTTTAGCATTTTTCCTGAATGATATCTTACTTCAGTGCTAACACTTCGTTATGGCGAATCAGCATTGTCCCATCAAAAGATATAGTTTCCAAAAAGGCACGCTTTCCTTTCTTATCCACCTGCTGATTCCTAAGAGCCGCAAGCATATCCGTAACAGATGTCTTACGCAAGTCGAAACGCATATATGGTATCTGCACCTCTTTCCTTTCTGGAAGAATCCTGTCTAGCACACGAATCATCATGTCCATCAAAGCTCTAATAACAACAGCCAGCCGGATAATATATCCTAAGAACAGATAACGCTTCCCGAAGTGTTTGTTAAAGAATATGAGCATGGCATTGTAGAACACATGCACATAGCGGAAACTGCTCTTTGCTGTACTTTCACCCTTGTAATGTAATATATAATAAGGTAAGTAATAATTCTGCCAGCCCCCTAATAGCAATCGGTAGCTAAGGTCTATATCCTCGCCATACATGAAGAATTCTTCATCAAGCAGCCCCACTTCATCCAAAGCCTTACGCCTTACCATGTTAAAAGCTCCAGACAAGATATCAACAGGGTTTGCCTCATCTGGATTCAAATACTTCATGTAATATCGACCAAAGATACGGCTTTTGGGGAATAGAGCCGAAAGACCCGTCATCTTACAGAAACTGGTGAAAGGAGTGGGCAGTCCTCTACGGCTTTCAGGAGCAAATGTTCCATCGGCGTTCAGCATCCTTACACCCGTTGCCCCCACCTCGGGATGAGCGTCCAAAAAGTCGATACATTTCTTCAATGTATCTTCTGCTACAATGGTGTCAGGGTTCAGTAATAATACGTATTCACTTTCGCTCTCACGAATGGCCTGATTGTTGGCTCTTGAGAATCCTACATTCTCCTTATTGCTGATAAAATGAACATCTTGGAAAAAAGCTTGCAGATAATCAACACTTCCGTCTGACGAATTATTATCCACCACCCAGATATCCGCATTTATGCCTTCTGAAGCCTTCTGAACACTTCTGATGCATTGTTCCAGATGATACTTTACATTATAGTTTACTATGACTATACTTAGTTTCATGCCGTCCTCTCAATTATTATCCTCTGTTGCAGGCCAAATAAACAAATATGCTATTGCTAACACAGGCAGGAAATAGAGCAAGTTCGTATCGTAAAAGAAATAATAGTCCAACAATACCAATTGCACCGCACCCATCACAATGCCCATTCGCAGAATAGGGTTTACCTGTTTCTTTTTTATAGCAAGAAAAGCAGATAAGATTGCAGATAAAGCACATATCATGCTAAATACATATTGGAACTGCGCATCTCCCCACCCCTCTAACAGAGGCCCTCTGCTGTCTGCCAGAAACTCCAACAGCAGCACAATCAGTAATTCTATTGCAATGAATAAGAAGTAGCAAATCTTCTTTCTGTTCATATTTTTCTAAACTTTCAATTATCAATTCTTAAAAGGAACTCTGCCAGCTAAAGCACGTCCTAATGTCACCTCATCTGTATATTGTAATTCATCATTCTGTGCCACGCCGCGGGCAATAACCGTTACTTTAACGCCAGTATCCTGCAGTTTCCTGAAGATAAAGAAATTGGTGGTATCACCCTCCATAGTAGGACTTAACGCCAATATCACCTCCTCTATTCCTCCCTGTTTCACACGCTCCACCAACGAATTTATCTCCAAATCACTAGGACCAATCCCATCCATCGGACTGATAACACCTCCCAGCACATGGTATACCCCCTTGTACTGCAAGGTTCCCTCTATAGCCATCACGTCGCGCACATTCTCCACTACACAGATAGTGGTTTTGTCACGACCATCGTTGCTGCAGATTTCACAAATGTCAGTATCACTAATGTTGTGACAAACTTTGCAGAAATTCACGTTGTGACGAAAATCCCTTATGCTATCAACCAAAGCGTCCACCTCAACAACATCCTGTTTCAGAAGATGTAAAGCTAAACGTAATGCCGTTCTGGAACCTATGCCAGGGAGACGACTAATCTCCGTAACGGCTTTCTGCAGCAAAACTGATGGGTATTGGCTCTGGTTCATTCTTATCTCTTAAAGTACTCCTTTGCTCGACGGCAGATAGAAGTGGCTTACATCTCTTCTCACCGCCATACGCAAGCTACGAGCCAAAGCCTTAAAGATACCCTCTATCTTATGATGCTCATTCTCACCTTCAGCCTTAACATTCAAGTTCATACGGGCGCTGTCAGACAGACTTTTGAAGAAATGCAGAAACATCTCAGTAGGCATCTCCCCAACCTTTTCTCTCTTGAACTCAGCATCCCACACCAACCAAGGCCTGCCTCCAAAGTCAAGCGCCACTTGGCACAGACAGTCATCCATAGGCAGACAGTATCCGTAGCGTTCTATGCCACGTTTGTCGCCCAAAGCCTTCAGTATGCATTCACCCAATGCTAGCGCTGTATCTTCTATCGTATGATGTTCATCCACCTGTAAATCACCATTACAGCGGATGTACAAATCTATCATTCCATGCTTAGCAATCTGCTCCAGCATGTGGTCAAAGAATCCCAGACTCGTCTGTATATCACTCTTCCCGTTTCCGTCAAGATTCAGGCGGACTGTTATATCCGTTTCCTTTGTTGTTCGAACCACCTCCGCTGTGCGTTCACCAGCAAAGAGCAGTTCCGTAATCTTCTGCCAGTTCATCTCATCGCCTAAGATAAGACTCTTGCAACCAAGGTTTTGGGCAAGTTTGGCATCCGTCTCACGATCGCCTATTACCCAAGAGGCAGAAAGGTCATAGTCACCCGTCATGTACTGCTTGAGCATACCTGTACCAGGCTTGCGGGTAGGAAGGTTATCTGCAGGGAAACTTCTGTCAATGTGTATGGCATCAAACTCCACACCCTCACCCTTCAGAATGTCCAGCATCAGGTTCTGAGTTGGCCAGAAATCCTTTTCAGGATAGCTGTCGGTACCCAATCCGTCCTGATTGCTTACCATGATAAATTCATAATCAGTATGCTGGCGAAGAAACTTCAATGCACCAATCACCCCCGGAACAAACTGAAACTTCTCAAAGCTGTCAATCTGCTCATCGGCGGGTTCTACCAATATGGTGCCGTCCCTGTCTATAAACAATGCTCTCTTCATATCCTCTTACATATTAAACTGACGCAAGGCACTTAACAGTTCGTTGTTCTCCTGTTGTGTGCCAATGGTGATACGTAAGCAGTTACCGCACAGCTGAACTTTATTCCTGTTACGAACAACTATTCCCTTCCGTATCAGATAGTTATATATGGCATTTGCATCTGTCACTTCAATAAGAACAAAGTTAGCTTCGCTAGGATGAATCTTCTTGCAAATGTGAAGTTCACTCAGAGCAGGCGTCATGTGTTCACGTTCACGCTTAATCTGTTTTACCCACTGATCAACCTTTATCCAGTCGTCCATCATCTGCAGGGCTTTATCCTGTGTCAGCTTGTTTATGTTATAAGGATATTTCACCTTATTAAAGAGACCGATAATCTCCTCACTGGCAAAGGCCATACCCAATCTGATACTGGCACAACCCCACGCCTTACTGAAAGTGTTCAACACAATCATGTTTGGGAATCGGTCCAGAAAATGACGGAAAGGCGGCAGACTGGAAAAATCAGAATAAGCCTCATCAATAACCACAATACCCCGGAACTCCAGCAATATGCGCTGCATCTCCTTCTTGTCCAACTCGTTCCCCGTAGGATTGTTAGGAGAGCAAAGCCAAATTACCTTGGTATTGGCATCGGTAGCATCCAGCACCTTCTGAGCCTGAAGTTGGTAATGCTCATCCAAAAGGACCGACTTATATGCCACATTGTTTATGTCGGCGCAAACCTTATACATACCGTATGTAGGAGCAATAGCCACCACATTATCCTTACCCGGCTCACAGAAGACTCTATAAACCAAATCTATGGCCTCATCACTACCGTTTCCAAGAAATATCTGCGAGGGTCTAACCTGTTTGATAGGTGACAGGCGCTCCTTAACCTTCTCCTGCAAAGGATCAGGATAACGGTTTATCGGCTCGTTGTACGGACTCTCATTAGCGTCCAGAAATACGTGAGCGTCCATACCCTTAAACTCATCGCGGGCACAGCTATAAGGTTCCAATGCCCATATATTTGGTCTGACCAGTTTTTCTAATTCAAAATCCATAATTCAAAATAATTCAAAGCGGAAGCAAATTTTTCACTCTTTCACTATTCACTTTTCATTCTCACTGTCATCGCATTCTTATGCGCATCCAGGCCCTCAGCCTCAGCCATCAGTTCCACCGTCTTGCCAATACGCTGCACACCCTCTGCAGTAATATGCTGGAAGGTAATCTTCCTGTTGTAGCTATCCAGATTCACTCCGTTGTAAGCCACAGCATAGCCGTTTGTAGGCAGCGTATGGTTGGTACCACTGGCATAGTCGCCTGCACTCTCAGGTGTAAGGCTGCCCAAGAAGACACTTCCTGCATTCACCACCTTCTGAGCCAGCTCCACATAGTTCTTTGTTTCTATAATCAGATGTTCAGGTGCGTACATATTCGTTACAGCCATCATCTCATCATCATCATGTACCAGCAGAATCTTGCTGTGTTCCAGCGCCTGTGCCGCAATTTCATTACGTGGCAAGAGAGCCAATTGGCGTTCCACCTCCTGCTGTACTTTTTCTATTATCTGCTCGCTCTTTGTTACCAGCAGAACCTGACTGTCTATGCCGTGTTCAGCCTGACTCAGCAGGTCGGCGGCAACAAATACAGGGTTCGATGTTTCATCAGCCAACACCTCCACCTCGCTAGGGCCAGCAGGCATGTCTATGGCCACATCGTGGAGGCTTACCTGTTGCTTGGCGCACATCACAAACTGGTTTCCAGGTCCGAATATCTTATATACCTTAGGCACCGTTTCTGTTCCGTATGCCATAGCACCTATGGCTTGTACACCACCTATTTTAAAGATTTTGCTCACACCGGCAATACGGGCTGCCACCAATATAGCAGGGTTAACTTTACCGTCTCTGGCAGGAGGTGTACAAAGCACAATCTCCTCACATCCCGCAATTTTAGCTGGAGTTGCCAACATCAGAACAGTACTGAAAAGAGGGGCCGTACCACCAGGGATATAAAGACCAACTTTCTGGATGGGAACCGACTGCTGCCAGCACTCCACGCCATCTGTCACCTGCACGTGCTCAGCATGGAACTTCTGTGATGCATGGAACTTCTCTATGTTCTGATGAGCCTGCTCCAAGGCAGCCTTCAAATCTGCATTTACCAATCCTTCTGCCTCCTGCATCTCAGCCTCGGAAACAGTCAGGTCCTGCAGTTGAACATGGTCGAACTTCTCCTCATACACCTTCACAGCGGCATCGCCCTGCGCCTTTATGTCGGCAAGCACGGCTGCCACAGTAGCATTCAGCTGGCTGGCATCACGCACAGGTCGTTTCAACAATGCCGGCAATTCCTCTTCTGTTGGAAAACGATATATTTTCACTTTTAAATTCTTTTTTCGTTTGGCCGCTTCGTTATTTCGAAATTTCGATATAACGTTATAACGGCATCATTTAGCGGCCTTTTACAGTATCATCTTTTCGATTGGCACCACTAGAATGCCTTGAGCACCCAGTTCCTTCAACTGACGGATAATTTCCCAGAAGCGCTTCTCTTCAATTACCGTGTGAACACTGCTCCACCCTTCTGTAGCCAAAGGCATAACAGTAGGACTCTTGGCGCCAGGCAGGATGCTTACCACCTCCTTAACCTTATCGGTAGGAACATTCATCAGCACATATTTCTTGTCTTCTGCGTTCTTTACAGCCTCAATACGGAAAAGCAGTTCATCCAAAACGGCTTTCTTCTCCTCGCTCATCTGCTTGTTGCCAATCAGCAAGGCTTCGCTCTTCATCACCACCTCAACCTCGGCAAGGTTGTTGCTTACCAATGTGCTTCCGCTGCTTACAATATCAAAGATTGCATCAGCCAATCCAATACCCGGACTAATCTCCACGGAACCGGTAATTACATGGATGTCGGCAGCAATATGGTTCTTCTGCATGAATCTGCGCAGGATGCCAGGATAGGAAGTTGCAATCTTCTTACCCTCGAACCATTTAAGACCAGGATATTTAACAGCTTTAGGAATAGCCAGAGACAGGCGGCACTTACTGAAACCCAAGGGTCGAATCACCTCAGCATCCTCCTGACGCTCCTCAAATTCGTTCTGTCCCACTATACCCAAATCGGCAACGCCGGTTGCCACGCTCTGCGGGATATCATCATCACGCAAATACAGAATCTCCACAGGGAAATTACTGCTCTGCACCAACAACGTGCGCTTGCTACTGGTAACCTTGATGCCTGCTTCGGTAAGCAAGGCCATTGTATCTTCAAAAAGCCTGCCTTTCGACTGTACTGCTATTCTTAACATTTTTAGTTTTCCTTATATTTATAGTACCTTTTTACCTAATTATATATATTTTGGGGGACAAAGTTAGCAAAATATAAGGGAATGACAAAAGAAAAGGCTGATTTTCTTTTCTTTCCTAAAAGGAAAGTAGCGGTTAGAGGTTAGCGGTTAGCGGTGGGGGGGCTAAAAAAAACTAAGGCCTACCTCACGGCAGACCTTGCGTCTTCTTAAAGTAACAATTTTTACCTTAACTAATTAACCTAAAAACTTTTCTTTAACCTTAAACTAAAACTAACAACACTATGTTTCTTTTTCTGGTGCAAAGGTACGCCGCTTTTTGCATACCAGCCAAATTTCGCAACAGAAAAAGCGTAAAACTCCACCCCTTTATTGACATAAATCAAAACACACCTATAAAATACGCTGTAATTAGCCACATCCTCGGATTTTTCCGCGTCTTGACATATATCAATTTTACGCACAAACCAGTTATTGCTGCTAACCTTTCAGCCTCCCCGTTGAGAGGCTTTTTCGTTTTGGTTTTCGTTGACTACAATCTAACGTCTAAAGTCTAATCATAATTCCGTGGATTCGTAAATTCGTCATTCCGTGAATCCTTTTTCGTAAGAAAAAACTCCCTTTTTCTTTGTGCGTATTGGAATAATTCCTATTTTTGCAGTACGAAACAATATTTTTCCAAGAATAAACGAAGCCTATGACAGCAGAAGAAAAGAAAATAATTCAGATGATCCGTAAGACTGGTCGTGAGGTTGTTCCACCAGATGGGCAACTCTGGCTTTATGGTTCTCGTGCTCGTGGTGATGCCCATGAGGAATCTGATTGGGATTTGCTGATTCTTCTGAATAAACCTAAACTTGAGGAAAGTGATTACAATATCACTTATCCGTTTTGGGAGTTGGGCTGGAAGATTAATGCCATGATACATCCAACGGTATACACTATGAACGATTGGGTAAAAAAGTGTAGCCCAATCTTCAAGTCAAATGTTGAAAGCGAAGGATTGGTAATATGCTAAGTGAAGAAAGTAAGAAAGACCTTATAAGGTATAGAATAGATCGTTCATACAAGGTTCTGCAAGAGGCAAAAGACAATGCCCAGATGGGACATTGGAATTTGGCTGGAAATCGCCTTTATTATGCTGTCTTCCATATGTGTCAGGCTTTGTTGTTAAGTGAAGGTGAGACTCCACGCCGTCATGCAGGAATGATTCATAAAATAGGAATGGACTTCATCGCAAACGGGAAATTAGATCGTTCATACGGCAGACTTATTACCCGCTTGTTTGAGTTGCGCCAATCTGGAGACTACAGGTGTTTCTCGCGAAGCAAACCACTGTTGGTCAGATAAAGACTTAGTGTTTTAATACTGTTTCATGCCTGATGTTCGTAATGGAGTCAAGCATGTTTTTTTTATTGTCCCTCAATACCATGAGAATTGTGCGTAAATTCGAGGAGAATTACGCCGCCAAACTCTTTGAATTTACGCATAATTCTCTTGAAGCTTATTTATGATTATTTTTTAACTTAATTACGAGTAAAAAGTAACTTAAATAAGAAATTATCCAAGTTGATTTTTCTTCTCCTTTTGACAACAGAAAACGCGACGCGTCGCATCGGCAAACGCGACGTGTAGAAGTTAAAAACCTGACATTTTATGTGTAGTTTGTGGAGAAATGCGTAAATTTGCATAATAAACAACATAAAACACAAACATCAAAAACACTATGAGCCGTTTCTTTGCTTTTGCTCTTATCTTTTGTCTTCAGCTGCCCATCATGGCACAACCCCTTAAACGGGTCAGCCCCGAATCTGTGGGGATGAGCTCTATCCTACTGCATAATGCTGATGTGCCTATACAAGCCTCGATAGACGCTGGGGAGATTCCTGGTGCCGTGCTGGCTGTTGTCCGTCATGGTAAGATGGCCTATATTCAGGCTTACGGCAATAGGCAAGTCTATCCTACCAAAGAACCGATGACCACTGAGACCATCTTTGATATGGCCTCGTGCAGTAAATGCATGGGAACCGCAATGTGTGTAATGAAACTCATAGAGACTGGTCGTATGCGATTGCTTGACCCTGTGAGCCGTTATATTTCCGGCTTCGAGGATTGGCAGCCCAAAGATGGTGGCGAGAAAACGACAATCCGCATTGAGGACCTACTGACACACACATCGGGTCTGCTTCCTTACGCAAATGCAGCTGGATTGGCACGCAAATACGGGTCGCCCAATCCTTCAGGATTAAAAGAGTACATCTGTACTTGTCGCAAGGACTTTGAGCCAAAGACTGGTTTTCAATACAGTTGTATCAACTTTATTACGCTACAATACATTGTTGAGAAAATCACGGGTCAGTCCCTTCGCGACTTTGCAAGGGAGAACATTTTCGGCCCCCTCCGAATGAACCACACCGACTATCTGCCTTGTGCACCAGATGCCAATGGAGTATGGAAGAACACCGATGAACCTGCGTGGGCTTCCCTGATGCCTGGCCAGGATTGGCGCTCTATCGTGGCTCCTACCACTAAACAAGAGGATGGCTCCGTATTGAGAGGTATGGTTCATGACCCTCTGGCTCGTATCATGAATGGGGGGATTAGCGGCAATGCGGGTGTTTTCAGCAATGCTGATGATATAGCTATCTTATGTGCGGCCTTGCTGAATGGTGGTGAATGGAATGGTGCCCGAGTTCTTTCTCCACTCACCGTTGAGACCATGCGTACTGTGCCTCGTTCCGTGAGTAAGTTTGGCAGGGCTTTGGGTTGGGATTGTTTCAGCCCCTATGCCAGCAATAATGGCGACCTTTTCTCTGACCAGACGTTCTCCCACACAGGTTTCACTGGCACCAGTATCGTGATAGACCCTGTGAATGACTGTGCTGTTATCCTGCTTGTTAATGCCGTTCATCCTGAAGAGGGGCACTCCAGCATGATTCGTCTTCGCTCAGTAGTCAGCAACGCTGTGGCGGGAGCTATTTTGGTTAAAGGTTAAAGGTTAGCGGTTAGCGGTTAGCGGTTATGGATTAAAGGTTTTCGTTATCGTTATCGTTATCGTTAAAAATAAGAGGCACCTCTGTGAAAAGAAGTGCCTCTGATTTGTTATCTTGTAACCTTTGAGATTAGATCTCAGAGAAGTACTTGATAGTGCGAACCATCTGAGAGGTGTAGCTGTTCTCGTTGTCATACCAAGAAACAACCTGTACCTGATAGGTGTCATCGTCAATCTTGCTAACCATAGTCTGAGTAGCATCGAAGAGAGAACCGAACTTCATACCGATGATGTCGCTTGATACGATTTCATCCTCTGTGTAACCGTAAGACTCGGTCTGAGCAGCCTTCATAGCAGCGTTGATGCCTTCCTTAGTAACATCCTTACCCTTAACTACAGCAACCAGGATAGTGGTAGAACCTGTAGGAGTGGGAACGCGCTGTGCAGAACCAATCAGCTTACCGTTCAACTCGGGAATTACCAAACCGATAGCCTTAGCAGCACCAGTAGAGTTGGGAACGATGTTGCAAGCACCTGCACGGCTACGACGGAGGTCACCCTTGCGCTGAGGACCATCGAGAATCATCTGGTCGCCAGTGTAAGCGTGGATAGTGCTCATGATACCGCTCTGGATGGGAGCGTATGCGTTAAGAGCAGCAGCCATAGGAGCCAAGCAGTTGGTTGTACAAGAAGCAGCAGAGATAATCTTATCAGCAGCTGTCAGAGTCTTGTGGTTTACATTGTAAACGATAGTGGGCAGATCGTTACCTGCAGGAGCAGAGATAACAACCTTCTTAGCACCAGCTACGAGGTGAGCAGAAGCCTTCTCCTTAGATGTATAGAAACCTGTGCACTCCAAAACAACGTCTACGTCGTTAGCAGCCCAAGGACACTTTGTAGCATCAGCTTCCTTAGAGATCTTAATCTCCTTACCGTCAACGATGATTGAATCCTCAGTAGCCTCTACAGTGTGCTTGCCCTCGCCGAACTTGCCAGCGAAGCCACCCTGAGCGGTATCATACTTCAGAAGGTGAGCCAACATCTTGGGGCTAGTCAAATCGTTGATAGCAACTACCTCATAACCCTCTGCCTCAAACATCTGACGGAAAGCCAGACGACCAATACGGCCAAAACCGTTAATAGCAACTTTTGTCATTTTCAGTTAATTTTAAAATTGATTATAATATAACTTAATTCGAATTTGTATTATCCACAATTACAATAATGAGCCGACTTACACGCTATAACAATAAAGGCCAAAAGCACAATTATAGATACGTAAATTACTCTTTTCATTACTTTTTTTTGAAATTCGCTGCAAAATTACAATTTTCTTTTTAATTTAGCACCCGAAAACCAATAAATTTTCAAGTTTTATGTCATTTATTCAAGATTTCAAGGCCTTTGCACTTAAAGGCAACGTTGTAGACATGGCAGTCGGTGTAATCATCGGCGGTGCTTTTGGTAAAATTGTTACCAGCGTAGTGAACAACATTATTATGCCTCCCATTGGCGTGCTGACAGGCGGCGTGGATTTCACAGACCTTAAGCTTACCATCAAGGAAGCTGTGGTAGAAGGTGAGAATGTTGTTTCTGAGGCAGTTACCCTGAACTACGGTCAGTTTATTCAGGATGTTGTGGATTTCCTCATCATTGCTTTCTGTGTTTTCCTGATGATTAAGGGTATAGCCAAGCTTTCACGCAAGAAGGAAGAAGCTTCCGCAGAACCAGCTCCAGAGCCAGAACCAAGTGCTGAAGAGAAACTGCTGACAGAAATCCGCGATTTGCTTAAGAACAAATAATCAACCTGTTTTTTTGATGCTAAGAAACTTAACCATATCAGCCCTGCTGTTGTTTGCGACAGCAGGGCTTGCTCAAGGCGAGCTCACACTTTACAAGACAATCAAAGAGAACTACGAGACAAAGGCTGACTCGATGGTTAACGCCTTTATTGAATCATTTATGATTAAGAACAAGGGCGTTTTTAACGACAAGTATCAGTATTATGCTTTCAATGCTTATTGGACGCAGGCTCATGCTATGGACGTTATTGTTTACTGCTACGAACGCCATAAGGAGGACAACAAAACGCTTGCCAACAAGTATAAGAGCTACATGTCGCTGTGGTACAATAACAAGGCCAACAACTATGCCGGAGCAAGTACATCGGACGGTTCATACAAGATGTTCGAGAACCCCTTTACTGACGACATGTGCTGGATTACCCTTACCCTCTTACACATGTACGAGGCTACAGGTATCGTAAAGTACAGAACAGCAGCCAGGAACATCTTCGACTTCTATATCATCAAACGAGCCACTTTGGATGAGGAGACGGGTGGACTCTGGCTTCCCTGGAATACAAACGGCGACGGAAACGAGCCGAATGCATGTACCCAGTCCCCTGCAACGTTGATTGCAGCCAAACTCTACAAAGAGACAGGGTTGGAGAAATACCTTACCTACGCAAAACAACTTTATGCCTATACATCAAAGAAAATTGTAAAGGCAGACTATAGGGTTGAAGAACCTCCACTGACCTACACACAGGGCACCTTTGGCGAAGCTTGTCGTATTCTCTACCACGTTACCGACGAGGGTACCAAAGCAAAAAACGATTACAAGAAATTTGCCTACCAGTACATCTACTATGCTTTCACGAGCAGTCGATGTACAAGCAGCAACAACATATTGCGCGACGAAGGTTCGAGTGGCGACCAAAGTATCTTCAAGGCTGTTCTCATCCCCTATGCCGTCAACTTTGTTCTTGATACAGACATGGCAACAACCTACAGAAAAGTCATAGCTGAATTTATACAGAAGAACACAAAGACGTTGTATGCTAATCTGAAATGGGACCGCTACCCCATTGTCTTCTGCAACTTCAACTGGGCAAAGCCTTGGACGGGAGAAGATAAAGATGCTTCCATGGGTGCTATGTGTAGCGGCACTTCGTTACTGGAGAACACAGCCCGCATGCAAAAAGCTATCATTGAGAATTACGAAAGGTATCAACAGGAACAGGAGGATGCCATAGAAGCCATCCCCGAAATAGCTGAAACAGAAAATACCCACGGAGTCTATACACTGGACGGTCATCTGGTTCGTACACCTTGGCAGGGAACAGACAATCTTCCAAAGGGATTGTACATTATCAACCGAAAGAAGGTCTTGGTTCGGTAATCCTCAGAAAGATACTACTTTACGTCTATTAAGAATGTAAATGCCTTTACCCGGGCAGGACACGCTCCTACCCTGCAAATCAAAGATTTGACAAGTGGTTTCTGCATTTACATTCTTAATGTTTGTGATATCTGTAAGCTCCACACTTACCGTGTTGCTCCATTCCCCGGAAATATCTCCAAGTACCGCGCGTACCTTATAATAATATGTTACGCCAGACTCCAACCCCGTAAAGGTGTACGACAGGTTTTCCGTGTCATACGTCGTTCCCATGAATGACACCTGATAATAGTCTGCTCCACTAACCGGCATCCATCTGGCCGTAAACCCATCTTCTGTTATATCCTCTGCTTCTAAAGCGTCCGGTATTCCTACGAGCGAGCCTCCATCAAACGTAAAACAAATCTGCCCATCGTTCTCTGAGATATCTGTTATGGTATGTCCCAACAACCTTTCACCTGTCAGTTCTGTATTACCTGATGTGCCAGGATAAGGGTCGCCAGCCAAATCTGATATGGTAGGATTCACTGAGCTCTTAAACTGATGGTCAGCAGGAATGATGGTCAGACGCTGATGCTTGGTTACACCATTAACGGCATTCTCTGCCCAAGCCCTGGCATCATAGTCAACATGTAATACCAGCATACCATGACCAGGCAAATACTTGTCCCACAGGGTATTCTGCCTGTTTTCAAAGATGAAATACTCATTTCTGTTAGCATCATTATACAAGATGTATGCCTGAGGGGATTGCGACAAAGCAGGCATATCATACACTTTACACGGGTCAGTCAGTTGTCTCGGTTTGAGCCAGCCGCAAAACATACGCTCATAACTGGTGTACCCCGCAGGTGTTGTACCATCATGATTTTGGCCGCCATACATTCCATAATCCATCACACTCCAGAGATCCATACCAAAACCTATCCCGTCTGACTTGTCCGTATCATACAAATCAGGCAAGCCCAAACAATGACTGAATTCATGGCATGCCGTTCCTATGCCATCCAGTTTTGTACCTACAGAGTCCCTAAACTCAGAAGAGCAAGCATAGGTATCAATCATGACCCCATCTTTCTGCAGACTTCCGCTTCCATCGCCATTGTAATAAGCAGCAGAGAGTTGCCACTCATGCGGCCAGATAAGAGAAGGCCGACTTGGAGCCTGTGCCTCGCCATAACCAGCATACATGACAAGAACCTGATCTACATAGCCGTCATTATCCCAGTCGTAGTCGGAATAGTCAACCATAGCATCTGCCAGATTTATGGCTTCTGCCACCATTTCAGCAGGATGCATGTCGCGACCGCTTACCTCATCTGCATTACTGCCGTAATAAGAAGATTCTTTACTGACAGTAACAGGTCCTATGACATCAAAAGTAAGATTAAACATGCCATAGCTTTGGTCATAGAAATAGTCGTGCACAGAACCGCTCATGCCAAAGCCGGAATATCCTTCTTTGTTAAAGAAATCATGGTATTCTGCAGGATTGTAAGTCAGTTCCTTGTCTGGGAAATTTACCAATATTACCAATCCTTTTTTTGTTCCGCTTTTGGGTCTGACGTTACCACCGGCTTTATTATTCCTCGCCTGATGCCGGATATTTCTTTCTTGAAGTCGCCCACACCATATTTTTTGTAAAGCCTGCGCATTAACTTCCTGAACCACCCCGCTATTGTTCAGGACAAACGTCCTTCCCTCTTCAGAAGCATAGAAATGAAGATTCTCGTCGCCATATAATATGGCTTCCAACTTGGAACCGTCAGCCAATGTTAATGTTTTTTTCTGACGTTTAGCTGGCACAGCCCCTATATTTACAGAAATCAGGAAAGTCAGCAAGAAGAAAACACTACGCATGGAAAGAGACTATCCTGATATTGAGATTTTTCTGGTTGAACCGTTTCCGAACCTTACGACATAAATACCACGCCTGATTCTTTGTCTGTTAACATCACGGGCTTTACATTCTGTTACCATGATGCCATTCATGTCATATATACGTACCAGTTCGGCATCCTCTGCGAAACTGTTTGTCAAGCCGTCAACGTCTTCAGAAGTATAAAACGTGACAGGTTCAGACCAAGGACTATTACGATACTTGTCGGCAATAGCCTGGACAGAAAAACTATATGATGTTTTCTCTTCAAGTTCCTCCAACAGATAACTGTTCGTGCCGATGCTGTCAACTTGTATCACCACATCGTCAAAGGCATCCATTACCTTTATATTATAGGCTTCAGCCTCATCAACAGCATCCCACATTAATGTTGCTTCTGCATCCGTTACGTCCATTGCAGTAAGTTCCTGCGGTTCTTCCAAAATGCCCAAGGGATTGAATTTCAGCACTATCTCGTCATCCTCTGTTTCTTCAATATCATAAAGGGGCTTTCCCATAAACTGTCCTGTGAAGACCACACTGGCGGGTGTGGATTCGTCTGTCAGTTCATGGTTTCCCGTAATTCCCGGGTAAAGATTGCCTTGTAGACTTTCCTTCCATTCTGCCGAGCTTTTACAGTTATTTCCCCCTATCAGCGTATTATTGGCAGGAATGATGGTCAAACGCTGATGTGATGTCTCCGTGTTAACCCTATTGTTATTCCATGCAGATCTGTTATAATCAACGTGTGTTACCATCAACCCGTGTCCCCTTGTAAGGCACAGTTTATCCCAACCGTAGCCCTGTCGATTTTCCAACGTGTAGTATTCGTCGGGATTGGCATCGTTGACAATCTTGTAACCATGCCCGCCCTTACTAAAACAGGGAATACGCAAGGTACAAGGTTCCTTCAGTTCTTCCAACATTTGCCACTTCATAAAGTCACGTTCATAAGCCGTATATCCTACAGGTGTATAACTGTTCACTGCATACTGCCCATAATCCATAAGACTCCAATAATCCATTCCAAAGGCCTTGTAGTTTGTGTCGTAAAAATCGGGCAAGCCCAGGGCATGACTAAGTTCGTGGCAGAAAACTCCGATACCGTCAGGCGCCGTTGCCGTAATAACGCCGCCGGAAGCTGCTGTCGGACGCAACTCGCAAGTTGAACTGCAGCCAGCAAATGTTACGCCCTGAACGGTGTATTGTGTAGGCATTTCCTTCGGCCAGATAGTATTAAGGTCTCCATACGAATTAGTGTAATTCTGCCCCAGCCCAGCAAAAAGAAGAAATGCCATATCCACCTTCCCGTCAGCATTATTATCAAGCAAACTCCAATCTACATTTGCATGACGGGCCTTCTCCAAGCTTTCCTTAACAAATGTATCATAATATATATCCTTTGACGCTCCTCTGTCCTTACCATAATACGAATATACGCTATCCAGCGTAAGAGGTCCTATTACGTCAAAGACGGGCTGAAACTGGCCATTACTCTGGTCGGAGAAATATTCTGTAACAGCTCCGGAACTTCCATGCCCCGTATAAGGAGAAGAATCAGGAATTCCATTACAATAGCGATGGTAATAATCATGTACCGAAGCTGAATCTTTGGCCACGGTAAAAAGCTTATCCTGAAACTGAACCAACAACAAAGCAACATGCGGCTGTCCCATTTGGGTTAGCTGTGCCCGATCCAGACTTCCCACCTTTCGTACAGCTCTTTTAGTTATGGAAGGGGCATGTAGCTGCAGATACCCGTCAAGGTCATAAGCAGTCATCACAAAACCGCTGTCTGTAAGTTCAACAACCGTCCCTTCGTCTGTAAGGAAATACGACAAGTGTTCATCACCACAACTGGTAAGCATCAACTGTGTACTACCATCGACAAGCGTAGCCATAAACCTTCTTCGCTCAACAGGAACAGCCCATGCATAAAGCACCGTCAGCACACACAGGACGGAAATAAGTATTTGTCTCTTTCCAATCATCTTTATGTTTGATTTTCACGGCAAAATTACAACTTTTTTATGCAAATAGACAAAAAAGCCTGTTCAAATTTGCCTGTTTGAGAAAAAAACTCTAATTTTGCACTCGCAAAACACAGCATGGGGGATTAGCTCAGCTGGCTAGAGCGCTTGCATGGCATGCAAGAGGTCATCGGTTCGATTCCGATATTCTCCACATAGAATATAAACAAAAGGTAAGAGGTTTGTCTTTAGAAAGATGAATCTCTTTTTTGTTTGGAATTAGCGAAGCGACAACTACTAATAAAAAGAAATATGAGCGAGAACATTAAAGACACTTTAGCAGAAAATGCTTTTAGAGAACTGAAAGAAGGTGAAGAGTATGTTCCCTTGATGCCAAAAGAGACAAACCCGCGAGAAGTTACTGCATGGTCGGTATGCTGGGGCATACTGATGGCAGTCATCTTCAGTGCAGCAGCAGCTTATCTGGGACTTAAGGTCGGTCAGGTCTTTGAGGCGGCTATCCCTATTGCCATTATTGCGGTAGGTGTGAGCAATGCCACCAAACGTAAGAATGCTCTGGGCGAGAACGTTATGATTCAAAGCATTGGAGCCTGCTCTGGCGTTATAGTAGCAGGTGCCATCTTTACCCTGCCCGCCTTGTATATCCTTCAGGCCAAGTACCCAGAAATGACCGTTAACTTCTTCGAGGTTTTCATGGCCAGTCTTTTGGGAGGTATCTTGGGCATCTTGTTCCTGATACCCTTCCGCAAGTATTTTGTCAAGGACATGCACGGCAAATATCCCTTCCCCGAAGCAACTGCCAGCACACAAGTATTGGTAAGCGGCGCCAAGGGCGGAGACCAAGCCAAGCCTTTGCTGATTGCTGGAATACTGGGCGGCTTGTACGACTTTGTCGTTGCCACTTTCGGACTTTGGAACGAGAACTTCACCAGTCGTGCACTTATGTGGGGCGATACCATAGCCGAGAAAACAAAACTGGTGTTCAAATGCAATACAGGTGCAGCTGTTCTGGGATTAGGATACATTGTAGGACTTAAATACGCTTTTATTATCTGCTGCGGATCAGCTCTTGTCTGGTGGGTTATTGTCCCAGGCATTGCCCTACTCTTCCCTGATATAGAAGTACAAGAGGGTGTTACGGCTGCTGTGGCATCTGCCGAACAGTTGTTCAAATATGCCAAGAGCATCGGTATCGGTGGTATTGCTATGGCTGGTATCATAGGTATTGTCAAGAGTCGCAAACTCATTTTCGGAGCCGTAACTCTTGCAGCCAAAGAGATGGGAGGCAAAAAAACAGCTCAGGTTTCTGAGGAACGCACACAAAAAGATCTGCCCATGGCCTTCATCTCCCTTGCCGCCTTTATAGCAATGTTTGCCATTGCACAATTTTTCTACTGGGATGTAATGAACGGAATAGCCAAGTTTGCTATCGTAGCCCTTTTGGTGACAGTCATTATTACCTTCCTATTCACCACCGTTGCAGCCAACGCCATAGCTATTGTGGGTACCAACCCCGTTAGCGGTATGACCCTGATGACCCTCATCCTCGCTTCCGTAATTATGGTTGCCGTTGGACTGAGCGGCACAGAAGGGATGGTAGCAGCCCTAATCATGGGTGGCGTGGTTTGTACGGCACTCAGTATGGCTGGCGGATTTATAACAGACCTCAAGATTGGTTATTGGCTGGGCTCTACACCTCGCAAACAAGAGACATGGAAGTTCCTCGGCACCTTGGTAAGTGCTGCAACAGTTGCAGGTGTTATAATGATTCTGAACAAGACCTACGGTTTTACCAACGGACAGTTGGCAGCGCCCCAGGCCAATGCTATGGCAGCCGTGATTGAGCCCCTGATGAGCGGAAGCGGTGCACCTTGGCTACTCTATGGAATAGGTGCCATAATAGCACTAATTCTCAACGCCTTAGGCATTTCTGCCTTAGCATTTGCTTTAGGAATGTTTATCCCCCTAGAGCTTAACCTTCCCTTAATAGCTGGCGGCTTGGTTAACTGGTTTGTAACCACTCGCAGCCAACAGAAAGAAGTTAACACGGCACGCGGTGAACGCGGTACGCTCATAGCCAGTGGTTTTATTGCCGGAGGTGCCTTGATGGGCGTGGTAAGTGTAGCCTTACGCTTTGCCGGCATCAACTTTGAATACGAAGAATGGTGGAACAACTCTTTGAGCGAAATCCTGTCCTTGGGCATGTATTGCGTCCTCATTGTATACTTTGTTAAGGCTAGCATGAAGGCAAAATATACATTATAAATAAAAAAAGTTGTTGGTTTTGCATTCCAATCCATATAATTGTTGTACATTTGCGCGCCGTTACGAGTTGACGGCATATTTCAAACCTATAAATAAAGTTTAATTAAAATTATGGCAACAAAAATTAGATTGCAGCGTCACGGTCGTAAAGGCTATGCCTTCTACAG
>JAFXTC010000068.1 GCA_017525235.1 Bacteroidaceae bacterium | reverse complement strand
TTACGGCAAAGTAAGGAAATATACTCTTAAATCTTCTTAGCTTTGAAGTTAGAAATCTGGCTTTTGAAAGCGCCGGTTTTCTGGAGAGGGAAGATGAGGGTACGTATGTAGTTGTATTGCTTCTTCTCGCTGGCGAAACGTCTTTCTATGCCTAACTCCTGCACCAGCTTGCCATTAACGTAGAGCGTGGTGCTGCGGTTGGTACCCTTGATGGCAATGTGCTCCTTACGACCTGCCTTCCCTTTATAATTAAAGGTATAGAGGTATCCGTCACGAGCGTAGCCCAACCAACCGCCAATGGGGTCAGAAAGATAAACCTTTGAGTAGGGGTTCTGCAACAGGATGGTGCCTTCGGGTTCGGCTGCCCAGGTGATGTCGAAGTCAACTTGATAGTCGTAGCCTATCTGTGTTTCATCACTTTTGTTGATGATAGTGTTTGCGGGCAAAATGCCTAATTCTATCTCGGTGTTCCCTAATTGGTTACAGGTATATCCTTCACCTAACAGTTTACGTTGTTCGTCCCACGTTGCATAGCCCAAAGTATCGTTGACAGCACGCCATGTTTTCTCCGAGATAACCTGCACAGCAGGGAAGATGCGGTGATGGATGTCACCCACGGAAATGCCGTTGCCGCAGATGTCATTCCACACGGCAAACATACCGCCCGAGATCTGTGGGTCGCGTTCCTCGAAGCGCTGATCGGCAATCTGTGCCGGTGTCCAACGTTCGTAGATATGTTTGCAGTTGAGGTAATTGTAATAGTATCCAGCCTCGGGTACGATATAAACGGTTCTGTCGGGAATGCTCACCATCTGGTAACCCTGCGCCTTCATGTCCTTGGGATTGGCATATCCGTTGTACCACATCTGCATCATCACGTTATCAGCCTTAACAGGCGTCTTGCCCTTGGCATGTGTGAGTGAACCCCATAGCATGGCCTGCTTGCCAAAACTCTCCACATGACGGATCAGATGGTCGGCCAGCTTGCGGAACAGTTCAACCACTACACTGTCCTTATTACTATACTCATCGGTTCCAATGTGCATACGGGGGCAGCAGAAGACAGGGTCGGGGCCACCCAGATATTCGGTATAGAGACTATCAAGGAATGGAATAACAGCAGGATTGCGCAAATCCAGATGGTCGTCTCCGTATTCCTCGCATGCCAATGAAGGTCTGTAATGTGTGAAGGCCAGAGAGTGTGCCGGTGCATCAAACTCAGGGATAATCTCCACACCCATCTGCTTGGCATAGAGGATGAAGTCGTGGAAACCTTTCTTGGTGTAATAGCCGTCCTTGGCTGTCAAGCCGGGGAAGAACTCACTTTCGATGCGGAAAGCCGAATAGGTCTCGTTCCAGTTACCATGGAAGTAATCGCGGAAACCGTTGTCATTCAGATGCACCTGCAGGGTGTTCATCTTGTAATATGAGAGTAGATTAACCAAACTGTAGAGGTAGGAGAGGGGGATGTATTTACGCCCCACATCTATCATCATACCACGCATGGGATAGGCTGGCTTATCGGTGATAGTACCGCAGGTCAGAGGCTTGTTCTGTACCTTCAACTGCTGCAGTGTTTGAATGCCCCACAGAATAGCTTGTTCGGTCTGACCCTTAATAGTGACTCCCTTAGGTTTGACGGTTAGCTGATAGCCTTCCTGTCCCATTTTCTTGTCGGTACATAGTTGCAGGCTTACAGAGCCGCCCTTGCCAAGTGTAGCAGAAATGTTCTCTAAGAACCCCGATAGGTACTGAGCTTCATCTTTTAGCACGGCGTCGCTATAACTGATGCTTGTCAGTTGGTTCCATTGCAACTCTCCTTTTGCAGCCTTCCAGTTTTCTACGGCCGGCACAACGAAGGGTTTCTCCTGAGCAAATATAAATGTGCTCACCAAAATGGTGCTAATTAATAGGAATTTTCTTTTCATATTGTTTTTTGTTTATAAGTCTTATGAGCCAAAGGCCAACAGCCCAAATTCATTTCCCCTAAAGGGGGTAGGTGTTCTTTTCATCATCTTCCACATAGGAGTTTGAAGTCGCAGTTGGCGCAGTTCTTCACTTCGGGTGTTTGTGTAAAGCTATAGTCCGACGAGAAGATTTGTTCTATTACTTGGGTTAGGCCCTCATAGAACTCATCAGCTAACGGAGCAAAATCCTCTATTACTTCCTTACCAATACAGAGAGTGGGGTCGTAGTCTTCTTTGTATGCCTTGCCAGGATAGAAGAGGGCTGGAACCAGGGGAGACGTTGGCTTATCATTCTGAATCACGGCATAGGAATAGAGGAAGGCTTGTAGGAAATAGCCTTCGTGCTTACCAGCTGTGTTGGTTACATCATCCATACTCTTGATGCTGGGCACATGATAACCGGTCTTATAATCTACAACACGAACGCGACCGTCCATCTCGTCCAGGCGGTCGATACGACCTCCTGTGGTTACCTTGAACCTTGAACCTTGAATCTTGAACATTCTGTCTGTTTCTGTGGCGATGATGCGGAAGGGGGCGTGGCGAAGGTCGTAACGCAAGAGGTTGGTGAGGTACTGCATGAGTACTTTGCGGATGATGATGAGTTCGCCTGTGTATTGGTTGCCCGGACGGGTATCACGACAAACCATCTTCCAAGCCTCATCGGTACGGCACCAGCGGTCGGCAGGGTGGAAATAGATAACATCAAAGACGATATCCAAAATAGGACCAACGAGACCTTCCATATCGTTGAGTATTTCAGAAAGCGTATTGCGCTGAATGATATGATTGCCTGTGTGTTGGATGATGCGCTTGTAGATGAGTTCTGCTGTATCGTGGAAGATATCACCAATGAGCGGCGCATTCAGTCCATCCTGTGGGTCAACATCAGCACGTAGTCCCGATACGTGTGTAAGGAAGAACTTTAGAGGGCACGTCATGTATGTGTTTATAGCCGAAGGACTGAGCGGAATGGCTTTCTCTCCGCTGGTGTTTTGGTCGTAACGCTCGAACATACGTTGAAGTATCTCCGGTGTTTTGGGCACAGAAAGCGTCTCGGCATCCAGAATGCAGCTTTCGCTTTTGAGCCATAGCGTTCGGATGGGGATATCCGTCTCGGCTAACATCTGACGCAGGAAGCGCGACATTTCGTGGCGACTGTTACCCACGCAGTTCTCGTTATACACGCATGTCAGATGTTCCGTGCGTTGGATGAGTCGATAGAAATAATATGAGAAGACGGCAATACGGTGGCGAGGTGTTGTAAGTCCGAATGCCTCGCGTATATTAGCCGGAATCATAGTGTTGCTCTGTGTGTTACGCGGCAGCATACCTTCCTCCACAGAGAGCATCAGCATGTGCGAGAAGTCCAGACAACGTGTCTCCAAAACACCCATTACCTGCAGGCCGTGAGCCGGTTCCCCGTGGAAGGGGATGCTTGTGCTGCATAAGAGCGTTCTTAATAATCGTCGTAAAGTGATATGTTGTACGATAAGCGGATTCTCTTCTCTGCTTGTCAACTGCAGGAATTTGCTTAGTATGCGATGTGTCTGGAAGATTGCTTCGATATATAGTTGTTCGTATATATCGGGTTCCTGAATCTCCGAGAAATGCAATCCCACCTGCTGCACCATCTCTATAAGATAGGTAAGAAGCTTCACATTATCTGCTGCCTGATAGCGGAGCCATTGCTCCTCGGGTACAAAGGGAGCGTATACATGGTGCTGTACGACTTGCACAAAGGGGTAACGGAATCGTTGTTGGGTGAGATCGAATCCATCGGTCTGCAACGCTAACAAAGCCATAACAAAACTGTATACAGGTGCATCTGTAAGCGGGAATCCCATGGTGATGTTAACCTTTCCACCATTCTTGGGAAGTGCATGCAAGACGGGTTGCAGAAGGTTTTCATTGCACAATACAACAGAATTGTGGTTGGCAATGGGGTCGTGAGCTCCAGACAACCACTGGTGGGCATAGCGTGCTGCGGCATTATCTGTATTGCAGGAGATAAAGGTGACGTCCTGCAAGTGTCGCAGATTATCATAGTTCTCCTTGCCTAGGGCACATGGGAAGTCCTTCAGGTTCTGACGCATAAAAATACCTGCTTCGTGATCTGGATTCTCCACATAGTAACTGTCGTAATCCCAGTAGAAGAGTGCTTTCCCTTGTTGCTGTATGGCTGCCATCAGAGCGTGTTCCACATCGTTAAGCACATTGAAGCCCGCAAAGACAATTGTCTGCTTCTTTTCCAATAATGAGGCAAGAAGGCTGTCATCTTTCTTTATGTTTTCAATAACGTTGCGGAAGATAGCTCCCTCATAAACAGCCCCTTCTTGCATCTGCTGTTCGCGTAACTGGGTGTACATGACGAACATCTTCGACCATATGTTGAGGAAGCGTTCCTTGAGAACCGAATTGCCCTCTGTAGAAAAGTTCTTAAAGAAATGCTCAAGGGTTTCTTTCTGCTTGTCTGTCAGATAATCCAGGCTCTCCAGCTGTATTAACTCATAGACGTTCGAGAAGATAGCCTCTGCATCAGCAAGGTGCTTGTCAACATCATCGAAATCGGATAGGATGATTTCTCCCCATCCCCAGAACTTGTCTAACGAGTACTCTTCCTGCATCTCTTCTGTAAGGATGGTCTTACGGAAGATCTGATACAGCAAAGCAATGCTGTCGATAGGATCGGCTTTTACATAGGGCGAGAGGCTGTAGAAGAGGTCGCTCATGGTGATGTAACGAGGTGCCCATACGGGTTTATCGCTGGCAAGAGCCAGTTCCTGATTAAGGAAAATACTTGCACGCTTACCAGGGAACACAACCGTTACATTGTGCATATTGCTGCCAAAACGCTGCAGAAGATTGTTGGCCACTAAGTTCATAAATGTCTTCATGCCTTTACCTCCTCTGTTTTACCTGAATAAATATACCATAGATACCCTTCAACCTGTTTTTCGGGATACATAGCCTGCATCAGTTCTTTGTAGGTGTTCACCTGCTTGTGATATTCTTCGTCGGGATGACCGAATTTAAAGTCTATAACCGTAATCAGGTTATCCTTGATGATAACGCGGTCGGGTCTTAGGGTGCAGGGCTCACCCGTTTCCTTGTCGATACTGGTAATGCTGCACTCATTAAACACTTCATTGTCGGGGTCGAACCATTTCGCAATCTTAGGATTGGAGAATCCTTTCTGGAGTCTTCCTATTACGACATCCAACAATTTCTTGTCTGTGATGATTCCTTCGGCCATGCATTGGTTGAGTACCTTCTGAATCTGACCTGTATGTTCAATCTGACTAAGTACATAATGCATAATCTTTCCAACTTCCAGATAGGTCTGTCCGTTTTCAGATGATTCCTCTGTGCCTATGCTGCCTATAAACTTACGCGACTGATTACTTTGCATGAAGTTCAGTTCCGGAGCATTTGAGGTCATTGCCACTTGCAGTGCATCTTCTTCCTCGTGTGAGTTTTTCATGCGGTTCTTCTGCTGAACTTTCTCTGTTTTGTGCGTAGTTACTATTTCGCCCAATTCGTAGCTTAATTGAGAATCGAGAATCGTGAATTGAGCATCGGGTATGGCGGCACGGATGAGGTCGCCGGCTATAGAGATACTGCCTTTCTTCTCGGCTGTCAGGCCCCACACAAGCAGATTGTTCTCGGCACGCGTGAAAGCAACATATATCATATTAAGGGCGTCAACACGTCGTTGCAGATGTTCCTCGTTATAATCGGATACAAATTCC
The DNA here is from genome assembly GCA_017525235.1 of Bacteroidaceae bacterium. Lineage (GTDB taxonomy): Bacteria > Bacteroidota > Bacteroidia > Bacteroidales > Bacteroidaceae > Physcousia. The sequence goes on along the minus strand of JAFXTC010000068.1, from coordinate 4,856 downwards.
GATTGCTGCATATTCTTGCCTGCACTGATGGGTAACGCCCCCAGCGCATTGTATGGTTCTTTCTTTGTTTGGCACCAGATGTTATCATCGTAACGGTCTTTCTCGATTGACCAGTCCATGTATGGCAACAGAACAGTATGGAACTGCAATCCCTTACTCTTATGAATAGTTAGGATGCGGATGCCGTCAACCTCTCCTGCCGGGATGGAACGACTGTGAATGGTCTCGTCCCATGCCTGCAGGAAGGTGTGAATGTCGGAAGGATTGCTGCGAAGGTGGTTCTGCAACTCATCCATAAATGTAAATACATATGTATCCTGTGCAGGAATCTTATCTAACTGGAATATCTGGTACAGTCGTTCGCAAAGCAGATAGAGTGGCAGCTGGGCCAGTTCCTGCTTGTCTTGCGTAAAGACTTCGGGCAGCAAATCATCGGCGTTGGCTGTGGCAATGTCGAGCATCGACAAAGACTTTTGCATCACATCATTGTTGTAATGCATCATCAGGTAGCGCTCAGGAATGGGGTTCAGGTGCTTGTTGTCGTTCAGTACGTACAGAGCAGATACCAGCATTTGAACAGCCACACTTGATTCCAGTAGAAAGGCTTCGTCGCTCACAAGCTTAATCTCCGGTGCCAACAGATGGAACCATTGCAGCAAGCTCGTGGCATTTTCTTTCCTACGTACGAGGATGGCAAAGTCCTGTGTTGTCAGTCCTCCTTGCATCATCCGTCGAATGTTGGTTATCATTTCCGTAACCATCTTTTCCTCGTAATCGTCTGGGGCACTGTTGCCTTTCTTGGTGTAAAGGGTTACAGAAGCATAGCCCTCCTGCGCGGTTAGTTTGGTAAGCTGCCCCACATCGCTGTATATGTCATACAGACGGAAACGGGCTTGTGGTTCTATTTTATCAAGTGCCTTGGCAGCAAGGGGGAAGAACGCATTGTTGAAATCAATCACATTTTTCTTGCTGCGGAAGTTATAGCGCAGCTCCTCTTCCTCTGGCGTGAGGTTGGCCAACTCCTTCTTTACGTTCTTTAGAATGGCCCAGTCACCATTACGCCAACGGTAGATGCTCTGTTTGATGTCGCCCACCAGCAGGTCGTTACCACCCGTCGACTGATTTTCTATGAGCAGAACCTTAAAGTTGTTCCACTGTTGTTGACTCGTATCCTGAAACTCATCAATCATAACGTTATGGAACTGTGTCCCGATCTTCTCAAAGACAAATGGTGCATCGGTTTTCTCAACAAGCTTGCTAAGCAGAGTAGGGGTTTTGCTCAGGTTAAACTGGTTGTTCTCGGCATTGATATTGTTAGCTTCCTGCTCAATGACATCCAGCAGTCGTAATGGGTTCAGGTAGCGGAGCGACAGTTTTGCCGTGTTGATGGCAACGCTGTTTTTCTCGTAAAGCCTGAGCAGCTCAGAAAGTTTAGCCTGAATCTCTTGTGCCTCTGTTACCAAGACCGGGTCGTTCTTATCTTTCGCTTTCAGCAATACCTCATAGTCGTTTACAGCATTATAGATGGTGTTGGATGCTTTTTCGTATTTTTCATTTTTAATAAGGTTAAGGAAACTGATATAGTGTCGTCCATTGCTGATGCAATCAAAGTCTAATGTCTTTTCATTTACAAATTTCTCAAATTGTGCTGCAGCCTCGCTGAGTTCCTGTTGGCAACTGTTGATAATGGCATGCATCTCTTTCTTGAAACTGTTCATCTGTTTCGAGTCGGAGAGTTTCTCGCGTTCTTCGGCAGAACGGTTCTGGAACGCCTCCTCAAAGATGCAACGGGCAAATTTCTTTACAATACCGGAGATGTTCCAACGCTCACCGGACAAGAGCTGTTCTTCTACATAGTCCATTATCCACTCTTGAACATCTTTGCGGTTCTGCATGTTCTCTATGACCCTGTCAACAGATCGCGATATCACTTCGTCGTTGTTCAGTTCTACCTGCAAGTTGGCTGTAAGACCCAGTTCGTGTGCCAGGTTGCGCAGTACGCTTTGAAAGAATGAGTCGATAGTCTCAACGCGGAAATGCGTGTAGTCGTGCAGGATGGCATTCAGCGCCTCTGCAGCACGCTGTCGAATCATCGCTTCGCTCATCTCCTCGTGCAAGTCTTCCAGCCGCAACTTGATAACTTTCAGGTAATCGTCACTTTCGGGAATATTATGCGAGAGTCCGTATAGCGTTTCCAGTATACGTTCTTTCATCTCTGCTGTTGCCTTGTTGGTGAAGGTAACGGCAAGGGTGTGCTCAAATTCCTTTTTCCCATTGCGCAGCAGGAGCAGAAGATATTCTGCCGTTAAGGTAAATGTTTTTCCTGCTCCAGCCGAGGCCTTATAGATATATAATGTATTGCTCATTGATATTTGCAATTGATTTTATGCAAAGATAAGGTTTTTATTTGTAACTTTGCACCCGCAATCAAAAAATAATCGAAAAATGGCAGCTTATATCGTTGAAGATACAAAGAAACTTACTACGTCGAAAATCATCCAAATGAAGAAAGATGGCAAAAAGATTGCCATGCTTACTGCATACGACTATACAATGGCTCAAATTGTCGACAAGGCCGGAATGGACATTGTTCTTGTTGGCGACAGTGCCAGTAACGTAATGGCTGGTAACCTCACTACTTTGCCCATAACCATAGACGAGATGATATATCATGGCCGTAGTGTGGCTCGTGGTGTTAAGAGAGCGATGGTTGTTTGCGATATGCCTTTTGGTACTTACCAGGTGAGTCGGGAGGAAGGTATTCGTAACGCTGTTCGTATGATGGCTGAGACGGGTGTCGATGCTTTGAAACTGGAAGGTGGTGAGGAAATAATAGATACAATCCGAGGTATCATCAATGCAGGAATTCCTGTGATGGGACACTTGGGATTAACACCCCAAAGTGTATATAAATTCGGAGGATATGGAGTTAGAGCAAAAGAAGAGAAAGAAGCAGCTAAGTTGTTGAGAGATGCCAAATTACTTGAATATGCAGGTTGCTTCTCTATCGTTCTCGAAAAGATTCCTGCCACGCTCACAGAACAAGTATGCAAAACACTATCTATCCCTGTTCTCGGTATAGGTGCAGGAATTGCAGACGGTCAGGTTTTAGTGTCACCCGACATGCTGGGAATGAATATGGGTTTCAGGCCTAAGTTCTTACGTCAGTATGCACAGTTAAGTGATGTCATAATTGATGCTTTAGGTCAGTACATTACCGACGTAAAGTCTTGCAGTTTCCCCAATGAAGCAGAAAGTTATTAAAAAAACTTGTGTTTTTATAGGTTATATCGTGTATTTTGTATACTTTTGCGTCGTGCTTCGCTAATTTAAAAACTATTAATGAAAATGAGTAAGAACATTCCCTACAAGATCTATCTCGAGGAAAATGAGATTCCAACACAGTGGTACAATGTCAGATCAGACATGAAGAATAAGCCTGCTCCGCTTATCAATCCCGGTACAGGTCAGCCTCTCACACTCGAGGATTTGAATCCTATCTTCTGCGAGGATTTGAACAAGCAGGAGTTGGACAACGACACTCCTTATTTCGACATTCCAGAGGAGATACAGAACTTCTACAAGATGTATCGTCCTTCACCATTGGTACGTGCCTATTTCCTGGAACAGGCTCTAGGTACTCCTGCCAAGATATATTATAAGTTCGAAGGTAATAACACATCAGGCAGCCATAAGCTGAATTCTGCCATTGCTCAGGCATATTATGCCAAGAAGCAGGGCCTGAAAGGTGTAACTACCGAGACAGGTGCCGGTCAGTGGGGAACAGCCCTCAGTATGGCTTGTGCTTATTTTGGTTTGGATTGCCGTGTATACATGGTTAAATGTAGCTATGAGCAGAAGCCTTTCCGTCGTGAAGTGATGCGCACATATGGTGCTACCGTAACACCTTCTCCCAGTCTTACAACAGAGATTGGCCGTAAGATTCTGGCCGACCATCCCGATACCACAGGTTCTCTTGGATGTGCCATCAGCGAGGCTGTCGAAGCAGCTGTAACCAGCGAGGGTTACCGTTATGTGTTGGGTTCAGTGCTGAATCAGGTACTTCTTCATCAGACCATTATCGGTTTGGAGACAAAGAATGCGCTCGACAAATATGGCATCAAGGCTGATGTTATCATCGGATGTGCCGGTGGTGGTAGTAATCTGGGCGGTTTGGTTTCTCCCTTCATAGGCGAGATGTTGAGAGGCGAGGCTGACTATAAGGTAATTGCCGTTGAGCCTGCATCCTGTCCCAGCTTCACTCGTGGTAAGTATGCTTACGATTTCTGTGATACGGGTATGATTTGTCCTTTGGCTAAGATGTATACCCTGGGTAGCCAGTTCATTCCCTCTGCTAACCATGCAGGCGGTCTTCGTTTCCACGGTATGAGTCCTATCCTGTCTCAGCTTTATCACGACGGATTGTTCGAAGCTCGCGCTGTAGAGCAGACTCAGGTCTTTGAGGCAGCTACACAATTTGCCCGCGTTGAGGGTGTTCTGCCTGCTCCTGAAAGCAGCCACGCCATTCGTGTTGCCATCGACGAGGCGCTGAAGTGCAAGGAGACTGGTGAGGAAAAGACCATCCTCTTTGGTCTCACTGGAACGGGTTACTTCGACCTCTATGCTTATGAACAATACAACAATGGTACAATGACAGATATTATTCCTAGCGATGAGGTGATAAAGGAATATTTGGATAAATTGCCTAAGATTTAATTTATCCTAAAATCCGCAACTATCATCCAATACACGATTAAGGGTAGATTTATGAGTCGTTAGTAGCAGCTTTCAGTAAAAAGCAACAGCACAACATCAATATGTAGCCACCATCCCCTTACCCCACGATGCGACTTGAG
>JAFXTC010000014.1 GCA_017525235.1 Bacteroidaceae bacterium | reverse complement strand
CGTGCCGGAAGGAAAGGATTTGAGCAGACACCGCTCTACCCCACCGATATTCAGATGCAGGTACACATCAGCAGTCCGCGTGACGAGGCTACCATCCAAAAGCTGGTGGAGGATACCGAACGGGGCTGCCCCATCTACAACCTGGTAACCAACGCGCAGACCATCACGGGCCGTATTAAACGCGTTACAGCTAAACTGAAATAAACATAAATACACAGATAAAATGAAAAAAGCATTAATTATCACTGCCGCACTTACCTTTGGCCTGGCAAATCTGCAGGCCGAGGGAGTACTCAGCACCATTAAGTCAGACAAGAAGAAGGCTGCGTTGGAGAAGAATGCCCCACAGCTTCGTGACCACCTGAAGGCACATAAAAAGGCCCTGGATGCCTGGAACGCTATTCCGGCAAGTGAACTGCAGCCCGTAACGCTGACAACTAATGTTGTAGCCAAGAACCGTGCCGGCTATCGTGAATTGCGTGTCCGCGAGTTCCATTACATAGGTGACTGCGGTTACGGCGACGGCGGACAGGATGCAGGTGTAGAGACACAGACCACAGCAGCTGCCGTGTTCGCCTCGGACCTGGCCGACAGCTATATCAACCAGGCTGCATTGGCAGGCATTGACATAGACTCGCTGACCATTGAGATACACGGACAACCCGACAAGGTGCCTACAAACCGTGTGCGCTACAACCGCAATTTCCTGTACACAATCTATGTGGATTCCCCCGCTTCGGATGAGGAATTGGAACAGTTGGCCAAACTGGCAGAGGAAAACTCCTCAGTAGTGACACTCATCAAGCAGGCTGTGACCGTTCCCGTAAGCATTGTATATAAGCACTCTTCCCCTGAGCGTAAGGTGGAGGGCAGCACACTGGCCGGTCTTCGCGAATACATTCACGGCAAGCGTCAGGCCAAGCTGGCCGCTGCGGAAGCAGCTAAGAACAAACCGGCTGAAGCACGCAAGGCACCTGCCAGCGGCCCCTGGGCTACGGTATTCCCCAACGGAGCACGCCAGCTGACCATCAGCAACAAGTATCACATTGTACATGACAATCCCGCCTACCTGGGAGGAACGAACATCGGCCTCACCTCACGTGAGAATGCGCTGGGTGTGCTGGGTACCTGCCTCACACACATTGCCGAAGGACAGGCTGCCCTGCTTGACCTGGACATTGACTCGCTGCACGTACAGGTAGAGGGTGAATGGGATCCGCGAGCCGGCAGGAAGGGCTTTGAGACAGAGCCCATTGCACCGCAGAACCTGCGTGTAACCCTTTATGTAACCACACCAGAGACATTCAGCACGGTCCAGAAATGGATTGAACAGACGGAGAACGTCTGCCCCATGTACAACGTATTCAAGGATACGCAGACCTTTGAGCACCGCATTGTAAGGGTGAAGAGGAAAGCATAAAAAAACAATCATCAAACTATAAGCATTATATTATGAAGAAAAATATACTGTTCATTATAGCCGCTCTTTCTGCCCAGGCAGCAGCGGCACAAGGTCCCCTGGATATCTTCCGCTCTAATGATACAAAGCATCAGCTTGAGCTGAATGCCCCCTCACTGCGCAACCACCTGAAGCAGCGCAAGTCGGCACTTGAGGCCTGGAACGCCCTTTCAGCAAAGGATCTGAAACCAGTTACGCTGACGGCCAACGTAACAGCCAAGAACCGCTCCGGTATCCGCGAGCTGCGTGTCCGAGACTTCCAGTATATAGGTGACTGCGGCTACAGTCACGGAGGTCAGGACTCCGGAGTGGATACACCCACCACTGCACAGGCCGTGTTTGCCTCGGACCTGGCTGACAGTTACCTGAACCAGGCTGCCCTGCTGGGCATTGACATTGACTCGCTTACCATCGAGATTCACGGCCGCCCCGACACCGAACCTACAGGCCGCGTTGCCTATCCGCGCAATTTCCTGTACACCATCTATATTGACTCACCTGCTTCTGACGAGGAACTGGAGCGTCTGGCTCAGCTGGCTGAGCAGAACTCGGTGGTTGCAACACTGGTGAAACTGGCAGTAACACCACAGCTCACAATTGACCACAAGCTGTCACCACGCGAGAAGAAGGTTGAAGGCGCTACACTTGAAGGCTTGAGGGAATACATCCACGGCAAGCGTCAGGCTATCCTGGCCAGCCGCGAGAAATGGGCGAAACTGCAGAAGGAGAATACGGATGCAGCCCGCAAGCCCCGTGAAGTAAAGCGCGGTCCCTGGGTAAAGGTATTCCCCAACGGTGTACGCCAGTTGACAGTGAATGACAAGTATCTTATTCTGCATGACAATCCCGAATACCTGGGCGGTACCAACATCGGTATGACCTCCATCGAGGGCGTGCTGGGAATCCTTGGTACCTGTATCACACACATCTCATTAGGTCAGGCTGCCGAACTGGATTTGGATGTTGACTCTGTATCGCTGACCGTTCAGGCTGAATGGGACCCCATTGCCGGACGCAAGGGACATGAGAACGAGTCCATTGCCCTGCAGAACGTACGTTACACACTGCATGCGCTGACTCCTGAGAGTGATGAGAAAATCAAAGAATGGATTGGGCGAGTTGAAGGTATCTGCCCCATGTATAACCTGTTCAAGGATACACAGACCTTTGAGCACCGCATTGTACGAGGCCACTTCAACCCCTTCCCCGAAGCAAAGAAATGAAAGTATATACTAGTTTGTCATTTTTTGCCATAGCGCCGCTAGCTGTGCAGGCTACAGAGGTTAATGCCGACTCCCTGAGAGCGGCATTCCCTGCAGCCTTCCAGGCAGCAAGCGCCCACCAGTCACTTGACTCGCTGCAGACTGAGGTGGAGCGACAGCTGAAGGTACGCTTCGGCCAACACTACGGGTGTGCCGCCCTTTCGCTGACTGCCGTGGCAGCCACATTAGGTACGCCGCTGACGGAACAGCAGCTCAGAAGCATGTCAGAATCCTTCTCGGGCGGCATAGGGCATGAGTTCAAGGAGGGTACCTGCGGAGCGCTCACAGGAGCCATTATGGCACTGGGCATGTATGCCAGCGGTGACAAGAAGGCCCACCTGCGTATGGCTGCCGAGGTTTACGAGACATTCCAGAAGCAGGAAGGCACGGTGTCATGCGGGGATATTTACGGCAAACATAAGTTCAATCACTGTGACGGCTGCAACCTGTGTGCCGTAAAGAAGGTAGTAGAGATCCTCTACCGCAACGGAGACATCCAGACCGGCACCATCGCACCGTGGGAAGCGAAGAGTGAAGAATGAAGAATGAAGAATGAGAAAATGAAAGAATGAAAGAATGAAAAATACTAGCCAGGTTAGAAAGGGTAGAACCCTTAGAACCTATTAAGCTACTAAGCTATCAACTGTCAACTATCAAAAATCATGAACAGACTATTATTGTTTTTAGGATTGAGTACAGGTTTATTGTTCTCCTCGTGCGGTGATGACGTGCAGGACAACGTAGTGATTAACATTCCGGACACTGATGAGGAGTGCTGTAATGCCGAGGAGACCTTTCTGGCATACTCATTCCTGAACAACGGCTATGTAAAGGAGCTGACTGAGTTACGTGACACTATTGATAATAAATATGTACTGAAAGTGTATTCGGCCGGCGGCAAACTGCATGTGGGGTACAATGATCTGTTCTTTGCCCTGATAAAGATAGCCACCGACGGATATGTCCGTGACTTTCAGGTTAATGACATCAGACCGCTGATGACAATGACAGCGATGGGTATGCAGCATTCAACACCCACGGAAACAGAAACCACGGTTTACAACGAGACCTTCCCTGCGGTACGCCATGCCTGGGTATCATTCCTTATGAGCAGCGGTGACAACGGCTACTGGGAACTCTCATACAAAGCGGCATGGCAGCAGAAGGAGATTGAGCATACGCCTACAGTCATTGAGGTGAATGCCTTGCCCGCCGGACAGAACTGGCTGAAGTCCTTTAAGAAAGATAACCAGACCTATTACCTGACACTGGTGAACCCCAACACCTTCCAGACAGGTAACAACACCATCCGGGCTTACGTCTCGAAGCAGAGTGCCGACAAGAAGGTGCCTTACCTGACGGCCGAGGAGACCTTTACCATAGAGATTACACCTACGATGCCGGATATGGGTGACCACACCTCTCCTAACAACACCCCGCTGATAAAACAGGAGAGCGGCATATATGAGGGAAATCTGAACCTGTCAATGACGGGACTATGGAACATTCACCTGGTGGTGAAGGATCAGGAGGGAAACATTGTTACAGGTGGCGATAATGACAACAGCGGATACAGCAGCCTGTACTGGAGTGTTACCATATAAAAGAAGAAAACTCTGTCTATGATTCATATATTTGTATGTAAGTTAGTACTTGGAGCGGGGCTGTCAGTAATGGCAGTCCCTGCTTTTTCGCAGACTGTGCAGCAGGCGGACTCGGTTGACGGCAAGGAGGTTACCCTGAGCGAGGTGACGGTTACATCTGTCATCGGCGCAGGCCGGAAGGTGGCTGGGAAAGGACGTGCTGCCAGCATTGAGGAACATCTGCTGCAACTGGGTAATGTGGAGATGATCCGGCGCGGCAGCTATGCCTGGGAACCTGTGGTGAACAATATGGCCACGGAACGGGTATCCACTACCATTGACGGTATGAAGATATTCTATGCCTGCACGGACAAGATGGACCCTGTAACCAGTTATGTGGAGAGCGGGAATCTGCAACGCGTCCGCCTGGATGCAGGGTTGGACGGCAATCCGCAGGCCACGGGCAACATCGGCGGCAGTATTGACCTGAAGCTGCGCAAGGCGGGATTCGGTGCCAGGCCACAGGAGTACAATGCTACGGCCGGCTACGAGTCTAACGGTCATTTGCAGGTATATGGCATTGACGGCGCTTTCTCCTCACAGAAGGTTTATGCCAATATGGGCACTTTCTACCGGCAGGCCGGCAACTATCAGGCCGGCGGAGGCCGGGAGGTCCCCTTCTCGCAGTTCAGGAAAGTGAACGCCTTCCTGAACATGGGCTGGCAGCCCCGGCAGAACCATATCATAGAGGGAACCGCCATCTTTGACCGCGCTACGGATGTAGGCTATCCCGCACTGAACATGGATGTCAGCGATGCTACGGGCCTCATCACCTCCCTCTCCTACCGGCATGAAAAGTTACCGGGCTTCTTCTCGCGCTGGGAGAGCAAGGTCTATTATAACCATATCACCCACAATATGGATGATACCGGCCGGCCCGACGTGGTGATTCACATGGATATGCCCGGCAAAAGCAGTACGGCAGGACTCTATAGTATATTACAAGGTACGCAAGGCAATCATCAGTTTCAGCTGAACTGGGATGCCTATTACAATACACTATTTGCGGATATGACCATGTATGTGAAGGGGGCCAAGCCTATGTATATGCTTACCTGGCCGGATGTGGGGACCGTAAACAGCGGACTGGCTCTGTCAGACGATATCATCTTAGGGGCCCGTCACAGTTTGCGACTCTCGGCCAAAGGATCCTGGCAGCACCGCCGTATCGGCAACGACGAGGGATTCCGGGCACTGAGCATCTATTTCCCCGGAATGGCGCGTACAGCTACTGACCTGACAGGCAGGGTTGCCGTCAGCTATTCCTATCATCAGGGAGGATGGAGGCTGTCAGCCGGGGCGGGCTATGGAAACCGCACCCCTACGGTTACCGAGGCTTACGGTTATTTCCTGAACAACACCTTCGACCGCTATGACTACATCGGGAATCCGGCCCTGAAGAACGAATCGGCCATTGAGGTAAATGCCTCAGCCTCGCTGACCGGCCATGCCGTAGAGGCCCGGGTAGAGGTAAATTCCTTCTTCTTCCGAAATTACATCATCGGACTTCCGGACACCAGACTCTCCCCTATGACAATAGGTGCGGCAGGGGTAAAACTGTACCGGAACCTACCCGATGCGCAGATTGTGAACGCTACGGCAACACTCAACTGGCAGATACTGCGCTGGCTCCGCTGGGAGAACACCGCCAGATACAGTTATGGCAGGGAGAATACAGGAGCCCACCTTCCGCTGATAGCACCCTTCAGCTACCAGGCTAAGTGTAAGGTACTGTGGGGAAATGTGGAGGCTGAAGTGGGAACCGAGGTAGTAGCCCGCCATAGCGGATTCAGCGAAAAGTACGGCGAAACGCTGACACCAGGCTACAATATCTGGCACATCAATGCGGGATGGCGTTTCAACTTAGGAAAGGTACGCTGCAATCTGCATGCAGGAATAGACAACCTCTTTAATAAGTATTATTCCACTTACTCAGACTGGAACCACATCCCTCAGAAAGGCCGCAGCATCTATACCAACCTGACGTTGCAGCTTTAAAGGGAGGGAGTCTTTAGGGGCAAGGGGCAAGAGAACAGTTCATACTTCAGCCTTCATATTTCAGCCCTCAGCCTTCATACTTCATTCAACTCTCAACTCGTCAACTCTGAATTATGCACATCCTGCAGGACCAGGCCGGCCAGCATGAAGCCGAAGATGGCGGTGATGTGCGCCAGGGTACCGTTAATCTGAGCCTTTGAGGAACACCATTCGTGATTCAGAAGGTCAGGGTCGCCAGGGCCGTTCTTGGCCTTGGGACACATACACTTCTCCGTTCCGCAGGTAGCGTTCTGACCCAGGTTTTTCAGCAGCTCATCACTATATATGCACTGGAACTTATGACGGGGGAAGGACTTATCCTTCTTGAACTTATTACGCAAGGCACGGGCCAGGGGGTCACCCTGAACCTTCCAGAACTCCGCTACCTTAATACGTGTAGGGTCCATCTTCAGGGCAGCACCCATAGAAGAGAAAAATCTAGGCCCAGCCCCTTTAGGGGGAGTGCTGGTTGACAATAGGATGAGAGCTGCTTTGTCTTTTAGGGAATCTATGGCATCGATGATATAGTCGTAGCTACCGAGGTCGAACTCAGCCGCGGTTTCTGCCGTAAAGATTTTCTGCAGGGCTGTAATTTCTGCCTTGGGATTGATGCTGAGCAGGCGTTCCTTTAGGGCATCTACCTTTACTTGTCCCACGGTCTTCATGGTAGCCATCAGCTGACGGTTCACATTGGTGATGCACACGCGGTCGGAATCGACAATGGTCAAATGCCTGAAACCGCTGCGCACCAGACTCTCGGCACACCAAGAGCCTACACCGCCCACACCAAAGATTATCACCCGCTTCTGGGCTATGCGCTCCATAGCCTCTGTGCCCAGCAGCAGTTCCGAACGCCTGAATATTGCATCTTGTATTGCCATTTTCTGCTTCTATTTCCGGTTGCAAAGTTAGTGTTTTTCTGGAAAAATACAGGTTGAGAGGGGCGTGATTCTCTTGATATCCTTCAATTTTAGGAATATATATGCTGAATCAAAGGAAAAATAACTATCTTTGCACTCGCGAACTAACGCTACTCCAACCTTACATGAGATCAGAGTAATAACAAGGAGGACGCACTACATTTTGATAAAATTCGAAGATAGATGTTATTCAATTCCATTACATTCCTATTATTTTTCCCAACAATATGCGTTTTGTATTTCTGTATTCCAGCCACGAGGATACAGGCGAGAAATCTGTTCTTGCTTCTTGCCAGTTACTATTTCTATATGAACTGGGAACCAGCATACGCATTGCTGCTACTTACAAGTACTATAGTCACTTACATTGCGGCTCTTGGTATAGGAAGGTTCGATGAAAAGAGGAAGAAGAGACTATGCCTTGTGAGTAGCCTGGTCTTGAATCTAGCTATCTTGTTTCTTTTCAAGTATTATAATTTCCTCGCATCCAACATTGAGTGGGCCATACGGGCAAGCGGATTAGGGATGGACATTCCTGAGTTTAGCTTGCTCCTTCCAGTAGGTATTTCGTTCTATACGTTTCAAGCCCTAGGATATTCAATAGACGTGTATCGCGGTACTACAAAAGTTGAGCGTGATTTCCCTACATATGCTCTTTTTGTATCATTCTTCCCACAGTTGGTGGCAGGTCCCATCGAGCGTTCTACCAACCTGCTTCCACAGTTCAAGCAGCGACACAGCTTCAACTACGAGGGGGCAATGGCAGGTATAAGGCTTATGGTATGGGGGTATTTTTTGAAATTGGTTTTGGCTGATCGCTGCGGATTATATGTTGACTCTATCTTCAATCATGTAGATGAGCACAATGGCGGTTCTTACCTGGTTGCTTCGTTGCTGTTCCCGTTTCAGATTTATGGTGACTTTGCCGGCTATTCCTTTATAGCCATCGGTGTGGCGCGCGTGCTTGGCTTCCGCCTGATGGAGAACTTTCGCCGCCCTTACTTTGCTTGTACCTTCGGCGACTTTTGGCGTCGTTGGCACATCTCGCTTTCCACATGGTTTAAGGATTACGTCTATATTCCTCTTGGGGGCAATCGCGTGAGCAGCATACGCAACTACTTCAACCTGTTGGTGACATTTATCGTCAGCGGCATCTGGCACGGTGCCAACTGGACGTTTTTCTGCTGGGGTACGCTACACGGGGTTCTACTTTGCATTGAAAAGGGGCTTGGCATCAACAAGCAAAAATACACTGGTGTCAAGAAACTCTGCCACTGTGCTGTAACATTTGTTCTCGTTAGTTATGCTTGGATACTATTTAGGTCAAACAACCTGTCGGATTTCCATACCATCTCCATGGGGCTATTTACGAATATGGGGATTCCATACACACAAGATGTAGGTTGGGGTGTCTTATGCGCTTCATTTGGAGCAATACTACTCGTGGTTGTTAAGGATCTATCGGTGGAATACAACTGGAAGATAGCATCTTTAACAACAAACCATCAAATACTGCAATACGCATATATCTCTTTCTTAATTGCAGCTATTTCATTGTTAGGCGTCTTTGGTAATAATCAATTCATTTACTTTCAATTCTAAAGCATTCTACTATGAAACGATTTATATATGCCTTGCTCTGCATAATAGCGATGTGGTGGTGCTTTGATCGCGTTGGCGGTCTTTGTATGTGGTGGTTGAACCAACACTCGCAAGACACAACAAGTCCTAAAATAAAGCATATCGTTGAGGGAATATCAGAAGATGTCATTTTAATGGGAACCTCGAGATGTAATGGCCATTATGTTCCTAAGATTATACAAGACACTTTAGGACTTAGTGTATATAATGCAGGAGTTGACGGATCGGACAATATTTTCGCACAATATATAGTACTCAGTCATATACTTAAACATCACACCCCCCGAATAGTGGTTTTAGAAGTCGGGAATAGTTTTCTGAGTGAGGAAGAGAGTGCTTATATGACAACAGGTTATTTCGCTCCTTATTTTGGATTGAACGAAAAGGCAGACTCTGTATACCACTTGTCTGGCGACTATTGGCTATATCGTCTGTCATATCTTTACCGATATAACACCAAAGTACTCGCCAATATCACAGGCCAGATAAGGCATTGCTGGGATAATGCAGAACAGGGATACAATCCTAATCCCAAACCTCTTCACTTCCCGAACCTAAGTAGGTGGCAGACAGAGGATTTTGAAATCAACGATGAGAAGAAGGATTATATGTGCCGTTTCATCCGTTCATGCCATGAAAGAGGTGTTTTCTTATGTTTTAGCATATCACCTTCCTATTCTTTAGTTGATTCTGACTACTATACTATCCTGAAAGGAATGGCTTCAGCATACAATGTTCCTGTTTTGGACTATCACACATCAGGATTATACCTCAATCATCCTGAATATTTTAAAGATGCAAGCCACTTATGGGATAAGGGCGCAAAGCTCTATTCCTCTGTTTTCGCAAGTGATTTGAAAAGATTGCTGAATCCTTAGCATTTCACTTCTACGAAATAACCAATTTTATAGCCATTGTTCCTTAATTTGGCCATAAAAATCAATCTTGTCCTGCAAAAAAATGGCATAATTGTGCGAAATACCAAACGTTTGGTATACGAAATAACGTGCCATTGGTATTGTGGGGATGAGAAAACTGCCGTACCTTTGCAGCAGAAAAAGTTGAAAGTTACAAACGGTAAACAGTAAACCATAATATAACAAAGGATAAGGTTATGAGTAAGATTGCAAAGCAGCTGACAGAGCTCGTCGGCAACACCCCTCTTTTGGAGCTCAACAAGTATTCACAGGCACAGGGACTGGAGACTCCCGTAATTGCCAAAGTAGAGTTTTTTAATCCTGGCGGTAGCGTGAAGGATCGCATCGCACTGGCGATGATTGAGGATGCAGAGCAGAAGGGCATCCTGAAGCCTGGTGCCACCATCATCGAACCTACCAGCGGAAACACAGGCGTAGGATTGGCACTGGTAAGCGCCGTTAAGGGCTACCACCTTATCCTTACCATGCCCGAAACCATGAGCGTGGAGCGTCGCAACCTAGTAAAAGCCTATGGTGCCGAGGTACGTCTCACCTCTGGTAAAGACGGTATGCCAGGTGCCATCCGCGCTGCCGAGGAGTTGCGCGACAGCATCCCCGGAGCTGTTATC
Source organism: Bacteroidaceae bacterium (assembly GCA_017525235.1). GTDB lineage: Bacteria > Bacteroidota > Bacteroidia > Bacteroidales > Bacteroidaceae > Physcousia. The sequence goes on along the minus strand of JAFXTC010000014.1, from coordinate 10,753 downwards.
CTGCAACAGTTCGAAAATGGTGCCAACCCCGCTAAGCACTATGCTACCACAGGTCCTGAGATTTGGCGCGACACAGATGGTAAGGTAGACATCTTTATCGGTGGTGTAGGAACTGGTGGTACCATCAGCGGTACCGGTAAGTATTTGAAGGAGCAAAATCCCAACGTGAAGGTGATTGCCGTAGAGCCCAAATCCTCTCCCGTACTGAATGGTGGACAGAGCGGTCCCCACAAGATTCAGGGTATTGGTGCAGGCTTTATCCCCAAGACCTACGATGCCAATGTGATTGACGAGGTGTTCGATGTAGAGAACGACGATGCCATACGTACAGGTCGTGAAATTGCACAGACAGAAGGCTTGCTGGTAGGTATCAGCGCAGGTGCAGCTCTCTATGCTGCCATCCAAGTAGCAAAGCGCCCCGAGAACAAAGGTAAAAAGATAGTGGCACTGCTACCCGATACTGGCGAACGATATCTCTCAACTGTCCTCTACGCCTTCGAGGAATACCCATTATAAACAAAAGAAAGGAGCCGAATCGGCTCCTTTCTTTTGTTTATTGGGAAGTGGTTTTACGGAACTTCTTATGCAAAATGCAGATGAGTTCCACAAAGGGATAGTGGAGCAGAATCTTTCCCGTAGCTCTGTAGATATCAATCTGCCGATACAGCATAGAACGGTACAAACGCCATCCGTGGAACGAGAGGAAGTCGGTTTCCATCAGTTGAGCTGCCCGCATCTGTCCCTCCAATAACTGCTGCAAATCATCAGCGTCGGCATTAACGGTAATACCTTTCTCATTCCAATAGTATAGATACTGTCCGCAGGAAAGTGTGGCTACCCTGGGCTGCTTGGAGAGAAGTTCGGAATAGAACCAAATATCCTCAAACAGACGTCCCTTGGGGAAACGTGTTTCCTGAAAAAGTAGCCTTTTGTAAATCTTATTTACCGCATAAGTATGACCCCATGCTTCGGTCTTAAGCCAATACTCACGGGCCGAGGACCATATCTTTTCGGGGAAATTCTGCAGATATTCCGAAGTATGACCGTAATGAACACAGATGGGAAACTCGGCCACATCAACCTCGGGATGATTGAGCATAAACCTGAGTACAGGAGAGAAAGTAGGGACAGTCATTTCATCGTCGCTGTCCACAAACATCAGATAGTCTCCGTCAGCTTGGGCTATTCCGAAGTTGCGGGTGTCAGAAAGTCCGGAATTAGATTTATGGAAAACGCGCACAGCCCCATTCTCTGCCCCTATCCTTTCTGCCAACAGTCCTGTGGCATCAGTACTGCCGTCATCAACAAGAATAACCTCAGCATCCCAGGGCAACTGTGACAATACGCTCTGCACACATCTTTGCAGCGTATCGGCTACATTATAGCATGGTATGATTACAGAAAGGCGCATAGGCAGTTTATTGTCAGGGCAAAATACCAGTATTTGAGCGAATAACACCTGAGAGGCAAAGGATAAAGGCTGTTATCTTTCAGGGAACGGAGGCAAAAACGGACTTCCTTCAGGCTATGGGTCAGCATCCAACAGTTATAGATACAATCCATCGATAATTGGCTGACACGTCTGCGCAAAGCCTCGGATTCTTTTCCTTGGGATACCTTGGCCAGTTGGTCTAATTCACAAACGACAAAGAGTATATCATGCAACCGTCTTTGTATATGCGCTGCATCCTGCTGATGCGTAATAGTTCCGACACCTATCCTATAATAATAAGCAGGAATATCCGCCACCAATAGACTTCCTGCCCTTAACAGCAGCTGAGGCGTGAATAATTCATCTTCATGCAAAATACCTCGCTGAAAGCGTAAATTGCCCAAGATATCCTTGCGGAACAGATAAGAACAAGCCGAACTTCGCATATTACGGGTTCGAAGAAAATCGATGCCACTGCTGAAAGACTCAACGCTTTTCAGTTTACCCTCTTGTGATACGTTGTGAGTAAACCCAAAGATCAACACATCCGGACGGAATGAAAGTTGCATATCCAAGAGATGTCGGTACGCATTAGGGAATAAATAATCATCGGCATCCAAGAATTGAATATATTCGCTCTGCGCCAACTCAAGGCCTTTGTTCCGTGCAGCGGAAAGCCCCTGGTTCTCTTGTCGAAAAACGGTTACCCCGTCAAACGCAGGAGCAGGAACAGCGCTACCATCATCAATGAGAAGAACCTCCCTTTCCTCTGCACGCAAAGACAAGGAGAGAACGCTTTCCACGCATTCTCTCAGCAATTCGAGTGGTTCGTTATAATAGGTAATGATAAAAGAGATTCGCTTCATGCCGACTAAAACTTTGCGGTCACATTCGTTGCCTTCACCACGGCGGGATTACCGCAGATAAAAAGTTCCTCCGCCCCACTCTTGCTATAATCTGATACACAAACGGCTCCGCTACCTACCACAGAACGCGCAGGGATAACAGTGCCCTTTAGAAGGACAGTTCTAAATCCCAGATAAACATAATCGCCAACAACCACATCACCGTACATAGGTTGCTCTGTACCTTCTTTATATATATGGTGGTGTGAACTGTCCGTAACATACGTTCCACCCATCAACACATCATGGCCTACCGTTATATGGTTGTAGCAAAGTATCCGAGAATCCCTAGCTATATAGATGTTATGGCCAAACTGTAGACGTGCCCCATCATTCACATAAATGCATGAGTCAGGACCTATGCGCAGGAAACCGTCTATCTGCCACGTTCCAAGGATACACACCTCTGCCCTACCGGCAGAAGCCGTATAATCTTCGAAGCCGGCATTTATAATTACCATATTCCTCTGAGCATTGGCGGGAAGAATAATTTTTCCTCGAAGTTTCAACTTCAGAGAACCGTACACTTTGATAGGCATACGTAGCACAACCCTCCACCCTCCGGCATGATAATTGAGGAGGAAAGTAGCCAGCCAGTTGGTATGAAAGATTGAATGCAGTTCCATGTTGTGATAATACAATTTACAGGCAAAGTTATCCATTATTTCACATACAACCAAATTTCAATGACAAAAATCACAATTTAAAGACCATTATTCGCGTTATATATAAAATAAGTAAGGAATACATATTTATGAAGATTCTGTTTCTGGGAGACGCCTCTATGGCTCACTACAACCTGTCTCTCGGTCTGAGAAAGCTTGGGCACGAGACACTAGTTATAAGCGAGAAATTGCGGTGGCGCAAATTCCCCCAAGATATTCTATTAGACCGAAAACCAGGCAAATGGGGAGGTCTCAGGTATCTGATACAGGTATTGCTGTTGCTGCCAAAACTAAGGGGCTATGACATTGTTCAGCTGGTAGGACCTAACTTCATGGCGCTTAGGAAAGAGAAACTCAGGTGGATATACGATTATCTGAGACGACATAACAAACGGGTGTTAATGACGGTCCTAGGTGACGATTACTACTGGGTTCACGGATGTTGCGACCTTCATCTTTTCCGCTACAGTGACTTCAATCTGGGCCCTGTTGACCGCAGACTGACATTTCCCTATGCCAAGAAGCAATACGAAGAATGGACCCTGCCTATAAATAAAGATTTTAGCCAATACATTGCAAGTACCTGCGACGCCATCACTCCCGTTTTGTACGAGTATTGGCTTTGCTACCAACAATATTGGAAAGAAAAGACCACTTACATGCCTCTGCCTGTTGTCCCGAAGAAGGAATCTTCAGACAGATTCCGAGTTAGAGACAAAATCCGTATCTTCTTAGGCATACAGCGCAATCGCTCGGAGTACAAAGGAACGGATATTATGCGCAAAGCCGCAGAAGACATCGCTGCCAAATATCCCGAGAAGGTAGAACTTAGCATTGTGGAGAACCTGCCCTACACAGAATATATCAAAAAAATGGAGAGCCAGGATGTGCTTATCGACCAACTATATAGTTATACACCCGCCATGAACGGATTGCTAGCTCTATCAAAAGGTATTGTCTGCGTGGGTGGAGGCGAGCCGGAAATGTATCAGCTTATGAATGAGACAGAACGGCATCCTATCGTCAACGTGAAACCTTATTACGAGTCGGTTTACGAAGAATTGGAAAACCTTGTACTGCACCCCCAACTCATTCCTGACTTAAAAAGACAGAGTTATGAATTCATACAACAACATCATCATTACATTAAGGTAGCCCAACGTTACGAAGCACTATACAATTCACTTTTTTAAAAGGATGCTTCTGTTTTATCAATAAAATATTTGTACCTTTGTCGGGTAAAAAGAACTGTCGAATGATTGTTTGTATAGCTGAGAAACCTTCCGTGGCCCGTGATATAGCCCACATCTTGGGAGCTAACACCCAACATGACGGCTATTTGGAAGGAAACGGATATCAGGTTACATGGACCTTCGGTCACCTATGTGAGTTGAAGGAGCCTCATGAATATACTCCCCTATGGAAAAGTTGGAGCCTAAGCCAACTGCCTATGATTCCACCCCGTTTCGGCATTAAGTTAAAATCCGACAAGGGCGTTGAGAAACAGTTTAACACAATTGCCTCGCTGATGAGTAAAGCCGACGAAATCATCAACTGCGGTGATGCCGGCCAAGAGGGTGAACTGATTCAGCGTTGGGTTATGCAGAAGGCTTTGGCTAAATGCCCCGTGAAACGTCTGTGGATTAGCAGCCTTACAGAAGAGGCTATTCGTGAGGGGTTTCAGACACTGAAAGACCAACAGGAATATCAGAGCCTTTACGAAGCCGGACTGATGCGTGCCATCGGTGACTGGCTGTTGGGTATGAACGCCACACGCCTCTATACACAGAAATACGCCTTTGGCAAACACCAAGTGCTGAGTGTAGGTCGTGTACAGACCCCCACCCTGGCGCTAATTGTCAACCGCCAGAAGGAAATAGAAAACTTTGTTCCCCGCCAGTCGTGGATTCTCTCCACTCTATACAGAGAAGTCAAGTTCTGCGCCATACAACGCGACGAGGAGGCAGAAGCCGAAGAAGCTGCCGAGATAGCGGAAGCGGCCAAGGAAGGTAAGACGATAAAGTCTAAAGGCCCTATCTACCGACTGATGGAATATGCTACAGAGGAAGAAGGCAAAGATGCACTGGAGGCAATCAAGGACAACCCATTTATTGTACTGTCTGTTACCAAGAAGAAAGGCTTTGAAACACCGCCTCGTTTGTACGACCTAACCAGCTTGCAGGTCGACTGTAACAAGAAATTCGGGTTTAGTGCCGACCAAACCCTCAACCTTATTCAGAGCCTCTACGAGAAGAAAGTTGCCACCTATCCACGTGTCGACACCACTTTCCTACCCGATGATGTGTACCCCAAGTGCCCCCAGATTATGAACGGACTGTTTCTAACAAAGAATGCAGGAACACAACCCTATGCCGAGATTGTTAAAACACTGGGAGGCAAGCCACTGAAGAAGAGCAAGAAGATATTTGATAACAGCAAGGTGACCGACCACCACGCCATCATTCCTACGGGTGTTTCGCCTCAAAGTCTTACGGAAATGGAGTGGAAAGTATTCGACCTGATTGCACGTGCCTTCATTGCTGCTTTCTATCCCGACTGTCTTTTTGAAACCACCACCGTTATAGGTGAAGTCAAGAAGGGGGAAACGAATTCTGTACTTTTCCGTGTAAATGGAAAGGTTATCACAGATGAAGGCTGGAAGGTTGTCTTCAAGAAGATGGAAACGGAGGAGAAGGAAGAGAACGAGAACGAAAGTGAGAAAACATCCTTACCCGTTTTCCAAGAAGGAGAAAGCGGTCCGCATATACCCTCGTTGGCCGACAAATGGACTACACCTCCCAAACCTTACACCGAAGCGACTCTGCTTCGCGCTATGGAAACAGCTGGTAAGATGGTGGAAGACGAGGAATTGCGCGATGCACTGAAGGAGAACGGTATCGGCCGCCCCAGTACACGTGCAGCCATCATTGAGACGCTGTTCCGCAGACATTACATCCGCAAGGAAAGGAAAAGTCTTTGGGCAACTCAAACAGGTGTAGAACTCATAGAAATCATACACGAGGAGCTGTTGAAGAGTGCCGAACTGACGGGCCTTTGGGAAAAGAAACTGAGAATGATAGAACGCAAGGAATATCAGGCTCAGACATTCCTGGAAGAACTCAAGCAGATGGTAACAGACATCGTTACATCAGTCTTAAACGACAAGAATCCTCGCCAGATAAGTGTCACCGTTGAACCACCCAAAAACAAGAAGGGCAATAAAAAGTAGGTTCTATACGTTATTATATAGAGTATTGGTAAATTTGCATGTTTAGAAGACGTTTTCTTTTATCTCCTTCTATCTCCTTCTATCTCATACTTGTTATAGCAGGAGTTGGACTGCTGTCTTCTTGTGGAGCAGATAACCACCTAAAGAAGGGCGATCAATACTATGCCATTGGCGAGTATTACGATGCTGCTGCTGAATATAAAAAAGCCTACTCACGCACCAAAACTACAGAAAAAGAAAAACGCGGCGTTCGTGCCTGGAAGATGGCAGAATGTTATAGAAAAATCAACTATAGCGCCAAGGGCATAGGTGCCTATCAAAATGCCATTAGATATAACTACCCAGACACCCTTGCATGGCTCTATCTGGCTCAACTTCAGCATAAACAAGGCGATTACAAGGCTGCCATCAAAAACTATAACACTTATCTGGATATGGTACCGAATGCGCCACTTGCTGTCAGTGGTATTCAAGGTTGTATGCAGGCGCCCATCTGGAAAAGGAAACCCACACTGTACAGTATAAAGAAGGAGCCTGTTCTGAATAGTCGTCGCGCAGATTTCTCACCTATGCTTCTAGGCGACGATGCCGACCAGCTTTTCATTTCTACCACACGTCCACAGGCTACAGGAAATGAGGTGAGTGGCATTACCGGTACCAAGAGTGGCGACATATTCTTTTGCAAGAAAGATGATAAGGGTAAATGGGGAGCACCTGAGATAGTGGAAGGTGACTTAAACAGCGAATATGATGAAGGAGCCTGCTGTTTCTCACCCGAAGGAAAAACCATGTATCTTACCCGTTGTACTTACGACTCAGACTATCCCCGTTATGCCGAGATATATACCAGTCAACGTAGCGATGCCTCTTGGAGCAAGCCACAATTGCTACAGATTACCAAAGATACACTTTCAAGCTATGCCCATCCTGCCGTCTCGCCCGATGGCAAATGGCTCTATTTTACCAGTGATATGCCAGGCGGATTAGGTGGCAAAGACATCTGGCGCATTGCATTAACAGAAGGTGGTGGATTAGGTGGTGCAGAGAATCTGGGAGCGCCCATCAACACAGAGGGAGATGAAATGTTCCCTACTTTCCGTCCCAACGGGGAACTGTATTTCTCCAGCAACGGGCATGTTGGCATGGGTGGTTTAGATATCTTTAAGGCAAAACGCGATACGACGACAGGAGAATGGCTGATTGAGAACCTCAAAGTACCCATGAACAGTAGTGGAGATGACTTTGGCATGACCTTTGAGGGATTCCATAACAGAGGATTCTTCTGCACTAACAGAGGCGATGCACGTGGATGGGACCACATAATGTCTTTTGAATGTCCTGAGGTCATTCATACCGTAAAGGGATGGGTATACGAGAAAGATGGTTATGAATTACCCGAAGGACTTGTCTATATGGTAGGCAACGATGGTTCATACCAAAAATTGAGTGTGCGTGGTGACGGTTCTTTTGTACACGAGGTTACGCCCAACGTGGATTACGTTTTTCTGGGTACCTGCCAAGGGTTTCTGAATCACAAAGAAGAATTGCACGTTGATACCAGCAGTGTAAGTCAAGAATTTGTTCTGCAGTTCCCTTTGGCTAGCATTAACAACCCAGTTCTTATTCGCAATGTCTTCTATGAGTTTGACAGTGCAGCGCTTACAGAAAGCAGCACACAAGCTTTGGACAGTCTAGTGGATTTGCTTAATGAGAATCCTAATGTCACTATAGAATTATCATCACATTGTGACTATCGCGGCAAGGATGAATACAACGAAAAACTCAGTCAACGTCGTGCCGAGAGTGTTGTCAATTATCTGATAGCTCATGGCATAGAGGCAGAACGACTTACCCCCGTAGGCTATGGCGAGAAACGTCCTAAGGTAGTAACACGCAAAATGGCAGAGCTGAATAGCTTCCTGCATGAGGGTGATACGCTGACAGAGACATTTATTCTGCGGATTGAAGATGTAGAAAAACAAGAAATCTGCAACGCTTTTAATCGCAGAACCGAATTCCGGGTGCTACGCACTACTTATCGTCTTTTTGACAACATCAAACCGACCAAGGAAGCAGTAAAGCCGACAGAGGAAGGCACAAAGCCCAAAGAAGAAACAGAATAATTCTTGTTTCTTTTGGTTGTTTCCACAGAATTTTCTATTTTTGCCTTACGAATCGTAAAATTTCTATGAAAACAACCCTATTATGGCACTAAACAGAAGATCTTTTCTAAAAAGAACAGCTGCCGCTTCGGCACTGTTCAGTATCTTGCCCCGCGAAGTGTTGGGTAAGATGGGTGGAGCTAATAACTTTGTTGCTCCCAGTGATCAGCTTACACGTGGTATCATCGGTGTTGGTGGTATTGGACGTTCCAGCCACCACTTTGCCAGCGACCAATCCTGCCGTTTGGTAGCATTATGTGATGTAGACCAGAAGCACCTCGATTCTGCAGTAGCTGCAGCTAAGAAGAACTTTAACGAGACCGTGAAAGCCTATCACGACTTCCGTGAACTCATTCACGATCCCAACGTGGACATTGTTCATATTGCAACCCCACCCCATTGGCACGGACTCATGTCGGTCGAGGCTGCCAATGCAGGCAAGGATATCTTCTGTGAAAAACCTATGACACGCACCATTGGCGAAGGCAAGCGCGTGGAAGAAGCTGTTAAGCGCAATGCACGCGTTTTCCGCCTGAACACTTGGTTCCGTTTCAAGGATACCTTCTACGGATTGGGAACAGATGTTAAGCCATTGAAGAAACTTGTCGATAGCGGCTTGCTTGGCTGGCCTCTGAAGGTACGCATCTCTGGTGCTACAGGCTTTACCTGGAAGTTTTACTGGGTAGGAAAAGAAAATTTGGAAGTACAGCCCATTCCAAAGGAACTGGATTACGATCTTTGGTTAGGTCCGGCTCCCTATAAGCCCTACAATATTCACCGTACACACCAGACCTTCCGTGGTTACTTCGATTACGACGGTGGCGGTCTGGCTGATATGGGTCAGCATTATATCGACCCAGTTCAGTATATCTTAGGCAAGGACGACACCTTCCCCGTTAAGGTTGAGATTGACGCACCTCAGCAGCACCCCGATGCTGTTGGTATCTGGCGCAGTATCACCTACACCTACGAAGACGGCTGTCAGATTATTCTTGAAGGCGAAGGCTTCGAGAGCGAAGGCAAGGTACCTTATATCGAAGGTCCTAAGGGTAAAGTCTTCAAGGGCTTCGAGTGCACCATTCCTAATGTTCAGGAGCTCATCAACGAGATGCCCGATCCCGAGCCTCGCAATACCGACTTCCTAGAGTGTGTTCGCACCCGTCGTCAGTTTGCCCTCAACGAGAGCAACGGTCATCACAGTGCTACCATAGTTAATATGGGTGTATGTGCACTCCGTCTGAACCGCACACTTAACTTCGATCCCAAGACACAGCGCTTCATAGGCGACGAGGCAGCAAATCTGCTTATCAACCAGCCCATGCGCGGAGAATGGGGAAAGATGATATAAATGAGAATTGATAATTGATAATTGACAATTAAGAAATCTGCAATGAAGAAGATATTTAATATAATGTTGCTGGCCGTCCTGATGATGACGGTCACTACATCCCCTGCTTTTGCACAGGACGCAAGACAGAGAACTACACAAACCATTGTGCAGGATGCATTGGCACTGATGCCTTTGCAGAACCAGACCGACTTCAACCGCGAGATGGAGGACATTGCCAAGGCCGCTCCTCAGTCCATTCAGGTTCTTGTTGGTATGATGCAGCCTACAGAAAAGGCTAAGAACAATCTGTTGGAGTACGCCATCAATGGTGTAACCAACTTCGCTTCTGCTAACGCCAAGTATAAGAAGGCCGTTCTCGACGGACTTCAGGCTGCTGCCCCCAAGGCTCCAGACCAGTATGTGCGTCAGTTCATACAGTCTCAGATTCGTCTGCTGGCAGGCGATGAGAAGCCTATCGAGTTCAGCGAGCATGCAGGTGCCGCACCCTATGCTCAGGCATACGATAATCTGAAGAAACTGGGTGCTAACGCTGGTCCTACTATTGTCAAGACCCTCAAGAGCAAAGATCATGCTCTGCGTATGCAAGCCCTGAAGTTTGCCACAGCCAATAATCTGGTTACCGATGATTTGGCACAGAAGGTTGTAGGCACATACAAGAAGCAGACAGAGGAAGGTAAGGCCGACATTATCAACTGGTTGGGCGATAACAAGGTAGAGAGTCAGAAGCCTTTCCTCAACAAGGTGCTCACACAAGGTGGAAAGCCCGCTGTGGCAGCCATCGAGGCACTGGGTAAGATTGGTGGCGACGATGCTGCTACTGCCCTGATAGCTCAGTTGGGAGGCAATAATAACCAGGAAGCCCTTTATTCACTGCTCAGCTTCAAGGGCGACATATCAGGCAAAGTAACAGAGGCACTGAAGGTTACTACTGGTCAGCAGCAGAACAGACTGCTTGACCTTGCTTCTTTCCGTCGTATTTCCAGCGCTGCTCCTGTTGTATTCGATTTGG
>JAFXTC010000067.1 GCA_017525235.1 Bacteroidaceae bacterium | reverse complement strand
GCGCAGTTGCACGTTCGTCCAGCACTCCACGTCACTCTGGTTCAGCACGGGCGAAACAAAATGCTCTTCGTGATTAGGGTCGTCGGTTTCCATCGGAATCCATCCGTCGGAGTTATGGAACTGGGTGCAACAGATGTAAGTTCTGTCCAGGTCCGGCATCCAGTGGTCTATGGTCCATTCCTGATGGATATAGCGGCTGATGATGACTGTGCCGCTGAGACTGATAATGAGGCCCAGCAGGGAGAGAGCCGTGTAGCCTCTCATACGGGTAATGATTCTAAATGCTTGTTTCATATTTCTTTAGTTAACGAGTTGACAAGTTTAATGTATATACATTTTACTTTATGCAAAACCCGTACCAAAAACTTAAGGTGTTGATTCTCCGTAAGATACAAGAAAAGGCATACTTTTATCTGTGTGCGTATGCGCTCATAGGTGTGCGAAAAAGCACATTCAATGTTCAATGCTCAATGTTCAATGTTCAATGCTCAATGTTATAGTAGTGCCCTTATCTGGAACACTTTCTACGCTAATGGTGCCACCATGCTTCAGGATAATCTGGCGACAAAGAGCAAGGCCAATGCCGGTACCTGTGGGCTTGGTAGTGAAGAAGGGAATGAAGGCATGTTCCAGCACATCGGGCGACATACCACAGCCGTTGTCTTGGACACAAATTACACCCTCGCCTCTGGCAGTAACTTCCACTTCAGTAGCTCCACTTTCGTAGGCGTTCTTAATAAGGTTGATAAGGACTTGCTCTATTTGGGAGCGGTCGGCCTTTAATTGATGCTCGACGGAAGAGCCGTCGAGCACAGTGACCACTTGTGGGTAAAGGCCTTTTATGTGCTCAAAGAGTTCAGAGATGGGGAAGGTGCTCTTTTCGGGGATCTTGATGCGAGTGAGTTGTCGATAGCTCTCTACAAAATCCTGGAGCGAGTGGCAACGACGGTTGATGACAGCGAAAGCCTCGTTCTCGTTGGTTAAGGTTTCGCTGATGGAGATGATAGGGGTGAGGGAGTTCATGATTTCGTGAGTTAGCACGCGGATGAGTTGCTGCCAAGCCTCCATTTCCTGTCGTTGCATCAACGCAGAGACATCCTTTAATGCTATCACCAGACGTCGCTTCCCGTCGATGCGCAGTAGCACGGTGGAGAGGGCGCAGCCATCCACCACCTCAGCACCTTCATCAATGGCCTGTAGAATATTGGAAGGAAGACTCCCCTCCTTAGCAGGGAGGGGTTGGGGAAGAGTCTGTTCTGCCGCATGGTTCATCCAGTCGATTCTTCCTTCGGTGTCACAGACGAAGAGGGCGGTATCAACATTTTCTGCCAGCTGTCGCAGGTATAGCAACTGCCTTTCGGCCTCAGCCAGACGGGTGTGCAGTTGCTCGTTTTCCTTCTCCGTCTCGTGATAGGCATAGAGAAGACGCTCGATACGCCCATAAAGCGAGGTACATAACCAGATTAGCGCTATGCCGAGTGTGATGGACGGCCAAAGCAGATGAGCCTGGATGCTGAAGACCAAGCACGCCATAAGGGCTATGAGGGTAAGTATATAAAACAGGTATGTTTTCATTTGTTGAGCTTTCTATACAATGCAAATCGGGTGATTCCCAAGAGTTCCGCAGCGCGGGTGACGTTGCCTCCCGCTACGCTCATGGCACGCTCGATGGCTTTTTGCTCCAAGCGCTCCAAGTTCAGTGTATGGGTTTGGTTGGCACGATGTACCGACTCCTTCAGCATAAAGTCCTGCGCACAGAGTCCGTCGCTCTTGGCAAGCAGCACAGCACGCTCTACGGCATGCATCAGTTCGCGTACATTGCCCGGCCAAGTATGGCGGAGCAGTCGCTGACGGGCATCGCGGTTCAGTGTCTTCACTACCTTATTATATTTACGTGCGTAAATCTTGAGGAAATGTTCGGCCAGCAGGATGATGTCCTCGCCACGTTCGCGTAGCGGCGGCATGGTAATCTCAATGGTATTGATGCGGTAGAGCAAGTCCTCGCGAAAACGACCCTCAGCTACCTCAGTATGGATATCGGCATTCGTAGCGCAGATGAGTCGCACATCGATAGGCGTCACCTGCGTGCTGCCGAGGCGCGAAATTTCGCGGCGCTCCAAGGCTGTTAAGAGTTTTGCTTGCAAGGGTAGGGGAAGGTTACCTATCTCGTCGAGGAACAACGTGCCGCCCGAAGCGGTCTCCATCCTACCGGCTTTCGCCTTGCGGGCATCGGTGAATGCTCCCTTCTCATAGCCGAAGAGTTCACCCTCGAAGAGTTGTTCGGGTACGCTGCCGAGGTCGATGCTGACAAAGGTTTTTGCCGCTCTATTGGACAGGGCGCACAACTGACGAGCAATGACATCTTTGCCCGTTCCGTTCTCGCCCAGAATCAACACGTTAGCATCAGTGGGAGCTACCTGTGCTAGCATCTCGAATACATGTCGCATAGCTGGACTCTCGCCGATAATCGTTGGCGCAGCCGTAGCACCAAAAGGCGATGCTGCTACCTCCATGCGCTGCTCTAAAACGTGGTTCTTGTGACGTTCCTGGCTCAACTCGATGCCAGCAAAGAGCGTGGCCAACAGTTTGGAATTGTTCCAGGGTTTGGTAATGAAATCGGTAGCGCCACTTTTTAGCGCCCTGACAGCCTTTTCGGCATCGGCGTAGGCTGTCATAAGGATAACCACCGCCTGCGCATCTTTGTGCAAAATATGTTCCAGCCACTCAAAACCTTCTTCGCCGCTGATGGCATCGCGTGTGAAATTCATATCCAGCAGCACCACATCGGGATGCAACAGATCGTAGAACCGATCTATCTGCTCGGGCTGTTTGGTTACGCGGATATCCTCCACCAAAGGTTTCAGCAATAAATTCAGCGCAAAGAGTATGTCCTCGTTATCGTCAATGACAAGTACTTTGCCCTTCTTTTTCTCTTCCATTATTAATCATTTTTTCTTTCTGGAAGCAAAGATAAGACAAAAGCCTAATATTTCCCAAACTTCCTTCTCACAAAAACACGTTCATTCTCTCCTATACCAAACTTTTGTGCGTTTCCGCACACATTTGTGCGATTGTGCACGTACGACACAATCGTCTCTGATAAGTTTTTATCTCGTCAGTGAGAATTTCATACTGAAACCAAAGTCTTGGGTAATGGTTGGATAGCTACTGCTTGAGAGCAGCGGTTGTGAACGCTGACGGTCATAGAACATGCTTAAGGTAACCATTCTACTCATAGCGTAATCAAGCTGAGCACTGGTCTTGATAGCCTTTTGTCCACTGACAGCTTCGCAAAGGTTGGTTTGGAGGTCGCGTCTGATGGCATTCTGATTGCGTATGCTGAAATCGAAACGCATATTGAGACTGTGTGCAAAGTTGCTCTTGCTGCTTTTCTTGCTATTTGTATTATTCTGCTCAGCAGTTCCGTTTTTGCCATTTTGGCCAGAAGCATTTTTATTGTTTCTGTACTTATTCCTTGCTTCCATGCGTGCGCTGGCCTTTTTTGAACGGAAGAGGCTGGAAAGCTTAAAGTCATCAATCTTATAACCCCAACCTATGACGAAGTCTTTCGAACCTGTCTCGTTGAGTTGAGCACTTGTGAGACTGAGGTTCAATACACGAGTGGTACGATACTCCATTTTGAGTGTCATGTTGTTGGTGAACGTCAAATTTAAGCCCAAGAAAGGTGCGAAGCTTTCATTGATGCTAACGGAGCTAATATCGTACATAGATGAGGGCTGGTATTCTCCTGTGGTTGTGTTCTGTACAAATCCTAAACCATTGCCTGCTCCCATACACTCAATCCATGAACTGTATGAATTGTATGAGCCAACAGCATAGATGCTCTTGTAGGCATGAGTAAGGGTTACACTCTTGAAATGGTCACGCACCCATGGAAGGTTGCTGAGTCCCTTATAAGTTAGCGTCCAGTTGGGAAGCATGCGAGTGATGGACGGGAAAATATCCATAGAGCTAGAACCTGTATAGGCATTCAGGAAAGCAGGTATCATAACATCGGGACTATACTTGTTAACTGGCGCGTCAGTCTCAGGGTTGTATTTACCAGTGCGCCCCGTACGGGCAGGATATTCGACACCTGCATAGCGCTGGGTAGCAAGTTGTTGATAATAGTCAAGGTTCTCACGGAATTTTTGGAAGGGTGCACTATAATATCCGTCGCTGGCAGAACCTCCACTGGAGAAAGCAGTCTTTATAGAAACGGTTGTGATGTTGAAAGACCCGTTATGAGTGGTAGGT
This sequence comes from Bacteroidaceae bacterium, assembly GCA_017525235.1. GTDB lineage: Bacteria > Bacteroidota > Bacteroidia > Bacteroidales > Bacteroidaceae > Physcousia. Next base: position 7,431 of record JAFXTC010000067.1, on the reverse strand, counting down.
ATAAAGCCGTCGGCATCACGATACATATATTGTATACTCTTATTGCGGTTGTGGGTACGACTCATATTCAGGTCTATCTTGAAATCGGTGAAAGGCTCAAGTGACATTTTTACTTGTATGTCCTCGGTTGTTGCAGAGGTGGCGGGTGCTGATACGCCATCCGCACTTCCAAGAAGCCATCCGCGTTCCTGTGCCTTATCGATGTAGCTGTCATTGACGAATCCAAAGCCAAATCCAATGCCAGGGGCTAAGAAACCGCTATTTTTCCCTTGACCGAAGAAATCACCAATCTCAGGACGGAAACCGGGCAATGCAAGGTTATAGGTATTGCGGTATGATATGCTGACGTTGCGAAGTGACATGAGGAAGCGAGCTCCTATCTGTGCCAGATTGTATCCTTTCTTTTCGGAGAGAGGAGGCAGTGCAACTACATTGAGTCGTATCTTGGTAGTATCAACGGGAGTCTTACGAAGTACCAGGGTGTTCTCGTCCTTTTTCTTATAGTATATCTTAAAGGCATGACCGGCAGTATCAATGGCAGTGATACGCAGGCGTTTGCTTTTCTGTCCGTGGTTAATGGTAATGTTGCTATCAGGTAGCAAAACCACCTCCTGGGCAAATCCTTTCTTCTCGGGAGTCTTCTTTTGGCTGATGCCATTTTTGTTGGTTTGACGGTTTGCCTGGGCGTTCTTTTGACGGGCAAGGATTGAGTCAACAGGCTCACCGGTTTTCATGGCTTCTTCCTCTGCCTGTATGCGAGCATCTGCTTGTCGTTCTTTTTCTTTCTTCTTAGCTTCTTGTTCTCTTTGTTTTTGCTGTTTTTTCTTGCTGGCTTCTGATTTTGCATTAGAAGCAGAGAAGCGTTTGTTGACCTCTTTGAGGAAATTACTATGGTTGTAAATCTTCTCAAGGTCTATCTTGCTGTTTACATTGATGGTACGTTGTGTATTAACGGTGTTGCCCAGGCTCGTCCCGTCTTCCAATTGGCTGCCTCGGTGCCATGAATAGTTGCTGTTATATGAAACATCAGCAGATAGCCAGTCAGTAACAGGAATTTTGTCAAATGGTACTTTGTAGCTTATTTGTACGCTTTGGTTATAGTCAAGGGGACGTCCGAAGTGAAGTAAACTATGTATAATTGAGTCTTTCCATATCTGATACTTGTCTGGATATAGGTCTTTGTTGACTTGCATGTATGGTTCTTCAATTTCCGCTCTGGTACCACTCTGGAAAGTAAAATGTAAGGCCTTAAAGATGTCCCAACGAAGCTGGAAGCTACGGTTCCATAGGAAGCTTTGGCTCCAGGTGGCAGGAATGGAGTTGGGGGAACCAAGGTTCTCCAAGTCGCGCTCCTGTAACTCATAGTAAGTGCGGTTGATATCAGTATTGAAGGAAATACTTTGTGGTGAGAAGGCTAAATTCTGTGCCTTGATAATATCGAGCCATTTGCTTTTTCCTTTCAACTTTTTGAAGGGTTCCCATGGCTTCCAATTAGGATTCCAGGCATAATTCATTCCACCTTTCCATACATACTCATGTTCATAGACGGTGGTCTGACCTTCTGTTCTCTGTTTTGATTGACTGTAATTAAAGGTAAAGTTGGCAGGGTCGTAAGGCATGGGATGCTTACGTGTGGCAATATTAACCTTAACCCCGCTGAATGAGATGTTCTTACTTACTTCAACATGATTGGTGAGACTGCGCAGCGAGTCACGTTCACGCTCTGTGGCCATGGCTTCAAGTGCATCAGAGAGTAACATGTCTGTATCAAAGGGATTGTATTTGGGCTGAATGGTCTCTTTTCTGTAAGAATAGTACATGGGGAAGGTAACCTTAGCTTTCTCTGGTAGCAGTCGCCCAAGTTCCACGTTTGTGGTGATAGAATAGTCGAGGTTGTCCTCATCTGTACGCTGTGCAACGGTTTGTTCAATACCGCCGAATCCAGCCTTAACATATTTGGCGGTAACATTCAGGGAGCCTAAGTCGCTAAGTTGTATATTTAAATTACCTTGAGCGGCCCAACCGCCACTATTGGAAAATTCCTGCAAGCGGAGCTCGTTTGCCCATACTTCTATGCTCTTAACGGTACGACCATTGTTTCGAATACCAATCATAATAGTCTTAATCTCGCCCAATGTGGGGTTACCTACGATTGAAATGCGGTTGCTTGGGTGATTATTGTCGTACTCGGAAAAAAGTTGGTTGACATTAATAATGTTTGCGCTTACCTGTGCATTACGTCTTTTTTTGAGGTTGGTGAAGAGTTCGAGATTGATATCCATCATATTCTCGCTGGGCCAAACTGCAGAACAGGCCGTAGCGCTGTAGGTGTCATATTTGCCCTCAGGAGTTAGTTTCATGGGTACTTCGTATTCGTAGTAGTTGCTCTTGTAGTCGGAACCTAAACGCAAGAATACGCTGCAATCTCCATCTGAAGTCTCTGTGATATTTTCAGCTAAAGCATTTGCATGCAAAAATAGTTGTAAGTGCTTGTACTGTCGCATGTTGTATGTACAATTCTTGTATACGGCACGCGCATCGCCAGGACTCAGGTTTCTGGTTACCAGACACAACGCTTGCTCGTTGCTTTCCACCAACTGCGATTGTGACGGATCGGTAATTCGGCTGATGCCAGGAGGTAGCACATAGTTAACAGGTATCTTTTCGCTGTTCTCTTCTATGCTGACCTGGGTGACTTCTAGTGTTGCATTGCTGGTAGGCGTCTGGGTAGTATAAAGTGGGCGCTCGTAAGGACGCCAGTTGCCTTGTACCATGTCAAGGCTGGCTAGACGCAGTATGATGTTTTCCTGAAAATTGGTGAGGAAGAGGCGCATGAAGCGGATGCTGGTGAAGTCGTTAATGTTTCCTTCTTTGGATTCGTAATCAGATAATGGCACGCGGAAAAGATACCACTTACACTCCTCTGTATTACCATTGCGCAATTTTACGTTGGCAGTACGGATATCAACAATATGGTTTCGGCCCACGACCATATCTTCTGGACGAATGCTGACACGATACTGGTAGTATTTCTCGTATTCGTTAAGAGTGAAATCTTGGTTAATATCTTCAAGGTCGGGCGTGCTCTTCCAAGCGGTTTCATAGCTCTCAGGGCTTGAATCGCTATCAGCACTGTTACCCTGTGGCATATTAATGCGTTTGTAACGGTCAAGGATTGAGGTTTTGAGCTGGTCGTAGTCGGTGCCGCGATAATAATGGTAGTTGTCGTTTGCCGGGTCGGCAAAGATGCTGTCATACACTTCTGGGCGAACTATGCCCTGAACTTGCTGTAGGTAATTTTTATAAGTCTCGTATTGCTGCTCATCATTATCGTTTAATCCATTCAGACCTACATCTTGACGGTTGCGTGAACCTCCCTCATTGTTAAAGGCATAGGTGACACTGTTTGTGTTAGGAATTCGTCCCCATAGCCCCTCCGTCCAATATTGGCTATTGCCATCGACGGGCATACCGCTTTCAAAGAATTTTTTTCCATCCTTCAGAATGTCCTCGCTGATCTCTCCTAGATTGATGTAAAAATCACCGCCTCGGTTACTTCCACTTGTGTTGTAAATAAAGGGGTCCATCATCCAGAACTCTATATATTGGATGTTCTGGGCTTCGAAGTCGGTGTTTTCAATCTTACGCATCATACCTCCCCATTTCGATTGAGGATTCTGCAAGTGTCCATCCTGGTCAATTTCTGTTGTAAGATTGTAGGGACCACGTTCGTTAGGATAGTATGCAAGGTTTAGTACATTAAGACTGCTGGCGCTACTGTAGCTGTTTTGTGCTTTTTGTGGATAAATTTCTCGTTCGTATATCTCACGTACGTAGTGGTTGGAAAGCTGGTTTACATCGCTCTTGATATGACTAGGAGTAAGTGTACTACTACGACGTGTGAAGATGGGGTCTATGTAATACCAAGACAATAGTGCACGGTTATAACCATAAGACAAATTGTTTGTGAGTTTGCTTTCGGGGAACATGCTTGGCGTACTGGAGATTGTCCAATAGGTGGGTTGGGTGAGGCTGTTTTTGATGCTGCTCTGTTCGAAATCATCGAGGTAGGATGCACGCCCCTGCACACTATGGTTCTGACCAGCAATGAGTTGTGCAAATTCTCCATTGAAAGTGATAAGGCTAGGCTGTGTACATTGTATAATAGGTAGCTTGTCTATTATATTGGTAAGCCATTGGCTTTCTTTTTTCCAATTGATATGGAATCCCCAAAGTGTATTTTTAAGGGGCTCGTTGCCCATGCTGACTTTTGTTGTAAGAGGTTGTTCGTTGAGGAACATAAAGGTACCACCGATGGTGAGGTTTTTGTTAAATTCGTAATCAGCATTAAAACCTAACATCGTCTTGCGTTGCATACCATAGGTTTCATTACTTTCCACGCTGGCATTGATAGAGGTGCCGGCATCGATAAGGCTTTGGTTGATAATGGTTACACGTCCCATGTTGTAATCAACCGTATAGTCCGTGTTTTCTGTTAATGTGACACCTCCAGCAGTAACCCTAACAGAACCTGGTGCAATATTGGAGACGCCTAAATCTATCTCTCCGGCGCTATTCCCTTTGTATTTACCGGTTATTAGGAACTTGTCATGCTCTGCTATCTGCTTAGCTACTGTTTTTGTGCTGTCATACAGTTCCTGGAAACAGAACTTGTCTGCTAACTGATCATCAGCAATCCAGTTCCTGAGGTGTTGGCCAAAAGGTTCTACAACAGGAAATACTACACGTCCGCCTTTAAGGATGGTATATCCATCAACATAATCGAAGTAACCATTACTATGTGCATTGTTCTTATCGTCAAGACGGTCGGCATTTAAAGCTTTGATAAGAGGAGTGTTCTTTAGTCGTTCATCAGGCAGATAGGTAAGATAAACGCCAGTGGAGTCGCTTAAGTATTTAACATCTAAACGGAAATTATCTTTCTGTATGGTAGTAGCTCCTAGATTATAAACGTTTTTCATCATTAGCTTCCATGTGGGGATTGTTGGGCTACCGGTGGTACTCTTAATAAGCTTTACAATAAGGGCTTGTGTGTTATCGGTTACGTCAGCGGCAAACTCACCTACTTGATATGTTGTGCCGTTGTAGGTGTACTCGTAGGCAACGGCAAGCACATCGTCCGTTTGCAGGTTGGTATTCAAGCTGACATATCCTAAGGCTGTATTGAGGTTGTATTCACTATTGTTTAGTTTGCGGGCAGACTGCAATTTCTCATAATCCTTACTACCTTCAAAGTCGTCACCAATACCATCTAATATTGTTGTCGCTTGAGAAATATCTCTGACATCGGGGTAATTGTTAATGATTGTTTCATACTCCGTATTGGCACGGTTGGCAGGGACATTTATGCCGTTGTTACTCCATGACGGATAACTTATATATGAAGGTTCGCCAAGATCGGCCAATGCTATGACGTTTCTGTTATTTTCACTATTAGCACTTTTGTTGGTTACCCAGATTTCTATTCGTTTGATGGTGATTCCACTGCCGATGGTAGGCAATGTTTTCATATTGTTGTCATAACGCTCGCGAAAGAAATGAGAGAGAAAGAAATGGCGGTTCTCTTCGTAATTGGTGGCGCTGAATTCGAAAGGTGTTGTTTGCTTACCACCCTTACTGCTGGCACTGGTGCTGGCACTCTTTTTTTGACTTATAACAGTCTGCAACTTTAATTTTCCGAATTGTACATCAGCACGTAAACCGAACAGACTACTAACTCCAGGAACCAGACTCATGTTACTGGGGAAGGATACGTTACCAGCCTCAATTAGTTTTATGATTTCGTCTTCCTTTCCATCGTATTTCAGTTTCATCATCTGAGAATCGAAATTAAAGGTGGCTTCGGTGTTATAATTAAGGTTCAGGTTAACCTTGTCACCTACCTTTCCGTTAAGGCTGAGATTAATTTTCTGGTCGAAGTCGAATCCCGTGGTTTTGCGACGTGAGACAGCAAGAGCGGGGTTGTTAACTTTCTTCATGTTGATGCCCAGTTTCATTTCGGCACTTCCCTGGGTTTTTATCTGAACGCCGCCAGGACCAAATATTTTTTCTGCAGGTCCTAGGTCGAAATGCATGTCGGTAAAATCGAATTTGTTTTTGCCTTCTGATTCAAAAGCATCCGCATTCTTTTTACGCCAATAAGCTTGCATGCTATTCTTAAGTGACCATTTTTGATATTCTTCGGGACTCATTAGCAACGGTGCATTCAAGTAGCTTGTAGCTTGGCCAAGTGTCATTGTAGGCGCTATGCTTGAACCGCCGGAGGAGTTGCTGCCTTTACCAGTAGAAGTGGTTTGGGTAAATGTTGTACCAATGGTGTATGTGTTATCTTTCTCATCATAGATAACATCTGTTTTAAGATTGTCTGGCTCCTTAAGATCGGCCGTTTTTGTCTTTAGGTCCTCTTGGTCCTCTGCTCCAGTCTTACGTACGCTATAGCGAGGCTTACGCCTCTGTATGGTGTCGGCAGGAGTTTGGGCAAGCATATTAATACTTACCAGAACTAATATAATAGATATGAATTTTCGCGCGCTCACGTTAAATATAACGTATATATGTGAAGATTTATTATTTAGAGGAAGGTTTTTCTTTGTCTTTTTCCCTTTTTCAGGAAAAAATGACTACCTTTGCGATAAATAAAGGTTAATTTCAAGCATTTATGATTGATTATTTGAATGGGGCACTTGCTGACCTCACACCAGCTTTAGCCGTTATAGATTGTAATGGGGTAGGTTATGGGGTAAACATCAGTCTTAATACCTTTTCTGGAATCCAAGGGAAAGAGACGGTGAAATTATGGATAACAGAGTCTATAAGAGAAGATGCTTACCAATTGTGGGGTTTCTCTACACGAGTTGAGCGTGAGTTGTTTCTTCTTCTCACCAGTGTAAGTGGCATAGGGGCTAGTATGGCTCGAATGATATTGTCTGCAATGACTCCTGCAGAGCTATGCAATATCATTGGTGAAGGCAACGATAAGATGTTAAAGCAGGTGAAGGGTATAGGTCCTAAGGCTGCACAGCGTATTATTGTTGACTTGCATGATAAGATAGCTGCATTGGAAGTAGACAGTGTTATCGCAGGCGGTGCAAAGAAGATGACTCCAACTCTTAATACGGAGGTACAGAATGAGGCAATTTCGGCACTGATGATGTTAGGATTCAGTCCTGCACCTACTCATAAGGCTGTTCAACAGATACTCAGCGAAGACCCCGATGCTCCTGTTGAGAAGGTTATTAAGTTGGCCCTTAAGATCCTATAATAATGATAATCCTTAATTCCGCAACACTATTACAAATATAACTTTTTAAGTACCTGAGCAACAAAAAGTTGCTCAGGATTTTGCCATGTCAGATTTTTCACCTATCTTAGTGTTGCAAATAAAAATATGTATCAAACCCGACAGACATG
>JAFXTC010000066.1 GCA_017525235.1 Bacteroidaceae bacterium | reverse complement strand
TAGTTTAATAGTTTAATAGATTAATAGGTTTTCCTTTCCCTCCACATCGCGGTCATGTCCTCAAGGGTTTTGCCCTTAGTCTCTGGAACCAGTTTCCATACAAAGAGGGCGGCCAGCAGACAGAGGATGCCGTAGAGGCCATAAGTGAACCAATGGCCAAAGTCGTCGCCCTCCGTCAGGTGCATATTGAACATAGGCACGAAACTGCTGGAGACAATGAAGTTGGATATCCACTGAGCAGCCACAGCAATGGCTACGGCACCGCTTCGGATGGTGTTGGGGAATATCTCGGCAATAAGCACCCAGCAGATGGGACCCCACGAGAACATGAAGCATGCAGCATAAATCATGAGGCTGACACAGGTGATTACTTCCAGTCCTTCGTGACCAAAGGTGGCAGCAACGCCCATAGCACCAATGGCCATACCGATAGAACCCCAGATGAGCAAGGGCTTACGACCCAGTTTCTCAACTGTAAAGATAGCAACAAGGGTGAACATGATGTTGATGAAGCCCATAAGAACGGTAATCATCATGGGGTCTTGCATACCCATATCGCCAAAGGTACGTGGGGCGTAGTAAAGCACGGCATTGATACCTACAGCCTGTTGGAACACACTGAGCATGATGCCCACGAAGATACACATCCAACCGTAGGTCATCAGCTTTTCGGTCTTGACCACCATCGATTCCTTGATTTCAGGAAGGATTATAGCAGCCTTGCTACTGCCATTTATCTTGGAGAGCACGCTCATAGCCTCTTCGTCTTTGCCTACAGACACAAGGTAGCGGGGTGTCTCAGGAACAAAACAGATGAGCAGAGCGAATAGTCCTGCTGGAACAGCTTCGCTTCCGAACATGTATCGCCAACCGGTTGTGACTGTCCATTGTGCTGCAGGATTGATGGCGGCAATGCCTTTGCCCATCTCTTCCACCAAAGGCTGAATATGGTCGCCAAGGATGAAGAAGTTCACAAAATAGACTACCAGCTGACCGAAGATGATGGCGAACTGGTTCCACGATACCAGCATACCTCTTATTTTATAAGGTGCTACCTCACCGATATACATGGGGCAGATGGCCGAAGCCAAGCCGACTCCGATGCCACCGATGATGCGATAGACATTGAACATCATGAGCAGTGAGAATTTGGGATCTCCGAAGTTAAAGAACAGAAACTCGGGATCCATGCTTCCCAAAGCCGAGATAAAGAAAAGCAAACCGGCTATGATGAGTGAGCGTTTTCGACCCAGATGAAGTGCCAGGTATCCGGAAAGGAATGAACCTATAATACAGCCTATCAAGGCACTTGCTGATGTGAAACCATGCCAGATATCTGAGTACTGGAAATCCTTAGCCTCCATAAAGAAAGCCTGCAGACCTTTTTCCGCACCTGAGATAACAGCTGTGTCATAGCCAAAGAGTAGTCCGCCCAGAACGGCGACAAGAACAATAGAGAACAAATATGCTTTACTGCCTGTTGATTTTTCTTGATTCATTTTAGCTTTAAGGAATGTTTTTTCAAAATTTATTGCGAAATTACAACTTTTTTATGAATTATGCATCATGTTTTCACAAATCTTATTAATTTTGGGGCAGAAACCAATAAAAATAATACAATGAGAAGAATTTTTTTGCTTTTTTCAACCATTACGTTGATTGTTTCTACCATGTGGGCACAGCCTAGTGGTAGCGAGACTGAGAAACCCCTTGTGACAATTGCATGCCTTAGCGATGTGCATGCCATGAACTCGATGATTACGCCTTCGAGCGGATCAATTAATGATATTACGGTTCGCTCGAGCTTCATTCAGACCTTGCGTCAGATGAAGGAGCAAGAGGACATTGATGTTATCGTGTTGGGTGGTGACTGCCAGAGCGATAAGACTATCGCTGAGGCAAATGCTATGCAGGTTCGTCGTGTAATCAATAATGTTACACGCGAAGTCTTTGATGAGGACAAGCCTAAGAATGTGCTTTGGGTTACAGGTAACCACGATTATGAGGTGGCTAACTTTGATGACATTCCCAAGCCTTATTGTGCAGGTGACTTCTACCGTTTCCCGATGAAGGACGATGTAGGTAAACTGGCAGATACAGACCTCTTCTATGAGGATGCCGACAATGGTACATTAGGTACACAGACTTTGCTGGCCGCCTATCATTATCGCCTCTGCGGACTGGACTTCATCATCCTGAACTGCGGTAAGAACTTCTGGAAATCGGCTTGGGACTATACCTATAGTCCTGAGAGTGCTCAGTGGGTGAAGGAGAAACTGGATGAGATCTATGCCGATGATCCTAGCCGCACAGTCTTCTTCTGTCTTCACATTCCCTTCCCCGACTCTAACAGTCTGAACAGCGGCAAGGGTATGAACACAGGGGCTGCTTATACCACACTGAAGAGCGCCTTCTGCGAGCATCCCAACTTGATTATGCTCTATGGCCATGATCACGGCAAGGATGGTGCTTACACAAGAGAGAAGACCAGTCAGCGTGTTACACGCTATGATATTAACGGTAATGTTATTAGCTCTACAGATGAGACACATGTTGATGGTCCCATTATTCCCAACGAGGAAGGCGAATATCCTGCTATCTATAAGAAGATGCAGATTTGCAGTACACATGACAATACCTATCTGGGTTTTGGTGAGTACAACCTGAGTACCGTAACAGCAGCATCAGCCTGTGTTATCTCACGTAACAGCGGAGAGAGCACCTACAGCATTAAGCCAGATGCAACACCCCCAAGTGGATGCGGTCAGTTTATCCTGAGCAGCAGTAGCGGTAGATACAGCGGTAACGGCAGTCCACTACCACTTTACCTGTATAAGGTTGAGGATATTGATGCTGAAACGCTGACCCTTACACGTGATGCAGAACCCGAGAATGGCGCTTACTACGTGATAGTTGGTCAGAACGCCAAGGACACTGGTACATTCTATGCTCTTACCAACGAGCATTACAAAGATGATTCCAGCTCTCAGCGCCTCTTAGGCTATAAATTTACTAATCTCGAAAACGGCGTGCCTGCTCCTAGTGTAAGCATAGCCAAGACTGCACTGGCTCGCTCTATCTGGCAGTTCAAGGATGCTGAGACAAGCACAGAGACATCTGTAACGCTTTATATACGCAGCAAGCAGGACGGCACCTATATGGGTTATAACGCCTACAACCTGACTACATTGGAGCAGCCTGCAGCAAGCATCTTCAAGAATACCGTGGGCAATGAATACTACAGCATCATCGTTAACGGTTCTGATAAGTATCTGTTCAGTAGCTCTGGTGGTCGTTTCAGCGGTAATAGTGCTGCAGCTGTTACATATATATATAAGGTAATAGGCGAAGAGGACGGTAAGGTTACCTTGCAGCGCGGTGCAACTCCCGAAGCAGGCGGTGGTGCCTATATGTTTGTAGGACAGAATGCCAAGGATGCCAGCACCTGGTATGCCGTTACCAACGAGCATTACAGCGATGGCAACAGCTCACAGCGTCTTATTGGCAAGCAGATTACCACCCTTGAGGATGGCATTCCTGCAGCAACACTTGTAATGGATGCTTCTGATGTCGAGACTAGCCTGTGGCTTCTTGAGGAGAAACCTGAAGCTAAGGCTGGTGAGGGTAGTTTCTTCAGCGCCTTCATGGGCAGTATGCGTTATTATTACAACAGCATAGATACGGGTGACCCAAGCGATATGCCTACCGTTGTTCAGGCTCTTATGGTTTATGTTTATTCAGACAGAGTGGTACTCTCTATGAAGAACTACAACAAGACAGGTATGCTACAGGGAATCACCATCAACAAGGAGTTGGCTACCTATACCAGCTACCGACCCGTAACCCTGTACACCGATCCTAACAACATTGTTACCGGCATGAACGAGGTTGAGAGCTTCAAGGTTCAGCAACCAAAGGTTTATGACCTGAGCGGTCGTCTGTGTCAGCCTTCAGAAAAGCTGCACTCTGGTGTTTACATCCAGAACGGCGTGAAATTCGTAAAATAATAACAAATATAATTAATCCGATAAGGCGTAATTAGCAAAATAAGGTTGGGGGAGCAAAAATTTGCTCCCTTAACTTTTGGATAAAGTTTTCCACTTATTTTTGTAACGATTTGGAGATTCACTCATTTATTCGTACCTTTGTCCTCTAATAAGAACAAGAAGGACAATGCTGAAGCAGTTTTTATCCATAATGGGACGCTATCTGAGGCCGTACAGAAAGTATCTGGCATGGTCTGTGGTGCTCAATTTTGTCTCGCAATGGCTCAATGTGTTTTCCTTTGTTGTACTTATTCCTATTCTTAACATTCTTTTCAAGGTTGACACGACTGTTTATGAATATAAAGAGTGGTCGTGGAATACACTTAGCAAGGATCTGATAGTAAACAATGCATACGCTTGGGTTCAGGAACTGATAAATACGCATGGTGCTTTTCTGACACTTGTTGTTATGGGTGTGGCTCTGATTGTGATGACGGGCTTGAAAACGGCAGGCTACTTTGCTTCATCGGCTATTATGGTACCTTTGCGAACAGGCGTGGTACGCGATATCCGTACGGAGGTATATAATAAGGTGCTGAAGTTGCCCCTCAGCTTTTTCTCAGAGGAGCGTAAGGGCGATATTATTGCTCGTATGTCGTCTGATGTTCAAACGGTTGAGACTTCTATAACCAATTCTGTGGATATGCTTATCCGCCAGCCCATAGCCATTCTGGTTTGCTTTGTTACTTTATTTGCTGTCAGTTGGCAAATGACACTCTTTGTTTTGGTCGTTGCACCTGTTGCCGGATGGTTCATGGGCGTTGTAGGTAGGAAGCTGAAACGCCAGTCGGCAAATGTACAACGCCAGTGGGGCGGCATTATAGCACAACTGGATGAGACGTTGGGTGGCCTGCGTATCATAAAGGCATTTGTTGCAGAGAAGAAAATGGAGAAACGTTTCCTACAGATTAATAATGCGTATCGTAAGGACACAAACGCCATGGTTATTCGTCAGAGTGCCGCTCATCCCATGAGTGAATTTCTTGGAACCATTATTCTCGTTGTTGTATTGTGGTTCGGCGGCTCACTCATCCTTAATGATTCGAATCTCGTTGATGCTTCTACCTTCATCTTCTATATGGTTATCCTTTACAGTGTTATTAATCCAATAAAGGAATTCTCTCGTGCAACATACCAGATTCCCCTTGGATTAGCTTCTATGGACCGTATAGATTTTATCTTAAAAGCAGAGAACTCAATCAAGGAACCAGAAAGACCACAAACCATGCCTTCGTTCGAGAAGGAGATAGAGTTACGGGATGTGTCGTTCAGTTATACAGAGGGGCGTGAAGTATTAAAGCATATTAACTTCAAGGTTCCAAAGGGAAAGACCGTAGCAATCGTGGGGCAATCGGGTTCAGGTAAGTCGACGCTTGTGGATTTGATTCCACGCTTCCATGATGTTAATGAAGGCGAGGTACTTATTGATGGAAATAACATTAAGAATTTGCGTATCAGCGATTTACGTTCTATTATTGGAAATGTGAATCAAGAGGCTATCCTTTTTAACGATACATTTTATAACAATATCACTTTTGGCGTAGAAAGTGCTACCATGGAGCAGGTAATAGAGGCTGCCAAGATTGCTAATGCCCACGACTTTATTATGGAGTCGGAGAATGGTTATGAAACAATGATTGGCGATTGTGGCGGACGCCTCTCTGGCGGACAGCGCCAGCGCATCTCTATTGCCCGCGCCATCCTGAAGAATCCGCCTATACTCATTCTTGATGAAGCGACATCGGCTCTTGATACGGAGAGTGAACGCTTGGTACAAGAGGCTTTGGAACGACTCATGAAGTCGCGCACCACCATTGCTATTGCCCATCGCCTTTCCACCATCAAGAATGCCGACATTATCCATGTCCTTTATGAAGGTGAGATTGTTGAGAGCGGTCAACATGATGATCTCATTGCCAAAAACGGCTACTATAAACGCCTCTATGACATGCAGCAATTGTAAAAATAAAAACGGGAATGTCACAACTCAAAAATATAGCAGTTCTTACGATGGTCCGCAATGATGACTTCTTTCTGCGAAAGTGGGTAGAGTATTACGGACGTGAGCTAGGCAAGGAGAACCTTTACATATATTATGATGGAGAAGACCAGACCATTGCTGATTTCTGTCAGGGAACGAACGCCTTTATTTCTCCCAAGATTGGCTGGCAGGTTGTTGCTGCAGAGAAGGGCCGTCTGCGTTTTCTTTCCGAGAAGGCTGCGGAACTCTTCACCAAAGGCTATGATTTGGTAATTGGAGTTGATGCAGATGAGTATATTGTTGTTGATCCTAAGGCGGGTGTTAGTTTAAGAGAATTCTTATCGAATCAAGATATTCAAGTCTGCCTTTCTCCTTTAGGTCTTGATTTTGGCCAGAAGTTGGATGAGGAAGGAAATCTCTCATCTGAAGATTTGTTTCTTTCTCAACGTCACTATGCACAGATAGGAACCCGTTATACAAAGCCATCGATTATTGCACAACCATGTCGGTGGGGCAGCGGTTTCCATCGTGTAAAGGGTCATAATTTCCATATAGCACAAGATTTATATCTCCTGCACTTCGGTTATGCCGATAAGAGACTTCTGGAGGCTCGTATGGGAGATGCTGAGCTCGTGGCACAGGGAAGAAAAAATCACGTATATAAGCGCAGTCGGACTATCAGGTATGTTACAGAGAAGAAGGCGCGTGATTTTGGTCGATGGACACATTTTGCACGTATCTGCCAGACATGGTGTCGTTTGCCGTATGCACTTAATAAGCCAGCTATGTTTGAGCTAAGGATTGTTGTTAGAATTCCTGAAAGATTCGCTTCGCTTCTCTAGTCTTATTTTGAACCTTCTTTCTTTCTGAGTTTCTCCTCAAAAGGTTTCAAGAAATTACGTTCCCATGCCAGCCGCTTTGCTTCTGGAGCATTGACATAGATTTTTTTCCCAGCTTCAATACCTTTCCGCAGACTTTCAATCCTATGCATCTGACTGGCAGAGAAAACGCGGCTTTTGGGGGCTGGGTAGTAGAAATAAAGTGGAAGGTTCAGGATTGTGCATCGTCTGACTCTGAGCAGTACTTCGCTCCACCAAGGGAAGTCTTCGTAGAAGATTCCGACAATAAACCGGATATCCTTTACAAGGTTTGAACGGTACATTCTAAAGCATGCCTGACAGTGTTTCACGGCCCAATGCTTGTTGGCAATCTTGGGATGGGAGTATTCTGTAGCATAGTCATAGATGTTGTCTGTTACCAGATATGGGGGTTGCTCGTAGTGCTTGTAGTGGGGCGTCGGGTCGCCAAGGTGCAAGAGATTCCTTAGGATACCACATGCACGGTATGTTCGGTTGTAAGTAAACGTAACGAGGTCAGAGTTGTCATGTTCCATAGCTTTCTGGCAAAGTTCCATCAACTGCGGGTGGATGAAGTCATCAGAGTCGAGAAAGAGCAGAAACTCACCACTGATGTGTTCCATACCGACATTGCGGGCATCAGAAGGACCACCATTAGGTTTGTGTATGACCTTAAACCGGCAATCGTTCTTGGCATATTCCTCTGCAATTTGTCCGCTGTTGTCGGTGCTACCATCATCCACAAGGATCGCTTCCCAGTCTTTGTGTGTCTGAGAAAGTATGCTGTCTAATGCGCGGCGCAGATAACGTTCTACATTATATATAGGTACAATGACAGATATCATTTAGCTTAGCCTTTTTGTCTCTTCTTAAAATGCTTCTTTATTTTTGTGATTCTTGATTCGCATAAATCCCATTTGCACCATCGGTTATGCGACCAAAGCCATATCTCAGGCTGTCGTTGTATTGTTTCCTCCAACAATCGGAAGTAGAGCACGGAAAGAGGGTAGAGGCAATGTTTTAAATCCTCTGGTACTGTCATCTCACGGAATATAAGTCGGTATTTCCCGCGCCCCATCTTTTCAATATCGAGATATACCAGCTCGGCATTTACTTTCTTGGCAATCTCTTCTGCCCCTGGTGTAAACCATGTTTCCTGATTCAGGAAGGTAATGTAGTCCTTTGCTTTTGTGTATGGTCGTTGGTCTTGAAGAAATCCACACAGGAAGGGTTCCCCTGTAGCGTTCCATTGCAACAGAGTGCGGACTGTTTGTTTCATTTCTATCTGCTCGGTATTCCAGCGACTGCGTATCTCATGCATCAGAGAGCCAAAGTATTCACTACTGATTTGTTTATATATTTCGCAGTTCTTTTTGGGGGACTTGTACCGCATACATACTTCCTGTACCCATTCCCAGCATCCGCAGTGCCCTAGTAGCATGAAGATATTCTTTCCTTGTGAGGCAATCTGCTCAGGTAATTCGCAGTTCACTACTTCCACGCGCTGAAGCATCTCGTTGTCGGAAATGTTCAGGCACTTGAAGGATTCAACGAACACGTCACACAGGTGGTGGTAAAACGCTTTCTCTATGCGGATGATTTCTTCCTTGCTCTTTTCCGGGAAGGAGCACCTGAGGTTCTCTCGGACCAAACGGCGTCTATACCTTATTATATAATATATAATGGGGTAGGCCGCATCACTAATCAGGTATAGGATGCGTAAAGACACTCCGGCCAGAAGCCGCATAATATGGTGTTTCTTCTTCATTATCTGCAAAGGTACGACTTAGTGAGCGGAATACAAAATAAAAATGCTTTTTTATTTACTTCCGTAAGATTGCGTCCCGAACCTTGTCTGAGAGTTGTTCGTAGGTCTGTTCCTGCTCGGGTTTAATGAGTGGCAGGTATGTTACCGTTATCTTATGCTTGCCCAGATGCTTAGTACCACGAGGCATTGCTTCGTAGGCTCCTTCTATGCGAACGGGTATGATGGGAATGTTCAGTTCCTTTGACAGGATGGCAAACGTCTTTTTGAACGTTTGCATCTGTCCGTCGTGTGTGCGGGCACCCTCAGGGAAGATAACAAGGTTCTTGCCCATCTTCAGTACTTTAGCCATACGCAGAATGGAATCCTTCAGGTTCTGGTGCTGCATCAGAATCACATTGTTGTGTCGTGCCATCAGCTGTAAGGGGTAGCCCTTTATGTGTTCCTCCGTTGCATAGTAGTACGTGTTGCGCAACATAGAATCGTTTAATCCGGCGGTACAGATGTTGCCGTCTATGGCACTCTGGTGGTTGGGGACCATTATAAACTGTCCCTCTAAAGGAATATTCTCAATTCCTTTGATTTCCAATTCGTTATGCCTACGCAAATATCTGTGCATCAGGCGTACGACCTTGGTGTATATGGCCCATGTGGAGGCAATGTTCAGGTGGGAGGTATCTGAAGAGAGGATGGACTTCCAGTCGGTATTCTCCACCTCGGAGCGGGTCTTGTTCTGTGCTATGTAATTGGCAATCTCCTGAATGTTGGCATACTGTGCAAAGGTGCTGGATTTCATCTGTACGCCAAAGGTACGCTCTATGAAACCTTCCAGGCCTACACAATCGAGGGAGTCGAATGCGAGGTCTGTTTCAATATGGCTTGTAGGCATGACTGGCACCTTCTTCTCTTCCTCGATGTACTCCCTCAGAATCTTCATCTCGGGAGTCTCATCTACAGCTTTCTGCTGTGCAGGCTGCGCTTCTGCTTTCCCGGCATCCTTTATCAGGTCCTTCAACTTAAAGCGTTGCAGCTTGTCCAGTTTGGTACGTGGCAGACTTCCTCTGTATACAAAGAGGCTCATCAGTTTCTTGTAGTTTACAACGGTTAGGTTGTAAGGTTCAATGACCAAGCGTTTCAGTTGCTCTTCCACCTCGGCATCTGAAAGATTGGCTGCCCATTCCTCCTTTGGTACGATGATGGCACGCAGCATATCACCGTCTTGCGTAACGGCAACCTCCTTCACGTATTGGTCGTACTTCTCCAGCTTGTACTCCAATTCAGCGGGCTGGATGTTCTTACCGTTTGAGAGGACAATGATCTCCTTGGAACGACCCGTGATATGGATACGTCCCAGTTCATCCAGATAACCCAGGTCGCCAGTATGTACATATCCGTCCTTATCTATCACCTGAGCTGTTTCCTCGGGGCGGTTGTAATAGCCTAACATCACGTTGGGCCCCTTCACGCAAATCTCACCGTTAACAATTTTCACGTCGACGGTTGACATGGGCTTACCCACACAACCGGGAATCACATCGCCCGGTCGGGTAAATGAGATGATGGGAGCTGTCTCCGTCATACCGTAACCCTCCAGCATGGTAATGCCAAGCGTACGTAATCCGCAGCCAACTTCCGTGTCCAAGGAGGCACCACCGCTAACGCAGTAGGTCAGGTTGCCGCCCATTTTCTGATGAACGGCCTTAAAAATGAAACGCGACAGCTTGGGACTATTAGCCTTCTCGCAGAGCTTAAAGAGTGCACGAGCCACAGGACTGGCATCAATTTTCTTCTTGATACCCAGATAGATGGTAGTCCATAAACGGGGAACACCCACAAAGATGGCAATCTTTCCTCTTACCAATGTGTCCATGATGTCTGGGCCGGAAAGAGTGGGGCAGATGGCTACTCCTCCGCCAGCCAAGATGGGCATGATAACGGTTCCAACCAAAGGCAGTACATGATGCAAAGGCAGCAGGATAAGCGTACGGCGTGTGCTGTCGAAGATATGAACATCCACCGTCACGCTATGGCAGTTAGCATACAGATTGGCGTAGGATATCATCACCCCCTTGGGCGAACCTGTGGTTCCGGAAGTGTAGATGATAAGTGCCATATCCTTGTTCTCTGCCGTAAAGATGCCGTCCTCCTGAATATGCATCTTGCCTTCTCTGGCTGGGCAGGAGGCCTGCTCGTAATCGTCAATCATCAGAATCTTAATGGGCAAGCCAGATTCCTTAACAGCTTCCTCGGCAACGCTCAGTCGTTCTTTGGAAGTCCAAATACATTGAGGCTTACAGTCGTTCAGGATATATAGTACATCAGATACCGTTGAAGAAGCATCAACAGGAACGGCTACGCCTTTGTTTTGCCAGATAGAGAAGAATGCATAAATCCAACCTTCGCGATTTTCTGAGAAAACCAGTGTCTTGTTTCCTTCACCTTGAGGTGTATATTTAGAAAAGAGATTTATGTAATCAAGAAGTTGTGTGTAGGAGATGTTACGCTCTCCTGCCATAATTGCAATGTTCTGAAATTCCTTTATCATGTGCGTAAAAAATGGTTTATCCTTTGAAAAACGTTGCAAAGGTACATTATTTTTGGGGAATTGAACTGATATCTTCTGTAAAATTGATGTATATCAACAATTTATAAAGTTCTTTTGTTTTTCGTGATTCCGTTCCTTTGTTCATAAAAGAAAAATGTGTATTTTTGCAGAAAGAAAGGTAAAAAACTACCTTGGTCGTCTTGAAGAAGGAATTTTAAACTTAACTAAGTTAATATGAGGAAGTCATTTATTCTTTTATCTGTTTTATCTGTTGCAATTATGCTGGTTGGTTGCAACAACGATGAGAACCTTGGAATTATTGATGAGAAAACGAAATCACAACTTGAGACAGAAGTGTATTTCCAGGGTCAGAAATTGTTCTATGAGAGTCAGGAACCACAAACTGGAGTAAGAGCAAAAATCCAGGTTATAAATCCTGCAGGTGGTTTGGCATGGCCCAAGCATACCGATGATGGTTGGGAGTCGGCTCGTTTCTCCATCCGTGCAGACGGTACAATTCCTGATTTCTACGACAAGAGTTCTTCTCTTTATTATGGTCGTCCCGCAGGCAAGGCTGGCGTAACCAGCAGGAATGTCGGTAAGGTTTCCAACCTGTACAATTACCCACATTATAACGATCGCGATTTAGACTACTACAAGGTAGACAAAAAGACTGGCAACAACATTGGTTTGTTCCGTTATATTTATGATACGGAAGGACAGAAAACTCAGCCTGTAATTTTGGAGGCTCCCTCTGTAGTAGAAATTTTAGCTGATGAAGTGGTTGACTTGGAGGCTGAGATTAATGCTGGTAAGAATGTTGCCAAGAACCAGGCTGCATTGGATAATGTTAATGCCTTGATTGATAAGGGTGCTGATTACCTGGATTCTCATGTTCTGTGGTATGTTGTTAAGGAAGTTGCCGGACAGTATCGTTGGCACGTGAATGGTGTTATCCGCGATGTTGAGACACCTGAATATGTTCCTAATCATATTCCCGATAATGTAGAGGTTGATGTTCACCAGCAGTCTCACAAGGATTGGAACGAGATAAAGACTTCTATCCATGTAAGAACCGACTGCTCTTCTGTTAAGGTTATCATTCCATTGAAAGAAGAGGATATCTTAGAGCAGGATGACTTTGCTATCAGGGTATTTAACTTCTACTATCAGGACTATGTAATCAAGCACAATATAAAGCATGATGCAAATGGTATCACCATTGAGATTACTGATATTCCTGCCTCTTTGATTGAGCAGTGCAAGACCGACTTTGGCGATGGTATTACTATTGAGATTCATAGTTACTGCACCAAGGATGTTTGGGAAGAGTTGAAGAACAGCCGCGTACAGACTGGCAAGTCTTGCAATGTAGAGGGACAGGTATCCAGTGCATTAAGACCTGGTGAGGAAGTCCAAATACATGTGGAACAATCCCATTGACGATTCCTTTAATCGAAAAGAAATAATTCTAAATATCATTAAATCCCAAGGTGATTTTACATCGCTTTGGGATTTTTTTTGTACCTTTGCTGCATGAGTTTGGAGAGAAAGAGATATATAGCATCATGGATACTGTTGGTGGTCTTCCTACCAACGCTGCTACTTTCTTCCCTGCATATTCACTACGAATCAGAAACCTACGAGGAATCATGTACCGAATGTGTGCATCACCAGTGTCATGGTCATTTGTCTCAGCTTTCTGATTCCATGCACCACTGTGTGCTGTGTCAGTTTCTTACACTGACATTTGTGGCAGGTGCCGTTGGTGCTGTCATTTATTTCTCGTTTGTATGTGCCACGCTTCATGCCCAGCCTCTCGCTTGTTATATTAAAGGAAGCTGCGGCAACATTGTTACCAGAGGACCGCCAGTGTTCAGAGGCTGATTCTCTAACACATTAAACAAAATACATTATTAATATATAATTTGGTAACAGAATGAATACAAGATATATCATTCTGCCAATGCTGTGTATGTGCATGGCAGTGGCAGCTCAAAATAATATTGAACATCATCATGCAGAGGATTCTACGGATGTTTTCTTCCGCCACCTTCAGATGAATGAGGTAACCGTAACAGGTGTAACGGGCGACACCAAACTCAAGCACTCCACAACGCCTGTTAACATTGTGACATCTAAGGTCTTACGTTCAACAGCGTCGACAAACATCATTGACGCTATCAGTCACCAGCCAGGCGTTAGTCAACTTACCACAGGTAGTAGCATCTCTAAGCCTATCATTCGTGGATTAGGCTATAACCGTGTTGTTGTGATGAGTGAGGGCGTACGTCAGGAAGGTCAGCAGTGGGGCGATGAGCATGGCGTAGAAGTAGATGGCAACAGTGTGGGTTATGTTGAGATCCTGAAAGGCCCCGCTTCTCTTATGTATGGCTCAGATGCTATGGCAGGCGTTGTTATTCTGCATCCTCAGTCCATACTGCCCGAGGGCGATATGCGTGCAAACTTCAGTTCAGAGTATCAGACCAACAACGGCCTTTTCGGCTACAACCTCTCCATGGCAGGTAACAAGAAGGGGTTTGTTTGGGATGGACTCTTTAGTCATAAGATGGCCCATGCCTATAAGAACAAGTACGATGGCTATGTGCCAGGTTCTCAGTTTGGCGAAAAGGCTGGCCGTCTGATGTTAGGTCTTTACAAGCCTTGGGGACATTCACGTTTGACAGGTACACTCTATCATCTGACACCCAGCATCGTTGAGGGTGAGCGTGACGAGGTGACTGGCGAGTTGATATGTTCCACTGATAACATAAAGACTTACGGCAAGGCTCTTCCTTTCCAAAAGATAAACCATTATAAGATTGTCTGGGATAATTTTCTCAATCTGCCCAAGGGATACCTGAAGGTTATTCTGGGCTACCAGCAAAACCAGCGTCAGGAGTTTGAGGAGAGCGAGGATGCGTATGAACTCTACTTCAAGCTTCATACAATGACATACGATTTCCGTTATGTGACACAGGAGTTTAGCGGTTGGAAATTGTCGGCGGGCATTGGCGGTATGTACCAGCAGTCCTCTAATCTGGGCGAGGAGTTCCTGATTCCGGATTATAAGATATTTGATGGCGGTATCTATGCTACAGCCACAAAGACATTGGGTGACCGCTGGACCATCAGTGGTGGTGTACGCTATGACCATCGCTACATGCACGGGAATGAACTGGAGGAGGAAGGCACGCTACGTTTTAACAACTTTACCCGTTCATTCAATGGCTTTTCCGGCAGTATAGGTGCCGTATGCAATATTAACAAGCATTTTAATGTACGTGCAAACTTGGCCCGTGGCTTCCGTACACCCAACATGAGCGAGATGGCATCCAATGGCGTACACGAGGGTTCCATCCGTTATGAGATAGGTTCGCAGAACCTTAAGGCGGAATATAGCCTGCAGGCCGACTTGGGCATGGATTTTACTTCGCGTTATGTTTCGGCTCAAGTGGCGCTCTTTGCCAATAAGATTAATAATTTTATTTTTATGCACAGGTTGCCCGAGGTGATGAAAGATGGTTACCTTACTTACGCCTATACGCAGGGAGATGCCCGTTTGCTTGGTTTTGAGGCAGGCATAGATTTTCATCCCATACATTCTCTGCACTTTGCCAACACCTTCTCCTATGTAGATGCACAGTTGCTAAACCAGCCTGCAGAGAGCAAGTATATTCCCTTTACCCCAGCACCCCATTGGACATCGGAACTGAAGTGGGAGCTCTTGCATCACTCGCATGCTACTGTTGCCCATCATCATGAGCCAGGTGTAACTCATCATGCTCTCTTTAACAATCTTTATGTTGCTGCAGGTCTTGATTGTTACCTAAAGCAGACACATATCTATAGTGTAGATGAAACAGAGACAATGACACCCTCTTATATGTTGTTGAGTTTCTCGGCTGGTACAGATATTCAATGGAAAGGGAAGAAGATTGTAGAACTATACATTACTGCTGATAATGTGCTGAATACGGCCTATCAGAATCACTTGAATAGATTGAAGTATGCAGATGTGAATAATGTTACAGGGCGTCGTGGTGTTTATAACATGGGGCGGAATGTAACTTTTAAACTTGTGGTTCCTCTTTCTCTTTGAAACTGAGTTCATTCTCCTTCGCCGTCTCTTTTATGGCTTCATCATGGCCAGAAAGGGCGGCGAAGGGTGCAAACTGGGCTGCACGATTCCACATCGACATTTGTGGATGCCGTTTAGAAACATGATGCGGCAGGTCTATGATATCCGCATAATCTTGTGCGGTAGCAAATTTTTCACTCTTCATTTTTCACTTTAAGCTTTATGCCCTCCAATCTGTTTGTTGCGGTCCTTGGCTGTAGCACCCTCTTCAAAGTTCAGTCCTCTGAGAATGGCATTCTTTCCAAAACGCTGTTTGATTATCAGTTGAGCCTCCTGCATGCGTCGTTCTTTCTCCTGTTTTGCTTTCTCCTGCAACTTTTCCTTCTCTAGGGCTTCAT
This sequence comes from Bacteroidaceae bacterium, assembly GCA_017525235.1. Classification (GTDB taxonomy): domain Bacteria; phylum Bacteroidota; class Bacteroidia; order Bacteroidales; family Bacteroidaceae; genus Physcousia. The sequence continues at coordinate 2,485 of JAFXTC010000066.1, read as the reverse complement.
AGTCAGTAAATAGGTCAAGTTGTTCATATTTTACAGCTGACGACTTACTGTTAACGATAGCTTCGTCCTTCACATGATTGGTTGTCAGATTCAACCGACGTATGAGTAAATCAGGATTCACAGAGTGGTCAAAGAGCTCAGCTGCGCCATTCATGATAAGTCGCGATGATGATGTGGGCTTCTTGAAGTTATAGGTGCCGTGAGCATGTTTCGGCACAGCTTTGCCATAATGGTTTGTGGTAATCTCCCCACGATATTTGGCTCGTATCTCCGGGCGTGTCAGAGACTCAGCATCGTAGCCAACCGTCAACACCAGTTGATCGGTTACCAACCGCTTCTGTACCAGGTCTAATGCCATTCCTTCTGCCATCTCGCGTATCACCACACGGGCTTTTTTGAAGCTGTATGGCTCCTGCAATACTTGTCCGCTACTGAAGGAGTTTGTCTCTGGTCTGTACGCCTTTACGGCTTCCATTGTACAGGGCTCCCATCCCCAGGCGTGATCAATCAGTAACTCTGCATTTACGCCAAATATTTGGTAAAGCAATTCTTCGTTTTGCACAGACATTCTTGCCAGCTTTCCCATGGTGTCTATGCCGTAGATTGCCAGCTTTTGTGCAATGCCGTTTCCCACGCGCCAGAATTTGGTGATTGGGCGATAGTCCCATAGCTGGTGTCGGTAAGACATTTCGTCTAGTTCTGCAATTCGTACTCCGTCTTTGTCCGCAGGCATCTTTTTCGCCACAATATCCATTGCCACCTTGCAGAGATACATGTTTGTTCCGATTCCTGCTGTAGCTGTAATACCTGTCTGTTTTAGCACGTCGCGAATCATCTTCATTGCTAAATTGTGGGCTGTCATCTTATAGGTACCCAAGTAGGCTGTCACATCCATAAAGACCTCATCTATCGAATATACATGAATATCCTCCGGTGCGATATATTTCAGGTAGATACCATATATTTTCTTGCTGACCTCGATGTAGTGTGCCATTCGAGGCTTGGCAATGATGAAATTCACGCCATGTGCCTTCTGGTATACCTCAAATAATCGTGCTCTGCCACCAATGCCATATTTCTTCAGGGAGGGTGTTATTGCCAAACAGATTGTCTTCTCTGTACGACTTTCATCAGCCACTACAAGATTTGTAGTCAGGGGGTCAAGCCCTCTGTCCACACACTCCACTGAAGCATAGAACGACTTCAGGTCGATAGCGATATATGTCCGCTGTTCAACTAACATGCAACAAAGATACGATAAAGCGAGTGGAAAGCAAGGCGGTAAGGCCTTTGTTTTTAAGACCTTACCGCCGAACTCTATGATATATAACTCTTTCCTAAACGCTATTCAACTGCAGCCTGCGCGGCGGCTAGACGATACTGAGTATCAGCTACTTACAGGGTTGGTGTAAAGTACTGGCACCTTAAATCCGACACATTCTGCGCGTTTTTACACGCTCGCGACGTGTTTTGGGAGCAGAATTTTCATTTTAATGTTATTATTTCTATTTTTGTTTTACACTAAATTGCTCGACATTACGTCTCACAATTCTTAACTGTCAATGCTTCACATGCCCCGAAGAAACAGCCTCCAAAAACACGTTCTGCAAACTTTGTTTGCAAAGGTAGTAATTTCTTCGGACTTTACACTCATTTTGCACGCTTTTCTTGCAGAATGTGCTTGCTTTTTAACATATTTAGTCGAATTGACATCCCATCTTGCCATTATTTATTTCAATTAAAAGAAAAACGGATGGATTCTTGCGGTGTAAGTTTAGGTTTAAGTTTAGATGTTCTTATAGTAAACCAAAATCAGGAGATTGAAGGTTTAATGTTTAAGTTTAGAGGTGCATGTATATATACATGAGTAAACGTAAACCTAAACTTTTAAGAATGAAACGACTTGATGTTTCTCCAACACAGACGATTATCTTTTTATTGAAGACGCTTTTTATTGTGCGTTTACTGTCATTAGACGCTAAAATCCAATTCGTTTGGGAGTGTTATCGTCCACCCGTTCGTTGTCACAATGGTTGATGAGCATGGCAAGTTTGTCTTCCTTGGCATCGTGCAGGATGCTGTCGATGGTGTAGTGTCGGGCGATGTTCTCTATCTGGCCGCCGCTGAAGTCGTATTTTGCCGCCAGTGTCTTTGCATCCGTATCGTTCAGGTCTGGAATCATAGAGCGCCATATTTGAACGCGAGCCTCAACGGTGGGTTTCTCAAACTTTATCTTGTATAGGAACCTTCGTTCAAAAGCTTTATCCAAGTTCTGCGTCAGATTGGTTGTGGCTATCATGATGCCGTCTAATGTTTCCATCTCCTGCAGGATAATATTTTGGATACTATTCTCCATCTTATCTACAGCATTCTGTGCCCCCTGCTTACGAATACCGATAATGGCGTCAGCCTCATTAAAGAGCAAAATTGGGACGGCCCTCTCCCCCTTGGGGGAGGTTGGGAGGGGGCTACTCTTCTTGACAAG
>JAFXTC010000065.1 GCA_017525235.1 Bacteroidaceae bacterium | reverse complement strand
TTGAAGATGGAAGAATCTTGACATCATTGAAAATGCTCTCCTGAAGCCCTTATTCCCTCAACTCTCACAAAAGTTGAAATTGTTGTGGAATTGTTGTGGAAAATTCGGAACCCATTTTTGAACCTCCTGATTTTCAAGCAGGTAGAAGAAAAGGAGACTTATTGGGAAATCTTCTCGCAGAAGTCAGGAATTGAAGCCTGAGTCTGCTTCACCTCGGTTCCAAACAGTGAGTTCTTCTTCAAACCGGTCTTATCCTCAATAATGACCATAGAAACACCCATACGTTCCAGCGAACGAACGGTATATACAAAGTGTTCAGTCAAACCACCGGTATCACCATCAAAGATGATTGGCTTGGTGGTCACTTCCATGATGTCATCAATAGTGCGGAAGCGGCTGGTCATATCCACCAACTCAATGTCGGGTTTACCCTTAGCGGTAGAGTCACAAAGTGAAGATACCCACATGGCATCGAACTGATATGTCTTGCCGTCCTGGAGCACTTTGGTGTTCTCTACAATCAAACCGGTGATACCACTGTGAGCCTCCATAGCAGTAACAAGGCCCTTCATATTGATGAGCTTGCGCAAGCGGCCACGACGGACATCCGGCATACTGGCTTCTGCACGGTGGTTGGCATCCAACTCCTTATACATTGGATTGTTGCTGTAATGATACTCAACCAACTTGCCACCATATTCAGCCAATACTTCGCATACTTCCTGACGGATAGGCTTCTGGAAACCTTCGCACCAGTCATTGCCATGAACCACATAGTCAGGGCGCAAAGCTTCAAGATTATCTTTATACGAGAGTGTCTTCTGCTCAACTACACGCTCCACACCGGCCAGGTTCTCAAACAAGGCTTTACGCTCCTCGTAAGGAATCAGCGGATAGCGCTTGAAGCTGCTGATGGCTTCATCACTCAACACACCAACAATCAGACGACCAAGGCGGCGGGCCTTGTTGATGATGGCCATGTGACCACTGTGGATATACTCGGTAGAGAAGCACATATAGACGGTACGCTCATTGATTTCAGCCACCTTCTTGCTGACGACCTCCAAGTCCTCAGGTGTGTCTATCTCCGCACATAGCATGTTCTTCACATCGCAAGGATAGATCTTACACTTGTCAGATACCTCGTTGAAGGCATTCTCTGCATACACCTTACGATTGTCGCTTTCACAGAACTTCTCAATGTTCTGGAGCCATACCAGCCAGTCCTCTTTCAAAATCTTGTAGAGGGGCTGTGCAGCCATTGCGTTATCAAAGAACTCAATGCCCACCTTCTCAATCTTGCCGTCTTTGATGACAGCCTTGAAGTCCTTCTCCGGCAGGGGCTGAGTGCTGCTCACAGCCATGCAGCTGTGCTCATTGTCAATCACGGCCTCCATTACACGGCTCTCAAAAACCAGATCACCATGCATCAGGATAATGTCGTCATCCTTCAGTGCCTCTTTAGCGCAATAGATGCTGTAGATGTAGTTGGTTTTGTCGTAAAGCGGGTTGTTTACGAAGGTGAACCTGAGGGGGAGATGCAATGCCTCACAATAGTCCACAAGGACTTTGTCGTAATAGCCAGTGGTCATTACCACCTCTTCGATTCCAAAGCTCGCTAAAATACTAAGTTGGCGACTAAGAATCGTATTCTTGTAAGAAATCTCGGTCATGCACTTGGGGTGTTCATTAGTTATAACTCCCATGCGTGAACCTAATCCACTGTTAAGAATTAATGCCTTCATATTGATTGTATTTCGTTGTTTATTTCCTTTATCAAGATAGAGCGGACCCGCTGTTATTGAACCTTTTGTCTTATGAGAGACCAGCGGGTTTTCCGCCCCTTATGGTAGGGGCTTCAGGCTGTGCGGAAGACCTTTATGACCCATCGCGGCTCCGCCTGCACGTAAGAACGAAGCCGTTTTATTAAACTTCATATCTATCAACTGCCTCACCATTGAGAGCGCGGACGATTCGCGAGCAGGCCTTGCCGTCACCGTAAGGATTCACGGCCTTGCTCATTCTTTCGTATGCAGCCGCATCATCAAGTAAGGTGCTTACCTCAGAAACAATCAGGTCATGATTTGTTCCAACCAGATGGACTGTACCGCTCTTAAGTGCTTCGGGGCGTTCTGTGGTATCGCGCATTACCAATACAGGCTTGCCAAGGCCGGGGGCTTCTTCCTGAATGCCGCCAGAGTCGGTGAGTACCACAGTGCTCTTCTCCATCAAATACACGAACTCCAAGTACTGGAGGGGCTCAATGAAGAAGAAGTTCGGGCGGGTCAAGTCCTCACCAAATACTTCGTGAATGGGCTTGCGCACATTAGGGTTCAGGTGCATCGGATACACAAAGTCCACTTCAGGATACTTCTCACTGAGGTCTTTCATTGCAGTTACCATAGAGATGAAGCCGTCTCCGAAATTCTCTCTTCTGTGACCAGTAATAAGAACTAGCTTACGAGATTTCTCGACTCCGCTCGAAATGACAGGATCGAGGCGGGTTACATCGTAACCCGCATTCTTCAGTACATTAATTTGTTCAGCTGCGAGTTTTGGATCGTTCTTCAGTTTATCCACCACCATATGGAGGGCATCGATGACGGTATTTCCGGTGACAAAGATCTGACCGTGGGCTTTTTCTTCCAGAAGGTTCTTCTCACTGAGGGGTGTAGGGGCAAAGTCGTAGGTGGCAATGCGGCCAGTAATCTGGCGATTCATTTCCTCCGGCCAGGGGCTGTAGATGTTGTGTGTACGCAAACCTGCTTCCACATGTCCCACAGGAATCTGCTGATAGAATGCAGCCAGGGCTGCAGCTGTGCTGGTGGTGGTATCACCATGAACGAGCACTACATCAGGCTTGCACTCTTTGAACACGTCACGCATACCTGTGAGTACACGTGCTGTAACATCATACAAGTCCTGGCCTTGCTTCATGATGTTAAGATCATAGTCTGGTTTTACGTCAAATATAGTGAGGACCTGATCCAACATCTCACGATGCTGGCCTGTAACACACACAATTGTTTCAAAATCATCAGGATGCTTTTGGAACTCTTTAACCAATGGACACATCTTAATAGCCTCTGGTCGTGTTCCAAAAACCAACATTATTTTTTTCATATGTTATTTTATTTTAAATTCATTTCTTTTTTAGTTAATCCGGCCGGGATTAACCTAAACCAAGAAGGCTCTTCAGATCGTCTTCCTTATAGAGAATCCAGGCGGTAGTTCCTAGGAAGGCTAGAAAGACGAAAATGAGGCACATCTGAGCGCGCTTGGGACCGGCCTTGAGCACTGGTACCGTAGCGCTCTGCAGGGTGGTGAAGGCTGGGGTTTCCTCCTGCACCTTAGCCTCAGCTGCTAACAGCTGAGCTGCCACCTGTGTATAGGCGTTGTACTGCAGCTGCATCTCGTTCTCGAGTTCTGTCTGACGCTGGCGGACACTCTCAAGAATAATATCCTGGTTGGCATCAGAGAACTCGGCATAGAGCTGGCGGGCCTTCTCGTAACGGGCCTTAGTTTCTGCAGCTATCTTTTTGTTATACTCAAGGTCTACACGAGCCTTGCTAGTACGATATTCGGTAATGAAGTTCTGCAGGCGGGTCTTTACTGTATCGGCCATCTTTGCAGCAATAACAGGGTCCTGATCGGTAACATTGATAGTAATGACCATGGTCTTTTTATCGACATCACAAACAACCTTTTTGTCGATGGCCTTTACTATTTTATCCTGTTCTTTGGTCAATCTAAAAGCATCAACTTTCTCATTGGCCTCCTTCTCCTCAGAACCAAAGATAGAGAAAACGGACTTCATAGCACTGCTCCACCAAGGGGTTTTCTGACCATTGCGAAGGTATTCGTAATATGTCATTGTGCTATCACTCTCGCCCTTATTCTTATCGCCCTCGATAGTTACGGGAACATGGAACAGCGAGGTTTTAAAATCGACAGAGTTCATCAGCTCTGGATACAGTGTTGGGAACAGTGCCTCGGTACCAGCACCACCACTACCCAGGTTTACACCAAAACTGCTTGCCAAAGCTGCCAGGCCACTGCCACCGCTCTTGCTGCCGCTCATTTCAGGACTAAGCTTAACAGTACAACTATAGAAGTTGGGCTGGCCCAGGGCATAGATAGCTGCCAGGACAAAGGCTACAGGCAGAACCTTGACGTAAAGCATCTTGTGCTTTAAAAGGTCCTTGAATATCTTTGCGAAATCGATAGAAGACTCAGCATCTTCTATAACGCCTACGGATTTATTTATTTCTTCCATTATTCTTATTTTAATAAGTTACCGATTGTAGCGAACATTGTGGCGAGGGATGCCATAGATGTACCTATGCTAACCCATTGCATAATGTTGGTCATATCCTTCTTTCCCTTGCGTGGAACAATAATCTCACAGCCCGGTTCGATCTTGCCTTTACCAACCTGAGATACAGTTCCATTCTGATAAACGATATAGGTCTTAGACTTCTTAGAGCGGTCGCCAAAGCCACCGGCCTGATTTACATAGTATTTCCAAGACTTGCCATTCATATAAGCAACGGTATTTGGGAACAGAACATTACCAGAGATCTTAACTGTACCATTATACTCTGGGATAATAAGACGGTCGTTCTCGCGAACCACAATATCATAATCGCCACCAGGATTAGCAAGTGCCTTCTCGAGATCGATACCTACAGTATATACACTTGCAGTCTCAAGCTGATCAAGATTGATAGAATCCTTATCTGCAGCATTCTGCTTGGCAGCCTCAATAGCAGCCTGGAGACGAACCTTCTCATCGTCGGTCATTGTGCGCTCAAGGCGGGCACCCTTTACATAAGCCTGAGAGGTGACACCACCTGCAGCCTGAATAAGATCGGACAGGCGCTGATTCTTCTTTGACAATGAGAACTGGCCTCCGAATGCAACCTCACCCTCAACACGTACTGAGCGTGGCTCAATATAGCCTGGGCTCTTGCGGACCTGTACAACATCGTATGGCTCGAGAGTGAAGCCCTTAGCGCCATCGATAACGAAGCCATCCTTAAGAGCAAAAGTGAAGTTCTTAGATATCTCATCGCCAGAAGACAATGCCTTAGAATCGCGGATACGACGTGATACATCAACCTTAACAGTAGATGCGGCATCGGTCAATCCTCCTGCGCGCAGTACCAAATCCTCGATAGTCTCGTTGTCGGCATACTCGTATGTGCCAGGGAACTGCACCTCGCCCTGGATAGTAACAGTGCGCTCGGTAAGGCGTTCCTGCAGGGTTGGGATAAAGAGGATATCCTCATTATGCAGTGGCTCATCGGCCACAGTGCCATCCATAATGCCCTGCACATCAACTGAGATAACCTCGAAGGTGCGGTTTGGTTTTACTCGGCGGATGACAGCGCGTGAGGTCATAGCCTCTTCCATAAGTCCGTCGGCGGCCTCGATAAGTGACTTAACGCTGGTTACCTCCTGACCCAGGCGGTACATACCAGAGCGGAACACTGCACCACGAACCTCAACCATATTCTCATAACGGTCGAGCATAGAGTCGACAGACAGTGAGTCGCCATCGGCAACCTTGAAGCCATTCATATCGAACTCCTTGATATTATATACAGTCTTGAGTCGGCCACTTCGGCGGATAAGACGGATCTGATCCTTATAAGCATTGGCAGTGAAGCCACCAGCATAGTCGAGCAGGGTCTTTACGCTCTCCGTCTTACGCATCTCGAATGCCATAGGGCGCTTAACATTGCCTGCAATATCAACGATGCAATCGTATGGTCCAACCTGGATAACATCGTTATCCTGCAGGCGGATGTTGCCTGCCAGACGACCGCTGAGGATATACTGATATACATCGACAGTAGACACCAGCTTGCCCTGGCGGTATACCTTGATGTTACGCAGGGTACCGATAGAGTTGGTACCGCCTGCCATATACAGAGCATGGAACACGGTGGCGAAAGCGCTCAGGGTATAAGAGCCTGGAGCTACAACCTCACCCATCACGTTAACCTGGATGGTGCGGGTCTGACCAACAGTGAGTTTGATATTACTTGAGGCATAACGCGAGCCGAGTGTGCTGCGGAGCTTGCCCTGTGCACCTGATACCGACAGACCAGACACATGGATTGGACCATAGCCTGGAACAGTGATATCGCCATCGGGAGAGATGGTGAGCTCTTCGGTCTTCTGCGAAGCACCGTATATATCTACGTAAACCTTATCGCCAGGACCCAGAACATAATTCTGAGGGGTGGCAAGGTTCATATTAGGTTCGAAGTTCAGATTCTTATTATTAAAAATGTCGCGACCGAACACCTTCTTGCCATGGAAGAGGTTATCAATAGAATCGGCAGGGGCAACGGCACGTGTGCTGAGCTGAACGTAATCATCAGCAGCTCCAATAGTTTCGCCATCGCTCATACCCATGGTGCGGTTTGTAGCGGCATTGGCCTTACGCATGCGGTCCTCAGCAGCATCAGCAGCTTTCTCGGCTGCAGCGCCCATACTTGAGTTCTTCATCTTGTCGGCATACTGCTTACGAAGACGTTGAATCTGCTCAACCTTAACACCACGCTGCATCAGTTTGGTTACAATCTGAGCCTGACTGGTGCCAGCCTTAGCCTCTTTCTGCATAAACTGGATAACCTGCTGGTCGCTCATACCTTGTGCTACTACCATCTGAACAGATAGCAGCATCAAAAATAGAAAAACGATTTTTTTCATATAAACACAAAATTTCTCTTCCTAACGTAGAACCACAAAGCCTTGGTATTCAGAACGTTAGCGTAATATATAGTTCAAATATCTAATAAAAATGCAGGAACTTTGCGAACCGGTTCCACATTTTCTGCCGACAAAGGTACAACAATTATTGTTTCCCACCAAATAAAAAACCAAAAAAAACAAAAAAAGCCGCCAAATAGCGACTTTTATCATAATTTATATGGATTTACGTAGAGCTAATTAAATATTTGTAAAATGAAGGAATCTTGTGATACTGCCCGCAATGTCGATGTTTTGATTATCAATAAATGCATCAAGTAAGCGAGTTGTTTCTTTGAGGGGGATGACGTCATAATCAGCAATAGCAGCCGGAATCAATGTGCTATAGCCTTGCTTAAGTATAATCTCATCGCCAGTACTACGGATCTTGATTACGCAATCGCCCTCCATACACATAGAGATAATAAAGCTATCATACTTACGGAGATCACGATGGAAGGGTTTTGAGACTTCCATAACACGGACATCGAAATATGGAGAATCTATAATCTGAATGGCCTTATTGGAATTGTCAGTATACTCCGTGCGATAGTTCTCTTCTACATGAAAGTCAAGAGCTTTTGCGGCTAACTCTGTATGCAGTTCGCGTGGTTTACCATCGATACCCGGGCGGTTGTAATCGTATATGCGATAAGTGACATCAGATGACTGCTGGACTTCGGCAAGCATTATTCCACCGCAAATGGCATGGACACGACCTGCAGGAAGGTAAAAGACATCGCCTGTCTTGACCTGATGGCAGGCTAGTACATCTGTAATACTACCATCTTCAACTCTCTTTTGGTATTCATATGGGGTAATACTCTGCTTAAAGCCTGCATAGAGGTGAGCGCCTTCATCGGCCTTGATAATGTACCACATCTCGGATTTACCCATCTTACCATGCTCGCGCATAGCCATCTCGTCATTGGGATGCACCTGGATGCTAAGGTCTTTCTTTGCATCGATGAACTTAACGAGAAGTGGGAGTTTGCCTTGGTATTTCTGGTTAACTGATTTGCCAAGTATATCTTCTGGATGCTCATTGATAACAGATATCAGATCTTTGCCTTTCCATTCTCCATTACTTATAATGCTGGTGCTGGAAGGCACAGCACTAACCTCCCAACTCTCACCAATAGGTTCAGTGGTTGGTTCCATTCCTTTATATGGTCTAAGTTTATTTCCACCCCACACTACTTCATGTAAGTTTGGTTGGAATAACAATGGATAGTATTTTGTCATAAAGCCATGGTTTTGATATCAAAAGGGCTATCAAAGTCCTTAAGTAATGGATGTTTTGTATCCTTATCACTGAGGATAACATTATCTTTTATTCTCCAATCAATTCCAAGAGAATCATCAAGTATAGATATGCCAGCATCAGCCTCTGGGTGATAGAACTCATCGCACTTGTATTGGAAGACAGCTGTTTCGCTGAGTACAGCGAAGCCATGGGCAAAGCCTTTTGGAATAAAGAACTGACGATGATTATCCTCGGAGAGTTCTACGGCCACATGCTGACCATATGTTGGAGAACCTTTTCTAATATCAACAGCTACATCAAGTACTTTACCCAGTACACAGCGAACAATCTTGCTCTGAGTAAAAGGTGGGCGTTGGAAATGCAATCCACGCATTACTCCATAACTGGATTTGGATTCATTATCCTGGACGAAGGTTATCTTTGCGACCTTCTCATCAAACTCGCGTTGAGAGAATGATTCAAAGAAATAGCCACGCGAATCTTTAAAGATTCGTGGTTCTATTATTACCGGGCCTTCAATTGCAGTCTTTATTACTTCCATGGAATACCTATTATTCTTTTTATGTATGCAAAAGTAGCATAAATAATCTACATAAGCAAACTTTTTGCTACTTTTCTAGCAAAAAGATGCTTTTTCACCCCCCTGACAGGGGACAGGTACTGAAGTGAACCCAGAAAGTTGGACACAGCTTAAAGGTTCAAATGAAACAACATCGTAGTTTAGAAGAAAAGTTAGCAATTCTTAAGTTGGTAGAACAAGGTCAGTCAGTTCGTTCTGTGTCTGACAAACT
>JAFXTC010000004.1 GCA_017525235.1 Bacteroidaceae bacterium | reverse complement strand
TGGGCATTGCATCTTCAAACAATTTGGCTACAGCGTCTATATCACTTTGATTAAACCCTGCCTTCTTCATTTCAGCGCCGACAGAAGTGGGTTCCCAACCGCCGATAGCAGAAATTCGGACAGAGTGCTGCTGCGTAAGAGTGTCGCATCGGCAAAGTCGACGTGTAGAAAAGGCAAAGTCTACACGTGGCATTTTTAACATTTCACAAAAACACCTAACCTAACATCTAACCTAACTCCTAACCCGCACCCCAAAAGTTAGAGGCTCTCAATAACCACTAACCTATAACCATTAAATATCCGCTAACCACTAACCGCTAACCACTAACCGATTTTTCATTATCGTTTTCGTTTTCGTTGACTAAAGCCTAAAGTCTTTTCGTTATCGTTTTCGTTATCGTTTTCGTTTACAACAGCCTAAGGCCTAAAGTCACCACCCTTCAGGTAGCACAATGTTCTCCACATCATGTGCCTTCTCAAACAATGGTGATAATTCTTCATCCGTAAAGCCTGCAATACCACATCCTATACGGGTAACAAGGAATGTCAGTTTTGGATGACTCTTGGCAAACTCTATGAATTCATCCACATACGGACGAATGGTCTCCACGCCGCCCTGCATGGTGGGGATGGCATAGCTTTGGCCCTGCAAGCCAACGCCTTGTCCCATAATAGCTCCAAACTTGCGGTAAGCAGCATAAGCCGCTCCACCGCCATGCATTCCTCTCAGGTTGCTGCCAAAGACGAATATCTCGCCTGGCTGCAGTTCCGAAATAAATTCCGGTGTTGTACGTTTCTGTTTCATAAGTTTTATCTTTTTACGTGTAAAAAATGCACGTTATCATCATAGCATTCCTATTCTTCTGCGAATTTACAACATTTTCTATAACTAAGTAGACAAATAAACAGAAATGTTACACCTTGGGATTTGAATTTTGCGCTTCGCCAATATTTTCAGCCGAATCATGAACCGTGAACAATTAACCCTGAAAGTTTAGCTCGACGGCCAAAGGGAAAGTCAACCAGAATTGTTCCGTGAGTTCGTGATTCCCACACTCTCGAAAATAGGCGACACCTCGGAAAAACCTAAATGTTTTATATATTTTTCATAAAATGTTTGTTTAATTAAATTATTTGCCATACCTTTGCATTACCAGAACCCGCCAAGCCTCTCAACGATGCTCAAATGTGCGGGTCGTTTTTTTTTTGTTAATAATGAAAAATAAGATACTATATCCCAAGGCATATACAAATGCCCACGACCTTATAGCCCTGCTTTTGTCACGAGGGTTGACAATCGCAGACACAAATAAAGCAGAAAGTTATCTTGAATATATAGGTTATTATCGTTTGTCCGCCTATATGTATCCTCTATTACAAGCCCCTAAAGATCAGCATCGTTATAAACCCAACGCATCTTTCTCCCAAGTAATGATGCTTTATAGGTTTGATAAGAAATTACGTTTGCTTATCTTCAATGAAATTGAAAAAATAGAGATAGCCATACGTAGTACTATAGTTAACATTGGCAGTGAATTGACAGGAGATCCCTTTTGGATGACCGACGGTAACAACTTTATTGATGCTGTGAAATTCAATCATACAATGGATTTGGTTGATGCAGAATTGAGACGTTCGCGTGAAGATTTTATTGTACACTTTAAGCAAACCTACTCCAATGCTTATCCTCCTGCATGGATTTTAGCAGAGATCCTTCCGTTTGGTGTCATCACAAATATCTATAGCAATATCAAGGTTGCTAGAATCAAGAAAAATATAGCTCAGAAGTTCGGCTTACAAGTGGCTCCGTATGAATCCTGGCTTACCATTGTAACACTTACTCGTAACTCCTGCTGCCATCATGCTCGTGTTTGGAATAAACAAAACACCATCAGGCCAATGTTACCCAACAAAATGAAAGGTAAATGGATTACACTATCAACAAATACTCTACGAATCTACTTTGATCTTTGTATCATCAAATACTTCTTGAATGTCATTTCACCTCAGAATGATATGAAAACAAAGATAGATACACTTCTTGCCACATACCCCGATATAGATACTGCTGCTATGGGCTTCCCCAAAGGTTGGGAGAAAGAGCCCCTGTGGGAGTTGTGATTAGTATCACCATGCGCTCAAGGGCTAACCCCTTTGAGCGCTTTTCGTTTTCGTTATCGTTTTCGTTGAAATAATCCCCCTTTTTCTTTGTGGAAATGAGAATATTCAGTATTTTTGCACTAGAATTATAATCATTGACACCATAATGTGTACGTTTAATAAAACCACAACCCTCCCTTGTTCTTATTCAGAAGAAGAGATGTATTCTATTGTCAAGAATCGTTTAAAGAAACTTGAGAATGGAGCGGCAGAGTTGATGGATGGTGATAAGTGTCTCTCCGAAATTCGTACACGATATGGCATTGAGGCATAAATGGCTCAAAGAAGCTAGCCAAGAGTTGGTGAGCACGCTTGATTATGTACAAAGTTATTTTGGCGAACGTTCTGTTCAAATGGTTTATTCCGAAGTTTCTGCACGAATAAAACAATTAAAAACCTTTCCCGATTCAGGCTTACGTTACAAAGACCTTTCTTTTAATGGAAAAGAGGTTAGAATTTCTCATATGAAAAGGAGTTCAATCATCTATTGCCATGATGAAGAAACGCTGCTTATTCTGGCTTTCTGGAATAACCGTAGTAACGATTCCATAGTACCAGACCTTCTTTCTGCACGTTAAGATTGGATATAATTGACAATATAATGCCCGCCTTTCAACATCACCGCTGAAAGGCTTTAAAAACGTTTATGCCGAAAAGGCAAATCAAGAAGTAAATATCAGAAAAGCAGACCGTTGAGATCTGCTTTTCTTTACTTAATCAGTATTCGTTGTTACTGCACTATCACTTTCTTGCCACCCTTAATATAAATACCCTTGCGCGGAGTAGCAACTCGTTGGCCAGAAAGGTTGTAGATGGTGTTCTTTGTACCCACTGTGGATACAGATGCGATACCATCTGGGTCTAATTCAACTTTAACTCTACAGTTGTTTGATGTCACGCCATTTGCCGTTGAAACAGAAACTCGAGCTACACCTTCACCAACACCTGTAAGTATACCATCATCACTAACCGTCACTACAGTTTCATCATCAGACTTCCACGCAAGCGTTGTCTCCGCGTTTTCGGGTGTTATGGTTGGGGTGAGCTTAAGAGTCTGGTCAACGTATAAGGATATGCTCCTAGGGATTTCAATATTTGTAGGCTCTGGTGCAATAACTGTTACTTTACAATCTGCATATTTTCCATTGTCGGTCTCTACAACGATAAACGTATATCCTTTCTTTATTCCTGTCACTACGCCCTCGCTGTTCACGGAGGCAATTGTCTCGTCATCGCTGCTCCACGTCAGATTAGCTGTGGCATTGGCAGGTTCAAATGTTGGGGTAAGTGTTATGGTTGCGCCAACTTCTACCGTAGCAGATGACGGAATATATATTGCTGATGGAGGCAAAGCTTTTACCGTAACCTTGCACGTAGCCGTAACACCCCCTTCGTCTGCAGCCTTGCAGATAATGTTGGCATTACCCTTCGAGATCGCTGTCACCAATCCGTTACTGCTGACTGTGACGACATTCTCGTTGTCTGAGGACCATGTGACATTCTTGTTCGTGGCATTCTCTGGGATAAATTCAGCTGTTAATTGACTTGTGTCACCTGCGGTGAGTGTCATTTCTGTGCTACTGAGTGTAATGGCTGTAACAAGAACTGGAGGCTCACCTTCAATGATTGTTTTGAACTTCTTCCATACAGCACTTGACATGTATTTTGTCTTTGCTCCAATGGGGACATAGAGTGTAGCACCGTTATAAATTTCATCTGCACTGCATTTGAATACAGACTCTTCTATCTCTATCGGGTTAGGATTGAGTGCTTGTATTGTTTTCATATTGAAGCAATAAGAAAAGGCAGAGCTGCCTATCTTCCTAACTTTCTTTCCCAAGGTCAAAGAACGCAAATTATAATTATAGAAAAAAGCATAACGAGCAATGCTATCTACACTATTAGGAATGATAACCTCAGTTGTTTTATTAGAATCGAACGCACTTTGACCAATACTAACAACAGTATACCCTTGAGGTGTCTCGGGAATGGTAACTTTTCCTTCGATCGTAGTAGGGGACCCCACTAACTCGCAAGTCTTGCTCATGCAATCTTTTACTTCATATGTCAGCTCAATACCTTCAATGGTTTCATCCGTAAACTTATCACCATCTATAATGGCATAATCGTCTATCTCAATAATCTTCTCAAAAACAGGCCAACCTATCGTTGTCTTGTAGTTGTTTAAGGTTCCCTTTGGTACGTAAAGATTAGCCTTGCAGTCATATATATTATAGTACGAGATTTCGAATGTTTCTTCATCAACAGCAGGTGGATTTATAAGAAGAGAATGAACAGTTTTTAGATTACCGCAATACACAAATGCATGTCTCCCTATTTTCTTTACACTTCTTCCAATTGTTATTCGTTTCAGATGCCAATTATTTATAAAAGCGCTGTCTTCTATTATTTCTAGGTAATCGTGAATTTTTATATCTTCTATATCTGGAGCAGATCCAAACGCTCGTCTCCCAATGGCTTTTACAGTATTTGGAATTGTTGTAGAATTAGATGCGAAAATCAGTTTGTTGGTATTGGTTTCAATAATAGCATTGCAATCTTCGCGTGAATCGAAGTTTGGGTTATCAGCAGATATATTAATTCTATCCACTTTGGTGAATATATCTTTGCCTATTTTTTTTAGACCACTTCCAATAATGATAGAACTACAAGAGGAAAAGGCTTCATCTTCAATACGTTCAACACTATTGGGTATTAATATATTTTCAGGGCTTCTGGAGTAAAAAGCTTGTTTGCCAATGGATCTCACGCCGTCTGGTATAACTGTCCCTTTGCATCCTGTCACCAATGTATTGCTACTCGTCTCTATAATTGCATTACAATTATTGCGCGAGTCGTAGGTTTCATTTCCATCTGCAACAATAATTGTTTTTAATCCGCTACAATCGTATAATGAGTTTTCACTTACGTCCGACAAGCTCTTAGGAAGAGTTATCGAAACAAGGTTGGAACTACTATAACTATTATTAGAGAAAGTTTTTGGACTGATGCTCACAGTTCCTTCATTAACAGAAATCTCTGTGTTGGCTGGTATTTTCCCCTTATATTTGTAAAGAACCTTACCCAAATAGACAAGTCCATCTGGCATATTGTTGTACAAAGATGTGTTATCAAAGGCATACCCCCCTATGTATTCCAAGTTATCTCTACCTGTTACATCCGATAACGAAGTACAACCATAGAAAGCCTCTTCTCCTATGTATTTCACATTATCTAATGCAATAGAAGAAAGTGATGTGCAACCATAGAATGCTTTATCCGCAATTCTCTCTACAGTACTCGGAAGATTTACTTTTGTGATAGTGTTGTAATTATTATAGAAAGCAGGACCTATTTCTGTAACCTTAAACCCTTCTACTTCGCCTGGAATTGTAATTGTACCAGAAGCATACCGTTCTATATAGGATAGATAGCATGTGTGATTTGACGCACTCGAAACGCAAAAACGCATGTCAATGCCTTCTGTCGATTTAGCGGTTAAATAAGCTCCGTCACCATATTTATAAACATTAACCAAACATGTCGCCTTTACACTACTGTCATCAACAGCACTGCAAGTAATAATGGCGCTACCTTCGGTTTTAGCATTCAATTCATATTTTTTATTTCCATCATCTTGAACTCCGTACCACGATACCCAAACGACATCAGGGTTAGAAGATGTACAAGTAATTTTCTGACTTTTTTCCGTTGCATTTTGGGGTGATACTTTAACATAAAGAATTACATGTTTGGGGTCAATAGTTCCTAACGAGATCTCAGTTAGCTCTTGCCCTTTATAATCATTAAGCGTGATACCCGTTATTGGTACATTGTCATCTACAGTAACATTACACGTTGCTGATATACCACTACCATCAGTAGCACTACAAGTGATGGTGGCTGTTCCATAACCTTTTGCAGTCAGTAGCCCCGTGTTACTAACGATAACAACCTCAGGGGCAGATGTTGACCATGATACATTTTGGTTTGTTGCATTGCTCGGATATACAAACGCCTCCAACTGTTCTTGTTCCTTTGGTGCAAGGAATATGGATGATGGATAAATCCATATGTCCCCTACAAGAATAGGGTCTTCGACCGTTAGCATAACGTAGCCTTTTTCTGATACATATTTATCAATACTTCCATAAGCACCATCTACTTTATATAAAACACTAAAATTTATCCTAACCCTGCCTTTCTTAATGCCCCTGACTGTACAAGAATTAAGAGTATAAGATATAACCTGAGCTATACTGTTGTTGTAGGATGACCATTCATAAGAAATGAGATGAATAGAGGGGTAGTTTAAAGTTCTCTCATAAGTTTCGCTCATGTGAACCGTCACGGTACCATCTACAGCAACACTTACATCCCCCCAGTATGAATCACCAGAATCATCAGGTCCAGCCATTATTATTAATGGCAATGTTATGAACACCCATGCAAAAATTATTTTGAGTATTTGATTCTTCATTATTGTTTCAAGAATAAGAAAAAGGCGTAAGCCGCTCGTTTTGTATATTCTCTAATCTGGTTACCAGTATTCGATTAGAGAGAGACTAAGGCAGAAAGCTCAAGTATCTATAAAAGATAACGGACGGAGGCACACACAATTTCTGTTTTGGTTATTAGATTTTGTTTTGAACACCCCTTTGGCGGGCTGCGCTTGGCGCAGCATTACTTCCCCGCTAATATCGTTGCTATGTCATAGGCCTAATATGGTTTTAAGCTGTTTGATAACACGTTATAGTCACTATTTTTGGCAAAAATACAAAAAATTATTTGAACCATACCATTGTTTCCCTATTTCTTTTTGAAAATCTCTTCAAACATTAATGAACTTACATTTGGTACGTCTCTTTTTCACTATAAAAGAAAACAGGAGAAATGCGAAAAAATGGACGACTGTTCATTAATTGATTAACTTTGCAGCGTCAAAGTAATGAAAGATAGGAACAGTTGGCAGCAAAGATTGGTACAAAGAAGAGTTACATCTCAAAGATAGAGAACGGGCATGCTGATGTGCAACTCTCTACGCTTTTCCGCATCTTCTTTAGACCGGAAAGCGTCTCTCACTCACAGTGTTATGATGGTATAGCATCAACATGAAACTATAAGAAAAGCAGACCGTTGAGATCTGCTTTTCTTTACTTAATCAGTATTCGTTGTTATTTCACTATCACCTTCACAGCCTTTTCGCCAACTTTCACTATAGCAGTTGAGCCAGGCAGAAGGTTCGTGGGTATTTTTGTACGGTCTTTGCCTGCCATAGCAGAACCGTGTTTTATGCCATCGATGCCGTATACACCAATTTCCATTCCTTCAGAAACACCCTGTACGGTGATGTTGTTGCCGTTTGCCTGCATCAGTATGGGCATAGCTTTTATTTCTGTAACCTTGTCCTCTGCCTCCTTAGTACCGTCTGCATAAGGATCAACGTCTACCCAACAGAGGGTGGCGGTTGCAACATCGGAATCCTCAAACCCTTCTTTAGTGGCATAAACGCTGATGTGGTATGTGGCGGTTAGATCTATGGAACTTGAGGTATATACACTTATGTCTGTATCCGTTATGTACGATTTGAACTCCACGCCTTCTGTTTCACACTCAAATGTCAGTTTCCCATTTAAGTAGCTTATGGTTGGTGTGGCACATTTATTTTCGTTATGAATAGGTTCGTTATTCCAAAAGTCATTAATATACGGATAATCGCCTTCTTTTTGTTTCCATACAGGGCCATCCATTTCTAGCGTGGAATACATGTTTAGTTCTTCCAGGAACTCACTAGTCTTCATTTGTTCGAAAGTATAAGCAGTAACACCATCAAAGCCTCTTACTAAGGAAGCATTACAATCCACATCTATGTTAGAATTACTGAAGCTTGCGATTGCTGAACCTATTGAACTAATTCCACCAATATAGAACTTAGAATTGTTTTTTACTTTCAGAGTTGTCTTCCTAACGGATGCATAACAATTGATGACATTCGATGGTGCGGCATTGTATGGAATCGACGTTGTAATTCCATTAACATAGTAATTGTTCTCATTACTCCATGTTTTCTTCTCAGCTGTACCATAAATATCTACCAAATCGATTATACTTCGGCAGCATTCTACATTACCAAGGTATTTGTTCACTTGAGTATGCCCTATTCCGCTAATACGTATCTCTCCACGCTCTGCATTATCATCCAGATGTATTTTTGTGATAATAGATTCGCAGTTTTTAACAGAATAAGCATAAGGACAGATTCCCGCTATATCGATTCCATTTGGTGCATAATTTTCTTTAACAGTACATGAACATGAAATACTTCCTGAAAATACACTATTAACAATGGCACCTCCGTTATAGACGGATATACCTCCTTCCACCTGACTGGATCTGTCAGAATAGCCACAAATGCCACCAATATTAACAAAAGTTGTATATATAGGATGGTCCTTATTCGAATTCATATTTCCTCTTGAATAAAACAAATCCATAATTACAACACATTGCTGGATATTACTCCCGATAGCATATCCTGCCAATCCTCCTGCATAAGTTTCTTGTTCATCCCATTTTTCATATTTATAGTTAGCAACACCTTGAATAATCAGATTGGAAATAGTAGCTTCTAATAAATATTGCCAGAAGCCAAATCTCTTTTGACCTTCAATATCTTTCCCCATATAAACACCATAAACCATATGTCCTTGTCCATCAAATGTTCCTTTGAAGGTGTTGCACTGAACCCACTTCTTACCACTGAGATCAATGTCATTTGATAGTTTAATAGTCTTACCTTCAAAATCTGTATAACCATTGTTAATAAGATAAGCCATACCTGCCAGTTCTATATTTGTGGATATGGTGTACTCCTCAAGATCCTTCTTATACCAACTGTAGGAGTAGTTTCCAGCATCACTCCACTTTTCCGATGGTTCGTCTGGGATATCCAAATTATTGGGATTATCATCTGGATTATCATCTGGATTAACATCTGGGGTTGTGTCTTTTACGGTTATATCCCAATACCAATCTTGATTATAGTTGTCAACGATTCCACTCCATTTTAAGGTGCCAGAACCTGCATAATTTGCTCTGATCGTGCAACTCTTGTTAGATCTGCTTGTAATGGAGAACGCGGTTCCAGTCTTAGACCACGATGCAGTTCCATTTATAACTGAGTTGCCAGAACCCGCAGCAAACACACGCCAAGAATCACCCACATTCAAGGTTATTGAACCGCCATAGTAATCTGCAGAAGCGGAAAAAGGCAATAACAATAATAACAGAATTAAAAAAAAGGAATATTTATTCTTCATGATTGTTCTTAAGAATAGGAAAAGGGCGTAAACCGTTCATTTTGCATATTCTCTAATCTGGTTACCGGCATTCGATTAGAGAGAGAACAAGAGCAGAAAGCTCATATATCTATAAAGGTAACGGACGGAGTGACGCACAATTTCTGTTTTGGTTATTAGATTTTGTTTTGAACACCCCTTGGGCGGGCTGCGCTTGGCGTAGCACTACATCCCCGTTTATATCGTTGCTATGTCATAGGCCTAAAATGGTTTTAAGCAGTTTGATTTATACGTTATAGTCACTATTTTTGGCAAAAATACAAAAATTTATTTGAACACTGCAATTCTTTCCCCAATTTCTTTTTGAAAATATCTTCAAACAATAATGAACTGATCTTTTGGTATTTTTCTTTTTCACTATAAAAAGTAAAGTGGGAGAATTGTGCCTAAATACTAGGAGTTTGGAGCCTCCAAACCCTTTGTATTTAGGCTTCAAACCTCTTGTATTTCGGCTCCAAACTTTTTGAAGCTTATTTGTGCGATAAACCCTGATTTTTGTTGAATTCGCAAAAACACCTAACAACCTAACCTAATAGCTTCAGAACATCGATGGTTGTCAGCGTTGCTGTGGGTTAGGTGTTACTAAAACACCTAACCTAACACCTAACCTAACCCTGATTTTTGTTGACTCGAAAAGTGACAAGTGACAATGGACTGAAGTGAACCCAGAAAGTTGGACACAACTTAAGGGTTCAAGATGAAACGGAAATACAGTTTAGAAGAAAAACTCGAAGCCATTAGATTAGTAGAGCAAGGTCAGTCTGCTCGTTCTGTATCCCGCGAGCTCCATTTAAATCGCAATAATCTATATGAATGGTTGTCAGCATACAGTGACATGGGCATTCGGGGTTTAAAGCCTAAGAGAAAAGAGAAAGACAGGCTCTCATACGAAGAAAAATGTAATATTATACGCGAATATCAGGAAAGAGAATTAACTTTGTACCAACTTTCTGGCAAATATGGCGTATCAAGCACAGTATTGGGAACCTGGGCTCGACTTGTAGAAGACGGAGGCTTTGAAGCGCTGATGCCCAAGAAACGAAAGCCAAAGACTGGTATGATAAGAATGAAACGACTTCCAAAAGAAGAATGCGAGAAGGAGAATGACCGTCTTCGCAAGGAGAACGAACGCTTAAGGTTAGAGAATCTCCTGCTAAAAAAAGTGAGAGCCTTAGTCGAGGAAAGGGAAGCCCGAAACAGAGCGATTGGGCGCAAGCCATCGAAGAACTAAGGCGTAATGAACATGCGGATTTAGATATCCTACTGGAACTCAAGAAGATGGCGCGTAGCACGTTCTACTATCACCTCAAGCATAGCAAGAAGGAAGACAAATACAAGGAAGTAAAGGAGATGATATATACCATATTCCATAAGCACAAAGGACGTTATGGTTACCGGCGTATAACGTTGGAGTTACGTAACCGCGATTGTCTTATAAACCACAAGACAGTGAAAAAGCTTATGGACGAACTAGAGTTGAAAAGCGAGGTGAGGAAGGTGAAATATCACTCCTATAAGGGAGAAGTTGGCAAGACGACGCCCAATCTCATCGAAAGGGATTTTACAGCTGAGAAGCCTTATCAAAAACTTGCAACTGATGTTACCCAGATGACGATAGGCGGACATAAGATATATCTATCACCGATACTTGATATGTGCGATGGTGAAATCCTTGCATATTCAATCACAGAGGCACCAAACATGGATATGGTACTCGGTATGCTCAACAAGATGTACAAGCATATAAAACTGCCAGAGGGCGTTGTATTGCACTCTGATCAAGGATGGCACTACCAACATGTGGCCTACCAGAATAGCCTAAAGAAACATGGCATTATCCAAAGCATGTCTCGCAAGGGAAACTGTCTGGACAACGCTATGATGGAGAATTTCTTTGGTCTCATGAAGTCGGAACTACTGTATCCTGGAAAGTACACATCAGCAGAAACCTTCATTAAAGACCTGATAGATTATATTGAATATTATAATAACGAGAGAATAAAACTGAGGCTTAATGGCAAGTCACCTGTACAATACAGGAAGATGCTTACAGCTTCGATTGTTTAACCGTCTAAACTTTGGGGTTCACTTCATGGACAATTGACAACATACCCCCCCGGGGGGCTAAGTATTAATTATAATTCTATAATATTATATTAATATCTATAATATATCTATATTATCGTCGAGGAATCGAGCATACCTCTTTTGTCCATTGTCACTTGTCACTTGTCACTTTTCGATGTCGCGGTTTGTTTTCGTTATCGCTTTCGTTATCGTTGAAAACACGACGCGTGGCATCGGCAAACGCTACACGTGGAAATGGCAAAGTCTACACGTGAACTTTGCAAAGTCTACACGTGGTGATTTTAACATTTCGAAGCATAGGGATTAGCGATGCCACAGCGGTAGCAAATTTTTCACTTTTCATTTTTCACTTTTTCATTTATTTTCGTACCTTTGCAGCCAAATAGAAAATAATATGGAGTATCGTAGATGTGGGAACAGTGGTGTGCTATTGCCTAAGATAAGTTTGGGGATGTGGCATAATTTCGGTCGTCTCACTCCCTACGAGACGTCGAGGGCCATAGCGCTGACCGCCTTTGAGTGCGGCATCACGCACTTCGACCTTGCCAACAACTACGGGCCAGAGCCTGGGGCTGCCGAGTATTTTATGGGCAGCATGATGCGCAGCGACTTCTGCGCTCACAGGGACGAGCTTTTTATCTCTACCAAGGCGGCTTACGATATGTGGGAAGGACCTTATGGCTCTTGGGCTTCGAGGAAACACCTCATAGCCAGTCTGAACCAGAGTCTGAAGCGTATGAACCTGGAGTACGTGGACCTTTTCTATTGTCACCGTTATGACCCAGAGACACCTCTTGAGGAAACGTTGCAGACACTGGTGGATGTGGTTCGTCAGGGAAAAGCCTTGTACATTGGTCTGAGTCGTTGGCCGTTGGAGGCAGCACGCTTCGGGTTCCATTACCTGCGCCAGAGAGATGTGCCTTGTCTGATTTATCAAGGCAGGCTGAACATGCTGGATAAGGTTCCCTTGCACGAGGGTATTCTGAAGCAGTGCCAGGATGACGGGGTGGGCTTTATCTCTTTCTCGCCCTTAGCACAGGGCCTGCTCACAGACCGTTACCTGAAAGGTATTCCAGAGGACAGTCGGATTGCCCACGACCCGCGTTTCCTGAAGGCTGATGCCTTGACACCTGAAAGGATGAGCCAGATACGGGCCCTCAACGATATCGCTGCCGAGCGTGGCGAGAGTCTTGCCACGATGGCTCTCTCGTGGATTCTGCAGCAAGCGGGTGTAACAAGCGTGATTGTCGGTGCCAGTTCGCCTGAGCAGTTGAGGAAAAATCTGCAGGCGGTAGATGCTGCACCCTTCACAACAGAGGAGCTACAACAAATAAACAAATTAACCCAATAAGTAAAAAACCAAATGAAGAAAACTTTTCTGATTATTGCCCTTGCGGCAGTATGCATGATGGGGTGGGCCCAGAGTGCCGAGATGTTCAAACCCTACAAGCAGACTGATCTTCGTCTGCCCAGTGTGCCCCTGATAGTCAGCGATCCGTATTTTTCAGTATGGAGTCCATACGATAACCTGACTGACGGCTCTACTCGTCATTGGACCAACGACGAGAAACCCTTGGAGGGCTTACTGCGTGTTGACGGTGTAACATATCGTTGGATGGGTGCTGCCCAAAGGACGTTGATGGAGAGTGTTATCCCTATGTCGAACGAGGCTGAGTGGGAAGCTCAGTACACTTCTGAGAAGCCTGCTGACGGATGGGAAAAGCCTGGGTTCAACGCTTCTTCGTGGAAAACGGGCAAAGGTGCATTTGGCTCTGATAATTACGACAACATCCGTACTCCCTGGACCAAGGAGGATGATCATATCTGGGTACGTCGTACCGTAGATTTGACCGCCGACCAGCTTCAGGGCGACCTGTATCTTATCTTCTCGCACGACGATGCCTGCGAAATCTACATCAATGGCGAAAAGGCTGCAACAGGTATTATGGACTATGTGGATGGGGTAGTGGTTCGCTTGGATGGTGAGAAGCGCGACCTGCTGAAGCAGGGCAAGAATGTGTTTGCTGTACATTGTTATAACAAGACAGGTGGTGCGCTGGTAGATTTTGGTGTATTCCGTAACATCGCTAAGGGTAACGAGAGCATCAAGACGGCTCAGCAGAAGAGTGTGGATGTGCTGGCTTGTAATACTTACTACACCTTCGGGTGCGGCCCTGTAGAACTGGATGTGGTCTTTACCGCTCCTCATATCATAGATGATTACGACCTGCTCTCTGCCCCCATCAACTACATCTCTTATCAGGTGCGTTCAACAGACGGACAGAAGCACAATGTACAGTTCTATGTATCTACTACACCTCAGATGGCTGTCAACAAGGTACAACAGCCAACTGTCTCAAACAGAGTTTTCGAGAATGGTAAGATGTATCTGAAGGCCGGTACCATAGAGCAGCCCATCCTGGCTAAGACAGGTGACGGTATCTGCATCGACTGGGGATATGTCTATCTCTCTGGCGTAAACGGACGACTCTCTTTGGCATCTGACAATGATATCAAGACACAGTTCCTGGCTGACGGACGTCTGCCCCGAGGAGAGCGCGAGGTAATCTGCCAGAAGCAAGTCTCGCTGCCAACAATGGCATACGTGCACGATTTCGGTTCTACCACTCAGGGCAGCAGCTTTGCTATGATTGGATACGATGAGATTTGGGATATCGAATACTTCTACAAGCGCTACAAGGGCTATTGGGCTCACGAGGGAAATGTAAGCATCTTTGATATGTTCGACCGTATGGCCAACAACTACACCAGCATCATGCAACGTTGCCGTCAGACGGATAAGATCATCTACGACGATGCCTTTGATGCTGGAGGTTTGAAGTATGCCGAGATTCTGTCGGGTTCATATCGTCATGTTAACGCCGCTCACAAACTCTTCAAGGATGCAGACGGCAATGTGCTCTTCTTCTCGAAGGAAAACAACTCTAACGGCTGTGTGAATACCGTTGACCTTACCTATCCCGAAGCTCCCCTGTACCTCTGCTACAACCCCGAACTGCAGAAGGGCATGATGACCTCTATCTTTGAATACAGCTATACGGGCAGATGGACTAAGCCCTTTGCTGCTCACGACCTGGGGCAGTATCCGAAGGCTAACAAGCAGGTATATGGTGGTGATATGCCCCTTGAGGAAGCAGGTAACATGATTACCCTGGCTGCCCAGATCTGCAAGCAGGAAGGCAATACATTATATATAGATAAGTATTGGCGCATCATCACCACGTGGGCAGACTATTTAGTTGAGAACGGCTTGCACCCTGCTAATCAGCTTTGCACCGACGACTTTGCCGGACACTGGGCTGGCAACTGTAACCTGGCTATCAAGGCCATCATGGGTGTAGCAGGTTATGCTGAGATTGCCAGGATGAAAGGCCTGGATGACATCTACGAGAAGTACAATGCCAAGGCCAAAGAGATGGCTGCTGCATGGGAGAAGGAAACCAAGGTGGGCGACCACTATGAACTGGCTTACGGTGCAGGCAAGGATACCTGGAGCCAGAAATATAATATGGTATGGGATAAGCTGTGGAATACCGGCATCATTCCCAACAACGCCATGCAGACAGAAATCAAGTACTATCTGACCAAGCAGAACGCTTATGGTCTTCCCCTTGACTGTCGCAAGGACTATACCAAGAGCGACTGGATTATGTGGTCGGCTGCAATGGCACAGACCGATAAGGACTTCCAGAAGTTTGTAGACCCCTTGTACAAGTATATCAACGAGACAGAAAGCCGTGTTCCCATCTCGGACTGGCATGATACCAAGACAGGTCGTATGACAGGCTTCAAGGCACGTTCTGTTATTGGCGGTTACTGGATGAAGGTGCTGATGAAAAAAATGTATCGGTAAGTACAAAAAAATGGACCGATTATTTTGCGGGTCGAAAATTATGTTGTAATTTTGCACCCGAAATAAGGAAAAGAGGGTTTATGGGACAACCAGGAACATTATATAAAAGGTAAGAAAATAGAGACCACCTCCGATGTCACAATCGGCAAGGTGGTCTTTTTTTATAGAGAAAACACATTATAATTAAGTATAGAAAGCATATGAAACTGAAACTGAAGAAAGTACTTGTACTGGGTTCTGGTGCACTAAAGATAGGTCAGGCCGGTGAGTTCGACTACTCTGGTAGCCAGGCATTGAAAGCACTGAGAGAGGAAGGCATCTACTCTGTGCTGGTGAATCCCAATGTAGCAACCATACAGACAAGTGAAGGAATTGCCGACAAGGTGTATTTCCTCCCCATCACTCCCCACTTTATTACCGAGATAATAAAGAAGGAGCGTCCGGATGGTATTATGTTGGCATGGGGCGGTCAGACTGGTCTGAACGTGGGTACAGCCCTTTACCAGAGCGGTGTGCTGAAGGAGTACGGAGTACAGGTATTGGGAACTTCGGTTGAGGCTATCATGAATACAGAAGACCGCGACCTCTTTGTCAAGGAACTGAACAAGGTAAATCTGAAGGTTCCCGTTTCTGAGGCTTGCGAGACTATGGATACTGCCGTTGCAGCAGCACGTAAGATAGGTTATCCCATCATGATACGCTCTGCTTATGCACTGGGCGGTCTGGGTAGCGGTGTCTGCCCCGATGAGAAAACCTTCCGTGAGATTGCAGAGAGTGCCTTTACCTTTGCACCTCAGGTGTTGGTTGAAGAGTGCCTGAAAGGTTGGAAGGAGATTGAGTTTGAGTGCATCCGTGATGCCAACGACCACTGCTTCACCGTTGCAAGCATGGAGAACTTCGACCCTCTGGGTATCCACACGGGCGAATCTATCGTTGTGGCTCCGACCTGCTCCTTGACAGATGATCAGGTGAAGATGCTGCAGGATATCACCATCAAGTGTGTTAAGCACCTGAACATTGTGGGCGAGTGCAACATTCAGTTTGCCTTCAACGCTGAGACCAACGACTACCGCATCATTGAGATCAATGCTCGTCTGAGTCGTTCTTCTGCCCTCGCTTCCAAGGCTACAGGTTATCCTTTGGCCTTCGTTGCTGCCAAGATTGCCTTGGGTTACACCCTCGACCAGATTGGCGAGATGGGTACGACAAACTCAGCATACGTAGCTCCCTCGCTTGACTATATGATTTGCAAGATTCCTCGTTGGGACCTTACCAAGTTTGTTGGTGTAAGTCGTAAGATTGGTTCCAGCATGAAGTCGGTAGGCGAAATCATGAGTATTGGCCGCAGCTTTGAGGAGATGATTCAGAAGGGTCTGCGTATGATAGGGCAGGGCATGCACGGATTTGTGGGCAACGACCATATTAAGTTCACCGACCTGGACGAGGAGTTGGCTAACCCCACCGACCTGCGTATCTTTGCTATCGCTCAGGCTTTGGAGGAAGGCTATACCGTAGAGCGCATCTATGAGCTCACAAAGATAGATCCCTGGTTTATTGAGCGCATGAAGAACATCGTTGACTTCAAGGCTGTTCTGGAGGGATATAACTCATTGGAGGAACTTCCAAATGAGGTGTTGAAGAAAGCTAAGCTTTTGGGCTTCTCAGATTTCCAGATTGCCCGCTTTGTGCTGAAACCCACAAGCGGAAACATGGAGCGTGAGAATCTGGCAGTCCGTCAGCATCGTATCAAAGCTGGAATTGTTCCTGCCGTAAAGCGCATTCCCACAGTGGCAAGCGAGCATCCTGACCTGACCAACTACCTGTACATGACATATGCTACGGAAGGTTACGATGTAAACTACTACAAAAACGAAAAGTCTGTAATTGTCTTGGGTTCAGGTGCTTATCGTATCGGTTCAAGTGTTGAGTTCGACTGGTGTTCTGTAAATGCTATTCAGACAGCTCGTAAGTTGGGTTACAAGTCAATCATGATTAACTACAACCCTGAGACCGTAAGTACCGACTATGATATGTGTGACCGTCTGTACTTCGATGAGTTGTCGTTTGAGCGTGTCATGGACGTTATCGACTTGGAGAATCCCAACGGTGTAATTGTCAGCGTGGGCGGTCAGATTCCTAACAACCTGGCTATGAAGCTCTACCGCCAGAGTGTGCCCATCCTTGGTACAAGTCCTGTCAGCATTGACCGTGCTGAGAACCGTAACAAGTTCTCTGCTATGCTTGACCAGCTAGGTATTGATCAGCCCAAGTGGAGCGCTCTGACCTCAATGGACGATGTGAAGAAGTTTATTGACGAGGTTGGCTATCCTGTTCTGGTTCGTCCTTCGTACGTACTCTCAGGTGCTGCCATGAATGTCTGCCACAACGATGAGGAGCTGAAGCGCTTCCTGGAACTTGCCAGCGAAGTAAGCAAGGAATATCCCGTTGTAATCAGTCAGTTTATGCAAGAGACCAACGAGATAGAGTTCGATGCCGTAGCTAAGTGTGGCGAGGTTGTTGAATACGCTATCTCAGAGCACGTAGAGTTTGCCGGTGTTCACTCAGGTGATGCCACCATGACCTTCCCCGCTCAGCAGATAAGCTTTGCAACAGCCCGTCAGATTAAGAAGATTTCGCGTGCAATTGCCAAGGAACTGAACATCAGCGGTCCCTTCAACATCCAGTACCTGGCTAAGGGTAGGGATGTAAAGGTTATCGAGTGTAACCTGCGTGCCAGCCGTTCGTTCCCCTTCGTCAGCAAGGTGCTGAAGCGTAACTTCATAGATACAGCAACCCGCATCATGCTGGATGCTCCCTATACAAAGCCCGATAAGAGTGCCTTCGATATTGACCGTATTGGCGTAAAGGCCAGTCAGTTCAGTTTCAACCGTTTGCAGAATACCGACCCCATCCTGGGCGTGGATATGAGTAGTACCGGTGAGGTTGGTTGCTTGGGCGACACCTTCGAGGAGGCACTGCTGAATTCACTCATCGCTACGGGTTATAAGATTCCCAGCAAGGAGAAGGGTATCATGATTTCAAGCGGCGAGACAAAGGAGAAGGTAAGACTGTTGGATGGTGCCCGCATGCTGACAAAGGCTGGCTACACCATCTACGCCAGTGAGGGTACTGCCAAGTTCCTGAATGATAACGGCGCTAAGGCCATTGCAGTAAACTGGCCCGATGAGAACGATGACAACGGACGCGAGAATGTGATGAAGATGATTGCCGACCATAAGTTTGACCTGGTTGTCAACATCCCTAAGAACCACACAGAGCGTGAGTTGACAAACGGTTATAAGATTCGTCGTGGTGCCATAGACCATAACATTCCTCTGATTACCAACTCACGTTTGGCAAGTGCTTTCATTGAGGCATTCTGCACACTCAGCCAAGATGATTTGGCCATCAAGAGCTGGAACGAATATTAAAGTTTTTTCACTGCATATCAGAAGTTTTTCTGATTAGATAAAAGTGGTATTTCCCTTCTTGGTTTGGGAAATACCATTTTTTTTGAAATTATTTGGCTGTTTGCTCACTTATTAGTAATTTTGTACGCGATATGACGTTCGAGCTGATATTTATGGCATGTGTCATTGTGCTGATGCTAATGGCACTGATGAAGGAGATGCTACGTCCTGGACTGATATTGTTTACGGCCGTAGTATTGTTGCTTTGCGTAGGTATTATCAATCCCGAGGAGGCACTGAAAGGCTTTTCGAACAAGGGAATGATAACTGTGGCCTTGCTGTATCTGGTAAGTGAGGGGGTGCGTAAGAGCGGTTTGTTGGAGCGTTTCGTGTTTAAAATGCTGCCAACAAAGAACGTCTCGGTAACAAAGGTGAACCTGCGTTTCTATCCCGTTGTCTCGTTCATCTCGGCCTTCTTTAATAATACTCCCGTTGTGGTTATCTTTGCCCCCATGATTAAGAACTGGGCGCGTAAGATGAAATTGCCATCAACTAAATTCCTTATCCCCCTGAGTTATGCAACTGTACTTGGCGGTATCTGTACGCTGATTGGTACCACCACCAACCTGGTTCTTCACGGTATGCTCCTGCAGGAGTACAAGGATGAGATGACAACCTTCGAGGAATCGGCAGGTAAGGTTAAAGGCATTTTGTTACAAAGTGGTGTTGACGGGATGCACATGTTTGAGTTAACCAAGGTGGGCGTTTTTATAGCTTTGGCGGGTCTTATATATCTGATATTTTTCTCTAAGTATCTATTGCCCAACGACCGACAGTCTGAGGAAGATGTCGAGGATGTTGATATTGCACCAGGCATGAAACGGTTCGAGGTGTTGCTCAGCAACCGTTTCCCCGGTCTTGGCAAGACGCTTTACGACTTTGACTTCTTCCTTCATTATGGAGCTCATGTTCGTGCTATACGCAGAAACGGAAATATTGTTGAGGGCGACTATATGCACTCGCCTCTTACTCACGAGGATACGCTGATTATAGATGCCGATGAGGGTTTTATGAAGGCGTGGGGCGACAGCCGTGTCTTCTGGATGATTAACCGCGTAGGTGAATATGAACCGCCTATGGGTACCAAGAAACGCTGGTTTGCTCTGGCGCTGTTGGTGATGATGATTATCGGGGCAACTGTAGGTGAACTGCCAATTGTTAAAGAGCACTTCAGTTTCCTGAAACTGGATATGTTCTTCTTTGCCTGCATTACCACAATCATCATGGCATGGACCAAAATGTTCAATCCACGCAAGTACACGAAGTTCTTCTCGTGGGATGTGCTCATTACCATTGCCTGTGCCTTTGCCATCAGTACGGCTATGACAAAGTCGGGCTTTGCCGACTTTGTTGCTGGATACATCATTTCGCTGACAGATGCTGTGGGGGGCAGTTCGTATGGCATCTATGTTATTCTGGCAGCCTTGTTCCTGATTACCAATATCTTTACGGAGTTGATTACCAACAATGCTGCTGCGGCATTGGCTTTCCCTTTGGCTCTGGCCGTTTCTGAAAGGTTATGTATGAACCCAATGCCCTTTGTGGTATGTGTGTGCTTTGCTGCCAGCTCATCGTTCAGTACCCCTATTGGCTATCAGACCAATCTGATTGTTCAGGGTGTTGGCGGTTATAAGTTCAATGATTTTGTTAAAGTTGGATTGCCACTCAACATCATCGTTTTCTTGTTGAGTGTGGTTCTAATTCCGCTTTTCTACCTGTAATGTTATTATGGCTGAAAACATTTATCCCATATACGACCAGATGATGACGCGTGCCGACAAGGAAGAACTACTGCATCAGCACGGTCTGATGGTCTGGTTCACAGGTTTGAGCGGGAGCGGAAAGAGTACCATCGCTATGGGGGTGGAGCGTGAACTGCACAAGCGAGGCATACTCTGCAGGATTCTGGACGGCGACAATATCCGTGCTGGCATCAATAGCAACTTAGGCTTTTCGGCAGAGGACAGGATGGAGAATATCCGTAGGATTGCAGAAATAGGCAAACTGTTTGTACAGACGGGCATTGTAACGTTGGCCTGTTTTGTAAGTCCGACAAATGATGTGCGTAAGTTAGCTCGTAATATTATTGGCGAGGATGATTTCAAGGAGGTGTTTGTTTCTACGCCCCTTGAGGAGTGTGAAAGACGCGATGTGAAAGGGCTTTATGCTAAAGCCAGAAAGGGCGAGATAAAAGACTTTACGGGTATTAGTGCACCATTCGAGGCTCCAGAGAATCCAACCCTTGAGATTGATACCAGTCACCTCTCATCAGAGGAATCTGTAAAAAAAGTGGTGGAGTTAATAATGAAACAAAAGGGTTAGCGGTTAGTGGTTAGCGTAATTATGAATTGTGAATTATGAATTATGAATTAAATCTGTCGCATCTACAGGAACTGGAAGCCGAGAGCATTCACATCATTCGCGAGGTGGCTGCCGAGTTCGAGAATCCTGTTATGCTATATAGTATAGGTAAGGACTCTAGCGTGATGGTACGTCTGGCGGAGAAAGCTTTCGCACCCGGCAAGGTTCCTTTCCCCCTAATGCATATTGATTCTAAATGGAAATTCCGCGAAATGATTGAGTTCCGCGACCGATATGCAAAGGAGCATGGGTGGAACCTGATTGTGGAAAGTAATATGGAGGCGTTTAATGCCGGAGTGGGACCTTTTACGCATGGAAGCAAGGTGCATACAGATTTGATGAAGACCAAGGCTTTGCTGGATGCGCTGAACAAGTATAAGTTCGATGCTGCCTTTGGCGGTGCTCGAAGGGATGAGGAAAAGAGCCGTGCCAAAGAGCGTATATTCAGTTTCCGCGACCAGTTTAATCAATGGGATCCCAAAAACCAGCGTCCTGAACTTTGGGACATTTACAACAGCCGTGTTCACAAGGGCGAGAGTATACGTGTCTTTCCCCTGAGCAATTGGACGGAGCTTGATATCTGGCAGTACATTCGTTTGGAAAATATCCCCATTGTTCCTCTGTACTTCGCTAAGGAGCGACCCTGCGTTGAGATTGATGGCAACCTTATTATGGCTGACGATGACCGATTGCCAAAGGAACTGGTACCAAAGATACATAATAGGATGGTGCGCTTCCGTACTTTAGGGTGTTGGCCCCTTACAGGAGCCGTTGAGAGTACAGCCAGTACAATAGAGGAGATTGTGGAGGAGATGATGACCACTACCAAGAGCGAGAGAACAACCCGTGTTATTGACTTTGACCAAGAAGCCAGCATGGAGCAGAAGAAGAGGGAAGGGTATTTTTGAAAAGACTCACCCCCGGCCCCTCCCTGTTAAGGAGGGGAGTATATATTGGTGGCATTTCTTACAAGAAATATAATATGGATAATACAATTGAAACAAAAGTGACGACTCCTCGCCCTAATAGGGAGGGGCTGGGGGGAGAGTCCTCATTAGATATAAAGGCTTATCTTGATGCCGACGAGAAGAAGGATTTGCTCAGACTCTTAACGGCAGGTTCTGTTGATGACGGTAAGTCAACGTTGATTGGCCGACTTCTTTTCGACAGCAAGAAACTATATGAAGACCAGCTACAGGCTTTGGAGCGCGACTCTAAACGTGTGGGAAATGCCGGAGCAGGACAGATAGACTATGCCTTGTTGCTGGATGGTCTTAAAGCAGAGCGTGAGGAGGGTATTACCATAGATGTTGCCTACCGTTATTTCTCAACCAACCAACGCAAGTTCATCATTGCCGATACTCCAGGACATGAGCAGTACACCCGTAATATGATTACTGGCGGTAGTACTGCGAATTTGGCAATCATCTTGGTGGATGCTCGCACAGGAGTTATTACTCAGACACGCCGCCACACCTTCTTGGTTTCGTTACTCGGAATAAAACATATTGTATTGGCCGTTAACAAGATGGACCTAGTGGATTTCTCTGAGGAAGTATTCACAAAAATAAAGAATGAATACTTGGCGCTGACCAATCAACTGGGCATTGAAGACGTAACGTGCTTTCCTTTATCGGCTCTGGAGGGTGACAATGTGGTGGAGAAGAGTGAGCGAACGCCTTGGTATAAGGGCATATCGCTACTTCAGTTCCTGGAGACGGTACCCATCGACCGCGACCGTAATATGGATGACTTCCGCTTCCCTGTTCAGTACGTTTTGCGCCCCAACCTTAACTTCCGTGGTTTCTGCGGTAAGGTTGCCAGTGGTGTAATCCGCAAGGGTGATGAGGTCATGGCTCTGCCTAGCATGAAGAAAAGCAAGGTAAAGAGCATTGTTACATATGAAGGTGAATTGGACTACGCCTTCTGCCCCCAGTCTATTTGTATAACTCTGGAAGATGAGATAGATATCAGTCGAGGCGAGATGATTGTGCGCCCTGATAACGTTCCAAATATTGGTCGGTATTTCCAAACCATGTTGGTGTGGATGGATGAAGAACCGATGGACAGAGGCAAGCAATTCTTCCTGAAGCACAATACCAATACTACCCGTGCCACCATCGACGAGGTTTGTTATCGCGTGGATGTAAACACAATGGAACAGCTGCCGGGTACGGATTTCAAACTGAATGAGATTGGTTGTGTGCGTATTACTACGGCCAAGACGCTCTTCTTTGATGTTTACAAACAAAATAAGGCTACGGGTGCCTTCATCCTTATAGACCCCATTACCAACAACACCTCGGCAGTGGGTATGATTATCCGTTCACTTGAAATGGATGATATCAACAAGGCTGATGTGCCCACCCTCGACTTGAAGAAGCTGGAGATAGGGGAGGAGCACTACGAGGCAATAGAAAAAGCTGTAAAAGAACTTGCAAGGCAAGGGTTGGAGATTATTATAAGACGTTAGACTTTAGTTAATTTTCAATGTAAGAAATGAACTTTTCCAATTTTCCGGTAAATACTTTGGTGGGAGCCGACTTGGGAACATTCAAGGCTGTAACTCAGGGTCGACATGTTGCGCAAGACAAGCGTATCAAAATGTTTCTTACCCGATGCATCTGTCGATTGCTAAGTCTGTTTGCTCACTTGCAGGAACGTAAGTACCAGAAACTGCTGGCTAACGAGCCTTTGCAACATGATCCCCTGTTTATTCTTGGACATTGGCGCAGCGGAACCACCTTTGTGCACAATATATTTGCTCAGGACCCTAGGTTTGGATTTACTACTACGTATCAGACTGTTTTCCCACATTATATGATGGCAATGCAGTGGTTGTTTAAACCTATCTTTGCTGCCCTAATGCCAAAGTATAGGCCTACCGATAAAATGGAGCTCAGTCCAGATCTGCCACAAGAAGAAGAGTTCGCCATAGTGAACACATGCCCTGTATCTTACTATAACTTCTGGTTCTATCCGCAGAGCATGCAGGAGTATTGCGACCGTTTTCTGACCATGAAGCAGGCAACCCCAGAGGAAATTGCCGACTTCAAAGACAAGTTCCTGAAGTTGGTAAAGATAAGCATGTGGAACAGTCGTCGTGGCGTAAAGGATGCCCAGTATCTTAGCAAGAATCCACCACATACGGGTAAGGTGAAGACATTGGTGGAGATGTTCCCCAACGCTAAATTCATTTACCTCATCCGCGACCCCTATACGGTTTTCGAGAGTAGTCGCTCCTTCTTCACCCAAACCATAGCGTCGCTCGAGTTGAACAGCATCACAGTGGAGGAAATGGAGCAGAACATCCTTTACAGTTACAAGGAGCTGTACGATGCTTATCAAGAGCAGAAAAAGTACATACCAGAGGGTAATCTGTTTGAGGTTAAGTTCGAAGAGTTCGAAAAAGATGCCCTTAACATTACCGAACGCATTTACCGCGAGCTTGGCATTCCTGGATGGGATGAGGCTCGTCCAGCTATCGAGGCATACATAGGCAAAAAGAAAGACCACAAAAAGAACAAGTATGCTTACGACCCGCGTACCATCAGCATGGTAAATCAGGCTTGGGGCGACATTCTTGATACATGGGACTACCGGAGATTGTAAGAAAACATGTCATAAGTTGTAGAATTTCATCATTTTCCACAAAATTATAACATCTAAATTTGGGAAAAGTAAAATCTTTATGTAACTTTGCAGTCGTTTTTCGCAAATGATTAGATAATAATAAAAAAAGAAATATACAATGACTAAAATTGAATTAGTAAAAATCGTATCACAGAAGACTGGCATTGACCAGCTCACTGTTCTGGCTGCTGTTGAGGGTGTTGTGGATACAATCAAGCAGGCATTGGTAGAAAAAGAAAATGTATACATCCGTGGATGGGGTACTTGGACACTGAAGCATCGTGCCCAGAAGACAGCACGTAACATCTCTAAGAATACAACTCTTGTTATTGAGGCTCATGATATTCCTTACTTCAAGCCTTGCAAGGAGTTTATGGATAGTGTTGCTGCATCAAAGTAATAAGTCCCAAAATAGATATACATACGACGGGGAAGTGGGGCCTTCGGGCTTTTGCTCCCCGTCTTTTTGTTTAACTCTTAAAACCATAATATGAAATTCTATTCTCATTGCATTGCATTGTTTCTGTTGTTACTGACTATGCAGATGAATGCACAGACATCAGTCCTTAAATATGTAAACCCTATCATTGGTACGAATGGAATGGGGCATACCTTCCCCGGTGCCTGTTCGCCCTTTGGTATTGTTCAGCTAAGTCCAGAAACAGATACCATCCCTCACAACGTAAACGGACGCTATCAGGGTAAGGTTTACGAGTATTGTGCCGGTTATCAGCATCACGATAAGACAATTGTAGGCTTCAGTCATACGCATCTGAGCGGTACGGGTCACTCTGATCTTGGCGATATTCTGATTATGCCTACAACGGGTAGGATTCGCACTAACCCAGGCACAGCAGAGAACCCCGATGGTGGTTACCGCTCGCGTTTCTCTCACGACACTGAAAAGTGCACGGCAGGCTATTACGAGGTCAGACTTGACGACTATAATATTTTGGCTCAGCTTACTGCCACGCAACGTGTGGGCATTCATCAATATACTTTCCCTGAGCAGGAAGGTCAGTTCGTTCTCGACCTCGGAAGCGGCATATATAATTATGAAGGAAAAACACTTTGGACCTATCTGCGTGTGGAAGATGAGACTACGCTGACGGGTTACCGTATTACTTGCGGTTGGGCTCGTCAGAACTATACGTATTTCGCTATAAAATTGTCGGAACCCATCAAAGAGTGGGGCTACAACAATAAACAGCGCATGCTCTACAACGGCTTCTGGCGCAAAATGGACATTCAGCACAATTTCCCCGATATGGCAGGCAAGGAGATTGTTGGTTACTTTAAGTTTCAGTTGCCTGCCAGCAAAAAACTGACGGTTAAGGTGGCACTCAGCCCTGTAAGCATGAGCGGTGCCCTTGCCAATTTGGAGGCAGAGACAAAGGGTAAGACATTTGACCAGATTCGTCAGGAAACCGCGAACAGATGGGAGAAGGAGCTGCGCACCGTAGATATTGAAGGTACGGAAGACCAGAAGACGCTGTTCTACACTAGCATGTATCACACCATGATTAACCCCTCGGTTTATATGGACGTTGACGGTCAGTATCGTGGCAACGACATGGAAATCCATAAGGCTAACGGCTTTACCAACTATACGGTATTCTCACTCTGGGACACCTATCGCGCAGAGCATCCCTTACTGAACCTGCTCAAACCCCAGCAGGGTGCCGATATGGCGCAGAGCATGATTGCCATTCAGCAGCAGAGCGCCTTGCATCTGTTGCCCATCTGGTATTTGATGGCAAACGAGGGTTGGTGCATGAGCGGCTACCATGCAGTTTCTGTCCTCTCAGATGTAGCCAAGAAGGTTGGCATTAAAGACAAAAAGGCT
The DNA here is from genome assembly GCA_017525235.1 of Bacteroidaceae bacterium. Taxonomy (GTDB): domain Bacteria; phylum Bacteroidota; class Bacteroidia; order Bacteroidales; family Bacteroidaceae; genus Physcousia. Next base: position 13,082 of record JAFXTC010000004.1, on the reverse strand, counting down.
ATGCTTGAGGCTATGAAGGCAACCTCTACATCGAAATGGATGGAGGGCTTGACTGACTATATGAAGTATGGTTATGTTCCCTACGACCATTGTGGAACCAGTGCCAGCAACACGCTAGAGTATGCGTATGATGACTGGACCATCTATCAGGCTGCTCTGGATGCTGGTGATGTTGAGATGGCCGAAACTTACAAGCAGCGCGCCTTGAACTATCGGAATGTATTCAATCCCACTATCGGTCTGGCTTGCCCCAAATATAAGGATGGTAGTTGGAAAAAGGATTTCTCTCCTTTGCAGACTTATGGCGAAGGATTCATTGAAGGCAACAGCGCTAACTACTCTTTCCATGTTCCTCATGATGTGAAGGGCATGATTGCCTGCTTTGGCGGCGATAAGAAGTTTGTAGCTGCGTTGGACGATCTCTTTGCCCATCCTTTGGACAAGAAATATTATGAGGATAATGAAGATATTGAGGAGGAATGTCTCCTCGGTGGATATGTTCATGGCAACGAGCCCAGCCATCATGTTCCTTACCTGTATGCATGGACTTCTCAGCCATGGAAATCTCAGTATTGGTTGCGTGAGATTATGAACCGCATGTATGTGAACAACATAGATGGTCTGCATGGTAACGATGATTGCGGTCAAATGTCGGCTTGGTACATCTTTAGTGCTATGGGCTTCTATCCCGTTTGTCCTGGAACCGATCAGTATGTCCTCGGTGCTCCCTACATCCCATATTGCAAGGTTTCTCTTCCCAACGGCAAGATTCTTGAAATTAAAGCTCCTGGTGTAAGCGACAAGAATCGTTACGTGAAACAGGTGAAACTGAATGGTAAGCCATACGACAGGCTTTACATCACGCATGCCGACCTTTTGGCTGGCGGTACTTTGGAGTTCCAGATGGCATCTGCTCCCAACAAGAGCAGGGGTGTAAAGACAGGAAAACCTTACTCTCTGAGTGATTAATTTGCATATTTCCTAAAATCGGCGTACCTTTGTGGGCTGAAAGAAGATAAACCTATTTAAATAAGGAATATAAAGATATGAAAGCATTTGTATTTCCCGGTCAGGGAGCACAGTACAGCGGTATGGGTAAAAACCTGTACGAAAGCAATGAGACAGCAAAAGAGCTTTTTGAGAAGGCCAACGAGATTCTGGGCTTCCGCATTACCGATATTATGTTTGAAGGCACAGCAGAGGAGTTGAAGCAGACTAAGGTAACACAGCCTGCTGTATTCCTGCACAGTGTTATCAATGCCATTTGCATGGGCGAGGAGTTTAATCCCGACATGGTAGGTGGTCACAGTTTGGGTGAGTTCAGTGCATTGGCAGCAGCTGGCGCTCTGAAGTTCGAAGATGCCCTGAAGTTGGTTCATGCTCGTGCCTTGGCTATGCAAAAGGCTTGCGAGGCAGCTCCCAGCACTATGGCTGCTATCATCGGCTTGGACGATGAGGTAGTAGAGAAGATTTGTGCCGAGGTTAGCGCACAGGGCAACGGCGTGGTTGTTCCTGCCAACTATAACTGCCCAGGTCAGTTGGTTATCAGCGGTAACATCGAGGCTGTAAACGCAGCATGCGAGAAGTTGAACGAGGCAGGTGCTCGTCGTGCTTTGGTTCTGCCCGTAGGTGGTGCTTTCCATAGTCCCCTCATGCAGCCCGCAAAGGATGAACTTCAGGCCGCTATTGAGAAGACAGAGTTCCAGACTCCTAAGTGCCCTGTTTACCAGAACGTAGACGGTAAGGCTCATACTGATGCAGCAGAAATTAAGCAGAATCTGATTGCTCAGCTTACAGCCAGCGTTCGTTGGACTCAGGAAGTTCAAAATATGATTGCTGCCGGCGCTACCGAATTCATGGAGTGCGGTCCCGGTCGTGCTTTGCAAGGCATGATTGGTAAGATTGCCAAAGGTAATGCCGACGTTACCATTAAGGGTATCGAATGATAATATATCAGGTTCTTACACGTCTTTTCGGAAACGATAAAACTCAGTTGATTCCCAACGGAACTAAGAAACAGAACGGTTGCGGAAAGATGTCAGATTTTACACTCAAGGCTCTGGAGGAAATCCGGAGCCTTGGTGCTACTCATGTCTGGTATACGGGCATCATAGAGCATGCTACCCAGACTGACTATTCGGCCTACGGGATAAAGCGAGACAATCCTGATGTGGTAAAAGGAAAGGCTGGAAGTGCCTATGCCATTAAGGATTATTACGATGTTGACCCCGATTTGGCGGATAAAGTTCCCGACCGTATGAAGGAGTTTCTTCATCTGGTGAATCGTTCTCATAAAGTTGGGCTGAAAGTTATCATAGACTTTGTTCCAAATCATGTGGCCCGTCAGTATCATTCTGATGTTTGCCCAAAGGGAACGATGGATTTAGGTGTAGGCGATAACAAGGAAGTAGCATTCTCTAATCAGAACAACTTCTATTATTTGCCAGGCGAATCGCTTCATTTAAATTATATTAGGCCAAACAGTTCTTACAAGGAGACACCTGCCAAGGCAACAGGCAACGATGTTTTCCATGCCTGGCCAAATCGTGACGACTGGTATGAAACCGTAAAATTGAATTATGGCGTTGATGTCAGTGCTGGAAGGATAGGACATTTCTCTCCCATTCCAAACACATGGAATAAAATGCTCAGCATCTTGCTCTTCTGGGCGGCAAAAGGCATAGACGGTTTCCGTTGTGATATGGCAGAGATGGTTCCTGTAGAGTTTTGGGGGTGGGCAATCCCTCAGGTAAAAGAGGCTTTCCCAGACATTGTCTTCATTGCAGAAGTTTATAATCCAGAGGAATACAGGTCTTATCTGTATCGTGGATACTTTGACTATCTGTATGATAAGGTTGGATTGTATGATACCTTGAAGGCTGTTGCACAAGGCAAAGCCAGTGCCCAAAGTATTTCATCCTGTTGGCAGCACATACATGATATCCGTCCTCACATGCTCAATTTCCTAGAGAATCACGATGAGCAGCGGATAGCCAGTGATTTCTTTGTTGGCGATGCCCGTAAGGGTAGGGCTATGTTGTTGGTAAGTGCGCTGATTTATGGAAGTCCATTTATGGTCTACTTTGGTCAGGAGTTTGGCGAGAGAGGAATGGACGAGGAAGGTTTCAGTGGTTTGGACGGCCGTACCACTATATTTGATTATTGGTCGGTTGATACCATTCGTCGTTGGCGCAATAAAGGTAGTTTTGATGGCAGTCTTCTATCAGAGGAAGAATTGTCATTGCGCCAGTTCTATGCCGATGTGCTGAAACTGAAGGAGCAGGAATCTGCTTTGTCGGATGGACGGTTCTTTGATTTGATGTACCAGAATCCCACCTTGCACCAGCAGTATGTGTTTACCCGTAAGGGAAAGAGGTGTGTAATGCTGGTGGTTGCCAATTTCTCAGAGGCAGAACAGCAGATGCAGATCAGCTTGCCCAAGCATATGTTTGAATTGTGGAACATAAAGGAGAAAGAATGTTGCTCCGCCACCAATATGCTTACGGGTAGAAAGCAAAAGGTTGCTTTCTGTACAGAGAAACCGCTTTGTGTTTCTGTTCCTGCATTAAGCGGCTTGGTACTCAAAATTAGCGAATAAAGAGTCAATTAGAGACATTTTTTATTTGATTATTCAACAATAAGAAAAAAAAAAATTGACTTTTCGGGTATAGGCATATTTTTATTTTTATCTTTGCGATTCAAATACGTGGATTGTGAATATGGAAAACAGTAACCATCTTGTAATTATGGCAGGAGGGGTTGGAAGCAGATTCTGGCCCATGAGTACTACAGAGACTCCCAAGCAGTTCGTTGATGTGTTGGGGTGTGGTAAGACATTGATTCAATTAACATTGGACAGATTTCATGGCGTGGTCTCTCCTGACAAGGTATGGGTGGTAACCTCTGTTAAATATGCCGATGAGGTGCGTAAGCAATTACCGGATGTCCCTGCCGGTAACATTCTTACTGAGCCATGCCGAAGGGGAACGGCTCCTTGTATTGCCTACGTTAGTTGGCGCATCAAGGCTACAGACCCTCATGCAAACATTGTGGTAACGCCCAGTGACCACATTGTTATGAATATTAACGAGTTTCAGCGTGTTGTAAAATCAACCCTCAAATTTGTTTCAGAGACTGATGCCATTGTAACGTTGGGAATGAAACCTACTCGTCCTGAGACCGGTTACGGATATATTCAGGCAGATTTGGCATTCTCTTCTGCAAGAAACAAGGAGATGTACAGGGTTGATTCTTTCAAAGAGAAGCCTGATATAGAAACGGCAACGAAGTACATTTCCAAAAACAATTTCTTCTGGAATTCCGGCATCTTTATCTGGAACGTAAGTACTATCGTCAATGCTTTTCGTGTATACCAGCCTGTAATGTCTGATATCTTTGAGGAGTTGCTTCCTTTGTATGGAACGGATAAGGAGCAAGAAGCTATTAACGAGAAGTTCCCTGAGTGTGAGAATATCTCGGTTGATTATGCTATTCTTGAGAAGGCCGAGGAGATATTTGTGTTCCCTGCAGATTTTGGTTGGAGTGATTTAGGCACATGGGGTTCTTTATTGTTGAACACAGAGCGCGATATTTACGGGAATTCCTGTATTGGCCCTAATATTAAAGTTTATGAAACAAGCAATTGCATGATTCATACTACGCAGGAGAAACGTGTTGTTATTCAGGGCCTTGAAGGCTTTATCGTTGCAGAGAAAGACGATTCTTTGCTGATATGTAAGTTAAGCGAAGAACAACGAATCAGAGAATTCAGCGAATAATAATGAAACAGGAGGAATGAAAATCCTCCTTTTTTTATTCCCAGGATTCTGGAAAACGGCCGTATGCATTCTTAAATGCATACAGATAATATTCTTCCGGCTGTATGCTGGGATAGTCTTTAGCAAAGAGGAACTCTGTTATCTCGCGGTCAGCAGAAACGGCTTTGCGCAAATATTTCAAGTAGTTTTCCTGATCATGAATCCTTTTGTAGCAGTAGGCCAGATAGGGAATAGCTATCACTCCTTCTTTTCCTTTGTATTCCTGAGAGAAGGATTGCAGTAATGATAATGCTGTGTTATAATGCATGGTTTCTGCATAGGCGATTCCCATGGTAAGCAGCGTCTGTTGCTTGTTTTTACTTTCGTTATATGCAATCTCAAACTCTTCGGCAGCTTCTTGTTCTTTATTGTTTTCCAAAAGAATCTCTCCCATCAGAAGATGATATTCTATCTCTTCTTCGTCCTTTGACAGTGCCATGGCTTCCTCCAAAGCCCCTAAAGCTTCGTTTATGTTATGGCATTTACTCTCGATATATGCCTTGTGTAAGAGAACTTGTATGCGATCTTCGTCATACTCCGGCGTATACTTGAGTGCTGTTGTTATGCAATCCTTTGCTTTTTCAAACTTTTCCATGTTAGCCAGCGTAATGGCATCCATGTAGTAAAGCCTGCCATTCTCGGGATCGGTATGTTGCAGTTCTTTATATATCTGGTGAGCCTGATCTAAATGGTTCAAATGAAAAAGGCAATGTGCTTTCAGCATCAAAGCTTGAGTGTAGGTGGGGTTGATGGCAAGGCAATACTCTATGTCATCAAGTGCTTCCAGAAAGTCGCCTTTGCCAACATGTGCCTCAGCCATTGTCCTCCAGGCAGAGGCATTATAGGGATGCGCGTTAAGAATACCCTGCAACAGTTTTATTGCTTCGTCATAATACTCATAGTCCGTGAAGATGCAGGCAGCATCATATAGAAACGATTCTTCATCTTCGTCCAGTTCTTCTTGTTTTGATACAATAAATTGCAGGGCCTCTTTTGGCTTGTCTGACCGTATGAGAAGCTCCGACCAAAGGAATATTGTTTCCCTGTCGTTCTGATCAGGAATAGACTCAGCTATTTTTATTGCTTCATCCAGATTGTCGTGGAACATTTGTTGTCTGGCGAGAAATATCAGCGGGTCTACACTGTCGGGATGCAGACTCAGCGCCAATGAGATAGCTTCATTGGCTTCTTCCTCCCTGTTCTGAGTCATGTAGAACTCTGCAATGTCTGTCAGGTCTTCAGCATCCATATAGATAGGCTCGCCGTTTTCATGAGCCTGTTCATATCGCTGAAGATTTTCCAGAAATTCAGGGTCGTTGAAATATATCTCGTCTTCTTCTTGCATAGGCCAGTTTATTTGCCACTTTTCTGCCAAGTGTCCTTCAGTCCTACTGTTTTGTTGAATATCAGATGTTCGGGCGTACTGTCAGGGTCTACGTTATAGTAACCGATACGCTGGAACTGCAGATAGGATAGGGCAGGCAGTTCTTTTGCGAATTCTTCAATCAGTGCATTCTTGTTGATGGTCAAAGACTCTGGGTTCAGGAAAGGACGCATGGCATCTATGCCACGAACACCATTCTCCTTCTCGTGTTGTTTGATGGCATCACGGGGGTTCTCGCATGTCCACAGGCACTCGTAGTTGCGTACCTCGCAAGGAATGCTATGCTGGCAGCTTACCCAATGCAGCGTCTTACCCTTTATCTTACGGTCAGCACCAGGCATTCCACTCTTGCTGTCCGGGTCGTAAGTGGCATGAACGCAGACGATGTTACCATTTTCATCTTTCTCTATGCACTTGAAGTTGCCCTGTTCATCCTGTTCGTCAGAGCAGGCAATGATGTATCCGTTCTTCAGGCGAACCTCCTTGCCAGGGCCGAGTCGCATGAATTTTTTGCCACCATCTTCCATAAAGTCCTCTTGCTCAATGTAAAGTTCGCGAGAGAAATGTATGATGTGTGTATTGCCTTCTGTGATAGTGTTACCTTCTTCATCGCGTAATTCGGGATTGTTAATGGCAGTCATTTCCTCAACCTTTCCTTCAGGATAGTTATCGATAACCAGCTTCAGCGGATTCACTACGGCACTAACGCGGATGGCACGGGTGTTCAGGTCTTCACGACAGGCAGCCTCCATCAGTTTGATGTCGTTCAGCGCATCAAAGGTAGTATAGCCAATTTTGTCTATAAAGTTCAAAATGGCCTGAGGGCTGTAACCCCTGCGACGTATACCGCAGATAGTTGGCATACGAGGGTCATCCCAACCGTTTACCACACCTTCTTTGGTAAGAATCAACAGGTTGCGTTTCGACATCAGGGTGTAGTTCAGGTTCAGTTTGTTGAACTCAAACTGGCGTGGGCGATTGTCCTCTATATCTCCCTTGTCGCCTCTCCATTCTTTAATCCAAGTAACGAACAGGTCATATAACTCGTGATGCGGCACAAACTCCAGCGTACAGATACTGTGGGTAACGCCCTCCAGATAGTCGCTCTGTCCATGTGTGAAGTCATACATAGGGTAGGCGTTCCATTTGTTGCCAGTACGCCAATGTTCCATGTTCAGCACGCGATACATGATGGGGTCGCGGAAGTGCATATTGGGACTTGCCATATCTATCTTGGCACGCAGAATCATCTTGCCAGGCTCCACGTTGCCAGAGTTCATTTCCCTGAAAAGTTTGAGGCTTTCTTCTGCAGGACGGTCGCGATAAGGCGAGTTGGTGCCAGGCTCCGTGGGAGTTCCTTTCTGTGCGGCAATCTCCTCGCTTGTTTGCTCATCTACGTAGGCACGACCTTGCAGGATGCACCACTCGGCAAAGTCCCAGAGATCCTGGAAATAGTCACTGGCATAGCACACCTTTCCCCATTGGAAGCCCAGCCATTTAATATCCCTCTCAATGGCCTCAACGTATTCCGTATCCTCCTTCTGGGGATTCGTGTCATCCATTCTCAGGTTGCACACACCACCAAACTTTTGGGCTACGCCAAAGTCCATGGCAATGGCCTTGGCATGGCCGATGTGCAGGTAGCCGTTAGGCTCGGGCGGGAAACGGGTCTGTAGTCTGCCACCGTTTTTGCCTTCTGCCAAATCGCTCTTAACTTTCTGTTCAATAAAGTTCAAGCTTTTCTTCTCTTCCTGTTCTGTTATGTTGATTTCTGCCATAATCCGTTATTCCTTCTATGGTTATCCGTTTATAATAATTTACAAAGGTACGATTAAGCGAGGACAATACAAAATAAAAAGGAATTTTATTTTTATTGTTGAGCGAAAGTAGTTTTGGTGAAGCCAAAGGTGATGCTTTCCCCTTTATTATATATAATGTATTTTGACATAAAAATCAGGAAAAGTATAAAAATGTTATTTAACATGTCTTAAATATTTGCAGGTTATTCAATAAAGCCATATCTTTGCAATAGAAAATAAATAAAGTTATTCTGACAAACAATCTTTTTACCTTAAAAGGCTAATATCAAATATGTTGAAGGTTCGTCGCGAGACGAACCTTCAATTTTTTAATCTTATTTCCCATCAGATAAAAGGTCGGAACGCTGTTCTGCTTCTTGCCACAGGCATGGCAGCACAGGCTCAGGAGGTTTTAACTGTTAAGACAGATAAAAGTTTTGATGCTTTCCAGCTTACCAGTCGCTTCGTGCTGGACCTTACAAGGGAAAAGCCCGTAGTGCGTACCAACGAGAAAAGTGTTGTCTATACTTCAGATTCCCAGATAATCATACAATTTGAAAGTATGGAGGATGCTGTGAATGAAGTAAAAGTCTCCGATGAAAGAACTAATGTCTTTTACGACTTATCGGGCAGAAAGGTTCAACGTCCCCAAAAAGGCATTTATATCAAGAATGGCAAGAAGGTCTTAGTGAAATAAGGTGGAGATTCTCCACCTTATTTCTTTTAATATTGATGTATGTATTGTATTTTTATTATGTAAGATACTGCTTGCTGATGCTCTCGTTGTTTTCAACACAACGGATGGTAGCTGCAAGAAGTTCTGCAATGGAGAGCTGCTTAACCTTTTCGCATCCGCCAGCATAGGGAATGCTGTCCGTGAAGACCATTTCCTCGATAGCAGAGGCCTGTATGCGCTCGCTGGCAGGACCGCTCATAACGCAATGGCTGGCAATAGCGCGTACGCTGCGTGCTCCGTTCTGTTTCATAAGGTCGGCAGCCTTGGTAATGGTGCCTGCGGTATCTACCATATCGTCTACCAGAACAACATTGGCACCTTCTACATCTCCGATTATCTCCATGTGTGCAATCTCATTGGCTTTTTTGCGGGTCTTGTTACAGAGCACCATGGGACAGTTGAGATATTTGCTGTATGTGCTGGCACGCTTGGTACCGCCCACATCGGGGGTGGCTATTACCAGATTCTCAAGGTTCAGGCTTTGTATGTAAGGGAGCAGTACGCTGCTGGCATAAAGATGGTCAACGGGTACGTTAAAGAAGCCTTGCTCCTGATCAGCATGCAAGTCCATAGTAATCAATCGGTTGATACCTGCTACGGAGAGCATATCGGCAACTAGTTTGGCAGCGATGCTTACACGTGGCTTGCTCTTGCGGTCCTGACGAGCCCAGCCGAAGTAGGGGACAACGGCATTTATGGTACGTGCTGAAGCGCGCTTGGCTGCGTCAATCATAAGCAGTAGCTCCATCAGATTGTCAGCATTGGGGAATGTGCTCTGAACCAGAAATACGTCAAGACCACGGATGCTTTCCTCAAAGCATACCTCGAACTCTCCGTCTGAGAATTTCGTGATAGACAGATTACCAAGTTCGCAACCTAAGTTTGCGCAGATTTTCTCTGCCAGATAACGGCTTCCGGTGCCTGAGAATACCTTGAATTCTTTCTTCTCTTCCATTGTTTATTTGGGGTTTACCTTGTTGTTTGTTTTCCTTTGTGCAAAGGTATACATTTTCTTTATTATGTGCAATCCTTTACGAGAAGAAAAAACGGCAATAGAGAGATTTTTATTTTTAATCAAGAAATGCTAAAACTTTAACTCTATGGCTATCTTGACTACACCTCTTTTTATATTAGGTAAATCCAAATAAGACAAGCGGCGGCAGTACTCCACATGCAGCAGATTAAGAATGTTATGAATACCGACAGACACTTCCATATAAGGTCTGTTAATGTCCATCACATAACATCCTTCGGGAAATTGCATAAGAATCTGTGAGCCCTGGTTGGACGGAAGATACGGGTTGTTCTTATCGGAGAGTGTACCCCACATACACTTAAAGCCAACGATTTCCCTGCATTTCAGTTTTTTTATCAAAGGAATCTTGTTGAATATCTTACCGTTCAGGTCCCATTTGATAATGGCTGAAGCGTATTTGTCGTTAAGAAGTTCCATGTTGTTCATTAAGTCGAATGCATACGGTTTGATGATGAAACTGGAATTCGTTGGAGGCATCTTCAGTAGGGGATAGGGCACTTGGCTCCATTGCGACACGAATCGGAAGCTGGTATTTATATTACCCCAGCTCTTTGGTAGCCAGAATTTCTTGATGAGCTCTATATCCGTCAGGTTATATGTATAATTTCCGCCTAAGAAACCGCTTATGCCTACCGAGTGTTGTACCTGTATTACTGGTGCGTTGTAGTTGAGGGTCTTGCGTTTCTGCTTTGTATTCAAATAGGTGACTCCAGGCTCGTAACGCAATCCTGCTGTCACCTCTGTAAGGTCCATGTTGTATATGCGTTCGTTTGTGGGCGATAAGGTGCGGAAGAATTGGTTTTCAACGGGAGTGATGCGCTCCACCTTCACTTCGCCGAAGTAACGCATGCCCCACTTAACCTCATATTGCCCGCTCAGCACTTTGCGATTGTGCAGAAACAGTTTATCTTTATCATTCATCTTAACCGCCGAGAATACGTCTTCCTTGTCGTTCTCGAGTACTACGTCACGTAGGATTTCGAATGACACAGATTTCCGTGGAAACTCGTGAACCGCATATTTTGCCTTGTTGAATCTGTATGTTACCTGTGCATCAAAGTAATGCTGGTTGGATCTTGTAGCATATGCATAATAGCCATTCAGGAAAATATGAGGATGAAGGTTCGCTGTAGTCTGGCCTCCAGCACGCAATCGCCATCCGTCGTATGAGTTTTTGGTAAGTATGCTGAAGAATGGTCCGATATCAAACTTGCTGGGCCTGTTCTTGGTGCCTGTCTCAATGTATCTTTCCAGATGGGCCTTTAGCAAAAACATGATAAACTTCGTGCCACGCTGTTTTTTTATGTTGGTCACCAAAGAGTCCAGTGCTATTTCTGCTCCTGTAAGGGGCATTGGGCGGTTGGTCTCCCAAAATATCTGTTTGTTGTCCTTGGCCTGCATGGTCTGAGCCAGTTTCTCTTCGTTATTCACCACAGAATCAGAGAACTCCTCAAAATTATAGTCTGTATTCCTTGTGTTGCGTGTGATGATGAGTTTGGCTAAGAAGTCGGTAACCATCAGTTCCGCTATCAGGTCATCGGTTGTCTTCACTCTCCATCCGTTCTCCAGTTTTGTATATTCCTGTATGGCTTTCATGGCGTATACCCAGTTTACGTCGGATGAAACGGGGATAGACATCTCGCACCTTTTCACCTGATAGCTGCTGTCTGCCAAAATAAACAATTGACCGCAGAATCCGAAGTCTTGCTTGTTAGCTGGCGTAAAGTCTACTTGATAACATTTTTCATCATCCAGTTGCAGCGTATCTGTTATAAAGTAATGATAGAACTGGATGGCATCTTTTCCAATGGGGCTGCAGAATGAGCTCTGCAAAAGCTTTATTTTGTCTTGGTAGATGTCGATGTCAGTAAAATATTCCTTAAGTACTTGGTTAACGATGTCGCCAGTCTGGAACATTGTGTTTATGCCTGCAATATTCTGCCCCAACATAACATCAGTCTTTAGTTTTGGGTCCTGGCGGAAGAATCTTTCGTTAACCTGCTCCTCTACGGTGAAGGGCATTATTACCTTACCATTGTATTGGCATACCTCAAGGTTGTTTCTCAGCCAGGGACGTTTTCCAAATATACCTTTGTTGAGATCATGTGGCTTAAGGTCGTTCAATCCCGCCATAATCTTCTGATAGCTTTTATACCTTACGTGGGGGTGCCGGTGAACGTCGTAGTTCCGTTTCATGGCAATAACCTTACGCATCAGTTCAACTGACGGATTCTCCTTTTTTGAGTACTTCTTTTTTTTCCCTGAGACTATGACTTCCTCCATAGTCTTGGATATTGGCGTCATCACAATCTCTACCTCTTTTGGCGAGTCTGCCCTAATGATGTACTGCTGTTGCTCGTAGCCAAAAGCATTGAATATAAGGATGCCGTTCACTTTTCTTGCAATGCTGAAGACGCCCAGCGAATCCGCCATTGTAGCCTCTTTTCCTGTTCGGTACTTCACTGTGGCCCAGGGAACAACACTTCCGTTAGCTGCATCAACGATTTTTCCTCGTTGCTGCGCCCAGGCTTCTTGTACCACTCCAGATAAAAGACAGAGAAGCAGGACAAAGCACTTAAACCAACATGCTTTGCGCTGTATAATCATAGGCTCGAAAAAACACAAGTTTCTCAAAATCGTTCCCTTTATTCTCTGTTTCGGCTGCAAAGATAGTAAGAAAAATCAAGTTAGCGGCCATAAATGAGTGAAAATATGAAGGGCACTGCCTCACGGTAGCGCCCTTCTTTGTTGTTTGTTTGGAAAAAGTCTAATTGAAATAATGGTTTGTGATTGATTTTTTAAGCCTCTGCGAGAGTTTCAGTTGTTTCACCCTCAGTAGCTTGTGCAGTCTCGGCCTCAGTAGCCTCTGCAGTTTCTGCTTCAGCCTCAGCGTTGGCAGCAGCTTCAGCCTCTGCCTTAGCAGCAGCCTCAGCAGCCTTCTTGTCAGCTACTTTCTTTGCAATCTCTTCCTTGGTCTTCTTCTCTGCATCCAAGCGAGCTGCATCAGCAGCCTTCTTTTCAGCAGCCTTCTTGGCCTCGAATGCTTCCAGACCCTTCTGCTTGTCAGCCTTCCATGCTGCAAATTTTGCCTCACAGGTAGCTTCATCAAAAGCGCCCTTCTTTACACCACCACGAAGGTGCTTCATGAGATAAACACCCTCGCCAGATAGAATGTTACGAACCGTGTCGGTGGGTTGTGCACCACACTCTACCCAATAGAGGGCACGGTCGAATTTCAAATCTACAGTGGCAGGATTGGTGTTGGGATTGTAAGTACCAATCTTCTCTGTAAACTTACCATCGCGTGGAG
>JAFXTC010000064.1 GCA_017525235.1 Bacteroidaceae bacterium | reverse complement strand
TTTTAGAAATCCGTTGCCATCCCATGTGCTTGTCACGATAAAGTGCTATCACTTTGTCGTAATAAAGTCTTTGTTTTTCTGTTCGATAATACTTCATGATGTTGACTTTTATGAGTCAACTTTTTCCAGGGAAAGACATTTCACAAAAACACCTAACCTCCTAACCTGATAGCTTCAGAACATCGATGGTTGTCAGCGTTGCTGTGGGTTAGGTGTTGCTCAAACACCTAACTTAACACCTAACCCAACACCTAACCCGACGGGTCACTGATAATAGCAATTATAGTTCAGGATTAAGGGTTCACGATTATCTGGAATCATGGAATTACGGAGCAAAGGAATTACGGAAAAAAGGGTGTGTTTTTAATTTTGCCGCTCTATAATTTGGAAGTTATAATAAAATCACTTACCTTTGCCATTGAAATGACAGCATATTGCAGTCATGTTGAAGTAAAAAAGAAAGGTTATGGCACAATCAGCAGTTACCGTAAGGTTAGATTCTGATATGAAATCACAGTTTGATGCGCTATGCAGTCAGTTTGGCATGAGTGCAAATACCGCATTTAACATCTTTGTGAAAGCGGTGATCAAAAGTCGTAGCATTCCCTTTAGGATAAGTGCAAATCCTATAGATGTGGAAGACTTGGCTTTGAGTGAATTCCGTAAATTCAGAAATATGGTTGCTTCCAGTGACAGACCAGAACTCACGCTGGATGAAATCAACGAGGAAATACGACTGGCACGTGAAGAAAGGGCTGCTAGAGAAAAGACTACCTTATGATTAAAGTTGTAATCGACACGAATGTGATTGTGTCGGCATATATCACAAAGAATTTGGAAGCAGCAACTTCCAAGGTCTGGGAGGCTGTATTGCAAGGAAAACTGACGCCCATTTATAATGAGGAAATCCTCAATGAGTATTCTGAAGTGTTACATCGCGAGAAGTTTGGCATCCCTGAGCATCTTATAAAATGGGCATTAGACAAGGTTGTTACCAATGGTGTTCGTGGAGAACGTGTGTTAAGCGATGAATCTTTTCCAGACCCTAATGATGTCGTGTTCTATGAAGTCGCTTTGTCGAAGGAGGATGCTTATCTTGTGACAGGCAATATAAAGCATTTCCCTAAGAAACCTATTGTTGTGACCCCTGCGGAGATGCTGGAAATGCTACAACACGAAGGGATTCTATAGATAGTGTCCTTCAATACCAAGAGAATTGCTCCTCCAACGAAAAAAAGAGATATAATGAAAAAAACACGATTTTATTTTGTAGTTCTCTCACTTTATCGTATTTTTGTCATCAGATTTTAAAACTAAACGAACAAACATACTCTTTAGCAATTAGACACATCAACAAATAACCCATGAGTGAGAGATATCATGAAATACAGACATTAACCATAAACAAATTACGACAATGGAGAAAAGAATTATAGGAGAGAACGCCGGTATTGTTTGGCGAACATTGGAGAGCAAGGGTAGTCTTAGTTATGAGCAGTTACAGGCAGAGACCGAGTTGGATATGGCTGCTATGTTTGCGGCCATCGGATGGCTGGCACGCGAGGACAAGATCAGTTTTAATAAGGAGAACGGCATCACGTCTGTCTGTCTCTATCAAGAAAGATATTATTGAGAAGTGATTGATTAATTATAAATAAACCATGAAAATCAAGGCAGATTATACAAACACGCCACAGTGGAGAGTTCTAACCGTGAAGGCTACGCTGCCACAGGAATTGAAGTGCTTGCACGAAATTGCCCATAACATGTGGTGGGTATGGAATTATGAGGCTCGCGACCTTTTCCGCGATTTGGATCGTGAATTGTATCACGAGGTTAAGCACAATCCCGTGATGTTATTGGAGCGCCTGACTTACGCCCGTAAGGAGGAAATCCTGAAAGACAAGGCGCTGTTGAAACGTATTAAGGATGTTTACGCCATGTTCCGTAAATACATGGATGAAAAGCCCGACCGTACCCGTCCTTCCGTTGCATACTTCTGCATGGAGTACGGTATTCATTCGGCGCTGAAAATCTACAGCGGCGGATTGGGAATGTTGGCCGGTGACTACGTAAAGGAGGCCAGCGACTCGAATGTTGATATGTGTGCTGTGGGCTTCCTCTACCGTTATGGCTACTTTACACAGAGCCTGGCCATGGACGGTCAGCAGATTGCTAACTACGAGGCTCAGAACTTTGCCAACCTACCCATTGAACGCCAGCTTGATGCAGATGGGAATCCGTTAGTGATTGATGTGCCTTATCTGGACTATTATGTTCACGCCTGTGTATGGCGTGTCAATGTGGGGCGTGTAAAACTTTTTTTGCTTGATACCGACAACGAAATGAACTCGGAGTATGACCGTCCTATCACTCACGCTCTTTATGGCGGCGACTGGGAGAATCGCCTGAAGCAGGAAATTTTGCTTGGCATAGGAGGTATGTTATTACTGAAGAAGCTGGGTATTCGCAAAGATGTTTATCACTGCAACGAGGGCCACGCCGCTTTGTGTAATCTGCAACGTTTGATTGACTACATTGAGGAGGGCTTGACATTTAATCAAGCAATGGAGTTGGTTCGCGCCAGCGGCCTGTACACTGTCCACACACCCGTTCCTGCCGGTCATGATTATTTCGACGAGGGTTTGTTCGGCAAATATATGGGCGGCTACCCGAAGAGGCTCGGCATCACATGGGAAGAGTTTATCGGCATGGGTCGTACAAATCCCGACGACCACAGCGAGAAATTCTGCATGAGCACCTTTGCATGCAACACCTGTCAGGAAGTGAATGGCGTAAGTTGGTTGCATGGTGAAGTAAGCAAGAAGATGTTCAACGATATCTGGAGCGGTTACTATCCTGACGAGAGCCATGTGGGCTATGTCACCAACGGTGTACACTTCCCCACCTGGTGCGCCACCGAGTGGCGAAAGGTATATGCCAAATACTTTGATGCCAACCATCTGTATGACCAGTCCAACGAGGAAATCTGGCATGGTATCTATAATTGTCCTGATGAGGAAATCTGGGCAGTTCGTCAGGAGCTGAAGAAAAAACTCTTCGCCTATGTTGAGATACAGTTCCGTGACACTTGGCTGAAGAATCAGGGAGATCCCACTCGCATTACCAAGTTGGCAGAACGTATCAACCCCAATGCGCTGGTTATAGGCTTCTGTCGTCGCTTTGCAACCTATAAGCGTGCCCACCTGCTGTTCAATGATTTGGAGCGTCTCTCCAAGATTGTGAACAACCCCGAACGTCCTGTCATCTTCCTTTTCGCAGGTAAAGCTCACCCTGCAGATGGTGCCGGACAGGGACTTATAAAGATGATTTATGAGATCTCGCAGCGTCCGGAGTTTCAGGGTAAGATTATCTTTGTCGAGGACTATGACTTCATGTTGGCACGCAACCTTGTCAGTGGTGTGGACATTTGGATGAATACACCTACCCGTCCGATGGAGGCCAGCGGCACCAGCGGCGAGAAAGCAGAAATGAACGGTGTTGTGAACCTCAGTGTAAAGGACGGTTGGTGGCTGGAAGGCTATCGTGAGGGTGCAGGATGGGCACTGACCGAGAAACGTACTTACCAGAATCAGGAGTATCAGGACCGCCTCGATGCAGCCACTATCTACCACCTGTTGGAAGAAGAGATTGTACCTCTTTATTATAATAAGGACAAAAAAGGTATCTCAAAGGGATGGATTAAGGTTATAAAGAACTCCATCGCTCAGATTGCACCGCATTATACCATGAAGCGTCAGCTTGACGACTATTACTCCAAGTTCTACGAGAAGCTGTCCAAGCGCTTCCATTCTCTTGCCAAGAACGACTATCGTCTGGCCAAGGAGATTGCCCAGTGGAAGGAAGCTGTGGCTGAGCGCTGGGATTCCATCAGTGTGGTCAGCAGCGAGTATTCCTTCCCCGTGACGGGTGGCGAAACGGGTCAGAACTACTACCTGAAAATCGTCATCGACGAGCAGGGTCTGGATGATGCTGTAGGTTTGGAGAAGGTAAATATCTGTGTAGACAAGGACGGAGTAGAGCACATCTTCTCTGTTGAGCCGTTGCAGATGACAGGTCGCGAAGGCAACAACTTCACCTTCGAGGCCACCTTAGCCCCCAAGCAGGCAGGAGAATACAAGAGCGCTGTGCGAATGTATCCCAAAAACAAGAACCTGCCGCATCGTCAGGATTTCTGCTACATCAAATGGCTGGAGCTTCCAGTCTTTACTAACTAAACAACGTAAGAGGGTGTGTCGAAAGGCACACCCCTTTTTATTTGTGAACCAAGGGGGGGATTTTAAAAAAGAAAAGCAATTTTTCACTTTTCCCTTTTCTCTTTTCCCTTTATTTTGTATCTTTGCACGCAATAATGCAGAATTTGTAATGACAGACAACGTAACGATGACGGATGGGATTACCCATCACCTTAACAAAATGTACCAGAGTTGGTTCCTGGATTATGCTTCTTACGTAATCCTGGAACGAGCAGTCCCTCATATTGGCGACGGATTCAAACCTGTTCAGCGACGCATCATGCACTCCATGAAGCGCATGGACGACGGTCGCTACAACAAGGTGGCTAACATTGTGGGTCACACCATGCAGTTCCACCCACACGGGGATGCCAGTATAAAGGATGCGTTGGTGCAGTTGGGACAAAAGGACTTGTTGGTTGACTGCCAAGGTAACTGGGGTAATATCATCACAGGCGACGATGCTGCTGCGGGTCGTTATATCGAGGCCCGACTGAGCAAGTTTGCCTTGGATGTTGTCTTCAATCCCAAAACAACGGAGTGGAAACTCTCCTACGACGGACGAAACAAGGAGCCTATAGCCCTGCCCGTCAAGTTTCCTCTTCTGCTGGCTCAAGGAGCCGAGGGTATTGCCGTTGGTCTGAACTGCAAGATTCTGCCACATAACCTGAACGAGATTTGTGAGGCTGCCATACAGTACCTGCATGGCGAGGAGTTTCATCTCTATCCCGACTTCCCCACAGGCGGCAGCATA
Source organism: Bacteroidaceae bacterium (assembly GCA_017525235.1). GTDB lineage: Bacteria > Bacteroidota > Bacteroidia > Bacteroidales > Bacteroidaceae > Physcousia. Next base: position 29,719 of record JAFXTC010000064.1, on the reverse strand, counting down.
GACGTATCGCGTTATAACGACGGACAGCGAGGTGGCGTGGTGCGTGTTCGTGCCAAGATAGAGAAGCGCGACAACAAAACACTTGCCATCACAGAGATTCCATACGGCAAGACTACGGGAACGGCCAGCAAGCCCAGTACCTTTATTGAGAGCATTCTGAAGGCAAACGAGAAGGGAAAGATTAAGATTCGTAACGTTGAAGACCTTACGGCTGCCAAGGCGGAGATTCTTATCCACCTGACACCGGGAGCCAGCAGCGACAAGACCATAGATGCCCTGTATGCCTGTACGGACTGCGAGATAAGCATTTCGCCCAACTGCTGTGTGATTGACGACCGCAAGCCCTGCTTCCTTTCCGTCAGCGATGTGTTGCGCAGTAACGTAGACACCACACTGGAATTGCTCAAGAAGGAGCGTCTTATCCGCAGAGGCGAACTGATGGAGGCTCTGCATTTTGCCACATTGGAACAAATCTTCATTGAGGAGCGCATCTATAAGGACAAGCAATTCGAGAATGCCAAGACCATGGATGCTGCCTGCGAGTGGATTGACGAAAGGCTCACTCCCTGGTACCCCAAGATGGTGCGCGAGGTGACAAAGGACGATATCCTACGCCTGATGGAGATTAAGATGGCACGCATCCTGAAGTTCAACAAGGACAAGGCTGAGGAGAACATTGCACGTATCAAGGACGAGGTAAAGCAGATCGACAAGGAACTGGCCAATATGGTGGAGGTTACTTGCGACTGGTTCCGCTTCATACAGGAGAAATACGGCAAGGATCATCCGCGTCTGACGGAGATTCGTAACTTCGACAATATCAGCGCTGCCAAGGTGGTGGAGGCTAACGAGAAGCTGTACATCAACCGTGAGGAGGGCTTCATAGGCACCTCGCTCAAGAAAGACGAGTTTGTTTGCAACTGTTCCGACATTGATGATGTCATCATCTTCTATAAGGACGGTACCTATAAGGTGGTTCGTATAGCCGAAAAGCTGTTTGTGGGCGATACGGAACGCAGCAAGGCAGAGAAGAAGAAGGCAGAAATCATACATCTCGCCATCTTCCGCAAGAGCGATTCGCGTACCATCTTCAATGTGGTATATCGCGACGGAAAGGGAGGAATCTGCTACATTAAGCGTTTTAATGTAACCAGCGTGACACGCGACCGTGAATACGATCTCACACAGGGTAAGCCTGGCAGCAAGGTTCTTTACTTCACCGCCAATCCTAACGGTGAGGCCGAGGTTATCAAGGTTATCCTGAAACCCAATCCTAAGCTTAAGAAGGTCTTCTTCGATAAGGACTTTTCTGAACTGGCTATCAAGGGACGTCAGAGCATGGGTAACATGCTTACCAAACTGGATGTCAGCAAGATTACACTTAAGAGTCATGGTATGAGTACGCTTGGCGGTAGACAGGTTTGGTTTGACCCTGATGTGAAACGTCTTAACTATGATGAGCAAGGTATTTACTTGGGCGAATTCAACAGCGGCGAACAGATTCTGGTGATACTGAAGAACGGCGATTTCTATCTGACCAACTTCGACCTCAACAATCATTTTGAGGATAATCTGCTGCGCATCGAGAAATATGATGCCAATAAGGTTTGGACGGTAGCACTCTTCGACCAGGACCAGAGTGGCTTCCTCTATGTGAAGCGCTTCAGTATGGAGGCTACCACACGCCGGCAGAACTTCCTGGGCGAGAATCCCGAAAATGTCATGCTCGTACTTACGGATGTGCCTTATCCACGTTTGTTGGTTACCATGGGTGGCAACGACAGTTTCCGTGAACCCATTGAAGTGGATGCTGAAGAGTTCATCTCTGTTAAGAGTTTCAAGGCGCGAGGCAAGCGTGTGACAACCAATAACGTGGCTAAGGTGGAGGAACTGGAGCCGACAAGGACTCCTTCTCCTACAACCCTCCCCGATGAAGAGGAAGGGGAACCCGAAGAAGATGTTGAAGAGGAAACATTAGAGGATGCCGATGACACCTATGCAGGCAAGAGCCAGCAAGATGTGGCAGATGAAATGAACGGACAATTACATTTGTTTGATGATTAAAAGAATTCTTCTTTTCTCCAGCTTTTGCCTTTGGGTCGTCATGGCGTCGGCCCAAGACTATGCCGAAATGATAAACGGCAAGAAAAAGAGTGAACCGCCGTCTTTGTCGAGACCTATACAGGTTTCCACGCTTTTCGGTTTTGGCTTTAGCAATCAGCTCGACACCTACCTCTCACCAATGGAGTATACAGGTTGGCAGGCCAGTTTCCTGACAAGTCGCGAGCGAATGACACACTGGGCACAAGGGCACATCTCTTTTCAGAGCTTGGTGCAAGGTGCATTCTCTTATACAAAGAACCCTGCCCGTACCGCTAAAGAATGGGGTGGTCGCTTGGCTTATGATGCAGGCTGGCATTATCATTGGAGACTTACGGACAGGCTCACACTCAAGGCAGGAGCTTTGGTGGGTGTAGATTTGGGCTTCCTGTACAATTTACGCAATACCAATAACCCTGCACAGGGCAGACTCGGCATGGATGTGTCTGCTTCAGCAGGCGGCAGCTATAGGTTTAAGATTCGTAAACTGCCCATTCTGATAAAGTATCAGGCCGACTTACCTCTTATGGGATGTATGTTCAGTCCGCAGTTCGGACAAAGCTACTACGATATCTCTCAGGGCAGCCGAGACCATAATGTCTGTTTCTCGCATCCTGGCAACGCGCTCAGCTTCCGGCAACTTCTCACCTTCGACCTGGAGTTCCAGCGTGCTTCCCTGCGTTTCGGCTATATGGGCGATATCAGACAGAGCCATGTTAATAACATCCGCATGCACGACATCAACCACTCCTTTATGATTGGTTATGTCAGGTATCTAAAGATTGTAAAGCGTAATGAAAGATAAACTGTTTCTGCTTCTTGCTCTTGTATTGGGCCTCTGCTCCTGCCAGAAGGGGGAGTCGGAGTACAATGATTCGCCTCAGGCTAATCTGGATGCCTTATGGTCTATCATTGACCGCCAATACTGCTTCCTTGACTATAAAGAGAAGGAACTGGGTATTTCATGGGCTGACATTCACACCAAGTACAGTGAACGCCTGAATCCTAAGATGAGCCGTGTACAACTGTTCGAGGTGCTGTGCCAGATGTTGAGTGAGCTGAAGGACGGACACGTGAACCTATCAAGCAGCCTTGATCTGGGCCGTAACTGGTCGTGGAAGGAAGACTATCCCCTGAACTTCGATGCAGAGTTGCGCGATGCCTATCTGCAAACAGATTACAACCTGGCGGCAGGTCTTAAGTACCGAATTTTGCCCGACAACATTGCCTATGTGGTTTATGAAAGTTTTCAGAAGTCGGTGGGAGAAGGTAACCTTGACGATATGTTCCTAACACTGCGAATGTGTAATGGTATGATTTTTGATATCAGAGGAAACGGCGGCGGCGAACTTACCAATGCCGAGAGGGTTGCCAGTCATTTCACCAACGAAAAGGTGTTGGTGGGTTATCGTTCGCACAAGACAGGGCCAGGCCATAATGATTTCTCTTCGTTTGAAGCAGAATATATCTCACCCAGCAACGGTGTTCGTTGGCAGAAGAAATGTGTGGTGCTAACCAACCGTTCCTGTTACAGCGCAGCCAACACTTTTGTCCGGGACATGAAGGAGATGCCTCTTGTTACCATCATGGGCGACCAGACTGGCGGCGGTTCGGGACTTCCCTTCTCGAGCGAATTGCCAATAGGGTGGGCTGTCCGCTTTAGCGCCAGTCCTTCTTTCGATGCCCAGAAGCAACAGATAGAGTTCGGCATAGCGCCAGATATAGCCTGTTCGTTAGATACAGAGAAAGCAGCGCAAGGCATAGACTCGATGATTGAGGAAGCAAGAAAATTTATTAATGAACAATAGACTTCAAGCGTTAGACTTTAGATTTTAGTCAATAATGAACAATAGACTTCAAGCGTTAGACTTTAGATTTTAGTCAATAACCCATAACCCATAACCAATAAACAGTATACATAAAACAATTAACCATATATGAGACATTTAACAGAAAAAGAAATTACCACCCTCAAACAGCAGGGATGTATAGCAGAGGATTGGTCGGTCATTCAGGTAGGCGATAACTTTAGTCCTGAGTATATAAACAATGTAGAGTTCTACGGCCAGATTCGGTTGGGCGTATACGAGAAGGATATTGAGGTAGCTCCCGGATTTACCAAGCATTCCGGTATCCGATATGCCACGTTGCGTAATGCGGTTATAGGCGATAACTGTCTAATAGAGCACGTGGGCTTTATCAACACAACTGACGATGCGACATTTGGTCAGGGACATACTATTTCCGTGCTTAACGAAGTGGGCGATGGTAATGTAATGATTTTTGACGGACTGAATTCACAACTTGCCTGTTTGATGGTAAAATATGAGCACGACAAGGAGTTCGCTCAGGCCATTCGTTCTTTAATCCAAAAGAAGATTGAACTTAATAGCCTGCCCGTTACCACCATAGGAAATGATGTGCGTATAACTCATACTACCAATATTGTGAACTGCCACATCAGCGATGGTTGCCAGATAGACGGAGCCTTGCGCCTTCAGGACTGTACCCTTAAAAGCATGCCGGATGCAGTTGTCAAGATAGGTGTTGGCGTTATCTGTGAGAACTCTGTAATATACAATGGTTCCTCGGTACTTAACAATGCCAAGTTGGAGAACTGTTTTGTAGGTGAGGCGTGTGTCATTACCGACGGATTCACGGCAGAAAGTAGTCTGTTCTTTGCCAACTGCTACATGAGTAATGGCGAAGCCTGTGCCGCTTTCTGTGGTCCTTTCTCTGCCAGCCATCACAAGAGCTCACTTCTTATTGGTGGTATGTTCAGTTTCTATAATGCTGGTTCGGCCACCAACTTCTCCAATCACGCTTACAAAATGGGACCCATGCACTGGGGTGTGTTGGACCGTGGTACCAAGACTGCCAGCGGCAGCTATATTCTTATGCCTGCACATATTGGAACGTTCAGCGTATGTTTCGGCAAGTTGATGCATCATCCCGACACCACCAAACTGCCCTTCTCGTATCTTATCGCATACGGAGATATAATGTATCTGGTTCCTGGTCGTAACCTTACCACCGTTGGATTGTACCGCGATATCCGTAAGTGGCCAAAGCGTGACAAACGTCCCGATGAAGCACGCAACTCCATTGTCAATTTTGATTGGCTCTCACCTTTCTCTGTAGGAGGCATCATGGTAGCCAAGCGTACACTGGAGGGATTGCGTGAGATCTCAGGCGATGTGGCAACATACAACTTCCATGATTACGTTATCAAGAACTCGTCTTTGAAGAAAGGTATCAAATATTACGACATAGCCCTGCGCATCTATATGGGTGCCGTAATGAAGCGTCACATTCTGGAAGTTCCCCGTTCCAGCGTGGGTACTGGCAAGTGGAGCGATCTCAGCGGTCTGCTTATCCCCGTTACTGAGGAGCAGCGCATAGTAGAAGCCATAAAGAGCGGCGAATTGGATAGCATAGGAGCCATCCGTGAAGAGTTTATCAAGGCTAACAGAAACTATTCAGAATATCGCTGGGCTTGGAGTTATCGCCTTATTCGTGAATATTATGGCATAGAGGGAGAGATAACACCAGAGATTGCCGAGCGTGTAATGGAAGACTACATTACAGCCCGCCGTGCCTGGATAGCTGAAATTCGCAAAGATGCTGTAAAGGAGTTTGAATTGGGCGACATAGACGAAAGCGTACTCAACGAATTCATTGAAGTTCTGGATAAGGAAGTTGAATACGAACGCCTCATGAAATACGAGATGTAAGTATTTTTCCCTCGCTTATTCGTATCTTTGCGACAGCCGTCTCGAAAAAACTCTCGTATCTTTGAGACTATCGCCTCGAAATTACTCACGTTCGGGAATAAAATAAATAAATTTATTTTGTATTCCGCTCACTTATTCGTAATTTTGCACCCGATTTATGAGCGATAATTGTATGCAAAGTATTAGGAACATAGCCATCATTGCCCACGTAGACCACGGAAAGACTACACTGGTGGACAAGATGTTGCTGGCTGGTAACCTTTTCCGCGAGAACCAGCAGACAGGTGAATTGATGTTGGATAACAATGAGTTGGAGCGTGAGCGCGGAATCACTATCCTCTCTAAGAACGTTAGTATTAACTACAAGAACACAAAGATAAACATTATTGACACTCCGGGCCACAGCGACTTTGGCGGAGAGGTGGAGCGTGTGCTGAATATGGCTGACGGCTGCCTTCTGTTGGTAGATGCTTTTGAAGGCCCAATGCCTCAGACTCGCTTTGTGCTGCAAAAGGCCTTACAGATTGGCTTGAAGCCTGTGGTAGTTATCAATAAGGTGGATAAACCTAATTGCCGACCCGAGGAAGTTTATGAAATGGTGTTCGATCTGATGTGCGACTTGGATGCAACAGAAGACCAGTTGGACTTCCCCGTTATCTACGGCTCTGCCAAACAAGGCTGGATGGGTGAAGACTGGAGTAAGCCCACAGATAATATTACATATCTTTTGGACAGCATTCTGGAATACATTCCTGCTCCTGAAGTGTTGGAGGGAACACCCCAGATGCTTATTACCAGTCTGGACTACAGCAACTATACGGGTCGTATAGCTGTAGGACGTGTTCATCGCGGAACCCTGAAAGAGGGAATGAACATTACTATCGTTCATCGCGACGGCAGCAAGGAAAAGACAAAAATCAAGGAGCTGCATACATTCACAGGTATGGGGCGCCAGAAAACCTCAGAAGTTTCAAGCGGTGACATTTGTGCTATTGTTGGTTTGGAGAACTTTGAGATTGGAGATACCATCTGCGACTTTGAAAACCCTGAGCCGCTGCCTCCCATCAGCATAGATGAGCCTACCATGAGTATGCTCTTTACTATCAACGATTCTCCTTTCTTTGGCAAGGAAGGTAAGTACTGCACCAGTCGTCATATTGGCGAACGCTTGGAACGCGAACTGGAAAAGAATCTGGCTCTTCGCGTGGAAATTCCCGAAGGTTATACCGACCGTTGGATAGTCTCTGGTCGTGGTGTGCTACACCTAAGTGTACTCATTGAAACCATGCGTCGTGAAGGTTATGAGTTGCAAGTGGGTCAGCCTCAGGTTATCTACAAGGAAATTGACGGCGTGAAGTGCGAGCCCATCGAGGAGATGACCATCAATGTTCCTGAAGAGTTTGCCAGCAAGATGATTGATATGGTTACCCGCCGAAAAGGTGAGATGACTAGCATGGAGAGTCAGGGTGAGCGTGTGAATATTGAGTTTAATATTCCCAGTCGTGGTATCATTGGCTTGCGTACTAATATGCTGACAGCCAGTCAGGGTGAGGCTATCATAGCTCACCGCTTTAAGGAATATCAGCCTTTTAAGGGTGAGATAACCCGTAGAGTAAACGGTTCGCTCATTGCCTTGGAGAGTGGCAATGCTTATGCCTATGCCATAGACCATCTGCAGGATAGAGGTCGGTTCTTTATCGAACCGCAAGATCAGGTGTATGCCGGTCAGGTGGTAGGTGAGCACGTACACGATAACGACATTGTGATAAACGTGTGCAAAGCTAAGCAGTTGACCAACGTGCGTGCCAGCGGAACAGACGAAAAGGCACACATCATTCCTGCTACCATCTTCTCTTTGGAGGAAGCATTGGAATACATCAAGGAAGATGAGTATGTTGAGGTTACACCCAAGAGCATGCGTATGCGTAAGGTGATTTTGGATCATTTGGAGAGAAAAAGAGCGAATAAATAGTTTACAGTTTAGAGTTTAGAGTTGAGAGTCAGTTGAAAAAGTTGAGAGTTGGGAGTCACGATAACCAATAACCAATAACCGATAAACGTTAGAAATGGAACATATAATACCCTTATGGATGCTGATACCTTTTGTGTGTCAACTTCTGTGCATAGCAGTATTCCCGCTTACCAAGATTGAACATTGGTGGGAGAACAATCTGCATAAGCTGATGGTCTCATTCCTGTTGGGGGTGCCTGTTGCTATATGGCTCTGTAAGAACGGAATGACACACGAACTGGAGCATCAGATGATATATGACTACATACCTTTTATCCTGCTACTAATGGCGTTGTTTGTAACAACAGGAGGTATCTGTATAAAAGGCGACTTGAGGGCAACTCCACGAGTAAACTGCACCATCCTTACTACAGGATTTCTGCTTGCATCCTTTATAGGAACAACAGGTGCGGCGATGTTGCTTATCCGTTTGCTCCTGCAGACCAACAGCCAACGCAAATACACTACACATACGGTATTGTTCTTTATTGCGATGGTTGCCAACTGCGGCGGTATACTAACTCCATTGGGCGACCCACCATTGTTCCTGCTTTTCCAGAAGGGAACACCATTTGGCTGGTTCATGGGACTGGCGCCCGAATGGTTAGCAACAGGTCTGATGATGCTGGCTGTTTACTATGTGCTGGATCGTAAATGCTACAAGATGGAAACGCAGGAAAGATTGCTGGCCGATGAAGAGGAACAGGAAAATATTACGGTTACAGGTCGTATAAACCTGATATGGGTGTGCTGTGTGATACTGAGCACCATGTTCATCAACAGCACTTATATTCCTGCTATGGGAGAGCCCGATGCGCCCTTCTATATAAAGCTGTTAAGGGAATGGGCCTTTATCCTGATTATTATCCTCTCACTTCTGACGACGAAGAAAGAAGTCCGTGTTGACAATAATTACAATTGGGCACCCATTCTGGAGGTGGTTTGTGTGTTCTGTGGCATCTTTGCTACGATGACTCCCGCATTGATGTATCTGCAGCAAAATCCGTTGCCCATCACAGAACCTTGGCAGTTTGTATATTGCACAGGAGGACTTTCGGCCTTCTTGGATAATGCACCAACGGCAATGGTGTTCCATGCCACTGCAACAACATTGGCAGAGCCTGGAGCAACGAATCTGGTAGCTGGTGTATCAGAGCCTTTGCTGCGTGCCATATCAATGGGTGCTGTATTCTTTGGCTCCATGACGTATATCGGCAACGGACCGAACTTCATGGTTAAGAGCATGGCAGAGCAGAGCGGATTCCGTATGCCCAGTTTCTTTACCTATATGTTTAAGTTCTCGCTTATTATCTGTCTGCCCATCTTTATCTTGGTTCAACTGATATTCCTGTAGAAGAAAATGAACGTAATAGATATCATAAACAGCAGACAAGGAACAGCTTTCTCTTTTGAGGTGCTTCCTCCACTGAAAGGAACAGGTACACAGAACCTTTTCCATACCATTGAGCGTTTGCTGGAGTTTAATCCGAGATATGTAAACATTACTACTCACAGAAGCGAATATGTATACCACGAGGTGGGCAATGGCTTGATGCAACGTCAGCGCATTCGTCGCAGACCGGGTACCATTGCCATTGCAGCATCCATTCAGCAGAAATATGGATTGCATGTTGTTCCTCATATTGTCTGCAGCGGTAATAACAGAGAGGATTTGGAGTACATGCTGCTCGACCTTCAGTTTCTTGGTGTGAACGATTTGTTGGTTCTCCGTGGCGACAAGGCTAAGGAAGATGCTAGCTTCCAACCGACAGAAGACGGGCCAGCCCACGCAACAGAATTGATAGAGCAGATTAACAAGTTCAACAAAGGACAGTTTTGGGATGGTTCTGACATAAAGGTGCCTGGCGTTCCCTTCCAATATGGAGTGGCTTGCTATCCTGAGAAACACGAGGAGGCCGCCAACTTGGAAGCCGACCTTCAGGTATTGAAGCAGAAGGCCGATATGGGCGCACAATATGCTGTAACGCAATTATTTTACGACAACGAGAAGTACTTCCACTTTGTTGAAAAAGCTCGCACGATGGGTATCAACATTCCCATCATTCCGGGTCTGAAGCCTTTGGCAAAATTGAATCAGCTGACGGTGATACCCAAGACTTTCCATTGCGACCTGCCCTCTGACTTATATCAGGAGGCGGTAAAATGCAAGACAGACGAGGAGATTAAGCAGGTGGGTATTGAATGGTGTGTTAAACAGTGTAAGGAACTGATGCAGAAGGGAGCTCCCAGTCTGCATTTCTATACGGTAAGCGCAGTAGACAGTATCGCTCAGATAGCTAAACAGATATATTAAAGAACGGATATGACATACGGATTTCAGCAGGTAATAGCACAGCAGGGCGTCAAGGAGCATCTCTTGCAAATGGTAAGAGAGAATCAGTTGCCGCATGCCCTGATGTTCTGCGGGCCACAAGGAGCAGGCAAGTTGCCTCTGGCATTGGCCTTTGCCCGTTATCTGCTATGTACAGAACCCTCAGACAGTGATGTTTGTGGGGAATGTGCAGGATGCCGCATGCTGGATAACTGGGCACACCCCGACCTGCACTTCTCTTTCCCTGTGTACAAGGGTAAGTCGTCTGACCACCCTGTTTCAGACAACTTTCTGGAAGCTTGGCGCAGCCAGTTGTTGGAGACTCCGTACTTTGATACGGAGATGTGGCTGAACGACATAAAGGCTGAGAATCAGCAGATAACCTTCTACGTGCAGGAGAGTGATGCTTTGCAGAAGAAGTTGGCATTGAAATCCAGTCAGGGCGGCCGTAAGGTGGTGCTGATGTGGTTGCCTGAGAAGATGAGTCAGGAGGTAGCCAACAAACTGCTGAAGCTGATAGAGGAACCTCCCTTGCATACCTGTTTCCTGTTGGTAAGCGAAGATCCAGATATGGTGTTGGGAACCATACAGAGCAGAGTGCAGCGCATAAATGTCCCTGCGCTTTCGGAAGAGGAAATAACAAATGCTCTGATGACATTACGTGCTGTTCCAGAGGACCTTGCCCGAAACATCGCACATATATCTCGCGGCAACTATACAGAAGCCCTGAAACGTCTGGAGGCAGGGAATGAGCAGCAGCAGTTCTTCACGCTTTTCGTTCAGCTGATGCGAAGCAGCTATATCAGAAACCTGAAGGAATTGCAGGCATGGACCCAGAATGTGAAGGAACTGGGTCGTGAGCGCCAGAAGCGAATGCTGGAATATTTCCAACGCTTGCTGAGAGAGAACTTTATGTACAACTTCCGCAAGGAGGAGATGAGTTATATGACAACGGAAGAGGAGCTGTTCGGTCAGAAATTCGCACCCTTCATCAATGAGACAAATGTAATAGGAATTATGGACGAGCTCTCTGATGCGCAGCGCGACATTGAGCAGAACGTGAATGCGCAAATGGTATTCTTTGATTTTGCCCTTAAAATGATAATACTGTTAAAGAAATAATGGAGTACAATTATAAATGCGGATGCAGGGGACGAGGTCTCTGCGCCAAAGGCAGTAATACAGGTCACTACGGACAGCTGAACACATTCAATTATCTGGCGGATATACCAGGGAATCAGGAAGCTACCGACCTTGTGGAGGTTCAGTTCAAGAACACCCGCAAGGGATATTTCCACAACGTTAACAACCTGCCTTTGCAGAATGGCGATATTGTGGCGGTGGAGGCTACCGCAGGGCACGATATAGGTACAGTCACCCTTACAGGAAAACTGGTTCCTTTGCAGATCAAGAAGGCGAACCTGAAGAGCAGCGAGGATATTAAGCGCATTTATCGTATTGCCCGCCCTAACGATATGGAACGCTACGAGGCAGCAAAGGCCCGTGAGCATGAAACCATGATTCAGAGTCGCCAGATTGCCAAGGACCTTGGGCTGGAGATGAAGATTGGAGATGTGGAATATCAGGGCGACGGAAACAAGGCCATCTTCTATTACATTGCTGATGGGCGTGTTGACTTCCGCCAACTTATTAAGGTGCTGGCAGATGCTTTCCATGTGCGTATAGAAATGAAGCAGATTGGCGCTCGCCAGGAGGCTGGCCGTATTGGCGGGTTCGGTCCGTGTGGTCGGGAACTCTGCTGCGCCACATGGATGAAGAACTTTGTGAGCGTGGGAACCGGTTCTGCCCGTTTCCAGTTCCTGAGCCTGAACCCGCAGAAGCTGGCCGGCCAGTGCGCCAAGTTAAAGTGCTGCATGAACTACGAGGTTGACCAGTACATGGAGGCAGGACAGAAACTTCCGCAGCGCGATGTGGTGCTGATAAGCGAAGAGGGTGAATACTACTTCTTCAAAGCTGATGTGCTGAGCGGCATGGTTACATATTCTACCGATAAGCGTCAGGCATGCAATCTCGTCACCATAACGGCCGACCGCGCTAGGGAGGTTATCGAGATGAACAGTAAGGGCGAGAAGCCCGTAACACTTGAGGAAGGCGGTCATAAAGAACCAGAGCGTGCCGTTGACCTTGCTACTCAGGACGACTTGAACCATTTCGACAAAAAGAAAAAGAATAAGAAAAAGAAGAAATCACATCATCATAACGATGATCATGCCAACGGTCAGGATCCCATAGCAGAGAAAAATACTCAGGATGCGTAATTCTATATGGCTTTTCTTGTTATTGCTACTGTTGACGGCAGGGTGTGACAAGAATACTATAATACATTCTTATCAGCCCCTGGAAAATAATCAGTGGGAGAGAACAGATACGGTTAGGTTTACCCTTCCCGCCTTATCCTCCGACGATAACTGCAACATGCTCATAGGTCTTCGTGTCACCAACAATTATCCTTATGAAATTCTGGTAATGGAGGTGGCACAGCATTATCAGCATCCTGTTGCCCACCGAGTAGATACGGTATACTATCGTCTGGCCGACGAAAGCGGCAATCTTATGAAGAACGGAGTCAACCTTTATCAGTACGAGACACAGGCAGTACCTTTGGAACAAAAGAAAGGCCAAAGAGGTGAAGTCAGAATTCGCCATCTGATGCACAAGGATACGTTGCCCGGCATCGTGGATGTCGGCATTCATGTTGTCCGTTAACGCTTCATCCTGTTACGACCGGCATCTATTCGCAGAAAGACGAAGAGCAGTATGGTGAATCCCCATAGCGATGAACCACCGTAACTAAAGAAAGGCAAGGGAATACCTATCACGGGTGTCAGACCTAATACCATTCCCACATTTATGAATACGTGGAAAAGAAATACACTCATTACGCAATAACCATATATCCTGCCAAAGGCATAAGGCTGTCTTTCCGCCAAATGAATCAGCCTTAGTATCAAGGCCAGAAACAGGAGCAATACAACGGCACATCCAACAAAACCTTCTTCCTCTCCTACGGTACAGAAGATAAAGTCGGTATCTTGCTCGGGTACATACTTCAGCTTTGTCTGTGTTCCATTCAAGAAGCCTTTTCCCCGCAAACCGCCAGAGCCGATGGCAATCTTTGCTTGAATGACATTATACCCGGCACCGCGAGGGTCATCTTCAAGACCTAAAAGCACGCGGATGCGTGTTTGCTGATGGGGCTCCATCACGTTGTTCAGCACAAAGTTGGCTGAATAGAAGAAGGCAAGGCTTCCGATGGTGAACATCGCTATATAAAAGTAGCGTACTACATTGTCGCGGATCGAGCGGTAAAGCAGGTACAGAACGGTTGCGCCACTTACGCCCTGCAATACCCACATCATATTACACGGAAAGATAAAACGGGCAAACAGCATTGCCACGCTCGAGGCTAATGTTCCCCAGCCCAGAATCTGCCATCCTATTGCCTTGTTCTTAGTGTATACCCATATCAGTCCAATTGTAAAAAGCTGAATGTGCATGAGTACCAATGTCTGTCCCAGTGTCATTTGAGAGATACCAAGCAAAGCTACTTCCGAGTAGCGGACACCTATCACAAAATACACAACTGCCGCAATACCCGCGAAAAGAACACAACCAGGCATTCCCTCGCGGTAAAGCATCAGGAAAAAAGCACTATACACAAGGGCGCTTCCCGTCTCGCGCTGCAATACAATCAGTACCATAGGTACGACAATAAGGGCAACGCTTATAACGAAATCTTTACACCGACTCAGGTTAAACCCATAGCTGCTCATTACCTTTGCGATACACAGTGCTGTTCCGAATTTTGCAAACTCGGCAGGCTGGATGCTGAATGTTCCAATCTTAATCCACGACATAGACCCCTTGATGTCGTGGGCCAGGAACGGAGTAGCGGCAAGCAGCACCAGGAAACCTATATATATAATGTATGAAAGCGCTTCAATCAGTCGGTCGTCTGTCATCAGTATCAGTGCGCCCAACAGCAAGGATGTGCCAATCCATACAATCTGCATACCGCTGCGGGTAGAGAAGTCTACAATGCTGCCTCCCTGATCAAGGTCGTAGCTGGCACCGCACACACTCATCCATCCCATGGCTAACAGCATCATATAAATGAGGATGGTGAACCAGTCTATCGAGGCCATCAGATTGGGACCCTTGAGTTTATTATTCTGATTCTGTCGCATTATAAACGGTTGGTGTAAAGAGATATTTATGTTCAAAGGCGCTGGCCTTCTGCTGACTGCTCTCAGAGAGAGAGCCGTTAATGTACTGTTCCATCATAAGTGCTCCGATGGGAACGCCGTAGGTAGCACCCCAGGTTCCGTTTTCAACATACACACAGATGGCAATCTTGGGATTCTCGCGTGGAGCAAATCCCATAAAGACGCTATGGTCCTGACCATGCGGGTTCTGTGCGGTTCCTGTTTTTCCGCAGATTTCATACATACTGGTATTGGCAGTATGACAGGTTCCGCCCAGCACAGCCTGACGCATACCTTGTACTACATACTCGTAGTTCTTGCGCTCAACTTTGGTATAGTGCTTGTTGGTATACATGGTGTCAAGCGGCTGTCCCTGCACCTCTTTCACAATATGTGGTATAATGTAGTACCCCCTGTTGGCAATGGTGGCGCCTAAGTTGGCAATCTGCAAGGGAGTCAGGTTCACTTCGCCCTGACCGATGGATATGCTGATAACAGTAAGTCCGCTCCAGTCGCCTCGATAAGCTTTGTCGTAATAGGGGGCATTGGGAATCATGCCTCGTTTCTCACCGGGGAGGTCAATGCCCAACTTATAGCCAAAACCCATCGAGACCATATAATCCTTCCATGTGGTCATGGCATCCTGAACGGTAGCATATTTCTTTCTGTTTCCGAACATATAATACAGTCCCCAACAGAAATATCCGTTGCACGAGGTAGCTATGGCAGGAATGAGCGGCAGCGGTGAGCCGTGTCCGTGACAGCCTACGGTAAGTCCTCTGTTATGAAAACCATGAGTGCAGGGATAGGCTGTTCCCGGAGTGATAACACCTTCTTGCAAGAACGTCAGTGCCTGACTGGTCTTAAAGGTTGAGCCGGGAGGATATTGTCCCATAATGGCTCGGTTGAGCAAAGGCTTGTGTGGGTCCTGGCTGAGAAGCCTGTGGCTTTTTCCTCGCTGACGACCTACCATCATGTTGGGGTCGAACGTAGGACTGGACACCATACATAATACCTCGCCTGTAGCAGGTTCTATGGCAACAATACTACCCAGTTTCCCCTTCATAAGTCTTTCGCCCAGAGCTTGCAGTTTGATGTCGATACTCAGTTTTAGGTTTCGTCCGGGGACAGGTGCCAAATCGAACTTACCGTTTTGGTAATGTCCCTTGATTCGTCCGCGGGCATCGCGCAGCAGAATCTCCATACCTTTCTCGCCACGAAGCTCTTTCTCATAGCTGCGTTCTACACCCAGTTTTCCTATATAGTCGCCGCTTTGGTAATACTTGTCCTCGTCATTTGCCAATTCATCGGGATCCACCTCACCTACGTCCCCTAGGATATGGGCGGCATGGGGAAGGCGGTATTGGCGGATGCTACGTTTCTGGATGTAAAAGCCTGGGAAGCGGAAGAGTTTCTCCTGAAAACGACTGAACTCTTCTGTTGAAAGCTGACTCATAAAGAGCTGCTGGGTGAAACGGCTGTATCCGGGGTTACGGTGGAGGTCCTTTATTTCAGCCATTCGACGTTCATACCATTCGCGTGTGATGTTCAGGCTCTGGCAAAGGTCTACGGTGTCTACGCCCAGTTGCTCGTTCATTATCACCATAACATCGTATGCGGGTTGGTTGTAAACCAACAAGGCTCCGTTTCTGTCGGTGATGATTCCTCGTGCCGGATATTGTATGCGTTTCAGAAAGGCATTGCTGTCGGCATTACGCTTGAAGTCGTCGCTCAACAACTGCAGGGTAAAGAGGCGAATCAGATATATGAGGATGATGAGGATTGCCACACCGCCCAGCACATATTTGCGTTTCTCTAATTCATAATCGACAGCCATGTCAGAAAAGGGCCTTTTTATTTCTTTTTACGGAAAGGTTCTACGGCAAGGGCCAACAGCATGCTGGTTATCCAGCTTGTGATTGTATACAAGGCGGCATCTGCTATGTGGTAGAACGAGAAGCATGCCAAGGTAAAATACACCAGATGGTGCATGAAGAACACAATCATGGCATACCTTATAAAAATCCTGTTTCCCATGTTCTGTGCAGAAGGTACAAGGTCTTCTGGAGCATCACGAGGCACAATCAGATTCAGTAAGGGCGGTTGAATAAGAGCGGCAAAGGTCATAGCTCCGCTTGCAATTCCGGGCGTGTTACTGAGAATATCCACTATCAGACCTGTACTGAACCCCCAGAGCAAGGCACTTGTCCTTGATGTTCCCATAGGCAGATATACCAACAGCAGTACATAGAGCAAGGGAGTGCCGTAACCCATAAACTGTACGTGGTTAAGCACCAGCACCTGAACTGCCACCAACAGTAGCATCAGCATGAACCGTTTCAGTTGTTTAGTAATCATTGTCGCCTGAGTGAGTCTAATTCTTCCTTCATGTTGTGCTTTATCACACACACATTCTGCACGTGGGCAATATCATTTCCCATTTGTATTTCCAGCGAGTAGGCCAGACCGTCTCCGCTGTTATGTATCTGAGCCACCCTTCCGATGAAGATTCCCGCTGGAAAGAGGCTGCTGAAACCGCTTGTTTCCACAATATCGCCGACGTGGGGCTTGGCATGACGAGGGACATCGTCCATCGAAACCTTCAGGGGATTGCCGCCGTTCCATTTCATGTAACCGAAGTATTCTGTACCCCTGAGTCGGCAACTGATACTGCTTTTGCTGTTCAGCACAGACAGCACAAGGGCATAGTGCGGTGTTACCTTGCTGACAATACCGATTACGCCTGTTCCGCTAACAACGCCCATTTCCGGTTCCACGCCATCGTTGCTTCCCACGTTGATGGTGATGAAATTGTCGCGTTGCCTGATGCTGTTCGAGATAACTTGGGCAGGAATCAGCTCCATGTCCTTCAACCGGTTTGTTTGGTATTGCTGGGTTGCGGAAGTATCTTTCTTTAATGCCGTCAAATCATGTCGCAACATATTCAACTGATGCTGCAGCAACAGGTTCTGACGGGTAAGGTAAGCATTTTCCTTACCAAGGTTTATGTATTGGAGTCCCTTGGCTTCCTGCTCCAACACCCATCCTGCTACAAAGTTGGCTTGTGTAAACCAGACACTGCCTTGGAAATGGTTGAATCTGAAAAGCATGAATCCACTGAGCACTTCCAAGAGAAGGAAGACAACCCAGTGGACGTTCTGTGTTATTCTGTCGAGTAGCTCTCTCAATTTACATCAGGAAGGGGAATTCGCGAATATTCTTCAGTGCAACGCCAGTACCCTTTGCTACACAATGCAAGGGATCTTCTGCAACGTGGAAGGGGATATTAATCTTGTCGGTAAGACGTTTTGACAAGCCGCGAAGCAAGGCGCCGCCACCTGCCAGATAGATACCGTTCTTAACGATATCAGCGTAAAGTTCGGGCGGTGTCTCCTCCAAGGCACTCAGGATGGCCGTCTCAATCTTGGCGACAGTCTTTTCCAGACAGTGTGCAATCTCCTGATAGCATACGGGAATCTCCATGGGGAGTGCTGTGATTCGGTTAGGACCGTGAACCACGTAATCCTCTGGTGCATCATCGCCAAGGTCGGAAAGAGCGGCACCTACGTGAATCTTGATACGCTCGGCCATACGCTCACTCACCTTTACGT
The DNA here is from genome assembly GCA_017525235.1 of Bacteroidaceae bacterium. Classification (GTDB taxonomy): domain Bacteria; phylum Bacteroidota; class Bacteroidia; order Bacteroidales; family Bacteroidaceae; genus Physcousia. The sequence continues at coordinate 11,705 of JAFXTC010000064.1, read as the reverse complement.
TATGCTGACGGCTCATGTACTCCTGAATGTCGGCAGTCAGTTCATCGCCGGCAACGCGCAGACTCTTGTCTGCCACAATGCCACCCAGACTGATTACGGCAATCTCTGTGCTACCGCCACCGATATCAACAATCATGTTACCTTCGGGAGCCAGCACATCCAGTCCGATACCAATGGCAGCAGCCATAGGCTCGTAAATCAGGTAGACCTCGCGGCCTCCTGCATGTTCTGCGCTGTCTCTTACGGCACGCAACTCAACTTCCGTACTGCCGCTTGGCACGCCAATCACCATCTTCATGTTAGGTGTGAACAGACGGTTACCCACATGTACCATTTTAATCAGGCCACGCATCATCTGTTCGCAGGCGTTAAAGTTTGCTATCACACCATCCCGCAGAGGACGTATCGTCTGAATCTCGGGATTTGTCTTTTCATACATCATTTTTGCCTTGTCGCCCACGGCAATCATGCGCTCCGAACGGCGATCTAAAGCAACAACACTGGGCTCGTCCACCACAATCCTACCATCACAGATAATGATGGTATTGGCAGTGCCTAAGTCCATTGCAATCTCTTTGCTAAGTGAAAACCACCTCATGTGTTATATAATTGATAATTGAAAGTTGAAAATTGAAAATTGGGCTTTAGACCTTAGTTAACGAAAACGATAACGAAAATTAGACTTTAGGCGCTAGACGTTAGACTTTAGTATCGCTAACCGCTAACCGCTAACCGCTAACCACTAACCGCTAACCCTTTATCCAACAAACCACCCGTGAATGGCCGTATCGTAATGGCTGCTTACGCCAAAGGCGCGGGTTGCAAACCACTTGCGGTCCTCAATCTCGCTCTGTGCACCCTGCTTCTGCAGCAAATCCAACAAGGGCTTGTATTCAGCCTTGGATGGAACAATGATTACGTCGCGGAAGTTCTTTGCAGCAGCACGGATAAGGCTGATGCCGCCTATGTCAATCTTCTCGATGATATCAGCTGCGCTGGCACCGCTGGCTACAGTGTCCTCGAAAGGATAAAGGTCGACGATTACCAAGTCGATAGCAGGAATGTCATACTGCTTCATCTGCTGCTGGTCGCTTTCCAGTTCCCTGCGACCCAGAATGCCGCCAAATACCTTGGGATGAAGTGTCTTAACCCTACCGCCCAGAATGCTGGGATATGTGGTTACGTCTTCTACCTTCTGGCAGGGAATACCCAGACTCTCAATAAAGGTTTGGGTACCGCCGGTGCTCAAAAGTTCAACACCTTGCGCATTCAGCGTGCGCAGAATCTCCTCCAATCCGTCTTTATGAAAAACAGACACCAGTGCTCGCTGGATTTTTCTTGTTTCTGCCATATATAATGTTTGTTTGTGCGTACGTGTATAATAAATGGAGGTGCAAAATTACATATTTTCTATCAAAGGGACACATTTTTTCTTTCAAATTTTAATAAAAAACAGAAAAATTTGTAACTTTGCCGCCTGTAATGAAAAAAACCATAGAAACAACAATGGTACGATACAGCCGTCTTCTCATTCTTTGCCTTGTTCTTCTGGTGACACAATTGGCCGGTGCACAGCAGGTAAAGAATCCTACATGGCATCGCAACTGGCCCGACCCCACAATATGGAAGGCTGATGACGGACGGTATTTCTGTATAGCCACAAACCCGAGGCGAAGCCTTGTCAGCGACGACTTGTTTAACTGGCAAATGTCAGACATATCACCCATCGACGCTAACTCGTGGGCAACCATCTCAAGTATTTCACGTAACTATTGGGCACCTGATGTAGCTGTTGTTAACGGCAAGCGACTCATGTACCTTACTTTGTATAACAGCGCCGAGGACAGTAACATTGCCGTTCTGCAAGAGTTCGCTCCCTGCCAGTTCCAGTTCAAGGGTATTATTACAAAAGGTAAGGAGACGGGCATAGAAGACACCATAGACCCCGAGGTTGTTACAGACCCTAAGACGGGAAAGGTGTGGCTTTTCTTTGGCTCTGTGGGCGGTATTCACCGCATTGAGCTGAATGCTGACGGTCTTTCCCTCAAGGAAGGTGCCAAGTACGAACATGTGGCAGGACTGACCGTTCACCAGTGCCCCGACCGTTCAAAAGTTTTTGAGGGCTCCTACCTTCACTGGCACGAGGGCTACTGGTATCTGTTTGTCAGCTCGGGCTTCTTTGGCAATCACACCTATCAGTTGCAGGTGGGTCGGAGCAAGAAGCTTACAGGCGAATTCGTTAACCGTGAGGGCAAACCCATGACTGAGGGATATGCCACTCCGGTCTTACATAGTGACAAAGGTGATAATTTCTTTGGCCCCGGACATTGTGGCGAGATTTTTACGGCTGCAGATGGCAACGAGTACATCTTCTACCATTGCCATATACAGGAAAGCCGTCGTCCGGAACAGCGCCCAATGTTTATGTCCCGCATACAGTGGGATAAGGACGGATGGCCTTTTGTTGAGGGAGGGAAACCAGCATAATGCCTACTGACGAGAAATTTATCATTCAAGGCCTTATGGAAGGCGATGAGGATGCATACAAGTATGTGTTCAATACATACTATGGACCTATGTGCATCTTGGCAGAGAGCATTCTTTCTGACGAATTCCTGGCACAGGCCGCTGTTTCTGATGTTATCAGCCACATTTACGAGATACGCAGCGAGATTGTTATTCATTCCAATCTCAGAAGCTACCTGATGATGAGCACACGTAATCATTGTATCAATTTGCTTAATTCCAAGACGGTACGTTCTGTACAGACATTCAGCACGTTGGGCGAACAGGATGCGCGCAACGTTCTTTCCGGTATAGATACGATAACGCCACAGGGTAAGTTGCTCGACAATGAGCTGGAGGGACTGATGCGGGATTGCATTGAGAATCTTCCCGAGCCCATTAAGACAACTTTCATAAAGAGCCGTTTCCAAGACATGACCTATCGTCAGATAGGTGCCGAGGATGGGGTAAGTGCCAATACCGTTAAGGTTCGCATACAGCAGGCACTAAAACTTATTGAGCAAAGGTTCTCTAAATATTTGGCCATTTTAACAATTTTTATGGTATTGGTTTAACACAGGAAGGTAAAAAAATTGTCATATCTATGAAGACATATATGAAAAATAGAATGAAAAACAAAAAAGATATAACTCTTTATATCATTGATTACCTTACAGGGGAGATATCGCAGGAGGATGCGGATGCTCTCGCGGAATGGGTCATGCAGTCCGACGAGAACGCTCAAGAATTTGTCCGCATGAAGGAAACCTGGATGGGCTCTTCTATCATAGAAAAGGCATACGACGGTGAGTCGGCTTTCCTGCGTTTCAAGAGAAGCGCCATGAAACGTTCCATTGTACCTGCTAATACATGGATGCAGCGCCATCATACAGTTGTTCGCAACACCATGTTGTGGGCAGCTGCTATCCTGTTCCCCATATTGCTCACGTGCACTACCATCATGTACCTTAATCTCAGCAGTCTGTCAGACGGCGTGATGGTAGCTTCTACCGTAGCAGGCGAGACATCAACACTGAAATTACCCGATGGAACTCAGGTGCTGCTGAAGGAGAACTCAGAGCTTTCCTATGTCACCAGCGATTTCGTTCGTGGGCGTCGCTCTGTGAAGTTCCAAGGCTCTGCTTATTTCAATGTTTCTTCTGATGCACGCCACCCCTTCGTTATCTCTACAGAAAAGGAGCAGGTGCGTGTTTTGGGTACAGAGTTCAACTTTACCAGCGAGAGGGGCAGCCAGAAGGATGTTCTTTCACTGGATAAGGGCGTGGTTGAGTTCACAGACAACAAGACGGGCAAGATTGTTCACATGGAGGCAGGTGATGAGCTTGTCTATAACACCTTTACGGGCAACACCTATTGCAGGGCTCGTACCGAGGATGAAGTGAAACAGGCTCAGGAGACTTACAGATATAATACCGTTTCCAACTCTGTCTATGCCGAGTTGGAGCAGTTGGTAACCAGTCGTAGCGGCCATGTTATCCAGCTGAATGTAAGCAAGGGTCTTAGGGCAGGACTTTATCAAGTGAACATAGACCCCAACAACGAGATGGCATGCTTTACTCCTGCATCCGATACAGCACGTTTCTCAAGCGGTGACGGTAGCAAGGAACATCCCTATGCCATTTCCAACGTGCGTCAGATGTGCAACATGAAGGCGGTTCTTACACCTTATAAGATGACCTACTTCACTCTTGCCAACGATATCGACCTTCAGGGCATCGAGTGGGTTCCACTCAACGACAGGGCCGACGAATATTCCCTCTGGGTTACTTTGGATGGTAAGGGACATGTTATCCGCAATCTTACCACCTCGCGTACAAGCTATTACGGCAGTTTCTTTGGCGTGCTTTGTGGCGAGTGCAGAAACGTGGGCTTCGAGAATGTCGACATCTACTGCACAGGCTATGGTGCTGGTGCTGTGGCTGGTTATCTGGGTCATTCAGCATTTCCCAACGTGTCTGTAATAGAAGATTGCTACGCTACGGGTCGTATCAACGGTCAGTGCTATGCAGGAGGTCTGGTAGGTAATGTAGGCAGCAAGTCGGTTATGAAGAACTGCTATTCATCGGTAGACGTTACCAGTTCCAACAGCTATGCTGGAGGCTTGGTGGGCAAGATTCGTGCCCCCTTCACTATGGAGGGCTGTTTCAGTTCGGGCAGCGTGGTCGGACAGTATGCTGGAGGCCTTGTAGCAGGCGGACAGCAGAAGAGCACGCCCAGCGCACACATCCACAATGTGATAGCCATCAACCCCTACGTATCTGGCTCCCTACAGTCTTATGCCGTAATGCCCGTCATGGACGGCGATACCGTAAGCCAGATGGCACACTCCTCGAACCTTTATCTTAACGGCAAGCGTACAAGCGACGGTTTGTCCGACAGAGAGGTTAAGGAACGCCTGAACCAGTTGCGCAACGTCTGGTACGGTTCGCGACTAGACAGGATGGCAGAATAAAATCAACAGCATTTTTCTTTTTTTTTCTGCCCAAAAGTTTGGCAGATAGCAGAAAAAGCCATACCTTTGCAACCGCAAACGCAAAAATGGCGGGATAGCTCAGCTGGTTAGAGCGTCGGATTCATAATCCGGAGGTCGTGGGATCGTGACCCACTCCCGCTACAGAAAAGGGATTTACGAGCAATCGCAAATCCCTTTTTTGATTCATCAGATTTCATGCACGGTATCAAGCCTGTGTGGCGATACCAAACCCCACATGTGGCGCTGCGGAAGTCTACACGTGGCAAAGCCAAACACTACACGTGGAAATGCCAAAGTCTACACGTGAACTTTGCCAACTCTACACGTGGTGTTTTTAACATTTGGATGTTGGGGCGTTGGGGCAAAGCGTCCCAGCGTCCCGCGTCCCAACGTCCCATTAAGCACCTTTTCGAGTGCAAGGGGTAGGAGAGAGGGTATATATATTAATAAATATTTAATAATACTAACCACCCTTCCCTCCCTCTGCATATCCATACCCAAAAACACCTTAATGAGACGTGGGACGCTGGGACGCGGGACGTTTTTCTCCTCCCAACAGCAAAGATAATAATGTCTTTCGCTTTGATAACTTACTTTTTCTTCGTACCTTTGTGCTTCAAAAATACATAGACCATACCCCAGAAAGAAGGTAAAGAGACTTTTTCAGAAGGATGATAGAATTCACAGTTACAGGTATTAGGTATCAGTACCCTATGGAGCTGAGCCAAGAGGTGCGCACACAGATGGCAGAGAAGTACGTGACAGGTTTGCAGAAGGGCACACCCGTGGTGCTGGTGGCCGAGCCCGAGAACCCTATGGATACTCAGGCTATTGCCGTTTACATTGATTATGAGCGCATTGGGTACATAGACAAAGAAGAGACGGCAGGGGTGCACCCTTTGCTCGACGACAATCAGCAATGCGATGCCCTTGTAGAGCGCAACGATGGGCATATAACCCTCTTTGTCACCGTACCGGGTGCTCAGGTGAAGCCGCACGTAATGAACTCCCGCCCCTCCATTCTGCCTGCCAGCCCGCTGGGCGAAGAGGTTAGAATGCCGTTCACAAGGGCCGAGAGTACCCTTCAGATGATAGCTTGTCGCATAATGAATTTAGAGCTCCAGCAAAAGAACGTGCAGGAGTTACTGAAAATTATGTCGCACTATGTACCGCTGATGAAGACATCTATCTGCTACGATGAGAACGTGTGGCGAAACATGATTATGAAGAAGTTACACGCACTCACAAAGCAAAGCAAGGATTGGGATTTGACCAAGGAGCAGTCCCTTATGCTGGCTGACATATATAAAAAGGTGCGCGCGTGCGTGGGTGACATGCACCGTACATCTGACCATTGGCCAGAGCGCGTGTTCAAGCAGCATCTGCAAGCCATAAAGGCTGACAAGGGCATAACCTTCCACCTATACAACAAGTATTGCAAGACGTTCTTAGACGGCAAGGATTTCAAGGATGCTGACAAGAACAAGATGAAGGCGGAACTGGAGCGTCTGCGCCTTTGGTTGGAGAATATGCCTTGGAGCGAGTTGCGCGACCCCGAAAACCTTGATGCTATGGCGCTTAAGGTGAATTATTTGGGACTCTCACGTACGGAGATCTACGACCTTTTCGGCGTTCTGTTGCTGATAGAGAGAATAGAGGATGCGCTTGGTATGGGGGAAAGGGGTGTAGGCCCATTAGCCTCGGAAGAGGCAATGATATACTGGAAGAGACTGGAGAAAGAAGGGTTTGTAGATAGCAAACAAATGCTGTTAAAAAGCACAAGCCGCGTTCAGGCAATGTATATAGCTGAATCATTTGCAAAAGTACTTAACCTGAAAGCAAAATGGAGTATCTTTGAAAAACACTGGGGTATAAGGAATCTGGCACAGGAGAAATGGCTGAGTATAGAACTGGACAAGCAGCCACCAAGATTTGCAGATATAAAGAGGATATTTGACACAAAAAAAACACTATAGCTTAACTGACTGATTAGTAGATTATTATCAGTAAATTTGTCCCCCTATATAGGAGTTTGTATAGCCCCCTATATAGGGGATTTCCGTTATTTTTTTGCTTTACCTTTGCAGCGTCAAAACAAATTCGAGCGCGAGTTGTCCGACAAGATTATTGTTTAATTATTTAAATCCCGCTGAAAGGACAGCGGATGCAGAGGTTGAAGCTTTTCGGAGAGTTTTCACGTGAAAGATGGCCATCGAACTCGAAGGGAACTTCTTCAGAAGCAAAACTAAATGCATTATGTCAGTATTTTTAGTTAAGACTATTGAAGGAAAGAAGATGATGACTCCCGTATTAACATCAGAGGAGTACAAGAGCCTGCGTAACGGAGGAATGCAGAAACAGCATGTTTTCAGCGTTCGCAAGGGAAATGACGGGCTGAAACACAACTTGGTGCAAATGAATTATTCGTGTCTGCCTAACGAGGATGGTACGCTCAAAGGGGCTACCCGTATGAGTAATACCGTTGGTATGGATATAGACCATATTACCCCAGAAGACATGCAACGTGTGAAGGAGCGCATCCTGAGCAGGAAAGACGAGCTGGGCTTGCTGATGCTGGAGCTTAGTGCCCGTGCTGCAGGCTACCATCTTGTATTCAGGCGAAAAGCCGAACTCTCGCAGGAGGAAAACCTCAAGTGGGCAAGCGAACTCTTAGGCGTGGAATATGACAAAGGAGCCAAGGACATTACACGTGTGTTCTTTACTACTACAGCCGAGCCTGATGACCTTATCTATCTGGATGATGAGCTCTTTAAGGTGGAGGAGCAAGAGCCCAAGAAAGATCCCTTGCAGGAAGAGGTAAGCACTTCTGGCGTTGCCCCCGAAACATCCCTCTCATTCAAAGGAATCCCCTACAGCACCATCATTACTGAATGGTGGAACAGGGACGGAGGCGAACCCGAGGAAGGCGAAAGAAACGTGAGGCTGCACAAACTGGCCGTAAACCTTCGTGCTATCTGTGATAATAAGAAAGAGGTACTGATGAGGGTAATTCCTCGCTACGGCCTCGCAGAAGCTGAGTTTAAGAGCATCATTGATTCGGCTTGCAAGGAAACTCCTAAGGGTATCAGCAAAGTGATGAGCGAAATCATCAAGAATGAAGAATTAAGAGTGAAGAGTGAAGAATTTGATGGCGAGGGAACAAAGCAAATGATTCTCCCCAAGAGGCTGAGAAATGCCCTCCCCATCGGTCTGAAAGAAACCCTCGCAGGTATTCCAGAGAATATGCACTTGCCCGTCCTAAGCGCTGTAATGCCCATTGCAGGAGCGTATGCCGACGAAATAAGAGTGGTTTATGTGGATGGCAACACGCATCGTCTGAACCTGATGACCATCGTCAGAGGTGAGCAAGCCAGCAACAAGAGTGTCTGCAAGAATGCAGTGGATGTGTGGAGGCGCCAGTTCGATGAAGAAGACGTTATCGCCCGTAAGCGCGAGGAGGAATGGAAGGAGCAGAAGAAGGCTCGCAAGGCTAACGAAAAAGCCCCAGAAGACCCTCATGTAATAATTCGTGTAGTGCCTATAACCATATCCTGCTCAACGCTGCTGAAGCGAATGAAGAACGCTTGCGGACACACGCTCTTTTCATTCAGCGAGGAGATAGACACCTTACGCAAAACAAATGGAGCAGGCTCTTGGAGTGCCAAGTATGATGTGTATCGCTATGGCTTCGATAACGGTGAATGGGGTCAGGACTACAATAGCGACCAAGCCGAGAGCGGTGTGGTGAATGTGGCCTACAACTGGACTATTCTGGGAACCAACGGAGCCGTAAGGAAGTGTTTCAGGGGTGATAACATCGAGAACGGACTCTCCTCTCGTGTTCTTGTTGCAGAAATGCCTGACGGGGCCTTTGCTAAGCTGACCAAGTTCCGTAAGCGTACAGCTGATGAGGAAGCCAGAATCCAAGAGGCTGTAACCAAGTTGAGAAACGCTAACGGAGAGGTGGAAGTGCCACGTTTGCAGAAAGCCATAGAGAAATGGCTGGAAGAGAAACGCGTGGAGGCTGCAATGAACATAGACCGCGTGATGGACACATATCGACGTAGAGCAGCCGTTATAGGTTTTCGTTGCGGTGTTATCTTTCACTTATTGGAGGAAACGGAGAAAGAGAGTAAGTCTTGCATCGACTTTGCCCTGCTGATGGCAAACTACTGTCTGGAAGGTCAGATGAAGCTCTTTGGCGAGGCGCTCAAAAATCAGTACATCTGTGCGCAGGATGAGTGTCAGCGTTATAGTACCAACCACAGCGTTTTTGACCAGCTTGCACCAACGTTCACAAGAGACGACCTCAGAGCCTTGAAACAAGGCACAACGGATAGCGGGCTGAGAAACGTCATCATGCGTTGGAAGAACGATGGTTGGATAGAACCCATTGACCGTCAGCATTTCCGCAAAACGTCCCGCGTCCCACGTCCCATTAAGGTGTTTTACTAACAAAAGAATGGCCCTGCAGGAGCAATCTTGCAGGGCTTTGCTCTTATGACATTTCCGGTATAGCCTGCCCCTTCGGAAGAAAAAAGGAAACCTTTTATTTTGTTTTCCGCCTGATTCCTTGTATCTTTGCAGAAGAAAACCATATAAAATCAAAAAAACACTATCATGAAAAAGTTTATATTCCTTTTTATACTCTCCTTTGTAGCCAACACCACTCTGCTGGCCTATGATGCTGAGATTGATGGTGTCTATTATAACTTCTCTGGAGATGAAGCAATAGTGACTTTCAGAGTGAAGAATGCTCGCGATAATTACTCGGGTGATGTAATTATCCCAGAATTCGTAACATTCGAGGGGAAGGAATACCGTGTAACGGAAATCGGCCGATCAGCATTCTCTTATAGTAGTGAACTTACTTCCATTACGATACCTGCAAGTGTTATACGTATTGCTGATTGGTCCTTTGCAAACTGCACTGGTCTAACCACTATTCATATTCCTGAGAGCGTAACGTACATTGGAGATAGTGCCTTTCGTGATTGTATAAGTTTAATTACAGTCAACATTCCCACTGATGTCACAAGCCTTAATAATTATACATTGTCAATCGTGCTATAGTTTGGAATCTATTATTATACCCGAGGCTGTGACAAATATTGGCGACGATTCTTTTGCCGGCTGTAAAAGTTTGACATCGGTGATTATTCCCAAGAACGTGACAACGATTGGTACTTGTGCTTTTTTGAGCTGTACTGGCCTGACATCAATAACTATTCCTGAGAACGTGACAACGATTGGTTCACGTGCTTTCAGGGGGTGTACAAACCTTGTCTCTATAGATATTCCCGATGGAGTAAACTGCATTGGTAATGATGCTTTCTATTCAACGCCCTGGTACGACAATCAGCCAGATGGATTAGTCTATGCAGGAAAGGTGGCCTATAAATACAAAGGTGAGATGCCGGAAGGAACTCAGATTGTAATCAAAGAAGGAACAAAAGGGTTATCCCAGAATATGTTCGAGATTTGTCCTGGTCTGTCCTCTATTTTCATTCCTAAAAGTGTTACATATATTAGCGATCATATTTTTGATGATCTGAATAATCTAATCTCCATTGTTATAGAAGAGGGAAACTGCGTGTATGATTCCCGAGATGGTTGCAATGCAATTATAGAAACAGCTACAAACACACTTGTTTTAGGCTGTCAGAACACAGTTATCCCAGATGATGTATTACAGATTGGTGACTTTGCTTTCTGGTTATGCAGAGGTTTAACCTCCATAACTATTCCAGAAGGAGTGAGAAGTATTGGTTATGCCTCTTTTTACGGTTGTAATGGGCTAGAATCCATAACAATCCCCAATAATGTAACGAGCATAGACAAAAAAACCTTTATGAATTGCAGAAAGTTGAAATCCATAACTCTTGGAAGTAGTCTTAAAAATATTAAGGTAGAAGCTTTTTGGGAATGTTGGCCGACCTTTTTGGCTTGTTATGCCGAGATTCCACCAACATGTGACATAATGACTTTTGCGGGCACACCAGAAAAATGTACCCTCTATGTACCCAAGAACAGTATAGATGCATACAAGTCGGCGGAAATATGGAAAAAATTTGTTAGCATAAAAGATATTTCCGAAGCCGAGACATCCATAAACACCACCATTGCCAAAGAAAATGCCAATAGCATCTACGACCTTCAAGGGCGCAAGGTCAATTCTCAATTGAGGAAAAAAGGTATCTACATCCAGAATGGGAAAAAAAGCTTAGACATTAGACCTTAGCTGTTGTTAATGGGAAGTCCTCCCAAATAAGAAGGGGGTAACAGACATATCAGAAAATGGCACTGAATGCCGATGTGGTAAAGGTTGCTGCCTATGATGAAGAACACGCTATTGCGTAGAAAAATAGAATCATGACAAAAAAGGACTTTCGGAAATTAGACAATGCTTCTGATGAATATCGGATGAGAATGGAGTGACCTTCTTGAGGATAAAGTGACCTCGCGTAACCTTCTGAAACGTAGAGTGATTTTTTGTGAATTCAAGAAATGTTTTCGCTATGATAAAAGCGGGAAGAAGAACCTTTGCAATAGAAATAATTGGTGTTTTCTTCAACTATTTTGCGTCTTTAACTCATTTTTATCGGTCAGAAGAATATATTTGGCAAAAATATTGTATCTTTGCAATTCTTCATTGCAGTTTTTAAACTGGGCAAAGATATGTACGATCAGATACGGGGAGATATCC
>JAFXTC010000063.1 GCA_017525235.1 Bacteroidaceae bacterium | reverse complement strand
GAAAACGGCATGAGGATGTGGCCGAAGACAACGAGCGTAATGGCAATGGACTTGGCCCAATCCATCCAGTCTAAGCGATTATTGATAACTTTCTGTTCCATAAATTCCGATTGTCTGTTTGCAAAGGTACGACAAAATCATTAAACCACAAAGCCCTGCACAAAAAAACTCACGGCAGAACCGTGAGTTAGCAGATAGCAGAATAAGAAAGGAACTGTCCACTATTCAGTGCTCCGGCTATGCCGCCTGAGCACTTTCAAGAGCGCAAGAACAATTCCTCTTGCTGCTCCTGCTTGCGGGAGCGCTTCTTCGAAGCAGGCTCTACGACTTCAGAAACTTTAGCGTGACCTTTCGGCTCTTCGAGCTGATCACAGATGGCAACTCTGTGACCTGCACGGATGAGCTTCGGAAGGTACGTGTCAAGTGCGTGGTACGGGAAGCCAGCCATCTTGCGGCCAGTGCTATTGCGCACTGTCAGTGTGATGCCGAGGACATCAGCGGCTTTCTTGGCATCTTCATCGTAACATTCGTAGAAATCACCGCAGCGGAAGAGGAGAAGCGCATCAGGATTGTAAATAGTAATTGAAAAGTATACCACCATAATAATCGAAAAGGGTACCACGTTTGCTGTGAACGCGATAACCAACGGAGATGATGACATCGAGATCGTAGTATTTTATTGTACGAGACACACTCCTTTTGCCTTCCTGTTGAACTGTCAAGTATTCCTTGACGGTTCCCTCCTTATCTAGTTCACCTTCCTTATATAAATTATTTAGGTGAAGGCTTACATTTTGTTTCGTAGTTTGGAACAATTCAACCATCTGAGCCTGTGTCAACCACACCGTCTCATTCTCCAGCCGAACATCAATCTGTGTTTGTCCGTCCTCTGTCTGATAGATTACGATTTGATCTTCTTTCATACCTTTCTTTTCGTTCGCATTGCAGCAATCATGCCGCAAAAATAAGTCATTTCTACCAATTAAGTATGCAAAAATCGTAAATGTCACATCTGAAAAGCAACTTTGTTACAATTTCACAAAATTTCTCTCGCAATCCATGCACAAGCCTCAGTATCACTCGTTCCTCTGGTTAATCAGATTCACAACAACTTTTACCATCACGTCCTTCTCTTCTGTCTTGCTCTCAGCAATCATCAGGGTAAGGGCCACGAGGGTGTTGTCTGCTATGCGCTTCGAGCCATCTGGACGATAGAGGATGCCGTTGTTATTGAGGAACCACAAGAAGAGTGTGGCGGCAATACGTTTGTTGCCGTCGCTAAAAGAATGGTTCTTAGTCACCAGATAAAGCAACATGGCAGCCTTCTCCTCCACACTGGGATAGAGTTCTTCACCTCCGAAGGTCTGATAAATCTGTCCGATGCTGCTCTTAAAGGAGTCATCTTTTTCATTACCAAAGAGTGATAAACCACCGAATTTCTCGCGCAAGCCATTGATAGCTTCCATTGCATTCTCGTATGTAGCGTGGAAGGGCTCTTCCTTTGTCGTCTTGTCGATAGTCAGTCGCTCGTAATCATAGTTGTCGAGGGTATCCAGAGCGTAGGTATAATTCGTCACCACTTCGAAGAGGGCATTCGTCTCGTCGTTTGACAGCAGAGGCTGGCTTTGTATTGTGCGCCCCAACATTCCCACCAGTTGACGCAACTCGCCAATCTGCTCCTTTCTAATTCGCTCGTTTACGGCATAGCCTTTCACGAGGTAGTCCTTCAACACCCGATTAGCCCATTGACGGAATTTTACGCCACGCTTAGAATTGACACGATACCCTACTGAAATAATCATATCCAAATTGAAATATGGGACAGTACGGGTTACCTGTCTTTTTCCTTCGGTTTGAACTTGTGCAATTTTTGCACAGGTTGCCACTCTGTCTAATTCGTCAACTCGATAGATATTGTTGATGTGACGAACTATTGAGGTCCTGTCAGTTTCAAACAACTTAGCCATCTGAGCTTGCGTCAACCACACCGTCTCGTTCTCCAGGCGGACATCAATCTGCGTTTGTCCGTCCTCCGTCTGATATATAATAATCTTTTCTTCTTCCATATTTTGTGTTCTATATAGTTCTTACAATATTTCCCTCGCAATCCAAGCACAGGCCTCTGCATCGGCAAGGGCGTTGTGATGGTTCTCTAAGCAGAAACCACACTCGGCGGCAACGGTGTGGAGTTGGTGGTTCTCCAGATAGCGGAAGGCTCTGCGTGAGGCTGCCAAAGTGTCGTAGAACTCATAGTCGGGATAGTCCATCCGATAGACACGGAAGACGGCTTTCAGACATCCCTCGTCAAAAGGCTTGTTATGGGCCACAAGAGGCAATCCCAGGATTAATGGCTCTATCTGCGCCCATACTTTTGGAAAAACTGGTGCATCGTCAGTATCTTCATGACAGAGACCATGAACCTGTGAACACCAATAGTTATAATAGTTCGGCTCTGGTTGGATGAGAGAATAGAATGAATCCACAATCTCACCATCACGCACGATAACTACACCCACTGAGCAAACGCTACTTCGCTCATTGTTAGCGGTTTCAAAATCTATAGCTGCAAAATCTCTCATTTCTAATCATCTTTGTATTCGTTTTCGGCAAAAGTAGCTTAATGGTATGCCAAACTGTGGCAGAGGTATTACTTTTTTGATGATATTAGCTAAATTTCTTTCGACAAAAATAACGTTTATTCTAATTTGCACAAAGAAAAAGGGAGTTTTTCTGCGAAAAAGGATTCACGGAGCTACGGAACAACTATGGTTAAGGGTTAATGAGTAATGGTTAAGGGTTAATGGTTAATGAATTTACGGATCCGCGGAGTTCTGATTAGACGTTAGGCTTTGGCAAATTGAAAATTGAAAGTTGAAAATTGAAAATTATTGAATGATAACGAAAAAGAAAAAGACTTTAGGCGTTAGTGAACGAAAACGATAACGAAAACCAATTTTCAACTTTCAACTTTCAATTTTCAATTTAATAATAACCACTAACCGCTAACCTAAAATCAACAACCCATAACCGTTCTTTTTGTCATACTTGTAAAAAAAACACATAAATTGATGGAAGTGTGATTTCTTTTTCGTAACTTTGCAGTAGTAAAAAAAATACCATATAATAAAAAAATAAGATAATTGACAGAAGGAACCATGAAACAAAATCATTTAACGACATGGACAATGCTGCTTGGTACTGCGGCAACTCTTATCTCATGTGGGATTGATATGCCCAAGGAAGAACTGACATCGTATGAGACGATAACGGTTGAGAAACAGGACATCACGATGCCCATTAAGTTCAGTGCAAAACTGAAAGGACTGACAGATGTGACTATTACGCCACAGGTGAGCGGACAGTTAACAAGGATTTGCGTGACCGAGGGTCAGCAAGTAACAAAGGGACAGACGCTGTTCATGATTGACTCGCGCAACGCTCAGTTAGACTTGGAGGCTGCAGAAGCTAACCTCCAGGCTGCTTTGGCCTCGGAGAACAGCGCAAAATTGGAGTACGAGTCGAACAAAAACCTGTACGAGAAAAAGATTGTGAGCAAATATATGCTGGATGACTCGGAAAACTCGTACAAGCAGGCAAAGGCCTCGGTTACACAGGCCCGTGCATCGATGAACCGTGCCAAAGTGAACCTTGGTTTCTGTACCATTACGGCGCCCGTTGCCGGTATGATAGGCGAAATTCCCGTTCGCACAGGCGATCAGGTTTCCCCCTCTTCGTATTTGACTACCGTTAGCGGCAACACGATGATGAACGCTGAGTTCTCGGTGTCGGAGTCTCTTATTGAAGATGCCATTGCCGAAGGTGTCAGCACCAAGAAGGATGATGCACTGAAACGATTACCCGATGTAATATTCATCATGAAGAACGGTACCGAATATCAGCACAAGGGCCGCATTACCAGCATCACTGGAATGGTAAATGCTACCACTGGTACCATCGCCTGCAAGGCAACGTTCCCGAACCCCGACGGATTGCTCTACTCGGGCATACAGGGTACTGTGGTGATGCCGTACGACGAAAAGAACGTGATGGTGATTCCACAGGTAGCTGTAGTGAAGTTGCAGGACAAGCAGCAAGTGTATAAGGTACAGCCCGACAGCACAGTAATGGCTGTAACGGTGACGACACAGGACATCTCGAACGGTAAGGACTTTATTGTCACCAGCGGTCTGAATGTCGGCGACAAGATTGTAACCGTGGGAGCCAACAACGTACACGAAGGACAGAAGGTGCTTTTCCCGGCTAAGCCGGCA
Source organism: Bacteroidaceae bacterium (assembly GCA_017525235.1). Classification (GTDB taxonomy): domain Bacteria; phylum Bacteroidota; class Bacteroidia; order Bacteroidales; family Bacteroidaceae; genus Physcousia. The sequence continues at coordinate 29,308 of JAFXTC010000063.1, read as the reverse complement.
AAATAATTGACAATTGATAATTGATAATTGACAATTATGAAGAATAACATATTCATCAATAAATACGTGATGGCGTGTGCCATCAGTATTGTGATTGTACTGGGTGGCTTCATCTGCATGAATTCGCTGTCCATAGAGCAATACCCGAATATAGCACCACCACAGGTGTGTGTAACAACCTCCTACACGGGAGCCGACCCTTCCACAATCATGAAGTCCGTTATCCAACCGTTGGAAGAGAGTATCAACGGTGTAGACAACATGACGTATATAAGTTCGAAGGCGACATCGACAGGTAACGTGTCCATCGACGTGTACTTCAAGCAGGGTACCGACCCTGACATGGCAACGGTGAACGTGCAGAACCGCATATCGAAAGCCGAATCGCAGCTGCCCTCTGACGTAATCAAGGTGGGCATCGAGGTACAGAAACGACAGAACAACATTCTGCGTATCCTCGCTATCAGCAGCACAGACGGCAAGTATAGCGACGACTTCATCTCTAACTACGTGGATATCAACCTCAAACCCCGTGTACAACGTATAAACGGAGTGGGCGACGTGATGTCATTAGGTAATACCTACGCTCTGCGTGTGTGGATGAAGCCCGACGTGATGGCGCAGTATGGTCTGGAACCTGATGACGTGACAAATGCCATCAACAGCCAGAGTTTCGTTACCGCTGTAGGTAGTTTCGGCGATCAGTCGAATAACAAGTACAAGTACACCATGGAGTACAAGGGTACGCTGAAAGAGGTCGATGAGTACAAGGATATCGTGCTGAAAACTACCGACGGCGGCCATCTGCTGCGTTTAGGCGAGGTGGCCGATGTGGAGATTGGTGCCCAAAGCTACAGCTTCATTTCGAAAGTCAAGGGAAAGCCTGGTGCCATGATGCTGATATTCCAGGCACCTGGTGCGAATGCTACAGAGGTCAACGCTCGCATCACTCAAATGTGTGAGGAAGTGAAGCAGAACATGCCTGCAGGCATAGAAATCTCTACGATGCAGACCTCAGACGACTTCCTCTTTGCTGCTATCCACAACGTGGTGGAGACACTGATTATCGCCATCATCTTGGTGATTTTGGTGGTATTCTTCTTCCTGCAGAACTTCAAGGCAACGATTATCCCGTCTATCTCTATTGTCGTGTCGCTGATGGGCACCTTTGCCGTCGTGTCTATTTCAGGCTTCTCATTAAATATCCTTACGCTCTTCGCCCTGGTGCTGGCCATCGGTACGGTGGTGGATGATGCCATCGTGGTTGTGGAGGCTGTAATGGCGAAGATGGAGAATGGTGTAAGCGACCCGCGTCAAGCTACCCGTGAGGCCATGAACGATGTGTCGGTAGCTGTCGTATCGTGTACCCTGGTCTTCATGGCCGTGTTCATCCCGGTGACCTTTATGGGCGGCACATCGGGAACGTTCTTCACACAATTTGGTGTGACGATAGCCTCCAGTGTCGGCCTGTCCTGTGTATCGGCCTTGACGCTCTGCCCCGCCCTATGTGCCATCATGCTGAAGATGGAGGAAGGAAAGCAAAGCAAGTCGCTGACCTACTACACGAAGAAAGCTTACGACGCAAGCTACAACGCCATCTTAGCGAAATACACGAAGGCTGTTCAGAAGTTCATTAAGCGACCCATTTTGTCGTGGGGCTTGCTGGCTGTCGCTGTCTTCCTGCTGATGTTCTTTATGAAGAACCTGCCATCGGGCCTTGTTCCACAGGAGGATCAGGGCGTATTCTTGGGTGAGATACAGGCACCGGAGGGCTACACTCTGCAGCAGACCGACGAACTGATGAAACAGGTGGAGGAGAAGGTGAAGAACATACCCGAGTTGGAGAACTATGCTATATCGAGTGGCTATGGTCTGATTTCCGGTTATGGTTCGAGCTACGGTTTCCTCGCTGTGCGTCTGAAGAACTGGGATGAACGCCCAGGTATGAACCACAGCATCGATATGGTCATGTACCGCTTCTATATGGACTGCCTGAGCATCAAGAATGCGAGGGTGATACCATTCCAGATGCCGCAGATCCCCGGTTACGGTACAAGTAACGCCGTGAGCCTCATCGTTCAAGACCCTACGGATGGCAATCTGACGGAGTTTGCTGAGCGAACAGACAAGTTCCTGGCCAAGCTAACAGAGCGTCCTGAGATAGCCTCGGCCGTCTCTACATACTCTGAGCGATTCCCCAAATACAAAGTTGATGTGGATGCTGCACAATGTGACCGCGCTGGTGTATCGGCCAGGACGGTGCTCAGCACCCTTGGCAACTACTGCAGCGGAAGCTACATCGGCAACTTCAACCAGTTTGGTAAGGTATACCGTATCATGTCAGCCGGCACGCCAGAGAGCAGACTCGACCCATCATCGCTGCAAAACATCTTTGTCAAGGTAAAGGGTGGCAAGATGGCACCTCTCTCCGAGTTTGTCTCGCTGAAAGAGATTGTCGGCCCGTCGAACATACAGCACTTTAACCTCTTCCAGAGTATTACCACCAGTATCACCACGGCTGGCGGCTACAGCGAGGGCCAAGCTCACAAGGCTATTGAAGAGGTATTCCGTCAGGAAATGCCCGCCACAGCCACCTATGAGTACAGCGACATGTCACGCGAGGTGGAGGAGTCAGCTAACTCCAACACGACCTCGTTAATCTACGGCATCTGCGTCATACTGATTTATCTGATTCTCGCGTCGCTTTACAATTCATGGTTTACGCCTATGGCCGTGCTTCTGAGTGTGCCCTTTGGACTGATGGGTGCCTTCATCATGGCTTACGTCTGCTCAAAGTTCAGCCTGCCCGGCTCGGATAACAACATCTATCTTCAAACTGGTGTCATCATGCTTATTGGTCTGTTGGCCAAAACTGCCATCCTGATTACCGAGTTCGCGAGTGAACGCCGTGCCCAAGGCCTCAGCATCGTAGATGCAGCATTTGAGGCTTGCAAGGAACGCTTGCGCCCCATTCTGATGACGGTTGTTACCATGATTGCCGGTATGATACCTCTTATTATAGAAGGTGGTGCAGGTGCTAATGGTAACCGTGCACTCGCAATGGGTGTTGTAGGCGGCATGAGTGTGGGTACGATTGCCCTGCTCTTCGTAGTACCAGCCTTCTTCATCGTGTTCCAGAAACTGCACGAAAGGTTCCAGGGAAAAGAAGTGAAGAGTGAAGAGTGAAAAGTGAAGAATTTGCTGCCGCTATCGCTATGCGCAGCTAAATATAAATATGTGAATTATGAACTATAAAAGTATATTCGCTATCGTAGCCGCAAGTCTGATGCTCACGAGTTGCGGTCTATTCAAGAAATACAAGCAGGAAGTGGAGGCACCTGCCAACGCCTTTGGTGAAGTGACAGAAGTCCCAATGGGCGGTGAGTCGCTAGCCAAATTATCATGGCGCGAGTTTTTCTCCGATCCATTGCTACAGCAACTCATCGAACAAGTGCTGGCTAATAATACCGATCTGAATTCAGCCCGCATCACCGTGGAGATGAGTGAGGCATCATTAAAGACGGCTAAGATGGCTTATCTGCCTATGCTCAGCCTGTCGCCTCAGGGAGCCCTCAGTAAATTCGACAACAATCCTTGGACGAAAAGCTACGAACTTCCCCTCCAGCTTTCGATGGACGTTGATGCATTCGGTAGCCTTACCAATAAGAAACGTGCAGCCAAGGCCGTGCTCCTCCAGTCACAGTGCTACGAGGAATCCGTTCGTTCCAACCTTATCAGTACCGTAGCCCAGCAGTATTTCTTGCTTCAGTTGTTGGACCGTCAGTTGGACATTCTTATGCAGACCGACAGCCTTTGGAAGGCATCCTTAGAGACCGAGAAGAGTCTTTATGAAAATGGTAAGGCTTACAGCACAGCTGTTAATCAACTGGAGGCCTCATATTTCAACGTCAGGACCCAGATTGTGGACACGCGCCGCAGCATCCGTGCCACTGAGAACGCCATCTGCAAGATGCTCGCTGTAGCACCTCAACACATAGCGCGTGCTCACTGGGGCGCTGCCGACAAGTACCATTCTGCCACCGAAGGACAGCGTATGTTCGATACCAACTACCTGAAACTGGGCGTTCCTGCTCAGATGCTGGAGAATCGCCCCGACATTCGCATGGTCAACTACGCTATGGAGGAGGCATTCTACAATACCCAGACGGCACGCGCCGCCTTCTTCCCCAGTATCACCCTGGCTGGAACGTTAGGCTGGACCAACAGCGGTGGTGGGGCGATAGTTAATCCAGGCGGATTACTGCTCAACTTCGTGGGTCAGCTCACTCAGCCCCTCTTCACTCGAGGCAAACTGAAGGCTAACCTGAAGACATCCAAGCTTTATGAGGAGGATCTGAAGAAGCAGTACGTGCAGACCGTCATCGAAGCTGGAAACGAGGTGAACGAGGCTATTGCCGACTGCTTAGCTGCCCGTGAGAAGCATAACTATTACAGTCGTGAGGTGGATGTGCTCCACGAAGCTTACCGAGGCACCCACGAACTGATGGATAACGGCAAAGCCAACTATCTGGAGGTGCTCACCGCTCAGGAGTCGCTCCTTTCTGCCCAACTCGATGAGGCTTCTAACCTTTACAACGGGGCCAAGGCTGTGATAGCCCTCTACATCGCCTTAGGTGGTGGAACGAAGTAAATTCTCAACTCAAAAAATATAATGACCACGACTATTCAGACCAACGGCAATGAAGTGACGATCACCTTTGCAGGACGTTTAGATACGGCTACATCGCCAGAGGCTAATACAAAGATTAATTGCGAACTAGATAATATTGAAACGATAGAATTGCTAATATGCGATGCATCGCGACTAGAATATATATCAAGTTCTGGTTTACGTATTCTGCTTTCTCTGGCAAAACGTTACAAAATGTTCAAGGTGATTAATGTACAGTCACAAGTATATGAAGTTCTGGAAACAACGGGGTTCACCAAAATTATGATTGTAGAACGCGCAATGCGCAAGTTAAGTGTGAACGGTTGCAGACTCATAGGCATTGGCGGTGTTGGAAAAGTATACAGGTTGGACGGCGATACAATTATAAAAGTATTTCGCGAGGGAACAACCATGGATGAGGTGCGTCGGGAGATTACCCTATCAAAAGAAGCTTTTGTATTGGGAATGCCCACAGCCATTTCATTCGACGTGGTTAAAGTGACACCGAATAAAGAAGGCGGAACAGAATGTTACGGTCTGGTTTATGAACTACTGAAGGCTCAGACGCTGAGCACTTACGTTAAGAAACATCCCGAACAATTGGATGTCTTCGCAAAAAAATATGCCGACCTTTTCCTGCAAATGCATCAGATTGAGGTTCCAGAAGAAGGAAATGTTCCTGCAGTCATAAAGCGTGAACGACAGCAGATTGAGCATATTCGCCGTTATTTCCCAAACGAGAGTATTGAAATGCTGCTCAATATTGTAGACAGCATCCCGACTGGGAATCGCCTGCTTCACATGGATCTGCAGACAAAGAATGTAATGGTGCAGGACGATGAGTTGATGCTCATAGACATGGGTGAGGTGGGCTATGGACATCCGATGCTTGATTTGGCTCATGCATACTCGGCTATGGTAGGTTTTGTAGGAGACTACGAGAAGACAATCGGTATGCCGCGCGAAATGGGGCAGCGCCTTTGGGACAAGGCAATGGATTACTATATGGCAGATCTGCCAGCCAACGTGGCTGCACAACGAAAAGAACAAATTATGGTAGCATCATGTGTCAGGAAGTTCAGTTGGCTATCGCTATCGGACTCTTTCCCCGAGTCGGTAATTAAGGAGTGCCAAGAGCTGTTTGACGGGTACGTAACTCAGCGCTATGATTATATCAAAGACGTATGTAAGACGTTCAAAGATTGGACATTATGAAATCAAAATATAGTGTTGCCATCATTATAACCGTAGCAGCACTACTGGAACTTATCTTTGCTGTTCAATTCATGTTTGCCCAAAAAGGTATACGTGGTGAGGTGGAGAGCAGGGCAAAGAGCGAATTACAGGTAAAAAACTTAGAGGTCAGAAACGTAATGATTACCGTTGAGACCGCTATGGCCAACACTCTCTGGACGATAGAACGTAGATTAAAATGGCCCGATTCGCTTTACACAGATATTCGCAGGATGCTGGAACAGAACCCAACCGTCGTGGGTGTGGGATTGATGTTTGAGCCCGATTACTATCCGCAAAAAGGGCATTGGTATGAACCATATGTAGCACGACGTTCCTTTGGTATTATAGAACAGGAGCAGATAGGAAGTGCCCATCACAACTACCTGGAGATGGAATTCTACCAGAACGGCATTAAAGCAGGAAAGGGAAGATGGAGTGAGCCATATTTCGACGAGGCAGGAGCACGTATGATGCTGTGCACATATACCATACCTGTGCATGACGGAAGGGGAAAGATCGTAGGTTTGTTAGGAGCCGACGTTTCGCTCGACTGGCTTTCTGACGTAATAAATACAAATAACATCTATCCACAGAGTTTTAATATTGTCATCTCACGCACAGGTAAAGTCTTAGTAGGTCCTGACAGTCGTTTTATTATGCGCAACACTATTCAGGAAATCACCTCCTCTGCTGCCGATACCACGATCCAGTTTATAAACAAGCAGATGTTGAACGGGAAAAGCGGTCATAAAAATATTGTGGGCATCGACGGTCAAAAGAAGTGTGTATTCTATGCCCCGATAGACGGTGAAACGGGATGGTCAATGGCTGTTGTTTGTAATGACAAAGATATATATTCTAGTCTGCGAAAATCTGCCACATACATATTACTACTTGGATTGGCTGGTCTGGCATTGCTCTGTTATATTGTTTACCGCACCGCTCGGAGTGCACGTTCACTACGGGAGGCTACAGCTGAAAAAGAACGTATAGGCAGTGAATTACGCATAGCCCGGAGCATTCAGGAAAGTATGTTGCCTAAGACCTTTCCCCCCTATCCTGATCGAAAGGATGTGGACATCTTTGCATCACTTGTACCAGCCAAGGAGGTAGGAGGTGACCTCTACGATTTTCACATACGCGACGAAAAACTCTTCTTTTGCATAGGCGATGTTTCTGGTAAAGGTGTACCTGCTTCGCTGGTAATGGCTGTCACACGTAGCCTTTTCCGCACCGTCTCGGCTCATGAAGATCTACCGGAAACCATCGTTACAGCATTGAACGAGTCTATAGCCGACATGAATGATTCAGACATGTTTGTAACACTATTTGTTGGTGTGCTCGAATTGGCAACAGGACGATTGCGCTATTGCAATGCCGGCCACGAAGAGCCATTACTCATTGGCAAAGGTGTAGGGTTGCTTCCTTCTAACAATAACATTCCTGTCGGGATGATCTCTAAATGGAACTATGAGGGTCAAGAAACACAGATATACCCAGAGACTACCATCTTCCTATATACCGATGGACTCTCAGAGGCAGAGAATTATGCCCACACACAATTTGGCAAACAACGGATACTAAGAATTGCACGTAAGGCACTTGCAGACAAATCATTCGATCCGGAAACTATTATTAAACTTCAAAAAGAAGCTTTATGCCAATTTGTAGGCAATGCTGAACAGAACGATGACCTCACGATGCTTGCTATCAAATGCAAGTTCTTCTCTTACCTCACCTGAATTATCTTACCATTCACAATGTAGAGTCCCTTCTTGAGTGAAGAGTGAACAGTGAAGAGCGAGGAATTAACTTTTCTTCCACCCATATCGTAGACTGCGTCTGATTGAACCCCTGAACTTTTGAACCCTTGAACATTATCTTCCGTAAGAGAGAATATGGGGGTTGTATAACGATCCATTCTTATTTCAACCAGAACAGGACGATGGTCTGAAGCCTCCGGTTCATTAAGAACTTGACGTTTACGTACAGATTTATAAACACGTCCATAGCTGGCTATATAGTCTATAATTTTCTTGGGGGTACCAGCTGGAAACGTAAAGTTGGCACTGCTACTTGAAGTATTATTCAGAATGGAAAACTTCTTCTTCATTTTAGTTATGAACGTAGAAGATGGTTCATCATTCCAGTCACCACAGATAAAGAAAGGCTTATCCCACTGAGCAGCTTCCTCCAAGATAATGTCTAACGAGGTTAAACGATTCTCCTCTTCAAGAGCAAGATGTGTACAGGCAAAAACATACTCTTCGAACTCGCATACCAACAGGGTTCTTTTTTCATTTCCGGGCAAAGGTATATTATGATGGGATAAAGGTTTTTCCTTGCTGAGGATTGCCACTCCATACTTTCCTCCAGTAAGTGGAATGGCAGGACCAAACGTGCTGTACATTCCAAGTGACTTTGCCAGAATAGCGGCCTGGTGTACATAGCTGGAACGTTTTACGCAACTGTCCACTTCCTGCAGTCCTACCACATCGGGCGTAGCATCACCAATAATCGCTGCCTGACGATTAAGATCTATCACACCATCGGATCCCGCCCCATGCTGAATGTTGTAGGTCATCATACGCAGCGTCATCACATCGTCCTGCGCATAAGCCGTCAAACAAGAAATCAGACAGCAAAGAAAAAACCATTTTGTGTATTTCATAATAAAGTTTCACCCTTAGCCCCTCCCCGAAAGAGGGAACTAAATTCTAACGTCTAAAGCCTAAAGTCTATAAGATGGACATCTTCTTTAGATAGTATGCTCTTAGGTCTGCCCACTTGTAATAAGGACCTGTAACAGGAGTGCCTGGCAGGGTTACCTCACGCTCATTAAGGAGTGCCTTTACAAGAACGTCTCCATCTTTTCCCTTCTTAGGACGATAGAAAATCAGCTGTATATTACTTGCCATGGGAAAGATGCGGTAATTAGCCCAAGAGTAATCCAGACGGTCCATATCGGAAATCTCCCTGCCTGCATCACCTAATTCCATCAAAGTTGCCATTGGAAGCACATAAACCTCATGTCCAAAGCGAAGGGTAGCGCCGTGGAAGGTCTTACTGCCTACAATGGTGTCTGCCGTTTCAATGAAATTTTTCAGCAAACCGCTAACACGGAGAGGAGCCTTCTTGTCACTAAGTGGACAAGCGCCATAACCAGAGTACCATTCAATATTATGCGTGCGCCAGATATCGTAGCACTCTTCTTCTGTGAAATAATGGTACATATCTATGCCATTGTCATGGCTCTGCATATTGCTAGCAACATTAAAGATGTGACGCATCAAACGCTCCTGCTCAACACTGTCGCGAACATAAACCTCGTCGTTGAAAATGGAACCGATAAAACGCTCTGGGTGAATAAATTTCTTTCGATAGTCATTTACCAGATTGCCTCTCTTATTGATGGCCTTTCTAATCTCAGAAGGCATACTGGGAGCCAGATAGTACTGGAAACAGTCACCCACATCGTTATGAATCTTCAATTTGGGATTGAAGGCGGTCAGTTCCTCGCACTCGGCCATCATAGACATTATGCAGCGCTTTACTACGGTACTACGAGCATCTACCTCGCTGTTTTTGGAATTAAAGATAGTGGGAAAACGTTCCGTCATTCGCTTACCAATACGATGGTGCTGACGCTCGCCTACCGTTGTAAGGTCGCCAGCACGCTTATTGCAACAAAGGTAGAACTTTTCCATATCGGCCAGCATCTGCTCACCTGTTGCAGTCAATTTACCTAATGCCTTAGCCTTTCGAAGGGGATTCAGAGCATCCTGATATTCTCCGTCACCGCAAAGCCAACGACTGCCATGACGACCATAATGCGACATATAGAAGGGTTCATAACCCTTAGGAGTTGGTGTTAACACATCGGCATCTGTAGGGTCTTGATAAGCCAAAAGATTGCTGGCAGAGAGACGGATATTATCGTGAATTTCCTGACGTGCTTTGCTCCAGTCCGGCTGAGCTAAAAGCATACTGGCGGTTTGAAAAGCCGCCAGTAAGAATATAAAGATTTTTCTCATTTTAATTTTAATTGCATGTTTTTCGTAATATCGTTATCACGTCATGACGTAATAACGGATTCAATTAACCAAGGAAACTAAGTAAAATACCAGCTGCAACAGCTGAGCCAATCACACCGGCCACATTTGGACCCATGGCGTGCATAAGCAGAAAGTTGCGTTTGTCGGCTTCCTGACCCACAGTCTGACTGACACGTGCAGCCATAGGAACGGCACTCACTCCTGCAGAGCCTATCAGAGGATTGATTTTCTCCTTGAGGAAAAGGTTCATAATCTTAGCCATGAGCACGCCACCCGCAGAACCAATGCCAAAAGCAACAACACCTACACAGAGGATACCTAATGTTTGCCAATTCATGAATGAAGTAGCTGTCGCTGTAGCACCTACGGTAAGACCCAGACAAATAACAACAATGTTGTTCAATTCGTTTTGTGCAGCCTTGCTCAGTCGCTCTACCACACCACTCTCCTTCATAAGGTTACCCAACATGAGACAGCCCACAAGGGTTCCTGCAGAAGGAACAACCAATGAAACTACAATGGCAACAATAATTGGAAAAAGAATTTTCTCCTTCTTGCTAACCTCACGCAGTTGTGACATACGAATCTTACGTTCCTTTTCAGTAGTAAGCAACTTCATGATGGGAGGTTGGATAACAGGAACCAAAGCCATATAACTATAAGCTGCAACGGCAATGGGACCCAACAACTCGGGAGCCAGCTTACTAGTGAGGAAGATAGCCGTAGGACCATCGGCACCACCAATAATACCAATAGAAGCAGCCTGTGCAGCGGTGAAGCCAAAGATAGGCAGATCCATCTGTGTTACCAGGAAAGTGGCAAAGATACCTAACTGTGCGGCAGCACCTAACAAAAGACTCTTGGGGTTTGCAATCAGTGGCCCAAAGTCGGTCATGGCACCCACGCCCAGGAAGATAAGGCAAGGATAGACACCTGCCTTGACACCTATATAGAGGATATCCAGCAAACCTCCATGCGCCATGATATAACCATAGCTATGGTAGTTTGGGCTAGCAGGGTTCAGGAACTCATTGTTCCACATCTCTGAATCGTACATACCGGCACCAGGCAGATTAGTGAGAATCATACCAAAAGCTATGGGAAGGAGCAACAGAGGCTCATATTCTTTCTTGATGGCAAGATAGAGCAGGAAGCAACCAATGAGAATCATCACGGCATTCTTCCACCCCTCACCCATAAAGAAGGATACAAAACCCATCTCCTCAACAAACTTACTTATACCCTCTTCTGCATTAAAGCCGGCTGCCATAACAGGTGTGCAAACCAAAAGCATTAAGGCCAATACGCTGAAAAACTTAAACAGTTTCATGGCAATACTTAGTTTAACTTTACTATCTGCTATATTCTGTATTGCCTTATGCCAGCTCAACAAGAGCCTGACCGCCATCAACCTGGTCACCCACGTTAACAAGAACAGCCTTTACGGTACCAGCAGCTTCAGCAGTAATACTATTCTCCATCTTCATGGCCTCGAGCATCACTACGGTATCACCGGCAGCCACTTGGTCACCGGCCTTTACCAATACCTGCGTAATCTTACCATTCAGGGGAGCTGTAACAACATTACCACCAGCAGGAGCAGCTGCAGGCTTAGCAGCAACGGGTGCTGCAGCAGGAGTAGCACTAGCTACAACAGGCTTAACAACAGGCTTAGCTGCGGGCTTGCGCTCAGGCAGGGTTACGGTATAGATTTTGCCATCGACGGTTACCTCGAGGGTATCTTCGTGCTCTACAACATGAGCAGAATGTTCTTTACCACTTATATTAAATTTAAACTCTTTCATTTTGTGTACTAATTAAAATCTTGGGTTTAATACTGCGTGCCAGTTAGAAGGCTGGGTGTTTTTAATAGTAATAACACCGCTTTCTTCATCGTGAGCACTATTGAGATAGAGGTATAGGGCTGTGGCAACCACTACTAAATCGTCACCATCAGCAGCATCGGCATGCTTGCCAGGAGCAAGTGCTGGTGCCTTAATGCCTGCTGGCTTATTTGCATTAGAACGCCTGGCAATAAAGCCGAAACCGATCAATACCAACACCAGCAAAACCAGTATGGCAAATACCACACATGGGCTGATACCAGCTATATACCATGATGTGGGAGTTATCGTTAATACTGTCATAACTTTAATCATTTAATTGCTTACAAAGGAATGTTACCATGCTTTTTAGCAGGGTTGGTCAACCTCTTGTTCTGCAACTGCTCCAGAGCACGGATAATGCGGAAACGAGTGTTGCGAGGCTCAATAACATCGTCGATGTAACCATACTTAGCTGCCTGATAGGGATTAGAGAACAGATTCTCATACTCGGCTATCTTGTCGGCCATGAACTGCTTTGCCTCTTCTTCCTTACCCTCTGTCTTGAGTTCCTTTGCCTCCTTGGCATAGAGAACAGAAGCTGCACCGCTGGCACCCATAACGGCAATCTCTGCGCTAGGCCATGCATAGTTGGCATCGCCACGCAACTGCTTACAACTCATCACAATGTGACTACCACCATAGCTCTTACGCAAAGTAACGGTTACCTTGGGCACTGTACACTCTCCGTAAGCATAGAGCAATTTGGCACCATGAAGGATAACTGCATTGTACTCCTGACCAGTTCCAGGCAAGAATCCGGGAACATCAACTAAAGTTACAATAGGAATATTGAATGCGTCACAGAAACGAACAAAACGGGCACCCTTACGTGAGGCATTGCAATCAAGCACACCTGCCAACTGATTAGGCTGGTTGGCTACGATACCTACGCTCTGACCATTGAAACGGGCAAAACCGATAATAATATTCTTGGCAAACTTAGGCTGAACCTCCAAGAACTCGCCGTTATCAACAATACCAGCAATTACATCGTACATATTGTAAGGATGGTTGGGATTGTCAGGAAGAATCTCGTTCAAGAAATCCTCGGTACGATCAACAGGATCAGTACACTCTACACGGGGAGTCTTCTCCATATTGTTCTGAGGAATGTAACTGAGCAACTTCTTGATAAGAGCAATGCCCTCTTCCTCTGTGCTGGCAGTAAAGTGTGTTACACCGCTCTTGGTAGAGTGAACACTGGCCCCACCCAGCTGCTCCTGAGTAACAACCTCGCCCAAAACAGCCTTGACTGGTCCAGGGCCTGTAAGGAACATATAACTGGTATTCTCAATCATCAGAGTAAAGTCAGTAAGCGCAGGACTGTATACGGCGCCACCGGCACAAGGACCCATAATGGCACTAATTTGAGGAATTACACCGCTAGCCATGATGTTACGCTGGAATATCTCGGAGTAGCCAGCCAAAGCGTTGATTCCCTCCTGCAGACGTGCGCCACCAGAATCGTTCAGACCTATCACAGGAGCACCCACCTTCATAGCAATGTCCATAATCTTGCATATCTTGCTTGCCAACATCTCTGACAAAGAACCTGCACTGATAGTGAAGTCCTGAGCAAAGACGTAAACCAGACGTCCATCGATAGTACCACAACCTGTTACTACGCCATCGCCCAGATAATGCTTCTTATCCATACCGAAGTTTGTGCAACGATGCTGTACAAACATGTCCATCTCTTCAAAACTACCTTCATCCAGCAACATGGCAATACGCTCACGGGCAGTATACTTACCCTTCTCATGCTGTTTCTCAATAGCCTTTTCGCCACCACCCACACGGGCCTTGGCACGGAGTTCAATCAACTCCTTAATCTTTTCTGCTTGAGTACTCATTTCTTATATAAATAATGTTATATTGTATTTTCCGGTGCAAAGTTATGAAAAAAAGCAATACAACGACTCATCTATTGCTTTTTTTTGAAAGGTTATTCGCACATTTTAGGCATTCATCTTAAAATACCCACGTTCGCTTTTTCTCAAATATATTTGGAAAATCTCTCATATACCCGTATCTTTGCACCATAAAACTCAGTATGACACAAATGGCCCAACAACATATCCATGCAGAACTTGGCACAAAACCTATTGGGGTTTTGCTTTGGCAGTACTCGCTACCTGCTATCATTGCGATGGTGGCTTCATCTCTATATAATATGGTGGATAGCATTTTCATCGGCCAGGGTGTTGGTCCGATGGCTATTGCCGGCCTCGCTTTCACATTTCCGCTGATGAATCTTAGCGCAGCCTTTGGCGCAATGGTTGGTGTTGGCACAGCGACGATGATCAGTGTGAAGTTGGGACAGAAAAACAATGAGGAAGCACAGCATTTCTTTGGTAATTCGCTAACGTTGAACGTGCTTATTGGTGTATTATTTATGGGGGTCGTGCTCACCTTCCTTAATCCTATCCTACGCTTTTTTGGCGCTTCTGATCAGACGTTGCCCTATGCGCGGGAGTATATGGAATGGATTCTCTACGGCAACGTCTTCACACACCTTTACTTTGGCCTTAATGCTGTGCTCCGTTCTGCGGGACATCCCCGCACAGCAATGTATGCAACAATACTCACAGTACTGCTTAACACAGCCCTCGACCCGCTCTTCATATACGGACTTGGCATGGGCATCAAAGGTGCAGCCATTGCTACTGTACTTTCACAAAGTGTTTCACTATGCTGGCAACTATGGATTTTCACACAGCCTACAGAAGTCGTCTTCATCCGTAAGGATACATTCGCTTTGCGTTCACACATCGTGGGCGGCATTCTCTCAATCGGGCTCTCACCTTTTCTCATGAATGCATGCTCCTGTCTTGTCGTGCTTTTAATTAATCGGGGAATGGTAGAACAAGGCGGAGACCTGGCAGTAGGTGCATACGGTATCGTAAACCGTATCCTCTTTATCTTTGCCATGATTGTCATGGGATTCAATCAGGGGATGCAACCAATAGCAGGATACAACTATGGTGCACAGCAGCACAATCGTGTGCGCGAAGTGCTATACAAAACCATTGGTTACGCCACAGTGGTAATGACTGTTGGCTTTATCGTTTGTGAACTTTTTGCAGAAGTTATTGTGCGAGCTTTCACAACAGATACAGAACTTATCAAGATGGCTGCCCATGGTATGCGTATCGATGTCGCATTATTCCCCATCATTGGTTTCCAGATTGTGACAGGTAACTTCTTCCAGAGTATCGAGCAGGCTGGTAAAAGCATTTACCTCTCGCTAACACGCCAGCTAATCTTCCTCGTGCCCAGCCTTCTTGTTTTCCCCAGTTTCTGGGGACTCGACGGTGTATGGATCAGCCTCCCTGTCAGTGACGGACTCGCATCCCTGAACGCCGCAGTACTACTGTACCTGCAGATACAGAAATTTAAGGCTCATAATGTGGCAAGTGCTCCACGTGATACTTCGTGGACTCATAACTTTCTCCGTCTCCCCCGTCGCATTCAGTACTTTGCGGTCAACCGCGTAGCACCCTATATTCCTTTCTTTTCCATGTTTCAACCAGAAGACAAAGAAGAATGAAGCGTATAGGATTGCTTAGCGACACACATGCTTATTGGGATGAGCGCTATGTCAAGTATTTCAGCGAATGCGATGAGATTTGGCACGCAGGAGACATAGGAAGTATGGAAGTGGTAACACGTTTGCAAGAAATAGCTCCCCTACGAGCTGTGCATGGTAACATCGACGGAGGTGATGTTAGACGCATGTTCCCCGAAAAACTACGTTGGACTTGTGAGGGAGCCGATGTATTGATGACACATATAGGAGGCTACCCAGGCAAATACGATGTTCGCATACGCAAACAATTGTACGAAAGACCGCCAAAACTCTTTATTAGCGGACATAGTCACATCCTGAAGGTGCTGTTCGACCCACAGCTACAACTTTTGCACATCAATCCTGGAGCTGCCGGACTTCAAGGCTGGCAGACAGTGCGCACCTTAGTCCGCTTCTCTGTCGACAAAGGGGAATTCAAAAATCTTGAGGTTATTGAAATTTAGAAACCTTCACGCTTCCATCCTCATAGATTACCTTACGAAGAACAATGCCATTAAACCCTTGAGCCATTGAACCCTTGAACTCTTGAACATTAGACATTCGTTGTCCGGAAAGATTGTAATACTCGACTGCACGTATTTTAGAGGAAGAAGCAATAACAGGCTTTATCTCATCTATTACATCTTCGCTCGCAAATATCAAAGGATAAGGTTGCTGAACCGTTCCCAACTGAGATTGCGCTTGGAATACGGCGGTATTTACAGCCCCATAAACCTCGCCCTGAGCATCCAACAAACGGAACACAAGACGTTCAGGTCCCTCACCATGAATATTCATAAAGAGTAAATCACCATCCAAGACACCAACGCCCCTACATTCATCTCCGCAGAAAGCACCCACATAATAGCGGCCATCTAAAGATACTTGACCTTCGCCCTGTACATTAGCAATCAATGTCATAACATCTGGATAGGCATGTATATCGGTCTCCCAAGCACCATCCTCCGTCTGCTCCGTTGGAGCATAATGTCTGTTACGCGACTTAAGCGGACTCAGGCTCTGCCAACAGAATTCCTGCTCCTGTTTGGTATAGAAGAGGTACGACTGACCTGGCTGCAACGTGTTAAGAGAACCGTGCCACTGCCCGTCCTCATAAGTGGCGAATGCATCAAGTCCCACCACCTTGTCACCGTCTTGAGGTTGATAGTTGGCAAGGGCAGCCTCCAAGGTCGTTGCGTTGTAGAGCGGACAACCTATCCAGTTCCATCCCTGCTGCAAGCTAACGGGTTGACTAACATCATATACAGCACCACGAAGTATAACGTCAGAAACTTTCTGCATCTTTATCTTGTAACCCTTAGCAGCCTCCAACGCCTGTAGGTTTCCCTGCCAAACAGCCTCATCGCTGCGCCATAAACTGTCTGTCTGCCCCCGCAGACACAGAGCATTTGTGGTGAATCGGCTTTTATCCACATTCTGAGCCATATTGTGCGAGGTCCAGTTCCAACCTTCGGCCAAAGCCAGCGTAATAGTTTTCTCTCTACCCAGCCAATCGTCCTCTGTTACTGCATTGAAATCCATCATCCCTATTTTGTTGGTTGTATTGATGGTAGGCTGATTCAGGATAGTAGCCATATTTCCTCCGTCAGGATACCTTCCGTAGGTTTGCCATTTGCCTTGTTCAAGATACTCTATGCAATCAGCCCAAGAACCATCGGCTGCCTGAATGCTGACACTGGCACCATCAGCATTTTCCAATTTGAACGGTGCATGCAACTGACTATAGCTATCTTTGCCATCACACCAAATAACACAAGTTCCATGAGCAGGCACTACACCTTGCTGCAATTGATATTTCTGTGGTTTGCTGCGGTTATCGCTCAAATAGAATCCTTCTAAGTTAATATCTTGATCTGAAGTGTTGTAAATTTCCACCCAATCCGATTTCTTTCCATAATCATTAATATAAATGTCGTTGCCGGCACTTACCTCATTGATACGTAAAGGCGAAGCACCTGTTGCCCATCTTTGCTGTTCATCTGAAATAGGTTCATACAAAGCCCGCAGCACTACCTTACTGTTACTGCTAAAGATTTTGTGTAAATCAATAGACTCTTCTGCTGCAATTATTACCCCTTCTTTTCCGGATAGGGTAAGGCTGCCGTCAAACCACATATCGGTACTCGATGCTGATGTATTCTTTATCTCTACCGCTATCTGGTTTTGTCCTTTCACCAGATATTCATGCGGAATAACAAAACTCCCTTGGTAAGGTTCTTGTGATTCATAATGACCGTTCATGGTATAATCCTCATATTTAGAACCACTGGCAATATAGTAGCCACCAACCTCATGACCGTTCACATATAACATCATACCATCATCTACCTGGAAATTAAATGTAAGGATATCATTGTCTGAGGGGATTGTGGTCAAGTTGAATGTATTGCGGAAATAATAGGTTGGACGCTTCTTGCTGCTATTGGGACCATAATCCAATTTCGTAGCAGCATTTTCTTGCATAAAGTATCCTTCATTCGCATAGCCAAAGGGGGCACTACCCATACGCCATCCGTTTTGTTCCTCTGCAAAAGTGATAGATTTCCAATCAAAGCCATCCATAGAACCCTGATCGAAATACATCCAGTCGGAACCTAGAGAAATCAATGTCTTTGTGGATGCTGTCAGGTCTTCAGACTGCCATCCTTGAAAGGTATATCCTGCGGGAGCTTTTGCCGTAAGTTGTATGGGAAGACCTCCGTAGGACAAGAGATAACCTGCGAACTTACGCGTTGGCACTTCTTGTCCGTTAATGGTAAGGCGTGCCTCTGGTATATTTGCAGAAAGGGTAGCGTAGAGGTTATAGCTAAACCCAAAATAGTTACGAAGGGTGCTCATACGCGTCCCATTATATGCCGACCGTATATCTCTTGCCAAACCAGTACCTGCGCTACTACCCTCAAATGCCAATGCCGGATTCACGTTCTGAGCAATCTCCCTGACAATCTCCTCACAACGCGTTGGTTCAAACACGCTACCATCCACAATGCAATAGGCATCCATAAACTGACGACGGAAGGGGTCGTACTTCATCAGGTAACGGAACAAATCGTCGACATTTGCGCCTCCACTTGTATTCAGCACTTGGGTGAGCATACTTTCCGATCCGAATGCCGAGTCAGCATCAAAGAGCACAAAATGGAACTTTCCGTCCGTACGACTACGGAACCCCTTTACATTATTGGTATTGGTTATCCAGTCTGACGGTCCCACATAGCAGTCCAAGGCCATGTAGTTAATGTACTCATCCATGTCCAAGAGGTCGCATATTTCCCTATAAGTATCTGCCGACTTTGTCTGAGCCAGAGTTGATGCCAACTTCACCAATCGCAACCAGGCTTCGTTATCACCCATTTTCTGATTATACTGAGAATTGCTCAAATCAAACTGGTCCATATCGTCGAAATCGATGCCATAGTTACTATAAGCAAAATGCTTGTTATTGCTCTCCCTGATGTTGAGCATACCATAATATTCTCCATTCAGGAAAATATGAGCTGGCTGATAGTCTTGACAATCAACATAGAATCCACTTTTCAGCACAATCGTCTGTATGGTGGCATCTTTTGTGCGCGCATAAGTATCATTTCCTCCATTACGCACCTGCCAACAACGATATTTGTTATGTTTTTTCAAAGGGAAAACAGGGTAGTCTATCGAATTGACTCCCTCATACTTCTTATCGGTCTTAATACGGAACGAACTCCTTGTCTGCCAATATCTTCCATCCACAGTCCCTCCTCCATAAGCACGTGACCATCCTCCTGCAATTTCCAAATCCATCTCTTGGTTTAACACCATTGAATAGTGGACATTACCATTCTTATCCTTCTCAGGAACCAAATATTCAATATTCACCGGGCGTTCCCAATCCATGTTCCAATTACAAGCACTGCTCTGGCCGTTTCCACTTACGCCGTTGGTACCTTTTACAAAAATACCCACCTTGTCATCAAAAAAATTCTTGGGCTCAGAAGAGACAGAAAGAACTGGCAAGTAATAGTTGTGATTCTGGAATATGTAACTACGTGTTACAACAGGACTGGACAAATATCCTTTCCCAACAAGACACAAGCGCAAGATAGTGGTCGAACTGATTGTGAACCGTCCGTCGGAACTTGTCTCGCCATGAGTTGCCGTTGGTGTGCTACCATCTGTAGTATATCGCAATGTAGTGCCTGAGGGAATTTTTACACGAACCTGAAATTCATCGGTGAAAATCTTGCTATCCGTATCTACTACTGGAGCCGATAACCGATCCGTAACAAAATGACTAGTCGCATTCGTCGCATCTGGTGTAGGTTCGCTCGTGGTACCCCACTTTTCTGCGCCATCTTGAATGCGTGCCCAAGAACAACGGGGAATTGCCGGAGGATATGAGACAGAGGCGACAACCGACTTTTCTGCAGTCAACAAACTGATGGTTCCGCCCTCGACCTCCAATTTATAAGGGACCTGCGCTCTTGAGTTAGTTCCGTATGTTCCTGAAGCCTGATTGTGATCAAACCAAACCGTCTTAAAACCCTTTGCAGGCACACTGCCATGGGCAGCCATAAAACGCATCTCGTTTACGCCATCTGACAAAATCATTCCTTTTAGTGAAACAGCTACCGACGAAGGGTTGTACAATTCAATCCACCCGCCATAACAGTTTGCATAATCCAAATACTGGTCAATATTAGCAACCTGAACCTCATTGATAACAAGGGTCGTGTCTGTAGTTTCTTGCGCCAACATACCCGTTGGCAACAATAGCATTAGAAGGTTTTTTATATAGAATTTCATCTATTTTCTGTGTTATTTTGATGGCAAAGATACACAATTATAATCATAACAAGCAAAAAAGACTCATGTTTTCCCTACTAAACAAGGGCATTTGATGTCAAGAAACAGAAAAAACGACACGAAAAGACATTTTTTTTCACTTTTTTTGAAGTTTTTTACCATACATTATTGTATTTATAATAAAATCCCTATCTTTGTACATCGTTGACTGAAAATACGAGAGAAATATTCAAAACAATATTTAATTAAATTATTCATTAACTTAAACTGAAAACGTATGAAAAAAATTCTGTTTTCATTACTCGTGATGCTGATGTCTGTCAGCACATCTGTATTTGCGCTTTCCGAAGTGGATGGTGTCTATCAGATTGGTACTGCGGAGGACTTCAACGAGTTCGCCGCACTCGTAAATGGTGGTAATTTCACAGCCAATGCCGTGCTGACCGCCGACATTGATGTAAGTGCTGGTGTTACCATGATTGGTACAAATGACGGTGCAGGTGCCTATCAAGGTACTTTCGATGGTCAAGGACACACCATTACAATCGCCATGAACACGACAGAGAACTACACTGCTGTCTTCCGTTATGTTGGTTGGCGTGCTGTAGTCGAGAACGTGAAGGTTGAAGGTACTATTACCACAACCGGTAAGTTCGCAGCAGGTATTGCTGGACGTGTCCGTGGAACTATCCGTGGTTGCTATGCTGATATTACCATCAACAGTAACGTGACTGGCGATGCCACTCACGGTGGTCTGGCAGGTACTTGCACGAACGGTTCCATCATCGAGAACTGTCTGGTAAAGGTCATCATGTTAGGTGAAGGCACTGAGAACTGCGGTGGTGTCATCGGTTGGGCAGACTCCAAACCAAACATTGTGAACTGTCTTGTTGTCAGTGACGGTAGCACCATCAACACAGCCAACGGTAACAGCCGTAACCTTGCCCGTAACGATGGCAATGTGCTTGGCATTGTTAACCTTAATTCTTACAATGCAGACTCCTACAACACCCGTCCTACTCCTTTCTGCTACAACAACTACGCAACCACTAACTGGGATGTTAATAACGCCAACACCAAGGGCGTAACCATTGTTCCTCTTGCAGACCTTGCTGACGGTAAAGTTTGCTATCAGTTGAACACCGACCAAAGCAAGGTCAACTGGGTACAGACCATTGGCACAGACCCCTTCCCCGTTCCCGCAGCATTCGGTAGCGGTCAGGTTTATGCTTCTGGTGCAACCGGTTGTAACGGTCTTGGTGAAGGTCTCACCTACAGTAACACTCCCAACAATGGAGTACCTACATCACACACATTCGACAAGTATGGTCTTTGCACCACTTGCGGTCTGTACAACTTCAACACCTTCGATCCTGATGATGCAACGAAGTTCGACAAGGTTAGCCGTTCTGTTCTCTTGGGTTCAAAGGAAGACATCGATAAGGCAGAAGGTTTAAGTCGTGTTGTAAACGGCTTCAAGCTCCACATGAAGATGGTGAACGACATCACATACGTCGCAGAGCCTGGTAAGTTCCTCTTCAACACTAACGACTGGATTGAAGGTAACTTTGATGGTGACGGTCATGCACTTACCATTGAGATGACCGAAATGGGCAATAATGCCGCACTCTTCCCCGTGCGTCACTATGGTACAGTAGAGAACCTTATCATGCATGGTAAGATTGAAGTAAACGGTCAATATTGGGGTTCTATCTCCAACGACAGCTACGAGTCAGCTGTCCGCAATGTTTACTCTGACATCAACATCACCTCTGCCAAAGTAGGCGACAACACGGGAGGTGGCTTGTTTGGTATGATACGTACCAGCAAGAACATTGAAAACTGTATCTATGCAGGTACCATCACCTTGCCAGGTAAGGAGGGTGGTTCAAGATGTGCACGTATCGGTGGTTTCGCTGGTTGGACACATGCTTCTACCAATATTACCAATTGTGCTATCCTTGGTCATATCTATGGTGCTGGTGACCAAACTTTGGATAACGATACGGAGAACTCTGGCAACATTGCCCGTAATTATGGCAACGTTATCACAAAGAACGTTTATGTTGCATATCCCATCAAGGGTAATTCTATTGGTGACCATAACAAGTACACCGCAATCGAGAATATAGAAAGTATTGCAAGTGGTGAGTTGGCATTCTTGCTGAACGAAAGCAAGCAGGGTGGCGAAAACTTCTATCAGCTTATTGGAACTGATCCTATGCCTATGCCTTTTGCTAAGGACGGTGCCAAGATTTATACCGTTGCTGATTCTTACTCTTGCGACGGTACACCTCAGGGTAATACCACTTACGTAAATGAGGAGACCACTCCTGTTCTGCCCGACCATCAGTTCGTTGACGGTATCTGTGCTAATTGCGGTAACATTGAGGAAGACGAAGATGGCTACGCAAAGATTATTGGCTCTAAGACTCTGGCACGCTTCTCTGCACTCGTTAACGAAGGCAAGCGTAACATGAAGGCTCGTATGTACCAAGATATTGACATGCTAGGGGTAGATTATGCTCCTGCTGGTACACAAAGCAGCATCTACCAAGGTGAGTTCGACGGCCAGAAGCACGTTATTAGCAATCTGACTATCAACGGCGGCGACTACACTGGTCTGTTTGGTGTAATCGGTGATGGTGCTGACATCAAGAACTTTGTTCTCGATAACACTTGCTCTATCAATGGTAACGCATTCTGTGGTGCAATTGGTGGTACCAATGGTGGCGGCAGTGTTTACATTACCAATGTTGGTAACGAAGGTAACGTTACTGGTACTGCACAGAACGTTTGCGGTATTCTGGGTGTTGACATGGGCGGTTCTGCAACACTGTACATCACCAACTGCTACGTAACTGGTAACATCTCGGGTGATCGCGAATCAGCCACTGTCTGCGGTTGGTCAAACGGTAGTTCACAGATTGTAAACTGCTGGAGTATAGCCACCTTGAAAGGTATTTATGAAACAGGTTCCTTCACTCGTGGTGGTGCTACCACTACCAACTGCTACGAAATTGAAACTGTAGGTCAGCAGAACGGTGTCAACAAGATTAAAGAAGAGGATGTCAAGAGCGGTAAGTTCTGCTACACATTCAACCAAAATGCAGGCGAGGTTATTCTGGGTCAGAACCTGACCGAAGGCGATTCCTATCCCACCTTTGCAACCAACGATGGTACAACAGAAGTTGTCTTTGATGAGGAATATGGCTACTACAACCCATTGCCACTGAAGATTATGGACGAAGGCGAATTTAAGAATGCTGAAAGTGAAGAAGGAGAGATTAAGAGTGCTGATATTGAAGGAACCTTCCAACTCAGTGCAACACCTGATGCCATTACAGAAAATGCCGTAGCTCTCATTATGGATGCTACAGACTATGCAACAAACGGTATCTACAAGGCTAAGCACCTCTTTGGCGCTGTAGCTAAGAACGGCGACTTCAGTGTAGAGGCTGACGGCAAGGTAAAGATTAACTTCACCAGCTATAGCACTCACACAGATCAGCCCAACTTCGTAGACAGCTTAGGTTTGGACAGAAAGGATGTTGGTGACGTTGATCTTAACACCGAGTACGTCGTTCTTATCTATGCTGGTAGTTTGGTAGTTAACGGCGAGGTTTGGAAAGAGCACGTTATTGGCGAATACAAGGGTGGAAGCTTGCTTTCTATCGCAATTAACGAGGCAGCAGAATTTGCAAAGGCCAACGATCCTACTGCTATCAACGGTATCAACACTGATAACAAGAAGGCTGAAATCTTCAGCATCACTGGTGTTCGTGTAAACAAGGCTCAGAAGGGTATTTACATTATCGACGGCAAAAAAGTTGCTAACAAGTAATCACACTTACTGAAACCACTAATATTGGAATCCCTCCTTGCATTGGCAAGGGGGGATTCCTCTTTATACATATAATAAGGTATAGGAAAGCCGATAGTCTTTAGGCCTTAGTTAACGAAAACCAAAACCAAAACGAAAAAGACCTTAGGCTTTAGTCGCTAACCTATAATCAATAACCATTAACCTATAAACAATAACCTATAACCACTAACCCATAACCATTAACATCTAATAATTGCGCTGCAATATCTAACAATAAATGTTAAAGTTGCTGGTAAAGGTATATTTTTCTTATCTTTTATTTGGCGTGATTTAAACATTTAAATTACATTTGCAACAGGAAAATCGAAAACATTAAATAATATGGTTAAGAACAAGAAAGAAATAAACACGCTCACCAAGGCCGAGATGGAAATCATGAACACCTTGTGGGATGCAAAGGAGCCGATGAGCACGCACGCTATAATAGAAAGGTATCCAGAACCGAAGCCAGCTTACTCAACTATTGCAACCTTTATGAAGATTCTCACCAACAAGGAGTTTGTATCTTTCCGTAAAGGAGAAGAACGCGACAAGACATTCTACTTCTATCCCCTTATCACCAGAGTGGAATATACACGCAAGTTCATGAACCAGGTTAAGACAACCTTCTTCGGAGGTTCCGTTAAATCGCTCATCTCCTTCTTTGCTAAGGAAGAGAAACTGTCGGATGAAGAATTAAAAGAAATACTTTCTTTTATTAATAGTGAAGAATGAAGAGTGAAGAACGCCGAAGGGGTCGCGAGCGAAACGCGAGAACGAAGTGGCAATGAAAGTTACCAACTTGTAAACTCTAAACTAAATAAACTGACTTTAAACTTTAAACTATAAACTATAAACTTTATAATGGAGTACATCTTAAAATCCGCCGTTACATTGGCTTTACTATACAGCCTGTTCTTTTTCTTCCTGAAGAAAGAGACGTTTCACAAGTTCAACCGTGTATGTTTGCTCTTCACCTTGGTGGGTTCCCTAGTATTGCCCTTGGTGCACGTTACGCTTTCACATCCCACGGCTGTGAACCAGGCAGTAATGGCAAGTACAACTTACGTTACCACGTTGCCAACCATAGTAATAACGCCAGAAACCAAGGCGCCCTTGTTCACTTGGAACGATGTACTTGCCTGGATCTACTGGATTGGCTTATGCGTAATGCTGCTTTATCTGGCTTTGCAGATTGTACAGACGTACCTGCTGTTAAAGGGTGGTTTGCGGCATACCGATAAGTTTGGCAACACCATCATCCTGAAGGATGATGTAAAGTCGCCCTTCAGCATCTTCCACTTTATAGTTATGAGTGTGGAGGACTACGAGAAACACCGTCAGAACATACTTACCCACGAGCAGGAACACATTCGTATGCGTCACAGCTACGATTTGTTGCTCCTCGAGGTAGTAAAAGTGCTTCAATGGTTTAACCCCTTTGTGTGGTTCCTGGAGAACGATCTGAAGGCGCTACACGAATATCAGGCCGATGAGGCCGTCATTAATCAAGGCATCGATGCAAAACAATATCAACAACTTCTCGTCGTGAAGGCCGTCGGCAATCGTCTGCAGCCATTTGCCAATAACCTCAGACGGGGCTCACTTAAAAAACGTATTATTATGATGTATCAGAAAAAATCCAACCGATGGATGATGCTCAAAGCCTTGTTCATCCTTCCCGTGACATGTTTTGCAATCTACGCATTTGCAACTCCAGAGGCAGATGCACAAGTTCAGCAAGTAAAGAAAACTGCTGTTACGCAGCAAAAGAAAGCAACACCCGCCCCACAGAAGAAAGATGTTACAGTTAATATAAAGATGGGTGATAAAACAGGTCAAGGCACGCTGTCGAAAGAGAAAGCTGAGCAACTGAAAAAGGATACTGAAGCCAAGTTTGGAAATAAGGTTAAAGTTACACTATCAGAATCAACACCCAAAGACCGTACTGTTCAGAACATCAAAAAGGAGGACATAAAAGGTACTGCCTACGAGTCTGTCGATCAAGCTCTGCAAGCTCAGTCTGCCATCATTGATTGCCCAGAGGAACTTGCTCAGTTCCCAGGTGGAGACGAGGCTTGCTATAAGTGGTTAGCAGATCATGTGAAATACCCAGAAGAAGCCAAAAAGAATGGAATTCAAGGCAGAGTACATGTTCACTTTGTGGTAGAGAAGAACGGAGAAATCACAGATGTCAAGGTTTTGCGTTCCCCCAATCCCCTTTTGGCCGAGGAAGCAGAGCGCGTGGTTAAGTCTATGCCCTTGTGGAAGCCTGCCAAAAACAAAGGTGAGATAGTTAGAAGCAGTTTCAATCTACCCTTAAGTTTCAGGCTAAGCTCCCCCGAACCCAGTAAAGAATAAACTTCCCTTATATATATAATAAGGTATAGGAAAAATAGGCTGTCCAAAAAAAGATAATTGACACAACTAATTGGGCAGCCTATTTTATTTCCCTTCAAACAACGATATTATGAAAGCATCCACCCTTCTATTCACTTTTGTCTGTTGTCTGGCATTTCTTTCTTGTAGTTCTCAACCTACAAAGAACAAGGAAGAATCTCAACCCACAAAGAATAGAAAAAAAGAAAACAGCATCCTCTGGGAGATTTCAGGCAAGGGACTCACGCAGAAATCTTACCTACTAGGAACACA
Organism: Bacteroidaceae bacterium; assembly: GCA_017525235.1. Classification (GTDB taxonomy): domain Bacteria; phylum Bacteroidota; class Bacteroidia; order Bacteroidales; family Bacteroidaceae; genus Physcousia. The sequence goes on along the minus strand of JAFXTC010000063.1, from coordinate 2,568 downwards.
TCACATTGTTAATTATCATTTCCTGGACTCCATACCTCAATTCCAGTCAATAATAAATAATGTTGATGCAATTGCAGTAGAGCATGATGGGGAAGCATTTGCGAAATCAGCTTTACAAGCTTTCTTTGAAGCAAAAAACAATAAAATTCCTTCACATGTTTTCATGCCTGAAGGGGTAAAGAGCGATTGTAGTATTTATGCAAGTGAGGAGGAGTATTATTATGTGGATCGTTTTATACGTGAATATAAGAAAGAGCAAAATGCCGCAAACTTTAATCACGAAGAACTAAGGCCAATTTACACAATGATGATTTTGCAATCATATTACAGATTTATGGGTATGATGGAGAGAACGTTTGATAGCAGTCTCCCTGTTAACTTTGTGCAAATGGACAAAGGAATAGAGGATGAGGCACGGAAACGGAAAAAGCGCCTTTTATACTTGGAAACTTTGGAGGACAGGAGTGACGAAAAGGAAGATTCATTGTATATTGATACCTGCAACCTAACAAGGCAGAGTCGTCTGCTTTATCTCACCTGCAAGAATCTTGCATCTCAAAAAGAGAATAAACGAAAAGCAGTCAAGACTGCCCAGACACACACAAACAAACAAATAGAGCTCTATAAGAACGGGGAAATTGATTCACTTTATAAGAGTGTTGAAACAATGGCAAGTCTGCCATCAGATATTTCAGATGATTATCAAAGGAAAGGACTCTATAACATGGTTTCCGGAAGGAATAAAAAATGGATACCGGTTATCAAATCCAATATTCAGGAATGTCCTTGCCTGATTGCCGTTGGTGCTGGACATTTGCCTGGCAAAGAGGGATTGATTAATCTGATCCGTAAAGAAGGCTATACAGTAAAGCCTGTGGATATCTACGAGAAATAACAATTCTGCATCTTGTTTAATCAAATTGTCCGTAAGGGACGGACACCGAGTCCGTACGGGGACGGACTTAAAGTCCGAAACTGTCGGACAAAAAGTCCGTACGTTACGGACAATAATCTCAACCTTATATCAATCGGAAGTGCTGCAAGGCCTTTAGAATGCCGTCTTCATCAACAGACGTTGTAACGTAATCTGCTTCCTGTTTCAGGCACTCAAGCGCATTACCCATAGCCACGCCGATACTTGCAGTACGAATCATAGAAGAGTCGTTACCTCCATCGCCAAAAGCCATTGTGCGCTGTGGGTTCAGTCCCAGATGTGTTGTCATTGCCAGAAGGCCTTCTCCCTTATCAGCCCCAAGAGCCGTAATATCAGTAAAGGCAGGATGCCAACGTCCTACGGTACAATCGGTAAGGCGAGCCATTATTTCCCTCTCGTAATCCTCATCGAAGAAAGGCGTTAGTTGGAAGATACGTTGTTGGAGCACTTCCTCAACAGGACGGGCCTGATTCAGATTCTCGACGCATATCTCCTGACGAAAAATCTTGTCCACCTCGCCTTGCGGATCCATCACAGCCACATCCTTCTCGCCCACCATAATCAATCCGTAGTTCTTCTCCTGTGCATCTTTTACCACAAAACGAGCTGTCTCGTTAGCAATCTCCTTGCAACTTATCACCTTATCACCCACAAAGCATAAGGCACCGTTGATGGTTACGTAGCCGTCAATCAGATGTTCTATGGCTCCCAGATTGGTGATGATAAGGGGCGGACGACCTGTGGCAATAAACACCTTGTGCCCAGCCTGCTTAGCCCGGGTAAGCGCCTGTATGGTAGAATCAGGAATCTGATGCGTATTGAAACTCACCAAAGTACCATCGATATCAAAAAATAATGCGTAACTTTCCATTAAGAATAAGAATGAAAAAGTCCTGGGATTTTCCCCAGGACTATATCATAAAGCCAAAATAATTATCAATTGTCAATTATCAATTATCAATTAGACGAAGTCTTATGCTTTTACTCGACCCAGGTAAGAACCGTCGCGACTGTCAACCTCAACGATCTCGCCCTCCTCGATGAACAGAGGAACACGGATCTCGGCACCAGTCTCAACACGAGCGGGCTTCAGGGTGTTGGTAGCAGTATCGCCCTTCAGGCCGGGCTCTGTCCAAGTAATCTGCAGGTGAACCTTAACAGGAACATCAGCATACAGAACGGTTTCAGAGCTTGCGTCAACAACAACCTCAACGTTCTCGCTCTCCTTCAGGAAGTTAACACCGTTAACCAAAGAGGGATTGATGTTAATCTGCTCGAAGGTTTCGTTGTTCATGAATACCAAGTCCTCACCATCCTTGTAGAGATACTGATAGGGACGACGCTCAACACGAACATCCTCCAGCTTCTCACCAATGTTGAAACGCTTCTCGATTACACCGCCGTTAACAACATCCTTCAGGGTTACGTTCATGATGGTGTTTCCCTTACCGGGCTTACGGTGCAGGAAGTCGATACAGAAGTACAGCTTTCCATCCATGCGGATACAAACACCTTTCTTAATGTCTTGTGAATTAATCATAAAATTACCTTTATTTTGTACTGTTTTATACTTTTTCGGGTGCAAAGGTACGAATAAGCAAGAGAAAAGCCAAATTTATTTGCACTTTTCCGAG
>JAFXTC010000013.1 GCA_017525235.1 Bacteroidaceae bacterium | reverse complement strand
TCCCTTGATGATGGCGTTCTTCACGTCTTCCTCATATTTGGTGGCCTGTACGGAGACCTGGCCGGTAGCCAGTCCGGTGAGAATCTTGCCGACGGCCTCGCCTGTCGACATCTTCTCGTTGTGGTGGGCATACTGCACGTTTCCCAGCGTGATATTGTACGTCTGGTTCCTGTTCTCTTGGGCATTCATTTGGAATGCGATGACGCATATCAGCGCCACGATTGTTACGATTCTCTGCATAAATATATTTTGTTTTATTATTTCTTGTTTCCCTCCTACGAAGATGACAATCATGATGGCGAAGAACGAGAAGGTAGTGAAAAGTGAAAAATTTGCTGCGTTCAGTCGTTCAAAATGGTTATACGTCTTTGCGACTTGGCATATTCGCTGGGTACAATGCCGCCAAGCGTTTTTTCTATATAGTTGGCCACGGTGTCTGTGTCTGTGTGACCAGTTTGCCTACATAGGCAAATTGCGTGCCAGTCTGGGTGACAGGTATTTTCTTGCCATCGAGGTTGGTTACTTCATCGCGCTCGATGATGGAGTGTGTATGTCCGTCAAGTACTACATCGATGCCCCTTGTGGCGGCTATGAGTTCATGTGACGAAACGCCTATCGACGGTTTTGCTTCACCCATATGCGACAACAGCACTACATAGTCGGCACCTTTGCCGCGTGCTTCGTCTACAGCCGCCTGCACCAGTTGCATGAGGTATGAACAAAGAAGAAGGGATCAGGCGTCACCTGACCCCTTTTTTCTATTCGGTCTCTTTATTATTTCTTATTTTTCTTTTCCTTTTTCAAGTATTTGTGGTATGCCTCCACCATCTGCTGGCGCTGTTCTGGCGTGACGGTAATCAGGCTCGTATTGTATCCTTCCTGTGGCACGAGGCCATTCTTGTCAAATTTGAAACCGTAGTCTATATGACCATCCAGCTCGTCATATACTTTACCGTCTTCGCCGTAAGCCAATGTGGTCTCATCGTCTTCATCGTCATTATCGTCGTTCATTTCACCCATCCATCCCATCAGCGGCTTTTCGATGTTCCATTTCTTCATGGCAATGATGATATATTTCTTGCCATCGATGGTAACTTCCAGTAGCTTGTCGCCGAACATCTTCTGGTATTGCCCAAATAGATTGTCGAACAACATAGCGGTCATCACATTCGAATATTCGATGCCCGGCATTTTGTTTTCGGTTACTAGTTGGCGCATCTCCATTATGTTGGACAATGCCTGCAACGCGTTGTTCTTCATCATGTGGATTATTAAGCCTAACCCGTCTTGGCAGATAATATCTTCGTTGCTGATTTTTTCCACACCAACCTTCTTCGCGTGCTTCATTTCGTCGATGTAGAACAAGGTCTTGTCAAAATCCTTTTCCCCAAAATACAGAGTTATCAGCGAAATAAGCGACACGCGCAGCACAGAGTCGGGCACCACCTTGTTGTGGTCGGTCTCCGTATGGTAGATGCGTTCCAGATAACGTGTGGCGCGCTGTTGGTTGTAAAACCCGCTGTTTTTGTCGGTCAGGATGTAAACTACCTCCATCTGTGCTTTCCAGTCGGTGGGGTTCTCGTCTGCCTCCTTTGACAGTCGGAGGTACCTTTCTGAGTTGCTCTCAGTCTCTGTCGTCTGAGCATTAACACTAGTGAAGCAGCAAAGGACGGCTGCAAGCGTCATAAGAATCTTTTTCATTGTTGTATATGTTTAGATGTGTGATTATTGTGCGTTAATTGGTCCGCCGCCACCGCAGGTGGGATTGCCCCAGGGCAGGCCGGTGTTGATGCGGAGGAAGTTGCCCCAGCCGGTGAGCTTGTGGAATGTACACTTCTCGTAGCCTTCGCCGATGTTGCTCTTATAGTCCTTCCCGTTTCCGATGAAGTCGTAATTGTAGTTATCCTGATGGTAGAGGCAGACGCTGAGGCTGTAGTGATCAAGGTGTTGCACGCTCCAGTTGACGTCAACATACTGGAGGATGGCCTTGACGAAGGCCGTGCGCAGGTCGGCGGCAATGGCTGTCAGTTCAGCATCGCCCGTGTTGGCGGCCAGTTTGTCAGCATAGTCTTGGAGGTCGAAGAATGGGTCGATATAGCATTTCTCGGGGGTCTCGCCGGTGGTGTAGAAGCGATAAACTTGCTTGGTGGCGAGGTCGATGGTCTCCTTCTGCGTCGGGTAGAGGGCGACGACACGGTCGGCCAGTCGGCGCGTGACATCGATAATGCCGTCGAGTTCGCTGGTGCGCAGCAGCTTAAAGTCGCCATTATAGAATAGGTTTTCATCATCCTTGTAGCTATTCTGCCATCCGGGGGTGATGTCGTTGAGCATGTAGGCGAAGGCATCCTCCACATTGTCTTTCTCTATGAGCCTTCTGATGAAGGCGGGCAGCACGATGTAGCCGCCGGAGAGCAGGTGGGCGGAGCAGGCAATGTACTCGGCTACGTCGCGCAGTTCGGTGAGCGACTCCATGTTGCCCATCAGACAGTTGTTGAAGAAGATGGCCTTCAGCGGGGCGCGTCCTGTGGCCTTGATGGCCTGTGAGAGTTCGTACATGTCTAACTGCTCTTCGTCGTTCCACTCGTCGCCAATCACGCCGCGTGTGGCAGCAGGCTTCTCATTGTACTTGTCCGGAATGTCGTTCCTCGGGTCGAAGCCGCTGCCGTGGCCCCAAATGGTGAAGATGTATTCCTCGGCAGGGCAGAAGAGGCTGCTGAACTCGATGAACTGGTGAATGGTGTTGGGATCGTAGAGCTTGGTGGCGATGGCCTCGGTGTGCATACCGAGCGCGTTCAGGCCCTCCTCGTGCAAGCGGTCAAGGTCAGTCTCGCTGTTCAGCTCGAACCACACCACATCGCCGTCGTCAGTCATCTGGCCGCTGGTATTCTGGCCGTATTTGTAGAGGACAGCCACGCGTACTTTGGTCGAGTCCTTCAGGTAGGGCCTGACTGCCTCCCAGAAGTCTTTCTCGATAATGTCATCCATGTCGCCGCCGGCATTGCCATAGACGAACATGGTGTAGCGGGCCTGGAGGCCGGGCACCGACAGCAGTTCGCGCCTGCTCCACTCGGTAAACTGTGTGGTCTGCGCGGCGTTGGCCTTGTCGAAGGTCATGGCGTTGCCGCCTTCGTAGTCTATTGTCAGTTTGCCATCCACAGCTTGATACGTCCAGTCCCACGAGCCGTCTTCCATCACGGTTACCAGTTTGCCGTCCTCGGCAGTGTAGGTGAATGGCTGGTGTTGGATGGCAACAGGCTCGTCGCCCGCCAAGAAGTACACGTCGGACACGCCCGTGCCGTCGGCATTGAATGTCCACACGTTCCACGCCTTGCCGTAGCTCCAAATGGAAAAGGTTTTACCTGTGAGGTCGCCTACCCATGTGCCCACCAAGGCCTTGGAGTCTGTCGGATTCGTCGTCGGATTATCCTCGTTGTCGCTGCTGCACGATGTTAACATCGGCATGGTCATCCAGCAGCACAGGACGATTGCAAGCGTCATGAGAATCTTTTTCATCGTTTCATTATTGTTTTAACGGATTAATATTTTCTTATTACCTTGGATATAGAGGCCACGGTGGGTGGGCTTGGCGGTGAGGCGGCGGCCTTGCAAGTCAAACCACGCATCGGAGTCAAATCTTAAATCGCCAATTGTCAAATCGTAAATCTCCTTGATGCCGGTAATGTCGTCGATGGTAAAGCTGTAAATGTTGGCACAGCAATAGCTGACCCGCTCTTCGTTCACTATCTCGGCGAGGTAGGAGTCGAAGTAATATTCACCCGGCTGGCCGACCTCAATCGGCATCTGGTAGGTGAAGGTGTAGTTGCCGGTGCCGATGCTATCGGGCAGGGCGGCGAGGTATTCCTTGAGGCCAGTGTTATCTCTGACGGACTTCACTTGTTCGTCATTGAGGTAGTGGCGTGCACGCAAGTAAAGATTGTCTGACGGAACCCAGTGCGACATTTTGACACCGATGCGGTCGGCCAACTCTATGTTCCAGTACCACTGGTCGCCATCGCGGGACAAGTAGCTCTTGTTCTCCACGTATGCATTGTAGTTGGTCAGCGTGTCGTTGTTCAATATCAGGTGCGTCTCTCCGAAATATCGGTTCTCGGTGCGGGCAAAGAATACGACGGTACCGCCATATTCGGGTACGAAGCTGAAGGTGACTTCGGCCTCGCCGCCTGCCGGGATGTAGGCTCCGCACTGCATCTGCTGACCCTGAGCCAGATCGGGGGCGGTCTCATACTCCTCTGGCTTGATGTGTCCGAGGTAGACGGGGAGGAGATAGAGCTTGTTGTTGTAGTCCGACTTCTCGTTGTTGCGGACGCGGATGGTGACGTCGCTTCGCTCACCCAGTCGGCCGGTGCCCTTGGTGATGCCGATGCCAGTGAGTTGCATGTCATAAGACTTTTGGTTAGAGCGCATGAAGAAGTGGCCCTCTTTGTCGCACCCCACGGTCAGGTTCTGCTCCATCGGGGGGATGACCTGCCACTGCTCGCCAGGATGACGGAAGCGCAACATGGGATAGAGCGTTTCGGTCTGTCCGGGGGTGAAGCGCGACGGGTCTATCTGTACCAGGAACCAATTGTAGTCCCAAACCGTATATGAGTAGACGATGCTGTCGTTCGGGTCAACCATGAACAGGGGTTGGAGATTGCCTTCGGAGTCGATGGTGCCAAAGGCGTGGTCGGCCACCTCGTTGTAGGTTTCAAAGAATGTATAGGAAAACGCCACGAAGTTGTTATCGTATAAACAGATGGGGTCGAACTGGTAGAACCTGTCCTTGAAGTCGCTGTACACAGATGGCTGCTCAGCCATGTGCGGGTCGGTATAGATGACGGCACCCTCATCGATGCAGAATCCGATGCCGCTGCTGCCGCTGCCCGAACCGGTATTGTTGTAAGGATTGAGCACGGCGAGCGCAAAGTAACCATCGTCTTGACCACTCCAGCCCCAGTTGATGTGGAACATTCCTTCACCGTCGTAGCCGTCGCACACGAAGGCATGGCCACTGGATTCGCTTGCGCCGGAATAGACTATTGGTCGCCCTGCTGCCAATTCGCCGTAGATGATTTCCTCCCATTCGTCGATGCCGAAGAAATGGTGCATGATGTATTGTGCGGTGCTGTAGTCGAAGTAGTTGACGAGCGCTATTGCAACAGCGTTGGTGTATGCAGCGGAGCCGCCTAACTCGCGTGGGCGATATGTCATCTTGACGGACTGTCCGCAGTAGCGCATCAGCGTTGCCACGGCCTTGCGCTGCTCGTCGGTGCCTAATGGGTCGTACTGTTGGGTCTCGGTGTTCCACACTCTATAGTCGTTAATCATCAGCTCCCATTCGAACCTTGTTGGCGGGAGAGCTCCGAGATGCCACGTGTAATTTTGATTGTTATATTGGATGTTACAGTCGTAGTCGGGCAGTCCATCGGACACCATTTTAGGCCACTGCCAGTAGTTCATGACCTGTGCCATGGCCGTTGCGACGCAACCCACGTAGCACTGCTTGTTGCGTAGATTCGGTTCTGGTCCTTGGTAGGTCGGCACTTGGTTCCAATAGGGTGCGGACTGATCCCAGTGGGTCTTGATGAGCGGCTCGACGGCCGTGCGCTTGGCACGGCGTGACTGACGTGCTGTGGTTGCGTCTTCTCCATACAACGTGGCCATCTGTTCGCCGTCGCGGAAGTCCCTGCGGTGGCCGAGCGTGGCGATGGCCTCGTCATACTGCTTCAGCCATGAGCGCATGTTCTCCGGCATCTGTTCCCAGTCGATGCTGCCCGTTGTGCTGTAGCCAAGCACGGGCAGGGTACGCTGGTCGGCCGATGCGATTACGAAACCACCGCCCTCCATGTTGAAGGCATAGATTTTCCTTGCCTCCACGGGAGCGGTCTTAAGTTTCATGCTACCTCCATTGGCCGGTGCAGCCATGCGGCGGGCGTTGGCCGATGCTTTACCACTGTTCATGTACTGCAGGGCGCGTTCCATCGCCTGCTGTTCTGTCAATTGTTGGGCGGAGAGCGTCACCCAGCAGCAAAGGACGGCTGCCCACGTCATCAAAACCTTTTTCATTTTGTTGTTATTCATTATTCATTTCGTTCTTGTTGAAGTAGGCTATCGTCAGGCGATAGTGTGCGGTGTTGAATGACATAAAGAAAGGTGTGACTCTGTTTCCGCTAATCCACCGATGGCCTTCGACTGCCAGAGAAAAGATAAGAAGAACAGCTCACACCCTTGTATGATGTCAATGGAACGCATCCAATGAAATCAATGCCAAGGGAAGAACGTACTCGCTTTTCCATTTTCTCTTGAGAGTTGTCGAAGTTCTCGGTGTGGAAAAAGCACAACGCTTCCGATGCTATGCGTGCACGCATTTCGCGTAGGACGGTGCAAAGATAAGCATTATTCAGCAAAGAACGTTCATTGTGAGCTGTTTTTTCTTGTTTTTGCCACAAAGGTATGGAGAGGCGGCAAAACAGATGTATCATTTTAGGAAAAATATGTATCATATTTGGAAAATATGCAGAAGGTGCACATTCTAGAAGTCCTTTATTCTGTTGCTTTCGACTTGATGGCTTGTCGGTACTCGCTGCAAGTCATGCCATAAGCATTGCGGAAGAGGCGGGCAAGGGTGGCACGGTTGGGAATGCCGGATAGCTCGCCGATAAGGCTGATGGAGTTGTCGGTGGTTCTCAGCAGATGGGTCACATACTCCAGACGGTGGCGAGAAATGAAGTCGCCGACAGTCTCGCCGTTGGAACACTCGCGGATGGCCTGCTCCACATACTTGGCATTGGTGCCGAGAAGCTGTGCCAGCGTATCGCGGTTCAGCGCCTCGTTGGTGTAGGGTCGCTGTTCAGACATAATGGTGCAGAGGCGGCGGTAGAATTGCTGACCGGTGGTAAGCGCTTCCTCGGGTTCGGCATTCAACTGTTCGATGGCCTGCAGCTCTTTTTGCTCTTGCTTCTCAATCTCGGCCAGCAGGTGGCGGTTCTTCGCCAACAACACTTTGTTATAAATATGGGAGCGCCAAAGCTGCCAGACTATGAGCAGGAGGATGACGACGAGGGCGACGGCGAATAGGCGGTGCAGGGAGATGGTGAATCGTTGGTTCGCCAGTTGCAAATCCTTTTCGTGTGTCTGGTAGATGACGGCCAGCTCGGCGGCATCGCTCTTCTTCTGATGGACAAGGGCTGTGTCGATGTCGGAACAGATGCTGTCAGCCATGACCAACGCCTCGCTGGTACGTCCGGCCTTGCGATAGGATGAATAGCGGGGGCTAAGGCAGTTGGCGATGTTGTCGAAGGTCTTTTTTGTGCCAATGGTGGCCGGGAAGGTGCTGTCAGATTGTTCATACCAGTTAACGGCCTCGTCGTAGCGTCCCGCAGCCATCAGGTAACCGATGGCATCCGAGATGTTCGCCCCCACGAAAATGCGGCTGCGGGGAATGGCGGCATAGACTGCGGCAGCCTCATCAGCACGACCCGTAGCCTGCAGGTATCGGGCCTTGTACAAAGCTATGCTCCCTTTTTGTTCTTCAATCAGAGCGGAGTCGCCAATGCCGAGCTTCTCGCAGGCAAGGAGTTCTTCCTCATAGCGGCCCAGCCATTTCTTTGCTTCATCATATTCACCGATTTCAAACAGCGAATAAAAGATGTTCGAGCAAATGATGGCCAAATTGAAGTCTCCCTTTTCCTCGCCACCCAATACCGTCAGCTCATTCTCGTAGGCTTTGGCAAAGGTTTGTTTTGCCGCTTCGGGCATAGACAGGTGCAACTGGCATTGTGCCATCAGAGAGAGCAGGCCCATCCTGTACGAGGTGGGGACGTCTTTCTGGCCTTCGGCCTTATCCAATATCTCGTTAACGACGGCTAGCGAACCCTCCATGTCGTAACGCTGGTAGAGCATACAGGCATAACGGTAGCCTGCCTCGCCGTAAACGAGCCAGTCCTGAGAGGGCTCCTCCTTCAAAGCCTCGTAAGCTTTCTTGTAATACAGCTCTGCCAGTCGCATCTGTCCGGCTTTGTCGTAATCCACGGCATCATCGCGCCACGTAATGGCAGTATATACCTTTTCACTCATGGAACCGCCTGCCTTCTCGTCCGCGCAGCCCACAGTCAGGGCCACCGCAGCACATAACAATATAAAGTATGTTGCTTTCTTCATCTTTATGTTTGGCTAAAATCAGCGGCAAAGATATAAAATAATGAAGAATTATTGAACGAAAACGATAACGAAAGCGATAACGAAAATTAGACTTTAGGTGTTACAAAAAAACTCCGCTATTCTTTATGAACGGCGGAGGGGAATGTATAGTACTTTAAGAACAATGTATCATTATTATGGCTTCATAGACTCGATGATAATCATGATTCAGTATCTTCTATAACTTCCCAATGTCCATTCTTGGCAGAACCTATCCTCTTAATAATTCCAAGAGACTTTAGTTTGTTTAGATGTTTTTGGACTGCAGTAGTTGATATGCCAATCTTTTCTGCCAACTCTTTTCTGCTGATATTTTTATATGAAACAATAAACATGCAAATACTGGTGGTTGTATTAGACAACCTATTAGATAACTTTTCAGACAACCCATTAGGCAACTTATCAGATAACTCGGTTTTTCTAGAATTGCTCACATTGTTCCTCTGGAACGTCACTCTGACTCCACCCTCTACATCTTCAATCTTTGGCATAGGCAGTCCTGCTCCTTCAAATCCTTCACGAATCTTCTCATAACCTCGTCCCCATGACTCAATAAAGCCTGCCTTGAAGAATGCATTGGCGATATTCTTATTTCGAGGATGAGAAGAATGCTTCTTTAATAATGCCTCCGGTGTCAGACCCATTGGTAATTCGCCCTCGTTCCAGATTTCAACGTAGTCATCCCATACTCGCATCTGGATAGGAGCACCACTATAATCCTTATGAGCGATGCTATTGTAAAGTATCTCGCGCAGTGCATCCTCAGGCACTTCCAATGGCTCTTTACGTTTCATATCCTTATAATGGATTGGGGATGTCAGATATTTTGCTTTCAGTACCTTCACCACACGATCTGTCATCTGAATGATGTTGCCCTCTAACACGTCTTGGATTATCAAGTCAGACTCATTGTGCCTGAAACGACCGATTTTGAACTCCACGCAAGTAAAGTATTTCCGTGGGTTCTTAGCAAACAGCAGCAATGCAGCATTCTTCAGCTTGCCATCTTCTGTGAAAAGACCTAAGTCTCGGAACACAAGGCCACGTCGCGTTGGTCATAAGACCGTGCTGTGTTGGTCATAAGACCGTGCTGCGTTGGTCATAAGACCGTGCTGTGCATCTTTACACAGCAAATTCATTCGGAGAAGGTAAAGACTGCACGCACAGGGAAGCCGAAGTAGCGATTGTTGTAGCCATAGGGGGACATACTGCCACCGACTACAGACCCCAGATATTTACCGTCCGAAGCGTTGTGAAGCGTGCTTGACCAGTAGTAGCCCTGTTGAGTGGCATGGGAGTGGGACAATCCGCTAAAGGTGCCGGTAGCTGGCAGGAACATGGACCGGTCAGCATATTTGCCTTTGCCGGTTATGATACAGCCGGCGATGCCACTGCCCTTGTAGTTGTCTGTCCATGCCGTGGTGGTCTTCTGCCACAGCGCCTGTATCTCCTCGAAGGTAGGCGTGCGCCAGTCTCCGCCCATGTTGGCGCGGGCTGCATCGTGTTCGGGGCTGAGGACAGCACCTGCGGCAGTGTATGTGGTGTAGGCACCATCGCTGCCATAGAACGGAGCGTTGGCCTGAACGTATCCCTCGCTCTTGCCGTCTTTCCATGATGTGACGGTGACAGAGGTGCCGCTCATGGTGTAGCCGGTGTAGTATGGTTCGGTGGCGCCCCAGGCAAAGAAGTCGCCGTAGTCGTACTCGTTATGGGCACCTACGTTGCAGGTGGCGAAAAGCTGTCTTTTGCCGTTGATGCGTATGCCGAAGTCGACGCATTCGTAGCCATTGTGCGAGGTTGGCGCCGGCGTGTTGTCGTCATCATCCTCCGGTTCAGTCGTGCTGTCGCCATCAGTATCTGTACTGCGGTCTGAAGGGCATACGGCACGGATGGTATGGCCTCCGGCACGACCGTCGCTGCGAGTCTCGACGTCTGGTGTGTCACGCAGGACAGAACGATACGCGCGACGAACATCTGCGGCATAGAGCGTGCTCGACCAACCGTAAATGCACAATCCCGCACCGTACAGCTCCGACCCGAAACGGCAGCCGGCAGCCGGAATGAAAATATATTTGTCCGTATAGCCCGGCTTCTTGCTCGTGAGCTTCGCTCCGGCTACGCCGCCAAACTCCGGGTCACCCTCTTTTATCCAAACCCCGTCGCAGTTGGCCATCAATTCGTTAAACTCCTTAAGGGTAGGCATACGCCATGATCCGCCCCAGTTCGCCGCCGCTGCATCGTCCTCCCTGTCGAGCTCGGTCATATCGCTGCCGTTGTATTTCGAAATGCTGTTGCCGCCGTCGTTGGTAAACTTGTAGTTATCCCAGCTGAAATTATCTTTCGGCGTTGTCTCGCCCCATGCGAAGTAGACTCCGTAGTCCTCAGGCTTCTTCGCGCCTATGTTGCACGTGGCCCACTTCACCGACAGGCCGAGGTCGACGTATTCATGACCGTTGTACGGATCAACAACTGCTGGCTTTGTCTCCTTATCTGAACAAGAGGATAGCATCACTGTGGCGAGGCACATGAGCGCCAGGAAACTAAAAAAGAAATAATTTTTTTTCATACTTCAACATGTGTTGGGGTAAGACATTGTAAATATTGCGGTTGCAAAGATAATACTTTTCTGCATAAGAGAGATAGAAAAAACAGAAAAAAATATCTAAGATCTGTAGGTGGCACTTTTTGGGGAATCCAAAAATGAAAATGACAAAATGACTAATGACTGATGACTGCGAAAAAACAATATTTTTGGAAATTATCTTGACATTATTCTTTAGATCGCAGGGCAATTGTCGTACCTTTGCATCAGATTCAAGAGTGAATCAGACGCGAGCCTTGGCTGTGCTTGGGATAGAAAGTGCACATGTTTTTCCTCGCTGGCACGAGGCTTGCACCGAGATAGAGAAGATGCTACACGTAGACTCGACAAAGATGACGCGCGAACTTTGCAAAGTCTACACGTGGAAATGGCCAACTCCACACGTGGCGTTTTTAACATTTCAAAACAGGAACCAAGGCATACGCCGTGGCACAGATTTCCGAAATCATGACACTGGCTGATTTCGCAAAGCACATAAGCGCTTATTGATGAGATTTGTAAATTCGTAATTCTTGAGGCCCCATTGAGGGGCAATGACATACTCGGGTGGACTTTGGCTGACAAAGCGCTCCAGCACTAACGAGGTGGGGAGGTGAGAAATGTACTCTAATACCAAATCAATGTATTCCTCGGCTGTTGGGAGCGGCCAGGGGGCTTGCTGGTACGCTTGGGCTAACGCTGTGCCCCGTATAATCTGCAACTGGTGTAGCTTCAGGGTTGTGAGAGGCAGGAGAGCTATCTCATCGGCTTGGCGCATCAGCTCTTCCCTGCTTTCCCAGGGGAATCCGAGTATGATATGGGCACCTACGCGGATGTTATAGGCGGCTGTCTGACGGACTACCTGTGCAGAAAGGGCGTAGGTGTGCCCACGATTGATACGTAGGAGGGTTTCTTCGTTGGCACTCTCTATGCCATATTCAATAATTAGGAAGGTGCGACGATTGAGTTCTGAAAGGTAATCGAGTAGGGCGGGAGACATGCAGTCGGGGCGTGTGCCGATAACGAGCCCCAAGACATCGGGTACGCGTAGGGCTTCTTCGTATAGTTCTTTCAGATGCTCCAACTGTCCGTATGTATTGGTGTAGGCCTGAAAATAAGCCAAATACTTCATGCTGGGGTATTTACGCCTGAAAAACTGCTTGCCTTCCTCCAATTGTTGTGTGATACTCTTGGTAGGCTGGCAGTAAGCAGGGTTGAATGTCTGATTATTGCAGAAGGTACAGCCTCCATAGCCTATTGTCCCGTCTCTGTTGGGACAGGTGAAACCGGCATTGACGGATATCTTCTGTACCTTTGTGCCTAATTGTTCTTGCAACCAAGGGCCGTATTCCGTGTAATTCATGGCACAAAATTACGAAAATATAACAACTTATAGGGGCTCTCTTTCTTTTTTTTTTCGTACCTTTGCAAGGGAAATTTTGATTAGGAACTTAAAATGAAGCGTTTATTACTTTTTTCAATTATTGCTTTCGCATTTGTTGGTGTGCGTGCTGCTCGTGAGCTATTACTTACCGATCTCTGTAAGGGTGTCTATTATGCCCATCAGGTTTCTGGCGTGAACCCTCTTTCGGATGGTGAGAGCTATAGCCAGTTGACAGATGGCGGCAAGAAGATTGTACGTAAGAGTTTCCGTACTGGTGAGGAGACGGGCGTTATTTTTGATGTGGATAATATGAAGACTCGCCTAAGCATTCCGCACATTGACGGCTACATCATGAGCCCCAACGAGCAGAATATCCTGCTTCAGACAGAGACCAAGAGCATCTACCGCCACAGTAAGACGGCTCAGTATTACATCTATAATGTAAAGAATCGCACAGTAGCCCGCCTGAGTGACGGAGGCCCTCAGGAGGTGCCTTTGTGGAGTCGTGACGGTAATATGGTAGCATTTGTGCGCGAGGGTAATCTCTTCTTGGTGAAGTTGCTCTTTAACAATAGCGAAAGCCAGATTACTAAGGACGGTAAGTTCAACGAGGTAATAAACGGTAAGCCTGATTGGGTAAACGAGGAGGAGTTTTCTTTCAACCGTGCCTTTGACTTCAACGAGGACAATACCATGATAGCATGGATTCGCTATGATGAAAAAGAGGTGCCGATGTTCAGCTTTCCTTGGTACAAGGGTTTGAAGCCTGAGCGTACGGAATATGCCCAGTATCCTGGGTCTTATGATTACAAATATCCTGTTGCAGGTGCCAAGAACAGTGTGGTTAGTGTGCATAGTTTTGATATAAAGAGTCGTGTGATACGTAAGATGCAGCTACCTATCCCAGAGGACGGCTATGTGCCCCGCATCTTCTTTACCAAAGACCCTGAGAAGCTGCTCATCCTTACCAATAACCGTCATCAGGATTGTCTGGATATCTATTTGGCCAACCCCCGCAGTACAGAGTGCCGTGTGATAGTCCGCGATCAAGCAGAAAAATACATTCTAGAGGAAGTTTACAAGACTTTTCAGGTACTTGATGACGGTTTTGTCCTCATGAGTGAGCGTAATGGATATAGCCATCTGTATCTCTACGACCTAACGGGTACCATGCGTCGTCAGCTCACGAAGGGTAACTTTGTGGTAACCAGTTTCTATGGTTATGATGCCAAGTCGGGAACGACCTATTATGCCAGCACCGAGGAGAGTCCTCTTTGCCGTGCTATATATAAAGCCGATGCTAAGGGCAAGGTGGTGAAACTGAGTAAGGAGCGCGGAACCAATAAAGCGACATTCAGTAATGGCCTGCGTTATTATATGAACGTGTATAGTAACCTGAACACCCCCCCTGTAACTACACTCTGTGATGCTAACGGCAAAATGTTGAAGGTGTTGGAAGATAATGCAGGACTGAAGCAGAAACTTGCCGAGTTAAATTTGGGTGAACGCAAGTTCTTTACTTTCAAGACACAGGATGGTGTGGAGTTAAACGGCTTTATGGTGTTGCCGGCAAACTTCTCTCAGGGCAAGAAATACCCTGTTGTGATGCACCAGTACAGCGGTCCGGGCAGTCAGCAGGTGCTTGACAGCTGGAGCACAGGTAATATGGGTGGCTCGCTCTATGAGCAGTACCTGTGTCAGCAGGGCTTCATCTGCGTGTGTGTGGATGGACGGGGAACAGGCGGTCGTGGCCGTGACTTTGAACAGTGTACCTACCTGAAGCTTGGTCAGTTGGAAAGCCGTGACCAAGTGGAGGCTGCTATTTATTTGGGAACCTTGCCTTATGTGGATAAGAATCATATTGGCATCTGGGGTTGGAGCTATGGTGGTTTCAATACGCTGATGAGTATGAGCGAGGGTCGTCCTGTCTTTGCTGCAGGCGTGGCAGTAGCGCCTCCTACTAACTGGCGTTATTACGATAGTGTTTATACAGAGCGTTATATGCGTACACCCAAAGAGAATGGTGACGGCTATGATGTCAGTCCGATTGGCAGGGCCAGTCAGTTGAGCGGTCACTTACTCATCTGTCACGGTTCAGCTGACGATAATGTTCACTTCCGCAATGTGGCTGAATATACCGAGGCACTGGTACAGGCCGATAAGGATTTCCGTCAGCTTACTTACACCAATCGCAATCATGGTATCAGCGGCGGTAATACACGCGTGCATCTTTTCCGTCAGATAACACAGCACTTTAAGCAATATCTGCAGTAAGTAAGAGATTTTTGGGTACAATAGTTCCGTTTTTCTTCATTTTATTGTACCTTTGCAAAGCAAAAAAGAAAGGGTCCCGTAGCTTAGCTGTATAGAGCGTCAGATTCCGGTTCTGAAGGTCGAGGGTTAGAATCCCTCCGGGATCACTTTTTGTTTATTTCCCTACACTGATATAATAGCGAGGACCTGCCAGGAAGTAGTTCATGTAGGCCTCGGCACGCGAGACGGCAGTTTGTAGGTCTTCTCCCTTTGCCAGATTAGTAGCAATGGCTGATGCCAAGGTGTCGCCGGTTCCGTTACGGTCGGTAAGGATAAGTTTCTTCTTGGGGTGGGGAGTAATGGTTTCTGTTGTCTTGTCGTAGAGATAATCAACCAGGTATTTCCCCTCATCCACACTCTTTACAATTACGGAGCTTCCCCAATGACTGAGCCACCGAAGGTCTGCTTCAATGTCCTCCAGTTTATGCCCTAGCAGGAACTCGGCCTCGCGGAAATTAGGTGTAATAATAGTTGCCAAGGGAAAAAGTTGTTCCTTGTAGGCTTGAATGGCTTCGTCGCTAACCAACTGCTCACCGGCAAAATTTACAATCACGGGGTCAATGAGGATGGGCTGCTGGTTGTATTTCCTGAGTACACCTGCCACACCATTAATAATTTCTGCACTTGGAAGCACTCCCGTCTTGATACAATCGGCACCTACAGTGCTGAGGAACGACTCTGCTTGTGAGACAATAAGGTCTGTTGGCAGGTAATGGATGCCTTTTATCTGGTTTACATCTTCATCGACTATGCAAGTTAAGGCAGCGGCAGCCCAGCCGCCACAGCGGGTGATGGCCTTTATATCAGCCTGTACCCCTGCACTGCCTAAAGGCTCGCTGCCTGCTATAAGGAATACCTTTCCGGTATTGGTTGGTTCTGTGTTCATTATTTTTTTTTGTTTTAATCCCATCCTTCGATGTCTGCTTCTGGGAACATTTCTTTATGGAATACGGGTTCTTTGCCCTCCTTGCGTTGTTTGTGGAAGTCCTGTAACAGACGGAATGCATACTTGCTGAGCCAAACGACTGCGATGAGGTTGAGAATTGTCATGAATGCCATTGCGAGGTCAACAATGCTCCAAGTCTGTTGCAGGGTCATGAAGCCGCCCATCAAGACCATCACTCCACTCAACAGACGAAACAGGAAAACGGCCCAAGGCTTGTTTGTGATGTAGCGAATATTTGTTTCGCCGTAGAAATAGTTGGCAATGATGGTGCTGTATGCAAAGAATAAAATAGAAGCAAACAGAAACCATCCGCCGAAACTCCCCAAATGGCTTTCCATGGCGTGACCTGTGAGGATAATCCCGTCGTAGCCATGTTCTTTTGTATAGAGCCCACTCAACAGGATGATGAAGGCAGTGCAGGTACAGATAACAAGTGTATCGGTAAAGACACCGAGACTCTGCAAAAGTCCTTGTGTTACGGGGTGCGGAATTGTGGCTGTGGCAGCGGCATTGGGAGCACTTCCCTCACCGGCCTCGTTACTGAAAAGCCCGCGCTTAACACCCTGCATGATGGCTACACCGATGGTACCACCTGCAGCCTGTTCCCATCCGAAAGCACTTCGAATGATGAGGGATAGCATGGCAGGAATTTCTGTGATGTTGATGACTAAAATATAGAGTGCCAGCAAGATATAGCCGAAGGCCATGAAGGGTACCACCCAAGCACAGAAGCGGGCAATACGCAGGATGCCGCCAAAGATGATGAGCAGCGTTAACAGCGTCAACCCAACGGCCGCATATTCCACGGGAATATGAAATGTACTGCCGATGGCATCGCAAAGTGTATTGCTCTGCACAAGTTGGTTTGCCAGTCCAAAACCATAGATGATGAGGATGGCAAAGAGAACGCCCATCCAGGGACGCTTCAGGCCATACTTCATGTAATAGGCAGGCCCGCCGAAGAAACTGTCTTTGCCTTTCCGCTTGAAGAGTTGTGCCAGAGTAGCTTCCATAAAGGCGGTTGCTGCACCCAAAAGTGCCATAACCCACATCCAGAACACAGCTCCGGGACCTCCAACGAATATGGCACTTGCCACTCCAGCTAAGTTACCCGTTCCTACTCGACTTGAAAGACTGATGGCAAAAGCTTGGAACGATGATATCTTCTCGTTTCCGATGCTCTCGACACTCTCGCTGCTTGGTTTGAAGAGGTTTCGTAACATCGTGGGCCGCATGGTGAACTGCACGAATCTGAGATTCCAAGTGAAATACAGGGCGCAGCCTACCAGCATGGGTATTACCACACAGGTCCAAAGTGCATCGTTTATGGCGTTTAATATATCGAAATTCATATTATTATTTACCTCATTACTACTGCTTCTTTTTTGAACCCGTCAACTTTTATGGTCAATGGCTGAGGGAAACGTACATGGCGAACATGCTTGGTCTCTTCGACGGCAGGCAGTTGATTGAGAATGTCTTGACGGTAAATACCATCACCGCGGAAAGCATCTATAGTAAGATAACATACACCTAACGATGTCAGATTCTGAAAGAAGTGAGTACCCTGACTGGGGTCGACTTGATAGTTATCCAAACCTGCTTCAACAATAATCTGCGAGGCGCTGATATGTGGCCATTTAACAGGAACACCCAGCCATGGATCGCTGCTTCCCCAACGTCCAGGACCTATCAGGATGTAGTTTTGGCCTTGCTGAGCATTCTCGTCATTGACGTTTGGCTGTTTGTTTGTGGAGAGGAACGTTCGGTTGATACGCTCAATCTCCTCTGCAATCTCATAATTCAGACTGGGTGTGTACCCATCAGTCTTCACATACACTACATCTCTAATTTCTGTGAATACTCCCTGTCCGATGGCATTATGTGAGCGTAGCAGACATTGGTCATCGGGAATTTGGGTGATGTCTTCGTTTAGTTCCATTCGGTTGTCCACCATGGGACGGATTTGAAGCATATAGAACTCCCCTGTTTTGTCGGCATGCAGATTTACCGCAAACTCAATTTCCACAGGCCTTTTCATCTCATTCTGTCCATACCTTAGTACTTTCTGCATGATTTCTGGCAGAGGGAATACGTCATGCTTCAGTACACCGGCAAAAGAGATAATCTTACGATTCTTTCCTTCATAATATCCATCGTAGATGCACTGGTCATAGGGGTCGAAGGTTGAAGATATCCACTGCAATGTCCCGTCTTGTTCTGCTTCGCGAACAGAGACCTTAACTAAATTGAATCCATCATCTACCTTGAATTCCTTGTCGCTTTCTTCTTCCTTGGTTTTAAGTGCTAAAAAGTGTGTTTGTGTATCGCGAAGTGCCAGTTCCATTTCGCTCATCTGAAGTACCTGATGGGGATGGTATGGGCATACACGCAAGCTAACTCCACCATCCACAATGTATTTTCCAAGCCCCATGGCCAAAGAGATGGTGCCTTCCTCGGCTTTCTCGTCGCCAATAGGGTAGTAGTTGATACTGCGTGCCACACCGCTTATGACAGGGTAGAAACGGTCTCCGTGCTGTTCGCCTACCACTTCCTGTAGGATTACAGCCATTTTTTCCTGATCTATGACGTTGCTGGTGGCTGTCATGTAATCCTTGCTCCCTTGGTAGAAGACACTGGCGTAGACGGCTTTTATGGCGCCTGCTAACATGGAAAGACGTTCGTACTTATCTGAACTATACGGAATCATGTAAGTACTGTAAACACCTGCAAACGGTTGGTAATGAGAGTCTTCGAGCAAACTACTGCTACGTATTGCGATGGGGGTACTCACTACGGATAGGAAGGCCTCCAAGTCGCCTAAGAGACGCATAGGAAGGCGTGCCCTTAAGAAATGTTGCAGAATTGTTTCGTCGGGGAGGTCGCTAAGTGCTATCTGATAGAGTTCGTTGGTATCCATGAACTCATCAAAAATATCGGTGCAAAGAACAACCGTCTTGGGAATACGCACCTGTGTGCCGGGGTAGTCGTTCAGGTCGGTATGTCGCATAAGAATATGGTCTATGAAGGCCAGACCACGACCTTTCCCACCTAAACTTCCGTCACCGATACGGGCAAAATTGGAGTATTGGTCAAAGCGTTCGCGTTGGAATACAGCTACAACGCCCTGGTTCTTCATTCTACGGTAGGCAACTATGGCGTCCAGAATAATCTGACGGTGTGCATCTACGTCTTGCAGGTTGTCCCATGTGATGTTTTTCAAGAACTCAGATATGGGGAAAAGAGCACGACTTGCTAGCCAACGACTTACATTGTTGTGGCTGATGTGGTAAAGCAGGCTTCGGGCAGGAACCGTCATGATGTTGTTTTGCAAGTCCTTAAGGTTGTGAATGCGAACCACCTCTTCCATTGTGTCTGGGTTGCGGAACACAAAGTCACCAAAACCAAAGAATCGCTGCACAAGACCTCTTAGGTCAACAGCCATTTTCTTGGAATTCTTGTCGATAAAGTGCGCGTGACATTTGTCTGCCAGTCTTGCCTTCTCCGCTTCCGAAGAGTTAAGGATGAGGGGTATGTAGGGATCGTTGGCGCGTATGGAACTCAGCAACTTAAAACCAGCATCTTCATCCTTCTCTGAATCAGGGGTCATGGGGAAACGGCAATCGCTGATAACTCCCAATGTGTTGTTGGCAAACCTGCTGTACAGGAGCCATGCTTCCTCGTAGTTGCGGGCCAGTACAATCTTTGGGCGTCCACGCATACGTAGCGTCTCCAAACTGGTGTTCAGCGCTTCTGTAGCAAACTCAAGGCTTTGCTGCAAGACAAAGTTATACAAACTGGGCAAGATACTACTGTAAAAGCGAATACTATCCTCTACGACTAGAATCATTTGTACGCCTGCACTCCTAATGTCGTGCTCTAGGTTCATGCGGTCTTCCATCAGCTTGATGATGGACAACAGCAACTCAGTGTTACCCAACCAGCAGAATACATATTCAAAGACCGACAGGTCTTCGTTCTGCATACGCTTGGTGATACCATGACTGAACGGGGTCAGTACTACAATAGGAATGTTGACATATAGTTGCTTAATAGAGCGTGCGATGTCAAATACACTATTATCCTCAGCAGCAGGCATACAGATAACAAGGTCTATGTTTCCTGCTGCCATCTGTCTTTCTGCCTCTTCTTTGCTAGCAACCTGGATGAATCGGGGAGGGAAGCGAAGTCCTAGGCGGGCATATTCTGAGAATATCTTCTCATCTACGCGTCCGTCGTCTTCCAGCATGAAAGCATCATACGGATTAGCAATCAGCAATACGTTACAGATGCGGTTTAGCATCAAATCAACGAATGAGGTATCTTTCAGTTGCATTTCTTTTTTCCTAATTTTGTGGCAAAATTACGAAAAAAAATTGATAATTGATAATTGATAATTGATAATTAGACGTTAGGCGTTAGAACTTATGCTTTACCCCTCCCTTGAACCCTTAAACTAAAAATGAGCCTCAGTTTGGTAATATACCAGACTGAGGCTCCACATATATATAGCTATGGTAGATAATCTATAG
Organism: Bacteroidaceae bacterium; assembly: GCA_017525235.1. Taxonomy (GTDB): domain Bacteria; phylum Bacteroidota; class Bacteroidia; order Bacteroidales; family Bacteroidaceae; genus Physcousia. The sequence goes on along the minus strand of JAFXTC010000013.1, from coordinate 42,751 downwards.
TCGAACTTACACAATGCCCTGAGCCATCATGGCCTTGGCAACTTTCATGAAACCGGCAACGTTGGCGCCCTTTACGTAGTTTACGTAACCGTCGGGCTCTGTACCATACTTCACGCAGTTCTCATGGATGTTCTCCATAATCCAGAGCAGCTTAGCGTCAACTTCCTCGGCTGACCAGCTCAGACGCTCAGAGTTCTGAGACATTTCCAAACCAGATACAGATACACCACCGGCATTGCTAGCCTTACCAGGTGAGTACAGAATCTTAGCTTGCTGGAATACCTTGATAGCCTCGGGAGTTGTAGGCATGTTGGCACCCTCGGCAACAGCAATTACACCGTTTGCAACCAAGGCCTTGGCAGCCTCTTCGTTCAATTCGTTTTGGGTAGCGCAAGGCAGGGCAATGTCGGCCTTCTCAAACCAAGGCTTAGCACCGGCTACGTACTTAGCGGTAGGATACTTGTCGGCATATTCCTTAATACGACCACGGTATACATTCTTCAGCTCCATGATGTAATCCAGCTTCTCGCGTGTGATACCATCGGGATCGTAGATGTAACCGTCAGAGTCAGACATTGTCATTGGAATACCACCCAACTGCAGTACCTTCTCGGCAGCATACTGGGCAACGTTACCGGCACCAGAGATCAGCACCTTCTTGCCTTCTACGCTGTCGCCTTTAGTCTTCAGCATGGCACGCAGGAAGTAAACAGTACCGTAACCGGTAGCCTCAGGACGAATCAGTGAACCACCGAACTCGATGCCCTTACCTGTTAACACACCGCTGTACTCGCGAGTGAGCTTCTTGTACATACCGAACATGTAACCAACTTCACGACCGCCTACGCCGATGTCACCAGCGGGAACATCAACATCGGGACCAATGTGACGTGTCAACTCCAGCATGAAAGCCTGGCAGAAACGCATTACCTCAGCATTGCTCTTGCCGCGGGGAGAGAAGTCTGAACCACCCTTACCGCCACCCATGGGCAGAGTTGTCAAAGAGTTCTTGAAAGTCTGCTCGAAAGCAAGGAATTTTAGAATACCCAAGTTTACGCTCTTATGGAAACGGATACCGCCCTTGTAGGGACCAATGGCGTTGTTGTGCTGGATACGGTAACCCATGTTCGTCTGAATCTGGCCTTTGTCATCCATCCATGTAACACGGAACTGATAAACTCTGTCAGGGATACAGAGGCGCTCAATCAGATTAACTTTGTCAAACTCGGGATGCTTGTTGTACTCTTCTTCGATTGTACCAAGAACCTCTTCTACAGCCTGATGATACTCTGGCTCGTTGGGGAAGCGTCTTTTCAGGTCTTCCAATACTTTTTTTGCGTCCATTACTGAATGTGTTTTAACTAATACTTTTGTTTGTTGTTTGATGTTTCGGGTGCAAAATTACATAATTTCTTTCATTCTGCAAACGATTTGTAAGAAAAAGTGTTCAAAAATGTTCAAAGTGGAAGCATTAGGCGTTGTAAGCGACAGGGAATATGCTTATTTTTGCTTGAGAATCGGCAGCAAGAAGGGCTTGGGCACAGTTGCCTATTGTCGCACCTGTTGTCAGCACATCGTCAACCAGAAGAATATGCTTTCCTCTCCATGGTAGGGGAATGTCGGCTTCAAATTTTCCTGTAGTATTTTCCCTTCGTTCTGTTTTGTTCAGTCTTGTTTGTGACATCCCGGATTCTTTCTTTACAAGAAAGTTCTTAACAGGTCGTTGCATAATTCTTCCCATACCTTCTGCTATCAATTCTGCTTGGTTGTACCCTCTTTTCTTTTTTCTGTTTTTATCTGAGGGAACAGGTACAATGACATCAACTTTTTCTGCAAGTTGCAGATGTGCAATCTCCATGGCTGCCCATTCTCCAACTTTAATGCCTAGTTGTTCATTTCCTTTATATTTTATATTTGTGATGATTTTGTGAAAGTTGGAATGATGTCTATAATATAATAAGGTAGCGCCATATTGTATGGGTGCAAAATTCCAGGCTTTTCTCAAGGGTTCGTTATCCTCGATGCTATGTAATGGATAGCGGGGCATTTGAATGGAACAGGCAGTACACAGATATTGTTCGCTGGGTTCAAGTATGGTTTGGCAGACCACACATCTGCGTGGCATCAGGATGTTATATAAATCTGCAAGTAGGTTCATTTTTTTCGCGGTTCATTTTTTATTGTCTTGTATACAAGAAAGAGGCGCTCGCTTAGAACGCCTCTTTGCTTGAAATATAGTGGAAAACAAATTACTCAACAGGGAAGGGTAGATACCAGTTCTGCTTGTTTGAGAGGTGGTTGTACAAAGCACTATTGGGGTTGTTCTTGTCACCGGTGCTTCGTCTTGCTACACGCTCAGCCAAGTATTTGGGATCGTTGCGTCGCAGAGCTACACGGGCAAGGTCTGAGAAGCGGCATCCCTCAAAGGCAAGCTCCAGAGCATCCTCATCGATGATAAGGTCCTCAACGGCTTCTATAATCCATTCCTTATCAATGGGGTTATCTTTATCTTCTCCGTATATCTGTTCCTTGGTAACATCAACATTATGATTTTCCTTAATCTTCTTAGCAACCATATCCACGTAGTCATAAGCTGTCTTAAAGTCTCGTTCATCAGGCCTTAAGATACCGCATCCACGCTGGTGAACACCAATGGTTAAATAATATACCTTATTAATCACATAGTACTCAGCAGCTTCGCTGAAACCACCACCTTCGTAGATACTTTTCTTAAAGTAAGGTTGGATGGTGCCCTGATAGCCCTCCAGGTAGGGCTGGGCATTGAAGTCAAGGAAATCGCTTGCTTCTATGCTTGCTTTGTCTACTTCGCGACGATCCAAGTACCAAAGTACAGACGGGCATTCCTCTGAAGGATGGTTGCAGAAAGACCTGGCGAGGAAGTATACCTTCTCAAGCTCAAATTGCTTTGCAGCAATTGGGGTTGCTCCTTCTTCAAGGTTCGCATTTGCTGCAATAGAATCATTCTTAAACTTTTCTTCCATATATGTCTTTAATCCTTCCAGAGTGGTAATCTCTTCCGTTGCATCCTTGTCATATTCTGGCAGTCCGTAAGCTCTATATGTATAGTAAAGAGTATCTCCAATCATTATACTATCTAGTTCTCTGTATAAATAGGCAGAATCCTTAACGGCATAGTCATAATCGCTTGTATAAGGGTTAAGATAAGGGAAGAAAATATTTTCAATATCAATATCATCTTCTCCTTCAAGGTAGGATGTCAAAGAGTGGGGGAACCAATAATAGTTGTAACTTGCCAAGCCGTTTCTAAGAATGGCAAATGCATAGCTGGGATATCCGGCACGGTTGATAGCTTCTGCGTAGCGCAACCAGATAGTTGACTTACGATATATCATAGGATATACAGTAGTAAAGCTACCCTTAGGATTCTGCTTGCTGACAAGTTTTCCATACTGAGTATCATCGCCTACAGGCAGGTTGTATTGCTTACTCCTTGGATTTTTCACACTACCTTCTGAATTATAAATCCAGGCACGGCGCGCATCACCTACTCCTGGCAATACAACAAGACTCTGATATGCATCTTCAGCCTTTGAGCCAATGTAGCACTCGAACTTCTGGCTGTCGCAAAGTGCCTCATATCCTTTACTGGGGATGAGTTCGCGACGGTAGCCGTTATCAAGGAAGCTCAAATTTACATTTGAACTGGTGTTATCACCACTACCGCTTGCACTCAGGTTTGCCTCAAAACCGAAAAGGCGGTTGATGTCGGTGAATACGTTTCCATCCAGTCGTCCCTTATTACTGGGGATGCTGGTAATGGCCTCTTGGCGGTAGCGTCCTCTGGTAAATTCAAAACCTTTCTCCTTATATGGAATGCCATTGTCAGTCTTATCATCCGAAGTTGAGTAATATGAATATTGTGGCTCATCTTCACCTGCTATAACATTACCGGTGCTGAAGTATTTATTAATTTCCAAAGGACCACAATACTTTGTGTTCAGGAATTTGTAATAGTATTTGGCGGCTGTCTTGCATGATTCCGGATCGCCTTTCAGCAAATATAGGTCGCCAAGAACCACGTCTAACGGGAACATTACACGCATGCTATGGCACACAAACGGACTTCTGTCCCTATTTATTTCACCATAGTTGTTGTACTCAGGATACTTGTCATCGCCAAACATTCCGTCCAAATGCCAGTAAATGTCTTCCAAACGGACACTTCCTTCACTGTTACACAAGGAATCTGTCAACGTTGCAGCATCTACCGTGGCATGAGCAGGATTGGAAATGAAGGCTTCGATGTCGCTGGTAGTAAGCAGAGGTTTGGTATAGAAAGGCACTTTTCCATACGCATATACCAATTGCATATAAACCCATGCACGGATAGCCTGAACCTGTGAATACTCTCGCAGCATGTAACTTTTACGTTGGCCGGTAGACACCTTTAAGGCTGTATCGCATTTGGCGATATAGGCATTACAACTGTTGATTACATGATAGTAGTCGCTGACCTTTAGGTAAGCACATGCTCCGTCTTTGTATTTATCCTCATAACCCAAACCAAAGTTGATGATGGCTGCAATGGTATCGCTTACATAGCTGGTTCCATCTACCAAGTCACCACGACACTCATTGAGAATCACATAGCGCTCAGCAATGTTTTGCAGAGACTTTAGAATACCCCAGTAAGAGTATAGGGAATCCTGAGCCACAGTATAGGCGTGGCGTTCACTGTCAGGTGTTAGCATATCTTTACATGACGTATTAACCATACCCAATGTCATGCAGCAGATAAGCAAGCTTATAATTGATTTCTTTTTCATATCTTATATTCTTCTGATTACAGGTTGATGGTTACACCAAAGTTGAAACTGTGGCCACGTGGGATAAGACCAGTGTCGATACCCTGATAAAGTACACCGTTATGGCTGCTCATCTCGGGATCAGTACCCAGATACTTGGTTATAGTAAATACGTTGTTTGCTTCACCCCATACCTTCAGACCTAACAGCCAACTGTTAGAATAGGGTATCTTATAGGTAAGGCGGATATTCTTAAGCTTCAAGTAGCTACCGTCCTCAATCCAGCGGTCAGACATACGTTCGTTGTTACGCCAGTTTTCGGTATTTGGGTAGCATGCACGTGGCATATCAGTAACTTGTCCTTCGTGTGTCCAGCGGCGCAGTGCTGCGGTTGTCTGATTGTAGGTGGTATTCAAGCCTTCAATCTTAGAACGCTGGTAGTTGTATACATAGTTGCCAAGGCTGTACTTGAAGTTAACGTCCAGACGAAGGTTCTTCCAGGTAAGGCTTGAGAAGATATTACCATAGATGTCGGGGTGGGGATTACCAATGACAACCTTGTCAGCATCATCGATTACACCGTCGCCATTCTGATCTACGAAACGAACATCACCAGCCTGGAAGTTTGCTGTTTTCTTTCCTTCGTCGGCAATACCGGTAGGATACTTCAGGTAATCAGCATGATCTTTTCCTGCTACACGTGCTTCTGCATCTGAAGCGATGATACCGTTTGTCTGCCATCCGTAGAAACTGCCCACGGAGTAGCCTACTGCAGTAAGGATGTTGTCTGTTCCGTATACACTCTGGGTTTGGCCATGAATTATTCGTTGATTTCCACCGTTAAAATCAGTAAGTATCATGTAGTAGTCTGGACTATCAGGAAGGTCGGTAATTTTGTTTTTATAGCGACCCAATGTGGCACCAAGTTCCCACTTCCAGTCCTTTTTGTTGATGATGGCTGCATTGACATTAAATTCTACACCCCTGTTTTTAAGCTGACCCTCGTTGGTCCAGTACTGGGTCATACCAGATACGTAACTCAGTCCTCTCAAGTTAAGCAGATTGTCTGTCTTATGCCAGTAGAATTCTATGCCAGCCTGAATGCGGTTATTAGCAAAACTACCTTGCAATGCTACATTCCATTTTGTCGTGGTCTCCCACTGGATGCCGCTGTTGGCAATATTCTTAAGGTAGAGACCTACGGTGTTATGGGTTACCTGCTGGCTCTCCCAGTATGTACGTGCAGCAAAGTAGTCAAGGTCATCGTTACCACTCATATCAAAACCTGCAGTTAATTTCAGGTAGTTGATGCCCTTACCTGTATTAAACCACTTTTCGTTGCTGATTACCCAGCCTAACTGTAATGATGGGAAGATTCCCCAGCTAACGCCGAATGCCTTGATGCCGGACTTGGTATTTTCACCAAAGCGGCTTGCAGCCTGTGCACTTACTGTGAAGTTTGCAAAGTAACGGTTCTTGTAGTTGTAGCCTGCATTCAGATAGTAGGTCATATCAGTCCAACTATCATTAGTACCGCCATAGTGGATATAGTCCATATTCTCGTTGATATATGGCAACTTATCGTTCTCGTTGTTATATCCACTCAGGGAGTTGTAACTGAATGTATATTTGTTGTATCGCCACCCTGCGAAGATATCTACGGTGTGAGCACCATAGTTTTTCGCCCACTCAAAACGCAAATCATTATTAATGGTTGTTTCCTTAGAGAAGAGCGTCTTTTGCATACTGTCAATATCTCCCAAATCTGTCAGATAGTATTTGGTGGTACCGTTAACGGGAAGGAAGTACCTCTCGTTATTACGTGTCATCTGGAAGTTAAAGCGGTCGCTGATGCTAAAAGTCTTGGTTACTTCCCACTTTGGAGATACATTCAGGTTGATTACAGTGTTTTGGGCATAGTTCTTTTCTCTGCCTTGACCATTCTGTAGAATCCAATAGGGATTGCGCAAAGACTCGTTGATGCGAGTGCTTCCTATTCTGTTGTTGAATTGGAAGGGATTTACAATATAATTGCCACCGGTTGATGCATACTTACCAGCATAGTCCGAAGAAAGTTGAAGACGATTCGATGGGATTTCGGTGTCTTGCAGAGTCTCGTCGTAATAATAAGCATATTTGCTGATAAATGGAGCCTGTACAACACCCAGAACATTAGGAGAACCAATATTTTGCAAAGAGTAGTCTTCGCTCCATCCCTGATCAAACAAATCATAGCTTACTTGGTTGTATGAAATATCCAAACCAGTGGTGACTTTCTCAAAGACCTTAATATCGGTATTAAAGCGAAGGTTCAAGCGGTTCATGCCAGTACCTTTAGCATTGGCATTGCTGGTTGCATAGCCCAGAGAGAGGGCGTACATACCAACATCATCACCACCTTCTACACTTAACTTGTAGTTTTGAGTAGCTGCTGTACGATAAAGGTCATCCTGCCAATCTTGATTATTGCTGAAGATTTTACGGTAGTAATTTGAGGGACTTTTATCAAGGAATTTAAAATCGCTTAGTTTGGAATCTCTCAGGTTGTCAAGCGTACTGATAACGTCACTCAAGTATGAAGTATATTGGTCACCATTGAGCATGCTCAGTTTCTTTGGCATGAGTTCAACACCGGCATAGATACGCAGGTTAATCTTTGTTGCCATGCTTTTACCACGCTTGGTGGTAATGATGATAACACCGTTGGCACCTTTTGCACCATAGAGTGCCGTACCATTTTTCAGAACCTGTATGGTTTCTATGTTTTCTGGGTCGATACCAGCCAAAAGGTTATTGTAGAAACCTTCATGAACCGAGATGCGGTCGTACTGGGGATCAATGATGTTACCATCCAGGATAATCATGGGTTGTACATTCGCATTGATAGAGTTAACACCACGAATGGTCATGAAGTTACCTATACCGGGCGTACCATTACGCAGAACGGTATGAACGTCACCAGCCAATTTGCGCTCAATGTCTTCATCAACACTGATACTGCTGGTCTCGCTCAACGTTACCGTCTTTTGTGAGTTTATGGTCGTACCTTCAGTGTAATAGGCATCGAAGTTGGTGTCAATAAGCCTGACATCAGCTTCACCATTCTTCACAGCGCATTGAAGGGGATTATAACCTTCAGCATATACATAAACTGCATCGGAGAAAACCGGGATGTCAAGGGTATAGGTACCATTTTCCTCGGTAAGAGTAGAATACCTTTCCAATCCTAGAGCCTGAACGCGCACACCACCCATAGGTTCGCCGGTTGCATCGTCGACAACGGTACCCTTCACGGTTTTCAACTCGTACTGTTTCTCAGGCTTTTTAACCTTTTTCCGTACGACTACTTCTTCTTCTCCGTCTGTACTTTCCACTTCATCCTGTGCATATACACATGGAATACTTATACTGGAAAGTAGCAGGAAGCACAGACCTGCTTTCAGTGTCTTGTGCATGAATGTATCAATTAATATATTTTTCATCATCTTAATGTATTACCGAGGGTCGACAATAGTTTCTTCGCCTGTCTCTTTGCTTCTCAATATCACACGGTCGATACACAGAGTATAGAGGTATCCTTCCTTTATTAGGGATGAACTGTTTGCAGCATCAATAATAAGGGTAGGATAGCTATAGCGCAGGTTCTTATAAGACCATGGGAATTCAAACTCTCCGATCTTAACGGTATCAACTTTGCTTCCGTCATACTTGATTACAGAAGATTTCTTTGTGAGTTCGTCTGTATCCTTACTGCCATGATAACGAATTTGGTATGTGATGGCCATTTTGCTAATTGCAGATAGAGAGTCGATGAATTCCTGGTTGTAATAATCTGCCTTGACGGTACCGTCTTCTGATATTCTTCTGTACCAGTCGGGAACCATCACAACATAGATGTCATACAACCCACTCATAACCTCTGCATCCTTGCCTGCTGTTACAATGGTAGAGGTGCTGAAAAGATTACCCTTCAATTTAATCTCTACATGAGGATTAACTTTAGGTCCGGTACCTGTTATATAGAAGAAGTTGTTATTGCTTACATGGCCATATTTCTCGGCAATGTCGGAATATATAAAGCCGACGGTTTTTGTCTCAGGACCTACCTTATAGTAATTTTGGGTGTTTGTTTGATAATAGAACGCGCCACCGCCAATTTCAACCTCAATATCAGGACGATACAACTCTTTGGGGAAGTTCCACTCGGTAGCTTCGTAGCCATAGCCGTTACTCATCTTTACCAAATTGCCGTTGAAGATGCTTGTCTTGTTCCACTTTTCAACTCCTGTTGTGTCAACAATGTTACGCAATGTGTCACCATAGGTGTTTAAAAGGAACTTGGCATCGGCACCTTTTGTCTTTATAAATTCTTCTACGGTCCACAATTTGGTCTGACCCTCAACCTTAGGCTGCTTATGTACGTTGAATACTAAAGGAGAGGTGATGTCCATATTCATACTCATGTTAGCCAAAGAGTCTGGATTGCCAATCTCACGATAGGCTTTGGTTCCTGCGTCACCTTTTTCTTTGTCTTCATACTTGGTAGCATATTTGTAGTAGGGAGCCAGTTTTTCTTTTGCCTTTTTCCAAGCATCGTCTGTTGGGATAACCATAATAAAGGCAGAGTCTTCCATATTAATCCTTGCATCAAAACATTCCTGGTAAACTTCCCACTTTTCGGCGCCGGATTGTGGAGTGTACATGTGACTATGAAAAAGAATGTTCGAGGTTGTGTAAACACTGTCTACGTATGAGGGGTTGCCATTCTTGTCAGGCAGACCTTCTATACTGCTACCCTTGTCGAATACCGTGGTATCTTTAGATACTACGTATAGCGAAATGCTGTCAGTGTTATTATTTTTAGTGAACTTCAAATACTCGTAGATGTTGTATAAGAAGGGGGTAGTACCTTTGATGGTATGCAGTGTACCATTGATGGCTGCAATGTTCTTTTCACCGATGAGAACATCCTGAATGGTACTTGCAGTATCATTCTTGTCAAAAATAAGGTTCTTACCGTTAATCATCTTCACCTTAGCTGAATCTGGTCCGGAAATGTAATTACGCCAGAGGGCTATGTGGTTACCAATGAACTGCTGTTGAACATCGTAACCATCTGTTTCACACATGTCCAACCATTTCTGGTATTCTTCATCTGGGAAATTGTCATTCTCAGGTGCCCATACTGTAGCAACCTGTCCACTATCCAAAACGGTCTTGTATGTATAGCCGTTTACAGGATGGTTTTCATCCTTCCAATACTGGGCCTTCTGTACAATTTCTGCAAATTTGGTCAGATTGGGATTCTCGCTGATGAGTTCCCAAAGTGTTTTGGTAGCAACACCAGAAGGGTCGTCGGAGTACGACACATCGAAGTGGTCGTCAGAGCAACTGGGTACTGCCAAAATGGCAACTCCCAAGGCAAACGCTCCAATGTATTTGTTTAATCTATTGTTAGCCATATTTTGATATTTCTTTAAATTCCTGATATCTATTTTATACAAACTTACTGTTCATATCTTGATTTGTTCCATACAGGATTCTGAAGAATCTTTCCGCGACTTGCCTTAACTTCCTTTTCATAAATGGGGCTATACAATCCCCAGCGATTCTTGAATCTATTGTATAATGTGCCACAGAACTGTGAACCAACGGAATTCTTCATGAAGTAATATACAACGCCTGCCATACCTGTCTGGCCATTGCCAACATATCCAGGCTCTCCCTTCTGTACACCTTCGGGGTTTTCACGTTCATCAGCAGGATCTTTGCTGTTGTCGCTGTAACGTTCAGCAAAACGTACGAGGTCAAACCAACGCTTACCTTCGCCTATCAGTTCAATCTGACGTTGGTTCATAACAGTTACAACCAAGTTAGGAACATTGGTGGGTAAGCTAATTTTGTTGCCGGCGTTATCCGCACTTAAACTACCTTCCTCGAAGTCACCGACTTTATTGGTACCGGAAAAGTCTTCGGTGTTAGGCATTACACCTTCATTATAGTCGCAGTATGAACGACGGTTGATAGCATTAACAATATTCTTAACTGTTGTGGGCTCTTTTTTCTGACAAGCCAATGCTTCTGCCTTCATCAGCATAACATCTGTTGTACGATAGATAATCCAGTTGTGGTATTCTGAGCCACTTCCTTGCTTTACGTAGCGAATCTTGCGGGCTGATCCGGTATTTTCAAATTCCATGCTTGGATTCTGATATTTCAGACAAAAGTAACCCGACTTAGCTTGGGCATCATCGATATAAATCTGGCATCCAACCCACAGACGTGAATCGTATTTATAGTTTTTAGGACCATTATTTCCACTGCCATGAGCTTTAGTCATAGCGTCTTCAGCAACCATCAAGTGTGTTTTCTTTGCGTAGCCGAACAAGGTGTTAACGATATCGTTCTTCAAACCGTCGCGGCTACTGTATTGAAGCTCAAGAATACTTTCAATACTGTTGCCGGATTCAGAAAAGATTTCGTTCTGGGCCTCTAACTTGGGAGTATAGTTCTGTTGCGCACCAGTGAAGTTGTTCTTGATGAGGTCAACGTTATCAAAACCGAAATGGAGAAGTTCAATTGATGAACCACTGACACCCAGGTTTGCAAAATAGTCTGTGACTTGTTCGTGATGAGCAGTAAGTGACGCATCTGCCCACTTGGCAGCACGGTCATAATCTTCCATGATTTCGTGAGGTATGGAGTCAACACCTTCCTTGGTTTCGACAACTACGGTATCTTTCTTTATACCGCGACCTTCGTGCAGTGAAGCACGCCACAAGTACATATCAGCCAATATGGCGTAGAGAGCAGCATTGGTAATCATACCTTTGGTGTCTCCTTCACTTGCAAAACGGTTACGTGCCTGGCCCCTGGGAACAGGGTTGTCCTTAATGTCACCTCCTGCAACACGCTCACAATCAAGAATGATGGAGTCCAGGATGACCAACTGGTTTGTGAGAGGGAATCTCTCAACCTCAGCATCACTATTGATAAGCTTTGTGGTGTAAGGAACATCCTTGAAAGCACGAATCAGATAGAAATAATTAAGGGCACGGAGTGCTGTCATTTCAGCACGCATATAATACCACTCGGTTGTGGTGAACTGCTTATCCCTTGCCAACACTTTCGGACCATTATTCAATACCTTGTTACACAAGTTGATGGTCTTGTAGACATCACCCCAGTCATAAATGTTCATGGTAGAGTCTGGCATACCTTTCAGAATGTTGTTATACATGTCAAGGCTGCTTTGCTCTTCATCTTCTTCCGTATTCAACTTGTAAGAGTCAGAACGGAGATCACCCCACAGAAACATTTTTGAAACAGTACCTGCCATTTGCTTATAGGCACCGTATCGAACACCGTTAAGGTCGTTCGCGTCTTCCCAGAATTTGGTCTCAACCACACGGTCTGTAGGAGGGATTGTCAGGTATTCGTTGCAGGATGCCAATCCTACAACCAGCAATCCAAACAGACAGGCGGATTTGTATATATGATTTATCTTTTTCATCTGTATGTTTATTTAGAATCCAAGGTTTATACTGCAAGTGAAGTTCTTGGCACGTGGAGTCTTACTTTTGTCGACTGCACAATCATAGCCTGAGGGAGATACATCAGGATCAACACCCGTATACTTCGACCATACGAACGGGTTGGTGACAGAAGCGAATAACTTGAGGCTGTTGATGCCATATTTCTTCAACTTCTTTGCATCGAAATCATAGCTGACCTGAATGTACTGCATACGCAGATAGTTTCCTTTCTCAATGTAACGGTCACTCATCAGAGAGTTGTAGCTCTTGTAACCGGTACCATAGTTGTTGAGGGCGCGTGGAATAACGGTCTCATCTCCGTTCTTACGCCAGCGCCATGTACTTGCAAAACTTTGGTTGTTGTTGTTGTACATGCTTTCATACTGCATACGTGCGTAGTTGAAAATCATGTTTCCCAGACGGAAGCTGAAACCTGCGTTAATTGAGAATCTTCCGTAGTAAAGCTGTATACCGAAACCACCATTGCACTTGGGGTTAGAGTTGCCAAGGTATACCATATCATAACGGTCAATCTGTCCGTCGTGGTTGATATCCTCATAAATGGCATCACCACCAGAGAACCTCTTGCGGTATCCCTCGTTATAGCAATAATACATAGGAAGAGGTTCACCCTTGGCATTGGTTAGCATATTGCCGTCTGCATCGTATGCAATAGGACAGGTAGCAATGTCGCCACGACGGGCAGCGGCAGCAGCCGTATTGATTGGGTTGCCCTTGTTATCGTAACCAGTGTTGTTGTATTCTGCATAGCCATAATCACTGATTGACTTGGGGGTGTAACCGTTGTGGTCGTAATCGTACTTGTAAACACCTAAATAGTGCAGACCGTAGAATGAACCAAGTGCATTACCAATCTGAACACGCCTGTTGTACCCCATGTTTTCTGGCTGATAGGTATCCGGGCCGTTCAGGTCTTCCAGAAGCAGGGGATTCATCTCCTCAACCTCGTTGAAGTTTTGGGCCAGGTTGCCGCGCAACTTCATAGAGAACTTACCAATCTTGCAAATCTTACCAGTGCTGAGGTTAATTTCCCAACCTCTGTTACGCAGCGTACCGCCATTAATCTTTGCCAGTGTGCTGAAACCGTTGGCACTGGATATGCGAAGATTGTTCATTATAAGATCCGTTGTTTTATGGTTATATATTTCGGCATCAATGGTAATCATGTCATCGAACAATCCTAGGTTGAAGCCGACGTTTAATTTCTGTACTTTCTCCCAACGCAATTCAGTAAGAGAAAGATTCTCTGGAACAATTACCTGGTGATTATTGTAGTATCCGTCGTTCTTGTATTTGTTATACTGGTCGCTGCCGCTCGAACCGGGGTTACCAACTATACCCCAGCTTGCACGTACGGCCAACATGGACAGCCATTTCTTGCTCTTTTCAATAAAGCCCCACTTCTCATCGCTGATATTCCATCGACCACCGAAAGAGGGGAATACGCCATACTTGTGACCAGCACCGAATTCTGTGCTACCATCAATACGTACGGTTGCATCGAGAGAATACTTGCTCTTATAAGAATAGTGGGTACTGAACATGTAGCTTAAGCTGCGCCATTCACTTGTTTTTGCATTTGCCTCTCGGAGCAACGCGATAACAGAGGGGTCTGTGATACCGTCGGGAACGTTCCACAATCCCATATTCTGCTTGCTGTCGTTTCCTGTTACCAATTCGAAACGAGCCATAGCTCCGAGGGAGTGATCCTTGTTGGGGAAAGCTGAATAGAATCGTAAGTCGTGGCGGGTTGAGAACTGCAGTGACTTATACTCTTCGTTGGTTACGTAGTTACGCTCGTTAGAGGTCAGTTTTGCTGCGTTCTTTCCTCCCCATATCCATTCCATTGTCTTTAAATCATCGGGGCAGTAATAGTCGTTGCTAGTGTTGAATATCTGCAACTCAACATCGCCAACATAGTCCAAACGGTAGTGATCGTCGTCTTTTCCGAGCAGTTTGTACTCAATGCTGAACTGAGGCTTCAGGTTGTATTGCTTCATCTTCCACCAAGCTAGATTTGCACGTGCTACGGGGTTACCGTTTACGAACATATCGCGCAAATAATAAGAGGTGTGGAAGCCGTCGTTCTTCAGTTCCTTTGTGTCGGTTGTTGAGTATGTGGCTGCCAATGGCAACATGTTGAAGTAATTTCCTGTGAGTTCATTGTTAGAGTCATACTCCCATACGCTCATGTTAGGCATAGCCTTGTATGCACGGTCAAGAATATCGTTACCGTAGTTCTTGTTGTTGGTGTAGAAACCAAGGTCGATGGTAGAACTGAACTTGATACGGTCACTTACATAATAGTCCAAAGCCGTATTGGTTGTAAAACGGTTCATGGTCTGGGCAATGATGGATCCAGCACTCTTGTCGAAGTTGGCACTGATGCGGAAGAGGGCCTTCTCACCACCACCATTGAGGTTGACAGAGAACCTGTGCTCCTGACCGAACTGCTTAACTTCCTTCACCCAGTCGGTGTTCTTGTTGTAGTTGTAGAAGATGTTTGGCTTAGAATCATCATAATCCAACTCATAGAGTCCATACTGGCTGGTAGGCCTTTGATAGGGGTTGTAGTAAGACTCCTTCATATACATTGTATAACCGTCGCCATCCAACATCTTATATCCATTGGGCTGCCAGGTTCCTGTAAATTTGTAGCTGAAGTTTACACGTGTCTTACCACGCTTACCACGCTTGGTCTTAATTTCAATAACACCGTTAGAACCTCTCATACCCCACTTAGAGGTAGAAGCGGCATCCTTCAGAACGGTAATACTTTCAATATCTTCGGGGTTTACAGCCAGAAGGGTAGAGAACTGTTCCTCGTTGTCATAATCCTCGAAGTTGATATCCTGTGCAGAGGATGGCAACTCAAAGATGTGGTCGTTCAATACAATCAAGGGCTGCTTGTTACCGTTGATAGTGGTAATACCACGCAAACGCATGGTAGTACCTGAACCAAGGTTACCAGAGTTTGGCACAATGTCAAGACCGGCAATCTGACCTTGCAGAGCCTGGTCGACAGACTCGAAAGCAAGACCTTCCATGTCCTCCATGTTGAATTTCTGAACAGCACCGGCATACTCACGAGCAGGGATATCCAAACCTGTGGTGGGTGCTTTCTTCTTGCCTAATACATCAACCGTTTTCATCACCTTGGTGTTGTCTTGCAAGGTTACCTTGTAGACATTCTTGCCACCAAGTTTTGTAACGAAAGGCTTGTAACCAATATAAGAAATGGTAAGGGTGTTGTTCGGATCTTTGATATTCATGGTGAAGTTACCATTCATATCCGTTGTGGTCGCACTGACAACACGATTATTCTTATCTTTCTCTACGACGTTGGCACCGATGATTACATCGATATCGTCAGATACGGTACCGGAAATACGCCGTTGCTGTGCACTTGCGGGCAAAGCCATCAGGGCTATCACCCATAGCAATATAAGCTTTGTTATTTTATTCATAGTGATAGTAAATTATTTGTTTGCTACAATGGCGTATCTCTTTAAATATCTTCTGGCATCTGCCGTTGTATTCCATGTGCTGTCATGGCGACCGTTAACCAACGCGGTGTGATTAAGTACACCGTCAATCTGATGAATAACAGCGGCACTTGAGGCGTCGAGGATGATGTCTGCCATAGCTTGGCCACGAGGGCTCTTGGCTTTCTTGTCTTTAGAGCTACTACATGATATATCACGTGCAAGAACGTTCTTTTCACCAACTGTAGGCATCTTGTTGCTCTTGTCATTCTTAAAGGTCACATCATCGCATACACGTAGGATAGCACCATCACCTTGTTTGATTCGGTCTATATGAATTTTGCAGAACAAACCTGTCTCATGGTCGTAACTTGAAGTAACCATCTCTCCGTCAGCATCCGTAATCTCTGATTTGTCGGCGAATACAGAGTTGTCGGCAAAATGATAGCGAATGAAGTTGGTAAGATAGGTAATCTTGGCTGCAATACGTACGCTGTCTTCATAAGTTTCCAAAGAATCAGAATAGGTGTAATTACCATCAGTATCTTTTGCCCACTCACCGGTTACAGGATCCAATTCGTGCTTACAATGGGCACGATAGTCTTGGCGTATCAATTCCCAAGTAGGCAGACCATTATCGATAGCCTTCTGAATTGCTTCGTTTGTTGGAACGAAAATGGTATAACGATAGTTGTTGAAGAACTGTATGTTGTAGTCAAGGCCAAAGTCGTTGGTGAATACAATAAACTTCTTCATAGCTGCATTTTTATCGTTGATGCCTAAATTGTCATTAACCAAACCGCACCCCCTGATTAAAGTGTCATTGGTTTCTGCACAGAGTTCATAGAAAGCCCTGTAGGGATTATTTTCCCATTCATCAGGATTGGTAGCTTCTGTGCCGTTAGGACTGTACTGTGTATCTTGCATATCATTGGTAAAGATACTCCATACGCTTCGGTATGTCGGCACCAGAGGAGAATCCAATACGTAGGTAGATCCATTCTTCAAATTGGGGAAGGGAGCAGTAACCTCACAACGTTTGATACCTTTAAATAAGGTAGAATCGCTGACGACACCCTGACGTTCGTTCTCAATCTGGAAACCACCCTTGGCAGCTATGATGTTGTTATCAGCATCACGGACAACCTTAATAGCATTGCCGTTCTTAGAAAGGAAGTATTCATCCTCACCGTCGATTGGGTTTGTTCCGTCATGTACAATGGTATGACTCTCCAAAACGTCCTTCAAACGGTTAATAATGTCCTCAGAAGTAATATTGGCATTTGAACCTTGAAGTGCTTTACCTTTAGTACCTATCGGTCCATCTTTCTGGTTGTAAGGACTATAATAGTTGTAACATTTTCCTGTAACCTGAACTTGGCTTGATTGTCCGGGTTTGTGGCTCAGTTCAATACAACGAGGTGTACGGCTCTTCATACTAGTGGGGTCATAATAAAATTTAAGACCTGCATCGCTGGGCATGAAGAAGGTGAATCGGCTCTGCATAGCTTTAAGGTATGCATAGTAATTCAAGCCCATGTTGTCCTTATCATAAATAGCCCAGTTCATAATCTTATTGGTAGTACTAATGAAAGCTGGAGCGGTAACCGCGGTAAAGTCAGCGGGACCGTACATTTGCTTCATAATATATACGGCACCATTGCTGGCCAGTGAGCAGGTTTCAATCATGTCGATATCTTCGGGATAGAACAGCTGCTCCATTGCATCATCCTTTTGCTTAGTCATCTTAGTGGGTACGGAAGCAACGAATGATGTTCTCATAATCAAATTGATAATTCTCTGTAAGTGTGTTAGAGGAATACAGTCAATCTGCCTGTACAACGCATCGTAATCGCCCTCGGCAGGCGTCGTGTAGGGAATCTCATATTCTGTTCCCTCGCGTACATAATATGTTTTAATTAACTGCATACCACCGGACCTTGTAAAGTAGTCCCACATGGTGGAGTCGTTGGGAACGAACATGGCGGCCATGTCTTTCTCGCGATTCTCGGGGTGCTGGGGATCCTCGTAATATTCGTTCCATGCAGGGTCGTACTTCAGACTAACGTCTCCAGCACCTGCATAGTCTTTAAGAGATTCTGGTATTGGGTTATATTTCCAGGGGTAATACCTTACATAATAATCACCGTTACCTTGCTCATAATTCAATGCGTTGCCTCCTGCGCTATTATCTGAAAAATAGCGTTTGGTGTAAATAGAATCAGTGAACTCGGGATGCAAAACCTGATAGTTTATGGTTAGGCTTCTGTTATAGAATGGTGCACTGTAACGATCAAGTATATGACTGAATATCTTGGTGCGTCCGTTGGTGCGTATAACTTCTGCCATACTTGGTAATGGACATAAAGGTTTTTCTGTCAGGTTAACATATCCATTCTGGCATACGATATCCGTACTGTCAAGGTGTGCGTCATAGATATGTACATCGCTAGTGATGCGCTCACGTCCCATGAATTTGGGGAAGTCGATATCACTGTCGATGTTGTTCCTTGACATGTGCTCCTGGGTAAAATGGAGCATCATGGAAAGGCTGGAGTCGGTAACCAGATAAATACCCTTCCCGTTTTCGCGGAATTTTTCCCAATAGTCTTTGTCAACAGGGCTATAGGTGTAAGGTAAATCTTCTGGTGCTATGTGGGTGACCGTGTCGGTTGCCTTAACATCGGTGAAACGACGCATGTACTCGCCGCGAACAGGGGAGTTATCTCCACTTGCTTCACTACTGGCCAGATTCTCCATCACGATAGCGTTGTTGAGCATACTGGTGTGGATCATCAGTCTTTTCTGTGCTACACTCAGGTTCTCGTAACATGTGGCATTGTGCCAGGGATTACCTTCGGGTAACGTTTTGTTCTTCTCAAAGAATGCTTTCCATGCATCATCATCAGCAACAAACACGGTCTTTGAACCGGTTTTTCTTAGCATCTTCTCGAGAGGCCACCCTAATTCGGGATCTTTTTTCTCTCCCATGTAATAAATAGAGGAGTCGCCAAGCAATCTCAAATACGTGGTGAAATTGCCAGACTTTTGGAGGCTTTCGTAGATGCTTGTGTTTAACCAGCCGGGTTTCTGGTCATCCAAAAGAAACTCGTCTTTACAAGCATACATCAGCCCGCAAGCTGCCATTAGACAAATCATACGGGATGATTGCCTTCTCCATTTGCTTAAACGGTTTGTCATACGCATTTTCTAGTGTTATTTTAGTTTAAATTATTTATGTTTCTTAATCACTTTTTTGCACAATTTATGTGCTTAACAGAGCAAATTTACGTTTTTTTACTGAACCTCCCATAAGGGAAGCCTCTTTTCATGCCTAAATTTAAGACAAATTAACAAATTGCAACGTTCTCTGTTATTCTTCTCCCACTGAGACCTCTGTTTCTGTCTCAAAATTACTGTTTGAGGAGGTGTTGTTTTCAAAGTAATCAAAAGATTCTTCATCTTCTTCAGATGTGCTGTCTTGTGTGTCGACATAATCGCTGCATGACCATAAGGACGGATCAATGTCTTTTGGTTCAGCAAACTTGGCTTTGTATTTGCTGAACCTGTTGTCGTGCAGTACTTTTTTTATAAAATCTCCGAATATAGGTAGGGCAGCTTTTCCCCCTTGTCCGAGAGCTCCGGTTCTAAAATGTATGCAAGGGAATTCTCCTCCTACCCATACGCCCCCTACCAATTTTGGCGTAACACCTATGTACCAGGCATCTGCATGGTTATTGCTGGTTCCGGTTTTTCCTCCAAAGTCTGTTGACTGGGTAAGGCCTCCGATGTATTCCCACATTGGGGCAGAGGTGCCATGAAGCCCAGCTCGGAGCATTATTTGCATAAGGTATGCTGATTTGTACGGGATGGCTTGTGTTTCGTTTTTCTTGGCTTTGTAAATAACATTCCCGTCTCTGTCTTCAATTCGTGAAATCATTATGGGTATGTTATATCTCCCGTCATTAACAACGGTGCAATAACTGTTTGTTAGCTCCAGCAAGTCAACTACGCTACTTCCCAGGCATATGGATTTGGTCTCTTCTAATGGTGTTTTGATGCCCATGTCATACGCTGTTTTGATGATGTTCTGTACACCAATTTCAAGTCCCACTGAAACGGCAACGCTATTAATGCTACTTGCAAAAGCCCTTTTTAGGGTCATCTCTGAGTCCGAATATGTTCCGGTGGCATTATGAGGTATCCACGCTTTTTCTTCTCCAGGCTCTTTGTATTCTATTCTGGTGTCCATTCTTCTGCTGCAGGGCGAAAGACCTTGGTTCATTGCTTCCGTGTATACAAATAGTTTAAAGGTGGAGCCCGGCTGATGTTTGGCTGTTACATTGTCGAAATTCCATGTGTCGTAGTCAATGTTGCCGACCCACGCCTTGACCTCCCTTGTGTCAGGCTCCATGGCAATAAATCCACAATGCATGAATCTGACCATATAACGTATGGAGTCCATTGTACTTATGTCTTTGACGACGGGCCCCTCATGTGTAAAAATCTTTACAGAATGAGGAAGGTTCATGTAATACTCTACGGAGTCTGGATTGTTGGGGAATTTCTTCTTCAGCCATTTGTATGCCGTTGTTTTCTGTGCGATATTTTCAATAAAATCAGGTATTTCTCTGTGTTTGCTGTCTTGCCATGGTGCAGTGTTTCCCCAATGTGCATAGAATTGGCTTTGGAGTGACTGCATTTTCTTTTTTACGGCTTCTTCTGCATATTTTTGTAATCGAGTGTCCAACGTGGTGTAAATCTTTAACCCGTCAGAATAAAGGTCTAATTTGTTTGCGGCATCATGGTTGGGCACTTCTCCTATTTCGCATAGCATATCAAGGTATTCGACAAGTTCGTCTCGGAAGTATGGTGCAAAATCATTTACAGACTTTTCGCTATTTTTTTGTGTTAATTCTATTGGAATTGACTTCAATGAGTCTAATTGCTCTAGATTGGCTATGTTACCGTTTATGATTATGTGGTTATGGTTATAAACAACGTCAAGCACCGTGTTACGTCTATCAAGGCTTTTGTCCGGATTTGTTCTGGGATTGTATATGCTGGTTCCTTTCAGAAGGCCTACTAATATGGCGGCTTGTTCGTACGAAAGACGATCTGGTGTGGTGTTGAAATATCTTGCTGAAGCTGTTTTGATGCCAAAGGAATTGTATCCGAAATCAACTGTGTTGAGATACATTGTTAAGATTTGTTCTTTGTTGAAAATAATCTCCAGCTTTGTGGCAACTATCCATTCTTTGGCCTTCATTATCAGTATTCTGATTCCTGGGATTTTCCCCAAGAGACCTGCGCGTTGCTTGGTGCGTACACGAAACATGTTTTTGGCTAGCTGTTGTGTTATTGTGCTGGCTCCACGGGCATGGCCGGAAAAGATGTCCTTGATTGCGGAAAACAACCCTTTGAAGTCAATGCCATGGTGATGATAGAATCTTTCATCTTCGGTGTCTACCAAGGTTCGTATTAAAATGGGAGATATGTTTTTGTATTCAACAGGTGTTCTGTCCTCGTTGTAATATCTTCCTATCAATTGTCCGTCAGCGCTGTATACTTCTGATGCTTCACTGACAGTGGGGTTCTTAATGTCGGTGAAGCTGGGCGTACTCCCAAAAAGATAAAACAGATTGCAATCTACTGCAACAAACAGGAAAACAACTGAGAGAAAAAGTGTGCAGATCCAAACGACAGTTTTTTTATACCAAGGACCTGCGTATATTCTTCTAATGGATTTGTTCCAAATAGTATTGAGTTTCATCGTATCGATTTAATATTCTTTTCAATGAAGTTTGTGATTTCTTCTTCGTTTGGTGCGAACCAGCAAATGTCTTTGTCATGCAAAAACCATGTCATCTGTTTTTTTGCATAATCTCTGGTGTTCTTTTTGATTTTCTCGATTGCAAAATCTAAATCCCATGTTCCTTCAATGTATTTGAAAAGTTCCTTGTATCCTACGGTGTTTAATGCGTTTAAGTGGCGATAAGGGTAGAGGCTTCTGGCTTCTTCAAGCAACCCTTCTTTCATCATTGTGTCTACTCGTGTGTTAATTCTGTCGAAAAGGTCTTTCCTTTCTCTTCTCAGGCCTATTTTTATTATTTGAAAAGGTCTTTCTTTCTTTTGTTTTATGCGAAAGGCGGAATAGGGTTTGCCTGAAGTATAGCATATTTCAAGTGCATGGACAATCCTTTTTGGATTTTTAAGGTCTACTACGTTGTAATATTCTGGATCAAGCAGACGAAGTTCATTTCTTAGCGGTTCCAGTCCTTCGGTCTGTAGCCGTTTTTTTAGATTTTCCCGAATCTCTGCATCAACGCTGGGAATGTCATCAATGCCATTGCAAACGGCATCTATATACATCATACTTCCACCAGAAAGAAGCAGGTTCTTGTGTGATAGCTGAAGTTGGTTTATAAGTTGGATGACATCTGTCTCATATTGAGCTGCGCTATAGTATTCTTGAAGTTCTAAAATATTTACAAAATAATGCTTGACTTCGTCGAGTTGCTTTTTTGTTGGTGCAGCTGTTCCAATATTCATGTCTTTGTAAATCTGGCGACTGTCGCAGTTGATGATGGGACTGCCCAATAATTTGGCAATTTTAAGTGAAAGGGCTGTCTTTCCTACTGCTGTCGGACCTAAGAGTACAAAGAGTTTCATTCGTCAATTTCAAAGCCTTCCATATCTAGTTCTTCATCTTCGAAGCCGTCGTCTCCATAGAAGTCTTCCTCCGTTTCTTCTTCTGTGGAATCCAGTGTGATTTGTGGGGAGGAATCATCTTTTATGAACTGTATGGGTGGCGTGCCATGCATTCTGCTTATTCTTCCTTCTTTCTCTGGCTGTCCGAATAATATTTCACTGATTTCCATTAGAAGGAATCTTTTTCCTTCGGGATCAAAGATGTATGCTATTCGCTGTCCTTCTTCTTCGAGAAAGTCGCGCAAAGAACATTGTTGCATAAGGTTGATGTCCTCTTCCGAACCAACGTCTTTAATAATGGTTTGTCGAATGTGTTCTCGTACACGCCATTCGTCATCACAGATAAGGAATCCGTGTCGATTCATGTCCTGATAGTTACAGGTTTTTAATATGAGATTGTGGAGCTCTGAAAATTTTGCCTCGGCATCAATTTTTGCTTCCATCACAAAATCTTCCACTTCCTGGCTGAATATTGTTATTCTGAATGTCATGGTAATGTCTGTTGCTATCTGATAAATCCACGATTACTGGATTTGATAAAATCAATAATATACCGGATTTCTTCCGACATTGGTATTTCTTCCTCAACGCGTGCCAACAAATCATTTAGCTTACCTGTTCCTTGTAGGATAATTTGGTAGGCCATGTGAATGTTGTCGATGATTTCTCTGTCAAAATTTCTTCTTCGAAGTCCTATGGTGTTTAAACCACAAAAAGATGCAGGGTCTCTTGCGCACAGGCTAAAAGGTAATACATTTTGGCTGAACCTTGTGCCGCCTCCAACCATCGTATAGCTTCCTACTCTGCAAAACTGATGCATTAAAACACCTGCACTTAGGATGGCATAGTCGTCTATAACTATCTCACCTGCAAGTTTTGTGCTGTTGCCAATGATGCATTCGTTTCCTACGTTTGCGTCATGTGCAACATGGGCACCTTCCATTAACAGGTTGTTGTTGCCAACAATTGTCTTTCCTTTAGCTGCCGTTCCTCTGTTGATGGTCACATTTTCACGAATCTTGTTGTTGTCCCCGATTTCGGCTGTTGTTTCTTCGCCTCGGAATTTCAGGTCCTGCGGAATGGCGCTGATTACTGCTCCTGGGAAGAAGATGTTACCGTTACCTATGCGTGCACCATATAATATGGTAACACTGTTCATAAGTGTGTTATTGTCTCCAATGACTACACCTTTGTCTATGTAGCAGAACGCGCCAATTTCACAGTTTTCTCCGATAATGGCTTCAGGGTGGATATATGCTAGAGGACTAATCTTGCTCATATGCTATTTATTTGTTTTTAATGACTTGTGCTGTAAAGGTTGCTTCTGCAACACAATTTTCCCCTATGAAAGCATATCCTTGCATGCTTCCGATATTATGACGTAATGGTCCCATTGTTTCTACCTTGAATATTAAGGTGTCTCCTGGAACGACTTTCTGTTTGAACTTCACATTGTCTATTTTAATAAAATAGGTGCTGTAGTCTGCTCCGTTTTCGAGATTGTTGATTACCAGTATTCCCCCTGCCTGTGCCATAGCTTCAATGATTAAGACTCCGGGCATGATAGGTTCTGTGGGAAAGTGCCCTTGAAAGAAAGGCTCATCGCTTGTGATGTTCTTGATAGCGACGATACTATCTCTTTTCATGTCAATTACTTTGTCGACAAGCAGCATGGGAAACCTATGTGGGAGGAGTTGGCGTATCTGATTGGTATCCATTACCGCAGGCTTGTTGGGGTCGTATTTGGGAGCCTGTATCTCATGTTTGCGGATTTCTTTTCGCATCATGCGGGCAAACTTGTTGTTGATGGTATGTCCTGGTTTGGTTGCTATGATGCGCCCTTTTATAGGTTTGCCAATTAAAGCCATGTCGCCAATGATATCCAGGAGTTTGTGTCTGGCGGGTTCGTTGTCCCAAACCAGTTTTTTGTGTTGTAGATATCCTAATTCGGCAGCATCGTGATGTTCTGCGCCTGTTAGTTGGCAAAGTTTGTCCAGATTCTCCTGGGTTGTTTGTTGCTCATATATTACAATGGCATTGTTTAAATCGCCACCTTTAATAAGTCCTGCCATGAGCAAGGGCTCAATCTCCCTTACAAATACAAAGGTTCTTGCAGCGGCTATCTCTGTGGCGAAGTCGTCCATATTGTCAAGTGTGGCAAATTGGCTGCTCAGGAATTGTCCGTTAAAAGAAATCATACTGGTGATGGAGAACTCCTCGTCGGGTAGAAGGGTAATGCATGCACCTGTTTCCTCATCCTTGAATTCCATTTTCTTGGTGATGTAATAAAAGTCCTTCTCAGCATCTTGCTCAACCGTCCCGACGCGTAGAATTTCTTTTACATATTGCTCTGCGCTGCCATCAAGGATAGGAAACTCGGGACCATCAACTTGTATCAACACGTTATCAACCCCTAAGGCATATAATGCAGCCATAGCATGTTCAATGGTGCTGCATTTGAAGTTACCCTTGCCAAGTACAGTTCCTCTTCTGGTGTCTATTACGTTCTCTGCAATAGCATCCAAAATAGGCTGTCCTTCTAAATCCACACGCTGGATTTTATATCCGTGATTCTTGGCAGCAGGTAAGAATGTGACGGTAAGGTCTAATCCTGTATGCAGTCCTTTTCCGCTTAAGGAAAAGCTATTGTTTAATGTTTTTTGTTTCAACATGATTATTTCTTTGCTGCAAGCTCTTCTTTCAGAGCTTTAATCTCTTTTTTCATTTCATTCATATCTGCCCATATCTGAGGCAGGTTCTTGAACAAAGCACTTGACTTCCAGAAGTTTCTTACCTCTATAGCTGGTGAACCTTGTATGGCTGTTCCCGGTTTCTTTATGTTGTTGGGAATGCCTGCTTGTGCTCCGACCATTGTCCTGTCAGCTATTGTGGCATGTCCGGCAATGCCCACTTGACCACCAAACATACACCATTCCCCAACCTTTGTACTTCCTGCAATACCAACTTGTGCCGACATTACCGTGTGGCTCCCAATTTCATTATTATGCGCAATCTGTATTAAATTGTCCAGTTTCACGCCTTTGTGAACGATAGTCTCGCCCATGACAGCACGGTCTATACAGGTATTTGCACCAATCTCAACATCATCCTCAATGACAGCAATACCTATCTGAGGAATTTTGTTATATCCGGTTTCTGTCGGTTCAAACCCGAAACCATCTGCTCCAATAACACATCCAGCATGCAGGATACAGTTGTTGCCTACTTTGCAGTCGTGATATATAACAGCATTGCTGTAGATTTCGGTATTGTTGCCAACTTTTGCATTTCTTCCGATTGTAACGTGGGGATGGAAAACACATCCGTCTCCAATCTCCACACCTTCGGCAATGGCAACAAAGGGGCCGATGTAGCAATCTTTCCCAATTTTTGCGGTTGGGTCAATGAATGCCAGTTCGCTGATGCCTTTGCGTTTAGGCTTCATGCTTTCATATATCTGAAGTAACTTTGCAACAGCATCTCTGGCGTTGGCAACTTTAATCAGTGTCGCCTTTATCTCTTTCCTGGGCTCAAAATTGTTGTTGACAAGTACGATACTACTTTCTGTCTCATAGATGTAATGCTCGTATTTGTCGTTTGCAAGGAAACTGATGCATCCAGGTTTTCCTTCCTCGATTTTTGCGAAGTTATTGACTGTTGCCTTTGGGTCACCTACAATGGTTCCGTCTATAAGGCCAGCTATCATTTCTGCACTGAATTCCACCTCTATATTTATTTATATAATCTCTAATCTCTAATCCCTAATCGCTAAACTTAAACTAATACCGCCATTTGCATTTGAACCTCTTTTGCCTTTTCAGCAGCTACGGCGGCAAAGTTTTCAGTGTTGTCTGCATAGATAATAGCTCTACTGCTATTTACCAACAGACCGCAATCCTCAATCATTCCATATTTGCATACTTCTTCAAGACTGCCGCCTTGTGCACCTATGCCGGGAACAAGCAAGAATGCTTTTGGTGCCACTTTGCGGATGTCTTTGAACATCTCGCCGCGTGTGGCACCAACCACATACATCATATTTTCGTCATTTCCCCATTCCTGACTCTTACGTATGACTTTCTCAAATAGTCGCTCACCGTTTTTGTCTTCCATGAGTTGAAAATCGAATGACCCCTTGTTGCTGGTTAATGCCAACAGTATAACCCACTTTCCTTCATATCCATTCAAGAAAGGTGTAACGCTGTCTTCTCCCATGTAAGGAGCAACTGTCAGGGCATCAACATCATATTCACCAAAGAAGGTACGGGCATACATCTGACTGGTGTTGCCGATGTCACCACGCTTGGCATCTGCTATGACGAACTGGTCGGGATAGTTTTGCTTCAGGTACTTCACTGTCTTCTCAAAAGCCATGATGCCTTTTACACCAAAGGCTTCATAGAAAGCCAGATTAGGCTTGTATGCTACACAGTAGGGAGCTGTAGCATCTATAATAGCCTTGTTGAAAGCAAATATGGGGTCTTCCTCCTTTAGGAGGTGCTCGGGAATCTTCTTCAGATCGGTATCCAAGCCCACACAGAGGAAACTCTGCTTTCTTTTTATATTCTCATATAGTTCTTGTCTTGTCATAATTATCAATTGTCAATTGTCAATTATCCATTGTTTACAGTGCTGCTTCTTTCATCCGTTCAGCATTTTCTGCCACAATCAGGTGGTCAATGCAGTCTTGTATCTGTCCGTCCATAAAGGCATTCAGATTATATATGGTATAACCGATACGGTGATCCGTAATACGCCCTTGAGGATAATTGTAGGTACGTATCTTGGCAGATCTGTCACCTGTAGAAACCATAGTCTTTCTTCTGGATGCAATATCATCCAAATACTTTTGGTGTTCCTTATCATATATAAATGTGCGCAGGCGCGCGAGGGCACGTTCTTTGTTCTTGGGCTGGTCGCGGGTTTCTGTGCACTCAACAAGAATCTCTTCATCTTCGTTAGTGAAGGGGTTGCGCCACATATAACGTGCACGCACACCTGATTCCACCTTATTTACATTCTGGCCTCCGGCTCCACTGCTTCGGAATGTATCCCATTTGATGGCTCCTTCGTTGATTTCCACATCAAACTCCTCAGCTTCGGGTAATACAGCAACAGTAGCTGCACTGGTGTGAACACGTCCTTGTGTCTCTGTGGCAGGAACGCGCTGTACGCGGTGAACGCCAGACTCATATTTCAGAATGCCGTAAACACCCTCGCCAGTTACGCTGAAGATGATTTCCTTGAATCCTCCGACGGCACCCTCTGAAAAGCTGCTGACTGCCATTTTCCATCCTTTCAGTTCTATGTATTTGCTGTACATACGGAAAAGATCTCCGGCAAAGAGGGCTGCTTCGTCGCCACCTGTACCGCCACGAATTTCCATAATGACATTCTTGTCATCTTCGGGGTCAGCAGGGATAAGCAGCAGTTTTATTTCTTCCTCCAAAGCAGGAATCCGCTTTTCGCTTTCGGCCATTTCCTCGCGCAGCATCTCTTTTGTGTCTGCATCTTCCTCAATGGCAAGCATCTCCTTGGCATCCTCAATGTTTTGCAGACAGCCAACGTATTCTTTTCGGGCAGCCACAATCTTGCCAAGGTCCTTGTATTCCTTGGTCAGTTTCACGTAACGCTTCTGGTCGGCAATGACCGCAGGGTCCGTGATTAGGGTGCTCACTTCCTCGTATCGGGAAACAAGTCCTTCCAGTTTATCTAATAGGTTGTTGCTTTCAGCCATGTCTAATATTCAAATTCGCCGAATTCGCTCTTGATGAGCAGACTCTTCTTTCCTTCCTCTATGTGACCAATTACCTGAGCATCAATATTGAAACTCTTGCTTATCTCTATTACCTTCTCAGCATCTTCGGGAGCCAGATAGACCTCCAGACGGTGTCCCATGTTGAATACTTTGTATGCCTCGGCATAGTCTGTGCCACTCTCCTTGATGATGGCTTTGAACAGAGGAGGTACGGGGAACATGTTGTCCTTGATAACACGGCAGTTATCACCTACAAAGTGCAGCACCTTCGTCTGTGCACCACCTGTGCAATGTACCATGCCGTGAATCTTTGGACGAAGCTCATCAAGCAGTTTCTTTACTACAGGAGCGTAGGTGCGGGTGGGGGAGAGGACAAGTTTGCCAGCATTGATGGGCGAACCTTCTACATCGTCTGTCAGTTTGTAAGAACCACTGTAGACAAGTTCCTCGGGTACAGCCTTATCATAACTCTCGGGATATTTTTCAGCTAGATATTTGCTGAATACATCATGGCGGGCACTGGTCAGTCCGTTGCTGCCCATACCGCCATTGTATTCCTTCTCGTAGGTGGCCTGTCCGCAAGACGAGAGACCTACAATCACATCTCCGGGGCGAATATTGGCATTGTCAATCACATCGTTTCGTTTCATGCGACATGTAACAGTGCTGTCAACAATGATGGTGCGAACCAGATCGCCCACGTCGGCAGTTTCACCGCCAGTGGCATATATACCTATTCCCATGTCGCGCATTTGCTGCAGCAGTTCATCTGTGCCGTTTATGATGGCAGAGATAACCTCTCCGGGAATCAGCATTTTGTTACGTCCGATGGTGCTGCTTACCAAGATATTATCAACAGCGCCTACGCACAGTAGGTCGTCTGTATTCATGATAAGCGCATCCTGGGCAATACCTTTCCATACACTCAAGTCGCCCGTTTCTTTCCAGTACATATATGCCAGACTGGATTTAGTTCCCGCCCCGTCGGCATGCATAATGTTGCAATATTCGGGGTCTCCGCCTAATATGTCAGGTATTATTTTGCAGAATGCTTGCGGGAATATTCCTTTGTCTATATTCTTGATAGCATTGTGAACATCTTCTTTGGCAGCACTGACGCCGCGCATCATGTATCGTTGATTGCTCATTATATTTGAGTTTGTTATTGCCGTGCAAAGATAATACAATTATCTTATATACGCAAATTACCTTGGGCTGTACATCCAATAATTATTGTTTTTTAGTATGTCTGTGCATGGGAAATGACGGTATGTTATTTTATGTAAAATACAAATTCATCATAAATGAGGATTGTATAATTTGTAAAGTCTTTCTACCTTTGCAGCCGCAAAACAATTCAGAATAACAATGAGAATAGCCAATTTTATATTTGTCTTTTTCGTGGTTCTTGGCATGAATGCTCAAGGTATTAAGGATACAACCCAGTTGCGTGAGGTCGTTGTAATGGCGGCAAAGGAGAGCAGACCTTTGCGTGAACAAAGTCTATCGAGTTTGAGCCTTAACGCCAACAATATTAGTGAACGGAATATTCATGACATCAGTGATTTGACAAATGTTGTGCCGGGACTTTTTATTCCTGCTTATGGAAGTGCACAAACTACAGCTATTTATATGAGAGGTATTGGAAGCAGGACAAATACACCGGCTGTTGGCTTGTATGTCGACGATATTCCTTGGCTTGAGAAAAGCTCTTTCAGTTCAAAAATCAATGAAATAGAACGTATCGAGGTCTTGCGTGGTCCACAGAATACGTTGTTCGGCAGGAATTCTATGGGCGGGCTTATCCGTATTACGACAAAGAATCCTATTGATTATCAGGGAACGGTTATAGAACGCTCTATGGGTAATCATTATAGCCATTATACCAGTGTTTCCCACTATCAGCGCTTTTCTGAGAAGTTGGGATTTACGGTGGGTGTCGGCTACCGTTCTGACGGTCAGTATTTCAAAAACGACATTTCTGGAATGAGAGCCGATGCCGATCGTTCTTTGAGGGCTCACACAAGGTTGCTATATCGCCCCAGCGACGTGGTTAATATTGATTTTCATGCAAATTACGAATTGTGTTCACAGGATGCATTTCCTTATTATTTGGAGAGTGTTTCCGACAACGATTATTTTAAGGACCAATTAACTTCTGATATCGGACGTATTACCAGCAACGACGAGAACACTTACCTTCGTCATTTGCTTAATATAGGATTAAAGGCAGAGCATAATTGGCCTAAGGTTACACTTAGCAATGTTCTTGCATTCCAGTTGCTAAATGATGACATGAAGATGGACCAGGATTTCTCGCACCTGAGCATTTATACGCTTCAGCAAAAGCAACGTAGCCGTACACTTAGCGAGGAGATTGCGCTTAAGAACAGACCCGGTGCATGGCGTCATTGGGAATGGAGCACAGGTGTAAGCCTTTTCTATCAATGGTCACATGCTATAGCTCCTGTCGGTTTTGGAAAGGATGGTGTCTCGTGGATAACAGATTTGATGAACACCAATGCCAATGCTCACATGCCTCAGGTTGTCAGCGGTCCTATGACAATGGATTTTGCTTTCTCCGATCAGATTACGAGCCCTGAACTAAGATTCGATGGTTTTTATGATACACCAACCAATAGCGCAGCCCTGTATCATCAGAGTACACTTTGTGACCTCTTTAACGTAAAGGGGTTAGATCTGACAATGGGGCTACGCCTGGAATATGAACATGCGGGGCTTTCTTATGATACATGGTACGATTTTTCGCACCAGTATAGCCTGAGCGGTCATCTTACTATGCCAACTATGTCGCGCGATGTAGCTATGGTGCCTGCAACGGATTTTGATGTGTCAAACCGGTTGCAAGGAAGTCTGTCCCATGACTGGTGGCAACTGATGCCACGTTTCTCCTTGCAGTACTCATTCCCTAAGGGTAATGTGTATGGAACCATTTCACGTGGTTACAGAAGCGGAGGTTATAACTTCCAGATGTTTAGTGAGGTTCTTCAGTCAATGATGCGTTCTGATATCATGCGTGATGTGGCTAATGTTACCATTCCTGTCTTGGAGGCACAGCCATCTGTTCCTGCCCAGACCAAGGCAAAAGTTACGGATATCCTGAATTCTATGGCAGAACAACCTGCTGTCGATGTCTCTGCCTTGTGTCTGTACCGACCAGAATATGCATGGAATTATGAGGTGGGTACGCACCTTAATCTGTTTGAAAACAGACTGTTCCTTGATGCTTCTGTTTTCATGACAAATGTGTCAGACCAGCAGATTGCTCAGATGGCTCCTTCCGGTTTGGGTAGAATCACAGTTAATGCTGGTCGTAGCAGAACTTATGGCGGGGAATTAGCTCTCCGTTCTCAAATTACCGACCGATTGCAGGCACATGCAAGCTATGGCTATACGCATGCCACATTTACAGAGTATCAACTTTCTTCAGATGTGTCTTACGAAGGCAACTATGTTCCCTTTACACCTCAGCATTCTGTCGATTTGGGCGCTAAATATGCTATTCCTTTGCCCAAGATCTTCAATCGCCAGCTTCTGGACCGTATGGTTATCAGTTCAAACTGGCATGGATTGGGAAAAATCTATTGGACGGAGGATAATCAGGTCAGCGAGCCTTTCTATACGGCTCTTGATGCCAAGATTTCGTTTTATCGCAAGCACTTGGAATTGGGAGTATGGGCTGCTAACATATATAACAGTCGTTGCCGTACATTCTATTTTCAAAGCATGAACAGAGGGTACTCGCAACGAAACAAGCCCTTCCAATGTGGGTTTGAACTGAAACTTAACTTTTGAGAAAAGGAGAACTATTCGTTCCAGAATTCCCAACTGGCAATAGCCTGTATATGTAGCATCTCCAAGCCGTTCTTGACAACAGCGCCTTGGAGTGCTCCTTTTTTCATGAAAAGTGTATCTTCGGGGTTATAAACCAGATCATAAAGCAGGTTGTCTGGTGTAAGATAATTATAAGGTATAGCCGGACATTCATCTATTTTGGGATACATGCCAACAGGACTGCAGTTCACAATTACCTCAAATTCCTTTAGGGTTTCTTCCTTAAGGTCATTATAGGTAAACATTCCTTCGCGTGGAGTTCGGCTGACGTATTTCCACTCCAGCCCCAAACCTGTAAGGCCCACGCGTATGGCTCTGCTGGCACCTCCGGTTCCTAATATCAGTGCTTTGCGGTGATGAGCTTTCAACAAGGGTTGGATGCTCCGAGTAAAGCCAATGATATCACTATTGAATCCCTTTAGATGTCCGTTTCGTACCTGAATGACATTGACGGCACCTATTTCACGGGCCTCATCACTTAATTCGTCCAAGAAAGGAATAACTTCGGTTTTGTAGGGCAACGTAACATTCAGTCCCCTCAGTTCCGGGTTTTCTTTCAAGACATCCAAAAGGTTCTTGATTTCAGGAATCTGAAAGTTAAGATACTGGGCATCTATGCCTTCTCGGGCAAACTTTTCTGTAAAGAACCCCTTGCTGAAACTGTGCCCCAAAGGGTTACCTATAATTCCGTATTTATCCATTATTTGGTTATCGGTTATCGGTTATTGATATGGTAATTTTCATTCTTCATTTTTCACTCTTCACTTTTCACTTTTCACTCTTCACTTTTTCTTTGCCAGATACATTGTGCAGATACCATAAGTGAAGCGTTTCCAAATGATTTGCTGATAGCCGTTTCTTCTCAGGATGTTTTCCATCATTTCGCCTTGAGGAAAAGCATTCACTGAATCAGTTAGGTAATGATAAGCCTTTACGTCACGACTGAAAAGCCATCCTACAAAGGGAATTACCACGTGCGAGTAAATCCAGAACAGTTGCTTCATGGGCGACGATTTTGGTGAGGCCAATTCCAGCATCAGCAGGTGGCCTCCAGGACGCAATACACGCAGAATTTCCTTCAGCCCCTTGTCCAGACTTTCGAAGTTACGTGCTCCGTATGCAACAGTCACGGCATCAAAGGTGTCGTCGGCAAATGTCAGCTTCATGCAGTCCTCACGTTGAAAGGATATTGTGCGCTCTAATTGTTGCTGGTTGACTTTATGTGTGGCAATCTCCATCATCTCCAGACTGATGTCAGCACCTATGATATGCTTGGGTTTCAGTCGTTTTGCTGCCAGTATGGCAAAGTCGCCTGTGCCTGTTGCTATGTCCAGAATGTTTTGTGGAGAGAATGGCTTCAGCGAATCGATAGCTTTGTTGCGCCACAGACGGTCGATTCCCAACGAGAGTGTATGGTTCAGGCGATCATAGGTGGGGGCGATGTTATCGAACATCTTCTCCACCTGTGCGCCTTTTCTTTCTTCCTTATTATAAGGGGTGATTATTTCCTGCTGGTAAGCCATTCGGTCACGTTCTTCTCAATACGTGCAGCAATGTCACCTTCGCTGTCAGCGGGTGTGAACTTCTCGCCTACGATGTGCTCGTAAAGCTCAATGTAACGATCGGCAACGCTCTGGGCATATTCGTCTGTTATCTCAGGCATTACCTGTCCGGGCTGGTTCATAAAGTTGTGTTCAATCAGCCATTGGCGGACAAACTCCTTGCTCAACTGCTTCTGAGGTTCACCCTTGGCAAACTTCTCCTCGTAACCGTCGGCATAGAAGTAACGACTGCTGTCGGGTGTATGAATCTCGTCAATCAGGATAACCTTACCGTCACGCTTGCCAAACTCATACTTGGTATCAACCAGAATAAGACCTTTGCTGGCAGCAATCTCGCTACCACGCTTAAACAGGGCACGAGTGTACTTCACCATTGTCTCCCAATCCTCCTTGCTAACAAGCCCCTGCTTAATGATTTCCTCTGCCGAGATGTTCTCGTCGTGTCCTTCCTCAGCCTTTGTGGTTGGGGTGATGATAGGTTCGGGGAACTTCTCGTTTTCACGCATTCCTTCGGGCAGTTTCACACCGCAGAGTTCACGACATCCATTCTTATATTCGCGCCAAGCGCTGCCTGTCAGATAGCCTCGTATAATCATCTCCACGCGGAAGCCTTCGGCTTTCAGACCAACGGTAACCATAGGGTCGGGAGTGGCAAGTTTCCAGTTGGGAACAATATCTGCTGTGGCATCCAAGAAACTGGCGGCAATCTGGTTCAGCACCTGTCCTTTGAAGGGGATTCCCTTGGGGAGAATCACATCGAAGGCAGAGATGCGGTCTGTTGCCACCATCACCATCAGGTCGTCGTTGATGTTATAAACATCACGTACTTTACCATGATATACACTTACCTGTCCGGGTAGGTTGAAGTCGGTTCTTGTTAAAGCTTTCATATTTCTTATTGTTTATTTTGTTTGTTATTTTCCTCTATGTATTGTTTTCCTCGCTCTATCTCTGCCTCATATTTGTTGTAGGCATTAACGATGCGAGTCACCAGCTTGTGTCTGACGATGTCCTTCTCGTTCATCTCTATGAAGCTGATGCCTTTTATACCTTTCAGAATCTTACTGGCTTCGCGCAGACCGCTTCTGACACCATGGGGGAGGTCAATCTGCGTCATATCGCCCGTAATAATCATCTTGGTATTTGTACCCATACGGGTCAGGAACATCTTTATCTGCGCATTAGTGGTGTTCTGCGCTTCATCCAGAACCACAACGGCATCGCTCAGTGTTCTGCCTCGCATAAAGGCTAGGGGAGCAATCTGAATAATGTTCTGGTCCATCATCTCGCGTAGCTTCTGTGTGGGAATCATATCTTCCAGCGCATCGTAGAGCGGTTGCAGATAGGGGTCAATCTTCTCCTTCATGTCGCCAGGCAGGAAGCCCAGTTTTTCTCCGGCCTCCACGGCGGGGCGTGAAAGGATAATCTTTCTTACCTCCTTGTTCTTCAGCGCTCTTACGGCCAATGCTATGCTAGTGTATGTCTTACCGGAACCTGCAGGTCCAACAGCAAAAATCATGTCGTTCTCCTGATAGGCTTTTACCAGTTCCTGCTGATTAATGCTTCTGGCAGTGATGGGCTTGCCTGTTACGCTGTAAACTATAACGCCTTCAACGCCCTCCTTGTTTGTCTTCTCACCTTTCAGAATCTGCAGGATTTCCTCTTCCGTCAGACTGTTGTATTTTAGGATATGTTTCTGTAGTTTCTCCAGATTTTCCTCAAAGGCGCACATCTCCAGTTCATCGCCCATAACATGAACCACATTTCCTCTTGCCACGATGCGCAGTTTGGGGTAAAGAGCCTTTACCATTTGCAAGTTGGAGTTACCAACACCATATAGAATTACTGGGTCTATATCCTCTATTACAATATGTTTTTCTATCATCTATTTTATAATTTGCTGCAAAATTACATATCTATTTTGACATTTCCGCTTTTTTGTGTATTTTTGTTCGCGAAAAATATGAGAAGACTTAAGAAAAAGATATTTTATGGCCTTTGTGGCGGTACTGTGGCAGTTCTTGCTACGGTGAGGTTTTTTTGTCCCAGTGTTGTTAATTCTTCTGCCGAAGCGTGTCCGGCTGATAGTGTCACGGAGGTTGTGGCAGAGAAACCTGCTCCTTTGGTGCGCAGACCGCATCATCGTGTTCTTGGTGTTTATTCCTATGACGAGAGTTTCCCCGATGTACAGGATGTGCAGATTGTTGCAGCCCGACGTTGGGGCGTAAAGCCCGTCCAGAACAGGCAGGCTGCGGAGCGACGCAAGCAAGACTTAGTGTATGTGGGTGCAAATCCCTATTATTGTATCGATAAGACCATGAGGCAGAGCATTCCTTATCTGGTACCTCGTGCTGCTGATTTGCTGCAAAAGATTGGGAGGAATTTTATTGACAGTCTGTACGTAAAGAACATACCTATGCATCGCATCATCGTATCCAGCGTTCTGCGTACCGAGGATGATGTGGCACGCCTCCGCAAGGTTAACGGAAACGCCAGCGAACAGAGCTGTCACAGGTTTGGTACCACCTTCGATATTAAATATGTATTCTACGATGCTGTCCGTCCTTCCGATGGTTCTCCCTGCGTTTATGTTTCTGATGCTATACTGAAGCCCGTTTTGGCCGAAGTGCTGCGCGATTTGCGTGAGCAAGGCCTGTGCTATGTCAAGCATGAACGCAAGCAATCTTGTTTTCATATTACCGTCCGTTAAACCTTTTTCTGCTTGGGCAGTCAAAGGAGTAGTGAGACAAAAAACATAACAGGTTTTAAACATTAAACAAGATGAAAAAGTTATTTATCGTTTCCGCTATCACTTTCCTTTTTGTGGGAAATGTTTGTGCACAGCAGGGACAGCGTAGCGAAGAAGAGCGCGCACAGCAGCGTGCAGAGATGATTCAGCGTGTTGCTGAACGTACAGCTAAGGATTTTGATCTTAAGGGTGATGCCAAGGAGTCGTTCATGACTACTTATAAGGCATATCAGAACGAGATGTTCCAGACCAATCAGGGTGGTATGCGTCAGCGTCCTAACGAGGCTGATGAGAAGAAAGAACTTACCGACGAAGAGGCAAATGCCAAGATTCAGGAGCAGTTCACACGCCAGGAAGAGCAGATTGCTACCATGCAGAAGCGTTTGGAAATCCAGAAGAAGTATCAGGCAGAGTTTGCCAAGGTCCTGACTCCCCAGCAGGTACTCAAAGTCTTGACACCTCAGCGCAATGGTCAACGCGGACAGGGTAATGGCCAGCGTGGTCAAGGTGACGGTCAGCGCGGTCAGGGTGGCTTTGGAGGCGGTCGTGGCGGCTTCGGAGGCGGCTTCGGCGGTCCTGGTGGTGGCTTCGGAGGCCCAGGCTTCTAATGAGCGAACATTCATTCTATAGGTATAAAAAAAGGGGCACGTCCCCTTTTTTGTTTTCTTAAAGACTAACGCCTAAAGTCTTTTTCGTTTTGGTTATCGTTTTCGTTATAATTCGCTAACCGCTAACCGATTTTGGTTTTCTTTTTCGTAAGAAAAAACTCCTTTTTTCTTTGTGCGTATTGGAATAATCGTTAGTTTTGAGACTTACATCTCTAAAATATTCGCGCTCAACAATAAAATAAATGCTGATTTATTTTGTATTGTGTTCACTTAATCGTATTTTTGCAAAGGAAATCGAGAATGAGGACAGAATGAGAAGTATCAATGATATATATGAAGCAATAGATGCAGATGGTTTCAAAGATTCAACACTACAACTCATAGACGAATATATAAGCGATATAGAAAATGGATTCACAGACTTTCCTAGATTTAATCAACAAGAGCATGCTGGACTCTGCAAAGGAGGTTCGCCTCTCATTGGGGCGTCCATCATCGCATGCTACGCTACAGGAAGCATTACAGCAAGTTGCAATGCTGAAGGCCGCCAAAGAAGCCCAGCAAATTGGGAAATAGACGAGCATCAGGAAAGACTCATTGAAGAATGGGCAAAGGCGGCTCGGTTATGGGTAGAATCTTCTGACAGCGTTATTACAGAAGGTTTTGGCCCAATGATTGCCCAAGGAGCCGAAGCAATGGTTTATTATAAAGATGGTGCCACATCCGTTGTGAAAGAGCGCGCATCAATTTACTCCACAACCCAGAAAGCTCTTGATGCTATCGTCCTCCATAATTATCTGTTCCCTGAAACAGCGATGAAGGTTATTGGTTTTACTCGCGATTGTGATGGGCTCTTACGTATTGTGCTTACCCAACCCTATGTAAACTGTTTACGATTGGCAACTAAGGAGGAGATAGACAAAATGGTAGAAGCAAAAGGATTTCATGATAACTGGAATGGTCAAGGTGTAAACTATATCTCTGATCATTTGGCCCTCGAAGATATGCATCCCGCCAACGTGTTTATCGATGTGGTGACGGAAACCCCAATCTGTATTGATTGTATCGTGAAATTTGTTAATTGAACGGACCGTAGAGTCCTAATCTGGAGGTCGTAGGTTCAAGCCCTACCTGGTCCACATTGAAAATCAAGCACTTACAAAGTTTTTGTAGGTGCTTTTTTGTTTTCGTGGGGTCACTAAATATCACCTTATCCTTGATTTGTTGGTCTATTGTTGGTCAAAAGAAACAAGAACTAACATGCTAACAATCAAAGCAGAAGTATTAAAGAAAGACTTGCGTGTTGATGGCACATACAATGTGAAAATAAGTTTTTCCACCCAATCATTCAACGTAAAAATATGGAATTACAGAAAAGTAAAGAATACAAGATAGCACAAGAATTGGCAACAGCCCTAAATGATTATGGATGGGATTGCAAAAGGTTTGCAGAAAGTACAAAGTGTTATCACCGCACTATACAGCAGACCTTGATGAGAACAATTGTTGTCATTATTAGAATGGTAGCAAGTAACACCTATAGTTATGACCTTAGGAACAAATCCTCCCACGAACTTTGCAAGAGAATAGTGGAAAGTGGTTTACTTGAAGAAGTACCTTTGCCTATAGTATAACACCATTATTAACCCCTTCATGACCAACAAATTAAATGGAAAGTCTGTCTTTTGATGAAAAGTTTGCGTTAAACCTACTGAATTTGAAGCAAGATGGAATGATTGTCGCAGAAATTGAGTATCTTTGCAGCATGAATTTCAAAAATGTGTAAAATGACGTAATAGTTTAACAAGACATATCATCAGAAGAAGTGTTTTACTTCTTGCATGTGACATTCGGAAAATCGCCAATTAGATGAATGAGCCACAATAGCAAGTTAGTGAAATGCTTGTGCCTACGGGTGCAGGCTTTCCTTATTTGTGTGGCAAAGGTGTTTGGCGATACCTCCGAATGTGCAGATACAGGATTGTTTGCACCTTTTCTTTTTGTGTGTAGCAAAACAAAGAAAAATGGAACAAGCATTAAATTACATTGAAAATTACAATTTACCAAATGGAGGAAAATATTCTGGCCAATGTAGTCAGAATGGTCCTTTTATTGAATTAAAGGGACAAGGACAAGCATACTATCCTGATGGTTCAAGTTACAAAGGCTCATTTGATTATGGTAGGCCATTGGGGCTGGGTAAATATGTTTTTCCAAATGGACATTTTCATTGGGGATATTTTGATAATTTACCTAATGGTATAGGTTATTTGAATGAGCAAACAGGATTTACTATTGGTTCATTTGATGATGGCAGATTGTATGGTTGGGCAATAAAGTTCTATAACAACCGATTTCAATTTGGGTGGTGGGAGAATAATAAACTTATCCAAGATGAATCAAAAAATGTACTGTGGTGCCGTGCAATCATTACTCAACGGTTAAGATTAGCAAAAGAAGCCCATTTAATTCAAGTCAGTACGGAAGATTTGGGCTTTATTCGGTTTGGTTTTCCAAATTCAAAACATTTGAATCGTATTTCTGGCAGAGAGAATATACTACCATCTGTAGGTTTTAAGTTCCTAAAAGATGGACGAGTAATTGTTGGAGAGTTCGATGATACAGAGATGACAGGTCAAATGTTAGTATATAATAAAACAAAAACATTTCAGTTCGGATGGTGGGAAAATTCAAATTTAGTTAAAGAAAACAATCTTCAAGATTATCAAAATCCATCAGACTATTATGAAGAAGGATTGATGGTTTTTTATTAACCATTTTAGACACACTTAAACATGAAGGCATTAGACTATATCCTTTCGCACTACCAATTGCCAAAATACGAGAAATGTCTTGTAGAAAGGTCTGTCTTGAAGGCTTTGGTGCATACCCTTAATAAGGAAGAATTGCTTATACTGCAAAAGAAGTTGAAGCGTGGTTCTTCCCAATGGAGTGTAGGCAAGGGACTTTATGAGGAGGCAATTAAAGTATTAGGAAAGATACAGCCACATAGGAATGAAAGCATTCCTGCCCTTTTGAAAGCCTTTACTGACAAACAGAGTGGCAAGGTTGCAGAAGCAAGGGTAAAACTACGCAATAGATTTAATACGCAATCTTTTCAAATGCAGCGTAAAATACTCAAAGCCTTGCTCAATGCCTCAAAGCAAGATAGGGTTTGGGGGCTCAATCAATTGAGAAAAAACTGGGACAACTATTTCTTTGACGATGTGAAAGCCTTGTGGGAGCAATATCACGAAAAGGAATGTGGTGCTGTGATTACCAAGCATTTCCCTATGGCATATGTGTACGATAACCTCTCTGCATTAGATACATGTGACAACTACACTAATCTTTGTATTAAGTTGATACATCACCCGAAATTTCAGATAGATAAGAAGAGGCTAAAAGAAGCACCTGTATTTTATGGTAGCCCCGAAGTGGAATATCTCTACATCTTAGCGAAATCAAAAAGTAAAATAGAAGAAGGGGAAGCCACACACACATTATTTAATCAGATGGCAGTATTTATCAATATTATCAATACACATGACGCCCCACCCAAATATCTGTTCAACAGGTCATATAATTTTGAACGTCAGATAGAAGAAAGAAATGTTTCCACCAAGCATTTCGATTTTGTAACTGGCATCCTCTGGTGCATGGGAGAACTCGGATTGGTTGATGAACTGATTGCTTTTGAAGAATGGGACAATATGGTTAGAATAAAGTTCTTGGGAAGTGAGGAACTGCAATATTTGGGGAATGCCTATTCATCTGAAGAAGAAAAGGAGTTGTGGTATTTATTTCTTCAGACCATTACAGAATGTTTGCCAAATGAATTTCAGCAGTTGGTAAATACAATCCCTGTTCAAACAATCCAAATGAAGGAAGATATTTTACAGGAGAACCCTACGATTAAATCTCTTGTTGAGAAACTGGGTTTAGAGATTATATGAGTTCTGCATAAATGCAAAACCTCTAATTAACACCCTTCAAGACCCATAATCATTCACGAAATATGTATGCGTTTCCTATAGTTCTATTTAGAGATACTGCATACAAGATGATTGAAAAACAGAAGTACTAATTAAAAGAAAACAAAAATATGAGAAAAACAAAGCAAAAGTAATTATAATGAGAAAGCAACAGACTTTTTCTGTGCTTA
The DNA here is from genome assembly GCA_017525235.1 of Bacteroidaceae bacterium. Taxonomy (GTDB): domain Bacteria; phylum Bacteroidota; class Bacteroidia; order Bacteroidales; family Bacteroidaceae; genus Physcousia. Next base: position 1,515 of record JAFXTC010000013.1, on the reverse strand, counting down.
AACAAAGTTGGTCAGATGTTGGTCTCTGACTACGAATAGAGTTTATTAACCGACTGACAAACAAAGATGTAAGTGAAATTGAAGCAGAGCCTCATAAGATATCAGCCTTTCAGCCTCCCCGTTGAAAGGCTTTTTATGTTATATCTAACATCTTCCTTCTTAAACCCTTGAATTTTGAACCTTTGAACCTTTAATAGGTTTTGGTTTTCGTTATCGTTTTCGTTTTGGTTTTCGTTGAAATAATCCTCCTTTTTTCTTTGTGCGTCGGCGATTGATAGTTGATGCCAATATTAACTGAAACTATCAATCGTAAAGATGGCTAATACCAATTTGGCTAATGCAAAGATTGCAAAGAATGATGAGTTCTATACGCAGTATCCTGATATTCAAAAGGAGATGAATGCATGTGTTCATCAACAGGGGGAGTAAGAAGATGTATGCCATCATCCCTATTGAAGATGACGACCTGACAATTACCCCTGCTATGGCTGCTAAGATAGAAAAAGCCAGGAAGGAATATAAGGAGGGAAAAGGCGTTTCCCTGAAAACTCACGAAGACATTGACAAGTATTTCGAATCGCTGTAATATGTACGACCGAAAGTCAATTCTGCCTCCAAACTTTTTGAAGCTTATTTGTGATTATTTTTTAAGTTAATTACGTTCAAAAAGTAAGTTAAATAAGAAATTTTCCAGGTTGATTTTTCTTCTCCTTTTAACAACAGAAAACGTCACGCGTGGCATCGGCCAACGCGACGTGTCGCATCGGCAAAGTTGACGTGTCGCAATGGCCAACGCGACACGTGGCATTTTTAACATTTCACAAAAACACCTAACCTCCTAACCCGGTAGCTTCAGAACATCGATGGTTGTCAGCGTTGCTGTGGGTTAGGTGTTACTAAAACACCTAACCTAACACCTAACCTAACACCTAACCCGACGGGTCACTGATAATAGCAATTATAGTTCAGGATTAAGGGTTCACGATTATCTGGAATCATGGAATTACGGAGCAAAGGAATTACGGAAAAAATGGTGTGTTTTTAATTTTGCCGCTCTATAATTTGGAAGTTATAATAAAATCATTTACCTTTGCAATGTCAAAACGTATGTTTTGGCTATCCGGTAAGTTTCCGCGTGGGAGCAAGACTTGATCGACACTACTCCATTTTAAAAAAAAAGGGTCACAAGGTGGCTCTTTTTTATTTTACATAGCGACGAATGAATGCACGAATAAAATTGTCATTTTCCAAACTCTTTTGTGTAACTTGTAATCGTTTTCTAAGTTAACTACGGTCAAAAAGTAACTTAAACAAGAAATTTTCCAAGTTGATTTTTCTTCTCCTTTTAACAACAGAAAACGCGACACGTGGCATTTTTTAACATTTCACTGTAGTTTCCTGATTTAGGTTGACTACCTTATTGCTTACCCCTGAAATTAGTAGACTCTGTTAAACGTTAAAACTTTTTTTTGTTGACTATCATTCCTAAACTCTGCGGAAAGTTGACGGATGAAG